>RECU01000098.1 GCA_007693855.1 Gammaproteobacteria bacterium | reverse complement strand
GCGTGGATCCGCCCGGCCTCCATCACCACGATCCGATGCGCCCGTAGCACGGTGGCCAGCCGGTGGGCGATCACCAGGGTGGTGCGCTGTTCCATCAGCTTGGCCAGTGCCTGCTGGACCAGCCGTTCGCTCTCGGCATCCAGGGCGCTGGTGGCCTCGTCGAGCAGCAGGATGGGGGGATCCTTGAGAATCGCGCGGGCAATGGCGATGCGCTGGCGCTGGCCGCCGGAAAGCCGTGTGCCCCGCTCGCCGAGGAAGGTGTCGTAGCCCTCGGGCAGCGCCCGGATGAAGTCGTCGGCCGCGGCGGCGCGCGCGGCCACCTCGACCTCCGCATCGCTGGCGTCGGGTCGGCCCAGGCGGATGTTTTCCCGGGCACTGGCGGCAAACAGCACCGTGTCCTGAGGCACCAGCGCGATCCGGCGACGCAGCGCTTCCGGGTCGGTCTCGGCGATGTCCACGCCGTCGACCCGGATCCGCCCGGCGGTCGGCTGATAGAAGCGCAGCAGCAGCTGGAAGGTCGTGGTCTTGCCCGCGCCGGAGGGCCCGACGAAGGCGATGTTCTCGCCGGACTGGATGTGCAGGTCGAGGCCCTGCAGCGCCGGCGTCTCCGGGCGAGAGGCGTAACTGAAGCCGACACCCTCCAGGCGGATCTCGCCCCGGCTGGGCTCCGGCAGCGCGACCGGGTGCTCCGGCGCGCGGATCGAGGGCTCGGCTTCCAGCAGCTCCTGCAGCCGCTCCATGGCGCCGGCCGCGCGCTGGACCTCGCCCCAGGTCTCGCTCAATCCGGCTGCGGCGATCGCCACGATCATCGCGTAGAGCAGGAACTGGCTGAGCTGGCCGCCGCTCATCTGGCCGGTGATCACTGCATGCGCACCCAGCCAGAGCACCAGCGTGATGGCGCCGAACACCGTGATGATGCCCACCGCGGTCAAGGCCGCGCGCAGCCGCGCCCGGCGGATGGCCGTGTCGAAGCTCAGTTCCACCGCGTCGTCGAAACGCTGGCCCTGCAGGGCCTCCAGGGTGAAGGCCTGGACGGTCTGGATGGCGTTCAGGGTCTCGCCCGCCAGGCCGCTGGAGTCGGCGATGCGGTCCTGCGAATCCCGCGACAGGCGCCGCACGCGCCGGCCGATGATGATCAGGGGCACGATCACCAGCGGCACCATGAGCACGATGATGCCGGCCAGCCGGGGGCTGGTCAGGGTCAGCAGCGCCAGTCCACCGGTGAGGTTGATGGCCGAGCGCAGCGCGATCGACAGCGTCGAGCCGGTGATGGACTGGACCAGCGTGGTGTCGGTGGTCAGGCGCGAGAGGACCTCGCCGGTGCGCGTGATCTCGAAGAAGCCCGGATCCATGCGCAGCACCCGGCGATACACCGCCTCGCGGATGTCGGCCACGACGCGCTCACCCAGCCAGCTGACCAGGTAGAAGCGCAGCGCCGAGAAACCGCCGAGTGCCATCGCCGCCAGCAGGAACACGAGGAAATACCGGTTGATGGTCTCGGCACTGCTGACCGCCAGTCCCTGGTCGACCAGGAAGCGAAAGGCGATGGGCAACGACAGCATGGCCGCCGAGGCCGTCAGCAGGGCGGCCAGCGCGAAGATCAGCGTCCCGCGGTAGGGGCGCAGGTAGGGCACCAGCGCGCGCAGCGGTCGCAGCGAGCGGGCGCGGGGGCGGTCGGCGGCCAGGTCGGTCAAGCGGGGATCCTGTCAGAACGGCCCTGCATTGTCGCGCAATTCCCCACCAGGCACACGCCCCGATGGGCTTGCGTATACTCGCTTGAACGCGACAGCCTGCGGGCCGCACGGCCCCGGTCGATCGGCAAGCAGCGAGGAGGAACGCTCATGCGCAGGATCCTGCAGACAGTGGTGGTGGCGGCGCTGGCGGCCTGGCTGGCCCCCGGAGCGGCGGCGGCTGGCGAGGCGGCTGAGGCGACGCCCGACTGGGTCATCGTGGTGCACGGCGGCGCCGGTGCGGTCACCCCGGGCAGCTATACCCCTGAAGATGAGGCGGGGATGCGCAGCGACCTCGGTCTGGCGGTCGATGCCGCGGTGCGGATCCTGTCCGAGGGCGGCAGCAGTCTCGATGCGGTGAGCGAAGCCGTGCGGCTGCTGGAGGATTCGCCGCATTTCAATGCCGGTCGCGGTGCGGTGTTCACCGCCGAGGGCGAGAACGAGCTCGATGCCTCGATCATGCTGGGCCGCAGCGGTGCCGCCGGCGCGGTCGCCGGTGTCCAGGGCGTCCGTAACCCCATCCTTGCCGCCCGCGCCGTGATGGAGCGTTCGCCGCACGTGATGTTGTCGGGCGAGGGCGCCGAGGCCTTCGCCCGCGCCCAGGGCCTGGAGTTCATGCCGCTGGAGTGGTTCCACACCGAGCGCCGGCGCCGGGCCCTGGAGGCCGCGCAGCAGCAGGCCGCGCTGGGCGACGTGGCCCCGGTGCGGGGCACGGTCGGCGCCGTGGCCCTGGATATGCGCGGTGAACTGGCCGCCGCCACCTCGACCGGCGGGATGACCAACAAGCGCTGGGGACGGATCGGCGATTCGCCGATCATCGGCGCCGGCACCTGGGCGGACGCCGGCTGCGCCGTCTCCTCCACCGGCTGGGGTGAGTACTACATCCGTGCGGTGGCGGCCTATGACATCTGCGCGCGCGTGAACTATCTCGGCGAGCCGCTGGACGTGGCGGCACGCCAGGTGGTCATGGAGCGCATCCCGGCCATGGGCGGTGATGGCGGCGTCATCGCACTCTCGGCCGACGGCGCCATCAGCATGCCGTTCAACACCGAGGGCATGGCGCGGGGCTTCGCCCGCAGCGACGGCACGTTGAGCGTGGCGCTGTTCGCCGATGAGTGAGGATGCAGGGCGCGTGTTGCTGCCCGATGGCCTGCCGGTGCTCCACCGCGAGATCGTCCGCTCGGAGTGGATTGATTACAACGGCCACATGAACGTGGCCTATTTCGTGCTGGCCTTCGATTACGCGGTCGATGCGTTATGGGCGATGCTCGGCATCGATGACAGCTACCGGGATCGGACCGGCTGTTCCACCTTCGCAGTCGAGTCGCATGTCACCTATCAGCGCGAGATGAAGCTTGGCGATGAGATGCTGTTCAGCATGCAGCTGCTCGGCCACGACGCCAAGCGGATTCATCACTTCTATCGCATGTACCACGCCCGCGAGGGCTATCTGGCGGCCACCTGCGAGTGGTTGAACCTGCATGTCGACCTGGCCGTCCGCAAGGTCACCCCGATGCCGGAGGCCGTGCAGTCGCGGCTGGCGGGGCTGGCCGAGGAGCAGCGCAGAATATCCCGTCCAGAGAAAGCTGGCAGGGGTATTCCGGCCACGGTTACCAGCAATCCTGCCAGGTGACCCCGGCGTTTGCGCCTGTCACACCTTTCACCCCAGTATGGGTCAATGTGAGTGTGCCGCAGCGATCATTCGCCTGGGCGCCTACTGGCGCAGCCTGCAATGTAAACGTATTGACGGTTTGTGTAGGTGCCGTGACGGCATAGGTTTGGGCGCCCCCGTCGGCGGGGCACTGCGGGAGTGCCGGAGCTCCAACGTAGGTGTTGTTGACAGTAAAGTGCCGTTCAAGTTGATTGGCAGCCAGCAATAGCGTTCCGGCACAGTCTGCACGCCGTGTCTTTCTGACCTGCTCGGTGTAGGCGGGGAAAGCGACCGTCGCCAGGATCGCAACGATCACCACCACGATCATGACCTCGATCAACGTGAAGCCACGCGTTCGTTGCGCCGGCCTTGCTGCTGAATGCTGCCGAGTCGGTGAATACATGTTCCTACCTCAGCTGCTGCCAGGATTGGCGTCCAGGACCGAAGGCAGCCGCCTCGGTAATGCATATCAGCTCGCCTGCAGAACCGGCCACGCATTTTCTTTCGGTCGTTCCACCGTCGAAGCCCGTGATCACGGCAGGAGTGCGGATGATACCGACGTTAGGTGCGATGCCGGATACCGGAATCCGTACCGTTTCTCCCTCGATGATCACTTCAATGAAATCGTTTTCATTCACGAGTCCGTCGCCATCAATATCAAAGACGGGATAATCGAGCCGCGATCCGCTGAAGGTGTTGAGCTCCATGATGTAGCTGTCACCGCCGAAGTCGCAGGGGTCATCGGAGGGGATGAGGGTAGAGAAAATCACCCGATCACCGCGGATCAGGGCGCGTGATACAACACGCTCTCCGCGCGCACCCGGTCCGCCCTCAGGCGTGTCCCAGAGTAGATCAAGGTACCATCCGTTCTGGCCCAGGGAGATCTGGTTGTCACTTACACCACGCACCCGGTTGCCACTGACAAGCTGTTCAGTGATGATCCGCTGCTCCTGCAGGGTGCTGCGATCCGTCAGCGGAACGCCCCGGTCCACGACAGCGTAGAAGCTTTGGATCGGCCGATCAATCGGATTCGGCTCGACGAAATTGTCGTCGACCCGGATGAAGCTACCCGTGCCGAAAAATACCATGTGCTCGCCATTCTGGTTGAACGCGGAAGCCAGGGGCGCAGTAATCGGCTGGGAGTTGCCCACCGCGTCCGTCGCCTGGAAGAGGGGTATTGGCGAGGTGCCGCTACGCAGATTGTTCGGCGCCTGCCACTGCGAGATGTTGTCGCCAGGGAGATCAAAGCGCCAGAGCTGGCCAAGCGTGTCGGCAACATACAGCCTGTCTGCGACCCGATCTCGATTCAGGTCAACGATCAGTGGCGCGCCCAGATCCCCACCATCGGGGATATCAATGCGATGGATGAGTTCCCCATCGGCAGCACTAAGAAACCAGATGGACCCGCCGCCACTCGCGGAGTCATAGCCGCTCGTGACGACAACCCCGAATTCGCCGTTAGGCAATGCGACTATTGCGGGCTGCCCGATGGTATAGCCCATGTCTGGATGGGTGAATTCCCATAGGACGTCTGCAGGTGTCATGTTCTCCGGGTTGGTGATATCCAGCGCGAAGACACTCCGACCGCCGGCACCAGTGGTCCCGGCTACGATGGTTCTCCAGCCCATGGAGGACCCCAGCCACGCATCGGCGATTCGTGGTGTCCCGTCGACGAAGTACCGGTGCGTGTATTCCGGCAGCGTCAGCTGGTAGAGATTCTCCATGACACCGGCAGGCACGAAGGCGAACAGCTCACGGCCGCCATTGGTGTCGAGCCGGGCATCGAACCCATGCAGCATGCCATCGTTCGCGCCGACGACCACGATCGGCGGACGCGCCTGATAGGCCGTGCTTTGGCGGAAAGTGATGTAGTCATTACCTGCCGAGGTGGTGGAGAAGGCGGCTTGCGATGCGAGGACGGCGTAGCCGAAGTCCTGGCGGTGGATGAACTGCGGATCGGAGTTGACGATATCCCCGAGCCGGCTGCCGCGCTCACGGAAAGGTGCCGCCGGATTGGTCGTGCTGCGTTCCTGGTCGCGAACTCCACGGAGATAGTTCAGGCGCGCCTGGCCGACATCAGCTGGCGCCGTCCCGCCGCCCGGCAGTTGCCGAAGCGCGTCCTGCTGGCTTGCTGCCAGGTTGGCCCAGGTGAAATTCACGCCCGTGTTTGAGCGCTCCGCGTCGCCTGTCACTGGGGCAGGCGGCGTTACCGTAAAAATGCGCCGCGAGTCGATCTGGATGGTGTTGAGCGCATCGAGACGTTGCCCTGCACTCCAGGTCGGCGTGGCCGCCACGGCGCCTGTTGTCGAGATGCTGAAGGCGAGCAGGTCACCGCTCCAGTCGCTGCTGTCGAACAGCGCCTGGTAGATCGCCGTGTCTGCATCTACGCGGGTCGAGTTGGCGGCGACCGAGGAGGCCGTACCCCGAAGTTGGGCGGCGATGGCGGCAAAGGCCTCTGCCAGGCTCTCGACCATGGCCTGCGCGTCCCCTGCGAGAAAGAAGTTGTCGGGCTTGGGAAACGCCGCTTGTCCGCTGCCGCCCGATCCGAAGGGCGTCAAGGTGATGCCGTTGGTGTGCCACCATTCCAACGGGAGCGGATCGCTGTGGGTCGCCGGGTCGAAGTTCCTGGGCACCCGGAATCCACCGTACTTGGTGGCCAGGGCGAACTGGTTTCTTGCCATCCCCTCAAGACTTTGTGCTTCCAGAACATCGACCCAGAATGTCGAGGCGGATTGCCGACCCGGCAGGTCTGGGCGCATATCTTCAGTATTGGCGAAATACGCCAGTCCGGCCAAATATGCTGAATTGTTCCTACCTGTCCAGCTGTTGGTGTTCCCGATGTTGCCCAGCCCCTCGAGTTGGCCGACCCGGTTGGTCCATTCGATAACATTCAGACCATTATCCGCGAAGTCTTCAGCCACCTCCGGCGGGATGGCGGGTTCATCCGAGCGGAAGGCCGTATTGCCGGGAAGGTTCTTGTCGCGGTGGGTGTAGATGTCACCAATGCCGAGAAACACGTTTCGCTGGCAGACATACTGTACCGGATCATCCCAATCGGTGATGACGGGAAATCCGTCTGCGTAGCGTGCACGGGTCGCAGCGTTTGCGCCACCCATGTCGGTGTACGCGGCCACCGGTCCGATGTTGCGCAGGTAACGGAGACCTGCATAGTAGAGCTCCGACACCGGATCGAAGTCTTTATGCTGCGTGTTGGTCATCTCGCCGAAGCGATTGATGTAGTTGATGACTCCGCTGTTGGCGATCGAGAGGGTGAACTCGGTATTGGTGCTGATGACATCCTCGGGGTCGGGATTGTCGACCAGGACACCTGTGCTTGGGTCCCATTCACGATTGGGGTTGGGAATAATCCCCAATGCAGGGTCCAGCTGTGACGGGCCAATGAATTTTTGGCGCGCACGCAGTGCCGCGCCGTCGCGCGTCATGGATGAGTCATTCAGATAGCCGAAGACGCTGAAGCGGATCTCGTCGGCGTACTGCTGCAAGAGTCCCTCAGGTTTCCAGTTAGACCCATAGTTTCGGCAGTTCGGTTCGAGCCCGGCCGTCGGGTCACACACTTTTACCCTGATCGAGACCTCATAAACGGCCTCAGGATCAAGTGAGGGCAGCGCCGGGTCGAAGGCAATGGGTGTGTCGTTCAGGCTACCGCTGCGCGTGAAGCGCATCCGATGCCCCAGTCCCTGTATTCGGGTACTGAAAAAATTCCAGTCGCCAGGCGTGTGGCCGGCGACAAGGGTTGCGTTGTTGCCGCTATTGGGCAGCCGCCGGTTGGGGTAGATGCCGGTGCCGCCCTGCCCCGTATGTCGCGCCTTCTGCAGCCAGGTCTCCGTTGGGGTGTCGACGACCCGATAGCCGCCGGTTAACGCCGAACGGAACGGATCGATGCTCTGGGTCGCTGCCCAGTTCAGGTAGTTACCACTCCATAGTGACCCTGCACAGTTGGGTGAAGTTGGCGTAGCCACCGGAAAGAAGTGACGTTCCGATTCAGTCTCGCTGAAATGGTAGTCGTAGCACTTGTTGGCATCGAAATAGCCAACGTAGCGTCGCGCGGGGTCGAAGGCCCCCAAGTTGGCCACGCTGACAATTGTCGGCCATTCCACCGAGGGCACCAGAAACAGGTTACCCGGGACATTGCCACCGCCGAGAAATAGCGGTTCCTGTGAGATCTGGGCCTGCGCCGCGGTGGTCGTGCCCACGCCCAGAAGTACCCCAAGCGCCGCGTGTCGCAGACCTCGCCCAACTGAGCAAAGGAGCTGTGTTGTACGCTGTTTCATGTCATGTTCTCCCGATCTCCCTGCAGGAGATCAGTCTCGACGATAGATGGTGCTGAGCACCACGACCGACTCGGCGGTTCCGCCAAACCCGCGCGAGGTAATACGGAAATACGAGATGCTGGTAGGTGGAGGGGGCAGTTCCGTCTCGGTACCCGGCAGAATGATGTCGCGTAATTCCTCAATGAAATATTCAGGCGGCTGCGCTACAGCCGTACCGATATCCCCGGAAAACGTCCGCACCCCGTTGCCGGCCGCCTGCGCTGGCCCATGCCAAACCGGGCGGTTGGCGGCGTTGCCCTGATACAGGCCTGCGGTGTTGGTAAAGTCCGGAAGCGTCGGCTGATCCAGGAACGCCTCGCCCTCCCGCAGAGCCGCCTCTGCGGCTTCAAAGGCCAGGTGACGATCCCGGGTGTTTCCCGCCATACGCTCCTGCAAGGTCGAACTCTGCATGGCCGTAAGGCCGATCAGGCTCATCAGCAGCAGCAGGATCAGGCTGATCACCAGAGCCATGCCCCGCTGTTGGCGCGGTGGCCGAGTGGATTGAACGGTTGGCACGATGGTCATGGCACGCGATTCCGCAAGGCGACCGTGGCCGTCATCACCTGGCGCAGACGGCGGTCGTTGGCGGCAGGCTGGAAGGTGGTCCCGAGGACGTCCAGGCTGCCTTGGCCAGTCGGAACCACGTTGTTTTCAATGCTCACCAGCAGGAGTCCGATCCGCACAGCGACAACGCGGTCCCAGCGCGGGACCTGATCCGCCGGCACGTAGTCGTCGGCCGTGAAATTGCCGGTGGTATCGATGCCGAACAGCAACTGCAGACTCTCGATACCCTCGACCAGCTCTTCAGCCTGCGGCCCTGCCAGGCCGTCGCGGTCCACGCGCCTGAACAGTGCCGGGGGGTTGGCCGCAGCACCGTCGCGCTTGCCGACGAAAAATACGATTTCCCTCGGGATCGTGAGCAGTCCTTCATTGCCCCAGTTGCCGCCCAGGTCGTGCGGCATCTGGTTACCGGGTGTGCAGCCCGCAGAGAGCGTAGCGTTCGTCAGCGTGATGCCCGGACCGCCCGCGATGTCCTGGACGTTGCACGCCTGGACCAGAAAGCCTTGGCCGGTATTGCCATTACACATGACGAAAATGTCGTTAACTGCCAGATCCGAGGTCTGGGTGGTGGTGACGACTGTCTGTGCTGCCCCCGGTGAGATGTCGGTGATATTTG
The DNA here is from genome assembly GCA_007693855.1 of Gammaproteobacteria bacterium. Taxonomy (GTDB): domain Bacteria; phylum Pseudomonadota; class Gammaproteobacteria; order Steroidobacterales; family PWYM01; genus PWYM01. Next base: position 1,743 of record RECU01000098.1, on the reverse strand, counting down.
GCGGGAACTCGATGTTCCTGCGTACCCGCAGGATATCGGCGCCTGGCACAGCGTTGAGCGAGGCTACGGTGACCCCGGCGGTGGTTCCCCAGCTGCTGCCGGGCACGGCCTCAAGCGCGGCGCCCGGATTCGATGGACGGGTTTCGCCTGGCGCCGTGCCAGCCGCCTCCCAGCCGCTCACCGGCTCATCCAGGTTCAGTGCAGGGGGTACGCCCGCCAGCAGGTTTGTCACGATTCCGCCGCGGAGAAAACACGGTGGGAACCCTCCCATTCTCAGATCACGCGAGATGGCGTCGATTGCGAAGCGACCGTTCTCCTGCAACCTTGCGGATGCCTCGTTCAGCCGATAGCTTTCTCGGCTCCCGAGAAAGACTTGGATCACACCACCGACAAGCACGATGCCGATGAGCAGCGCAACCATCAGCTCCACCAGCGTGATACCGCGTTGTAGGAACCGTCGGGGTGACGAGGGCGACATCATAACCGTGTCCTGAAGACGAATTCGGTCGCGGCGCCGACGCCACGCGTGTCATCCCAAACGACACGGATCACGGCGACACTGTCGACGGTTGAAACGTCTATCGCGCCAGTGCCGGCGGGCAGCCGCGCCGCCAACTGTCCCCGCCACTCCTGCAGATCTGTCGCGACCACTGTTGTCGCGGTGGGGGGTGTGGCAGCCAGGGCGAGATTGTAGTCGCCAGCCAGTGCGACCGGTCGGTTGGCCCGCATCCGGTCGGCGATATCGTAGGCCAGAATCGTGGCCTGGGAGCGTAGAAAGGCACTGTTATTGAAACGCAATGCGTTGAGCTGCAGGCTGGCCAAGCCAAGCAGGCCGACAGAAAGCACCAGTACGGCAATCAATACCTCAAGCAGGCCAGCTCCCCGCTGTCGCTGAGGCCCCGGCGTGTTGGAGACTGCCCGTATGCGATATGTTCCTCGGATCAACACGTGGCAGCCTCCACCCGGGCTCTACCCACCCGATTCACCTCGATTATGCGCGATTGTGCCGCGGATACTGTCAGACAGAAATCCTGCAGTGGCGCCTGATTCAGGGTGCCATTCCCCACGAACACGAGGTTGGCTGGACCCGTCAGCGTTACCGAATCGGGGATCTGGGACCAGGTCCTGATCAGCACATTCGACTCATCTACCAGTATCCAACCGGCGGCCCAGTCAGTCGAGTTGGCGCAGGAGGCCTGGTCTGCCGAAGCGCATAAGGTGACAGGCGCGCCTCTTCTGATGGCTTCCGCGCGAGCGTAGCTCAACGCTGTAATCACCTCGTTGGCCAGTGTCGCTGCACGGTTTCCTTCGATGACAGTCCGGAAACTCGGTAAGGCGACGGTCACCAGAATCGCAAGAACCGCAATCGCGATCATCAACTCAATAAGTGTAAATCCCAGTGTAGACTGGGATTTCGGGGCGTGGTTTCCAGTGCTGGTCATAACTCGCCCTTCGGGGAACGGAATAGTATGCTCTCGCGAGTCCGTCTCTGGCGCGTCCAGCGCTAATTTAAGGCATGCAAAACCATCTCAGAAGTAGAGGGTAACCCTACAATCGCCACCAGGCATGTGATTCGTGTCTCGTAACCCTCACAAAACCATCTGACATAAGTTATGCATACAATGTCCCCTGAACGAATGAACCTCCCGGCAGTCAGGCCGGGGCGCCTGCCCGGGAGTTTCTGAATGCGCAAGCTCCGCCGCCTGCTCGTCGCCAACCGCAGCGAGATCGCCATCCGGGTGA
>RECU01000043.1 GCA_007693855.1 Gammaproteobacteria bacterium | reverse complement strand
CGCTCGCGGTGCTCCAGCAGGCGCGCTGCCGACAGGGTCAGCGTGGCACTCTCTTCACGCTCACCGAGGTCGGCGAGCAGCTCCCCGAGAGGGTCGACGACCAGGCTGTCACCGGCATAGGGCACGTCGTTGCCATCGCGGCCAACGCGATTCACGCCCACGACCCAGCTCAGATTCTCGATGGCACGGGCCACCAGCAGGCTCCGCCAGGCATGGCGACGCGCCTGGGGCCAGTTGGCGACGAACAGCAGCAGGTCGTAGTCCGCACCCCGTGTCGCGTCCCAGCGGTTGCGGCAGAACACCGGGAAGCGCAGGTCGTAGCAGACCAGCGGACAGATCCGCCAGCCGCGCCACTCGACGATCAGGCGATCACGGCCGCCAGCGTAGCGCTTGTGCTCTCCGGCCATGCGAAACAGATGGCGCTTGTCGTACCACTCAAGGCCACCCTCCGGTGTGGCCCAGATCAGGCGGTTGTAGATGGCATCGTGATCGGCGATGACCAGGCTGCCGGTGACCACGGCATCGGCGCGTTGCGCCATTTCGCGCATCCAGGCAACACCGGGGCCGTCCATGGTCTCGGCCTGGGCCTGGGCCTCGCGGGTAAAGCCGCTCAGCAGGGTTTCGGGCAGGACGATGAGATCAGGCGAGGCCTCGCCGAGCGCCTCGATGCGCTCGCCGTACATGGCCATGTTCGCCTTGGGGTCATGCCAATGCGTCGCGGCCTGGATGAGACTGACGGTGAGATCGTGCAGCGGCCAACTCAACAGCGACTCCAGGGTTCAGCGGTGACGAAGCAGTGCCAGGACCTCATGATAGCCGCCCTGTCGGGCGATGTCCTCGGGCGAAGAACCCGCTGGATAGATAACCCCGGTCACGCACTGCTCACTGTCGGCATGCAGCTCGATCCAGGTGTGCGCGCCCGCGTCGAGCAGCAGCGCGACAATCTCCGGCGCGTTGCCACGTACCGCACTATGCAGCGCGGTCTCGCCATGATGCGTACTGCGGATATTCGGATCGGCGCCATGGGCAAGCAGCATCCGGACCAGATCGGTCTTGCCCGCCCAGGCCGCATGGTGCAGGACGGTGCTACTGGTCAGGATGCGATTGACCGGCGCCCCCTGCGACAGCAGAGCCTCAACGCGCGGAAGATCGTCATCGAGCACAGCCTGACGCAACTGCCACTCAGGCTGGCGATCCTGCCAGGCACCGACCACCAGGGACACGACAATCAGACTGACAAAAACCCCGAGTACGGCCAGAAAGGGCGAAGACCCCGACAGGCGGGGCCGATCACCGGGCGGATTGACGGGCGGAGGGGATGTCCCGCTGACCTCACGCATGGGGAATCTGTGATATGACGGATAATGCGATGACACTAGCCCGGAGCCTCTGCCAGCGCTGTGAACTCGCCCACACTGTCCGGGATGAACCCGAATCACTGTCCCTTGGCGAGGCTGTCCTGCAAACCAGTACGCAGCTCATCGGCCGCAGTACCCGCCTGGGCCAGCACCTCGTCCACGCGATCGAAATGCAGCAACCGGACATCTTCGAGTGCCGGCTTGATGTAGATGTCCGGAGGCGCTGCAGCAGACATCCGGGCGATGATCGACTGCTGCATGATCTCGAAGGACTTGAACAGCATCTCCGCAATGCCGGGCGACCCGTCCGGCGAGGGCTGACGCACGCCGGTGACATCGATGGCGACCACCAGGTCCACATCGTCGAACACATCCCATGGCAATGGATTGGAGACACCGCCGTCGATCAGGAGCCGGTCGCCGTCCTCTACCGGCGAGAACAGGCCCGGCACCGCCATACTGGCCTTGATGGCCTGGAAGAGATCGCCCTCGTCCAGCACCACCGTCTCCCCGGTCCAGTAGTCGGTGGCAACAATCTGCAAGGGAATCTCGAGATCCGAGAACTCGCGTGCGTCGATACGCTCGCCTAGAAAGTCGAGAAAGCCGTCCGCATCGAGAATGCCGCTGTTATCCAGCTCGAGCAGGTCCGTCCAGCTGGCACCCTCGCCCAGCTCGGTGATGTCCGAAAAGGGATTCAGCGCCGAGTCGGCGAATTCGATGAACAGTTCGCGGATCGCGGCATTGTCCATCCCCGCGGCATACAGCGCACCCATGATCGCGCCGATGCTGCTGCCGCTGATGGCGGCGGGCCGCAGCGACAACTCCTCAAACACCTCGAGCATGGCGATATGCGCCAGCCCACCGGCACCGCCAGAGCCCAACGCCAGACCGATTGACGGCGCTGACTTCTGCTCATCCGCTACCGCTGGCGTGGTCATCGCCGACTGTGAAATGACGATGCACGCGGCGGCAGACAGCACCGGGAGCGAACGACAGACAGCAAATACTCTGCGTAGGCAAAACATCATCACCACAGTCTACCGCGCCACAGTGCGTGCGATCGACTGTCGACTGTCTTTGGCTCGTCACCCAGTAGTTCGAGCCCCGACAGGGCTGGCCTTCAGTCGTCGGCCAACCCCGCCACCAGCAGCGCGAAGGTGTAGTCCTGGGCGCGCTCGCGCAGCGAATCGAAACGCCCGGAGGCACCGCCGTGCCCGGCACCCATGTTGGTGCGCAGCAGGGTCAGGCCGTCATCGGTTCGCAGCTCGCGTACGCGTGCAACCCACTTGGCAGGCTCCCAGTAGGTCACGCGCGGATCGGTCAACCCGGCGGTCGCCAGCAGGTGCGGATAGGCCTGGGCGCTGACCTGGTCGTAGGGGCTGTAGGAGAGCATGAAGTCGTAGGCCGCCTCGTCGGTGATCGGGTTGCCCCACTCGTTCCACTCGGGCGGCGTGAGCGGCAGCGTGGCATCCGAGATGGTGTTCAGCACATCCACGAACGGCACGGCACCGATGACGCCAGCGAACAGCTCGGGCGCCTGGTTCATCGCCGCACCGACCAGCAGCCCACCCGCCGAGCCGCCGAAGGCCACCATGCGGCCCTCGCTGGTGTAGCCCGCCTCGACCAGCGCCCGTCCGGCATCGACGAAGTCATTGAAGGTGTTGGTCTTGCGATCGAGCTTGCCGTCGAGATACCAGCCGTAGCCCTTGTCCGTGCCGCCGCGCACGTGGGCAATGGCGTAGATCATGCCCCGGTCGACCAGCGACAGGTTGCTGATCGAGAAGGTCGCGGGCATGGACAGACCATAGGCGCCGTAGCCGTAGAGCAGCAGCGGCGGCGAGCCGTCGATGGCCACGTCGGCGCGATGCAGCAGCGTCACCGGCACCTCGACGCCATCGCGCGCGGTGATGTTCAGCCGGCGCACGGTGTAGGCCTCCGGATCATGTCCTGAGGGAATCTCCTGGGTCTTACGCAGCGTGCGCTCGCGCGTGGCCATGTCGAAGTCCCAGGTCTGGCGCGGGGTGGAGGGGCTCTCGTAGGTGAAACGCAGCTCGTCGGTGGCGAACTCGTAGCCGCCGCTCATGCCGAGCGCATAGGCCTCTTCCTCGAAGGCGATGGCGTATTGCTCACCACTGTCGACATTGCGCACGATGATCCGCGGCAGTGCATTGGCACGCTCCGAGCGCACCAGCCAGTGCTCGAAGCCCATCAGGCCGGTGACGTACACGCCCGGGCGATGCTCGAGAAATTCTTCCCAGTTCTCGCGGCGCGGGTCGTCCACCGGCGCGCGCATGATCTTGAAGTCCACCGCACCGTCCACATTGGTGAGGATGAACATGCCCTTGCCGGTCTCGGTCAGCGAGTACTCGACGTCCTGCTGCCGCGCCGCCACCAGCAACGGCTCGGCGGCGGGATTATTGGCATCGTAGAGGCGGATTTCGCTGGTGGTGTGGTCACCGGTGGCGACCATCACCCAGCTGTCGCCGTCGGTCCGGTCGACATTGATGAAGAAGCCGTCGTCGGCCTCCTCGTACACCAGCTCCCGCTCGGCGGAATCGATCTGCTGGCGATAGACGCGCTTGGGCCGCGCGCTCTCGTCACGCCACACCCAGTAGAGGGTGCGCGAGTCGTTGGCCCAGACCAGCGAGCCGTAGCCCTCGTCGGTGAGCGTGGCGATGTCCTCGTTGCTGGCGAGATCGCGGATGCGGATGGTGTAGTACTCCGAGCCGTTGGTATCGACCGCCCAGGCGACCAGGCGCTGGTCGGGGCTGTGCTCGAACGCCGCCAGGCGGAAATAGTCGTAGGGCTCGGCCTCGGCATCGCCATCGAACAGGATGATCTCCTCGCCGGAAATCTCGCCCTGCTCGTCGGCGGGGCGACGCGCGAAGATCGGATACTGGCCACCCTCGCGGAAGCGCGAGTAATAGAACCATTCACGATCGCGTGCGGGCACGGAGCTGTCGTCTTCCTTGATGCGTCCGCGCATCTCCTGGAACAACCGTTCCTCCAGCGCCTTGAGCGGGCTCATCACCTCGTCGTGGTAGGCGTTCTCGGCCTCCAGCATCTCGCGGATGTCGGCGCGCAGCACCGAGGGATCGCGCATGACCTGCTGCCAGTTGTCGTCGCGCAGCCAGGCGTAGTTGTCGACGCGGGTGCGCCCGAGCTGCTCGATCGTCACGGGTCGGGCCTCGATCTCGGGCGGCGTGAAACTCAGGGCGCGTTCGATCAGTGCCGAGCTGGTGGGGGCGGTGTCTGTCATTGCACTCTCTGTTGCGGGACGTGGGGATTCCGGAACGCTACCTGACTCGCAGGCGGCCAGGGCGACAAGTACCAGGCCGACACCGCCCGCAAACAGGACGTGATGGGAACGGAAAGCGGACATGGTCATGCTCCTGCATGCTGTGGGTCGATCATCTGTAGAACAACACAGCGGTCGGCGGTGCTGGCTCGGTCGGCGGTATTCAGACCAGGTTTCAGGCGGGCACGATACTTCGCAATCGCCGCGATGCCAAACCCGGCTGCCGCAGCCTTGACCTGAGCCTTTCCGACAGCACTCCAGCTACACTGTTCCCATGGAATCCCGCGCCGCCCGCCTTGCCCTGATCCCCGTCGCGCTGCTCCAGGCGCTGGCGCTGTATGCCCTTGGCGCGGCCATCGATGACGGTGGCTGGCCGCCCACTGGGGCAGCGGTGCTGCTGGCCGCCTATCTGCTGGCCGCCGGCGTGCCACTGTTCATCTATCTCGCCCCCCTGCGCGCGGGTGAGCTGCACTATGACGCGGCGGCGACCGGCCTGGTCGGCCTGCTGCTGGCGATCATGGGCTGGCACACCGGTCGCGTCCTGGCCCCAGAGCCCGACCCGGCCACGGGCGATATCCGCGGGGGCGACCTGGGACAGATGTTCGCGCCCGACCTGCTGTTCGCCGCGGGCCTGATCGTGTTCATCACGGCGCTGCTGTTCCGCGCCTGGCGGGACTCACCCGGCGAGGGCCTGCCCTGGCGCTGCCAGCTCGAAGCCGCCTGGGCCAATGCGCTGACGCTCGCGCTGGTGCTCGCCTTCATCGCCCTGTTCTGGGCGCTGCTCGTCACCTGGAGCGCATTGTTCAGCCTGATTGGCATCGACATCTTCCGCGAGCTGTTCTTCGAGCGACCGTTCATCTACGCGGCCACGGGGCTGGCCGGCGGCATCGGCCTGGTGCTGGTGCGCACGCGGATCGGGCTGGTGACCGCCGTGCGCTCGATCTGCGAATCGCTGGCGCGCGTGTTGGCGCCGCTGGCCGCCGTGATCGTGATCGGCTTCGCGCTTACCCTGCCCTTTGCCGGCATCGAGCTGCTCTGGCAGTCGGGACGGCGGCCGACAGCCCTGCTCTGGTTGGCCGCGTTCATGCTGCTGCTGGCGAACGCCGCGATGGGCGAGACGGGCTTCAGCGGGCGCATGCGTCGGCTGCAATGGCTGGTGGGTGCGGGCGCGATGCTGTTGTTGCCGCTGCTGGTCGTGGCCATGGTCGGCCTGCTTGATCGCGTCGCTGTGTTCGGCTGGACCGTGCCACGGCTCTGGGCGGCGCTGGTCATCGCCGCGCTCATGGCCTATGCGCTGGCGATGACCTGGTCGCTGCTGCGGCACCGCGCGCTGGTCCCGGAGACGGTGGGCCGTTGGAACACCGCCCTGGCCCTGGCCCTGGTCGCCGTCCTGTTCGCGGTGCACTCCCCCGTGGCGGACCTTCGTCGCATGGCGGCCGCCGACCAGCTCGCGAGGGTGCTGGACGGGCGCACACCCACGGAGCGCTTCAGCGCGCATCACCTCCAGCGCTCGCTGGGCCGCCATGGCCGCGACGCCCTGGCGCAGCTGCGCACCAGTCCGCTGGCGGAGGACCCGACCTTCCTGGCGCGGCTGGATCGTGCCCAGCCGGGACTGCGCCCGCGAGAACCCTTCGATCCGGTCGCGCGGGTGATTCCGCATCTGCAGCCGGCCGACGGCGAAGCGCTGCCGCCTGAGGTGCTCGCCGCGCTGGCCCAGGATCGCGGCGTCCAAGGCGCCTGCACGGGGGACTTCCTTGGCTGCCTGGTCGCGGCTGTCGACTACGAGGATGAAGACTACTGGGTGGTGCTCGGGATCCGGGTGCACCTGGAGTCCGAGCATGAGATGCGGGTGAACGTGCAGTTCTCGCGGTTTTTCCGCGAACACCGTGGTAGCTGGCAGTTTGTGGGCAGCCTGTCACAGGAGTGGTTCGACTGCCTCATGCCGCGGAGCACGGGGGTGACCCTGCCGAGTCTGCGCCCGCTGCCGGACCTCCCAGGGGTGATGTTCCAGATGGGGGACTGTCGTTATCCGGTGGTCTGGCGGGTCGATCCCGAGCCCCTCGGCGGGTCCGCAGAGGCCGCGCGCACGCCCGACTAGCGGACCGTCACCACCACCCGCCGCCGGTGCCCGCGCCTGCGGTGTTCCCACACATAAACCCCCTGCCAGGTACCCAGCGCCAGGCGTCCATCGACCACCGGGATGGCGAGATGCGTCTGCGTCAGCGCAGCGCGCACGTGCGCCGGCATATCGTCCGGCCCCTCGCTGCGATGCACGAAGCGCGGATCGCCGTCGGGGACCAGGTCGGCGAGAAAGGTCTCGAGATCGCGATGCACGTCGGGGTCCGCGTTCTCGGTGATGAGGAGCGAGGCGCTGGTATGGCGGATGAAGACATGACACAGGCCGGCGCTGACGCCTGAGCTGGCCACCTGTTCGGCCAGCGGCCGGGTGATGTCATGGAGGCCGCGACCGCGGGTGTCGACGCTGAGCTCGTGCTGCGACCCCAAGCCCTCACCTTCAGGAGTCCCCAAGCGCTCGCTCATCCCTGCGTACCTTCGCTTTCCGGAGATGGATTGGACAGCCCCTGTGCGGGATTCAACGCTTCGCGGAGGCTCGCGACGAAGCGCGTCACCTTCAGCGTATGGCGGAATGCCCGTCCATAACTGGCATACAGCTGTAACGACGGCGTCTCATATCCGGGCAGAATCTCCTGCAGGGCATGGGCGTAATCCGTGCCCTCTACCCTCAGCCGAGGGAGCACCGCGATCCCGAGACCATCGGCCGCCCAGCGCGTCAGTACATGCCCGCTGTTCGAGCGCGCCCGCAACACCACCGGGACCGTCTCGCGCTGCCCGTGCCGAATGAAATGCCACTCGCTCGCGTTCCACTCGTTGACAGTCACCTGCTGACTGTAGCCGATACAGGTATGGCCCTGCAGTTCCTGAGGGGTTTCCGGCACCCCATGCTTTGCGAGGTATGCAGGCGCGGCAAACACTGCCGTCTCGACCCGCGCAATCGCCTGCTGATGCACCCGGTCGTTACGAATTCGTCGGTAATGCAGCGTCAGATCAAACCCGTCATCCACCGGGTTGACCAGACTTTCGCCGACCACGAGTTCGATTTCGAGCTCAGGGTTGTCACGCGCGAACGTCGAAACCGCTGAAGACATCTCCGCGACGCCCAGGTCGATCACCGAAGCCACACGCAAGCGCCCCTTGAGGCGCGAAGGCTCAGCCGAGACGTTATCCGGCAGGTCCCGTAATCTGGCCACCAGATCGGCATACAGCGGGTAAACCTGTTCGCCAGCCTCCGTGAGCCTGATCCGCCGGGTACTTCGGAACAGCAGCGTCTGACCGACCAGCCTCTCGAGCTGGGACACCCGCTCGGAGACAACCGACTTCGAAATGCCGATCACGGCGGCCGCCCGCGAGACGCTGCGCATCTCGGCCACCTGGACGAAGGCCTCGAGGCATCTGAACCGATCCATGGGATTTATCCTGAAATACCGAACAACATGTTCCAAATATAACCCATTGTTCCGGCTAAAGCGGATGAATAGCCTTGCGTCATTGCCGAACCGTTTGCTGGAGAGCCCAATGTCGATGCCCACTCGCAATCCCATCCTCCGTGCCGCCATGTGCCTGGCCCTCTCCGGCGCTGTCGTGCTGCCCTGCACCGCCCTGGCGCAGCAGGCCGCCCGGACTGACGACGGCGCGAGCAGCCGGCTCGACACCATCGTCGTGACCGCCCGGCGCCGCACGGAATCGCTGCAGGACACCCCCATCGCCATCAGCGCATTCTCGGCCGCTGATCTGCAGCGCCAGCAGGTCGACGACCTGCTCGATCTCAACGCCGTGGTCCCAAGCCTCGCCGTCTCCGAGATCACCGGCGCCGGCGTGGCCCAGATCTTCCTGCGCGGGGCCGGCCAGGACGACTCCCAGGCAGCATCCGAGCAGCCGATCGGCATCTACATCGACGGCGTGCCGTACACCAAGGCCCCCGGCGCGATCCTCGACATCATCGAATTCGAACGCGTCGAGGTGCTGCGCGGACCGCAAGGCACACTGTACGGCCGCAATTCCACCGGCGGAGCGATCAAGTACGTCACTCGGCGCCCGTCCCTGGAGACTCCGCGCGTCGTCGCCGACGCCACCCTGGGCAGTTTCGATCGGCTGGATGTGCGAGGCTCGTTTTCATCGCCGGTCAGCGAGACGTTTGCCGTCAAGCTTGACGTCATCTCGCGCAGCAACTCAGGATTCGTGCGCGACGCCCTGGCCGAGGCCGGCGATGACCGGCCACGCCGCTACAACCAGACCGATCGCCAAAGCGCGCGGCTGTCAGCACTCTGGGAACCCGACGATCGCCTGAGCGTCTATGTCACCGCAGATCGTACGCTCGACAATGCCGGGCCACAGTCCGGGATCCCGGCCATCTCCAGCCGACCGCAGGACAACCTCGTGAACGGCCAGATCAGCCAGGCCGCGCCTTTGTACGGACCGCGTCTGGCCGCACCGACACTGGCCGGTGACCAGACCCTCTCCGGCAGTGGTTTCATGGCCAACATCGAGTACGCGCTGGACAACTTCACGGTCACGACCATCCTCGGCTACCGCAGTTTCGACCTCTCGCAGGCCACCGACACCGACAGTGGCCCGAACGCCACCAACCTGGTCAACCAGCTCGGGGAACCCATTGCCGAGCGCGGGCCGTCGTTCGACTACATCCGCGACTGGTCCAACGACACGCTGACCGGCGAACTGCAGTTTGCGTCGACAGAAACAAGCACCTGGCAATGGGTCGCCGGCCTGTTCGCCATGCGCGAGCAGAACGACAGCGACGACATTTTCGGGCGGTTTTCCGAGCCGGCAGGCTTTCAGTTCGCCTCGGGGTTCCAGCTCGACCAACGCACCACCAGCTTCGCGCTGTTTGGCGAGGCCACGTATCCGCTGACCGAGGCGCTGGAGATTTCCCTGGGCGGACGCTACACGCGCGATCGCAAGTCGCTGAGCCGCAGCCACTTCGGCGCACTCGGGCTGCCCCCGTTGGGGACGCCCTATGACCTGTCGACCAGCGACACCTGGTCACAGTTCACGCCGCGGGTCATCCTGGACTATCAGGTCGCCGAGCGTATCTCGGTGTACGCGAGTTTCGCGAAGGGGTTTCAGGCTGGCGCCTACCAAAGCTTCCCGTTCAACCCCGCAGTCGCCAACGTACCCTTCGCACCCACCAAGGTGAAGAACTACGAGGCCGGCATTCGATCGCAATGGCTGGATGGCCTGGTGACGGCCAACCTCACGGCCTTCCGGGCCGATTACACCGACCTGCCCAGCACGGTACTGGCCAGCCAGGGGACCTTCGAGGTGCTGACCAATGACGTCCGCCTGCAGGGGCTGGAACTCGATCTCAGCGTGCTGCCAACAGACAACTTCGCACTGTACGTCAGCGCCGGGTGGACTGATGACAAGTTTCTGCGCTCCGTGGTGGCACCGTCGGCTGTTCCCGGCGCGACCGAGAACCGGCTGAAGTATGTCGCCGATATCACAGCGCGTATCGGCGCGGAATATCGCGCCGACCTGGCGGGACACGGCAGCCTGCGGCTGAACGCCAACCTGACGTATAACGGCGACTATTTCATGTCGACGGTCAACACGCCGTTTGCCTACCAGGACGCCTACACCCTGCTCGGCGCGGAGATGCGCTACCAGACCGCCGATCAGCGCTGGTCGGTCGCCCTGGGTGGCCGTAACCTGACCGACAAGCTCTACCAGCGCCGGGCGTCCGCCGGCGGCGGCGGCGTCATCTACTTCGGGCCGCCGCGCACCTGGTACCTGACGCTGCGCTACGAGTACTGAGAGGAATCCACCGGTGTCTCTACTGCCGATCACTGCCTCACGCCGAACTGGCAGAATCCTGGTCTCCCTGGTCTGGTTTGCGGGAATCCTCATGGCACTTGCCAACACTCCGGCACACAGCGGCAACGACGAGGCTGCGTCGCGCGACCCGATGGTCCCCTCCTCGAGCCCGGACGAGGCCAGAACCCTGCCGCTGGCCGCCGTCACCATCGCCACGGGCGAGCCGCTCCGCGCCCGACGCTTTTTCCAGGGCGCGATGAACCTGCAGCATGTGCGCGAAGCGCTGGATGCCGAAACGGCTCGGGCGCTCTCCGGGCATTTCGGCCTGGCCCTCGAAGCCGGCACCACCGTGCATGTGCTGAGCCAGCCCGGGGCCCCCGGGGCTGCGGTGGTCCGGCTCATCGAGGTGGCTGACGATCTGCCGACCCGGAGGCCGGGCTACGACGCGCGACTGATCGGGCCGCTCGGCTTCGGACTGCCGGTCAACGGTCTCGACACCCGGCATGCGATCGCCAACGGTCTGGGGTTCGAGTCGACTGCCGGGGTGATGACCATGGCCTTCCCGCGGCACGATGGCAGCACCTACGAGGTTGGCGAATACCACCTGAAGGCGCCGGATGACGTGCTGGTACTGGGCGTCGATCGCGGCCCCATGCAACCGATCGGGCCGCTCGATCCGGCGCTGGACATTGGCGGCATCGCCTACGGCAGCATGTTCGTGGCCGACCTCGAGGCCAACGGTGCATTTCTGACCGACGTGCTGCAGTACGAACTGCGGCGTGAAACACAGTTCAGCAGTGGCGGGCCGAACGGTGGCCTGCGGGGCCTGGAACGCGGCGAGCGCATCGCCTTCCAGCAGTGGTTCAGCCCTGGCGCGACCACCGGCTATCTCGTGGTGATGGCCCACCTCGACCATCCGGACCGCGCCGACGCCGCGCAGGTGGAAGGCCCCGTGCGGGGCATCGTGTCGTGGAGCTTCGAGGTCCGCGATCTCGACGAGACCCTGGCGCGCTGGACCGCTTTCTCCGGCGAGCCGGCACCCCCGGTGATCCACCTCTCGCTGCCCCCTCATGGGCGCTATCGAACAGCCATGGTCGCGCTACCGGACGGCACGAAAGTCGAACTCATGGAACGTCGGTCGCCGGCAGCACTGCCGTGAAGCGCCTGGCAGTGAGTTTCGGCTGCGTGCTGGCCGCCGCCTGTCAGGGCAGCGCCGTCCCGATGCCTGGCGTCGCCTCCGCACACTCTGCCCGCGCAGAGGCGTGTGCGGTCTACATGATCATCAGCGGAGAAACCCTGGATCGCCCCAGAATGGCCGCGTACTCGGAGGCACTGCTCGCCTCCGGCCTGTACCCCAGGGTGGATGGACGATACGTCAATCAGGCACGGCCGTTCTCCGTGCTGGAGGGAACGCCACCCGCCGACCATGTCAGTCTGGTCGTCCGTTTCCCCGATGAGCAGGCACTGACCGAGTTCTGGTATTCGGCAACCTATCAGCAGGACATCCTGCCTCTGCGGTTCGACCCGCCAGCAGCGAACTTCACCGTGACGGCGCACCGCAGTCATGAATTCGACCCGGAGACGAGTCGCTGTGACTGAGTCGGTCAGGCCCTTCGGCCATCCCTGTTTGTGGAGACCCCTATGTTTCGTCGCTCTTTCGCAATCGGTTTAGCCGCGATCGCGCTCAGTGGATGCAGCGTCACACCACCGCCGACTTCAAATGACCTGGCACCCGTCTATCGGCAGTCCATCCTGGTCAGCGATCTCGAGCGCGCGCTCACGCTGTATCGGGATGTTCTGGGACTTGCGCTGAGCAGGGTGTCCGAGACCGCGCCCGATTCCTATTCATACGTTTTCTTCGACATCGAACCCGGTGCAATGCGGCGGTTTGCCTATCTCGACGGCGAAGACCGACGTGAAATCCTCGGCCTTGGCGAGGTCCCCGACCTGCCCGACACGGACTACACACCCCCTCGCCGCGTCGCCTGGGTGCAGACGGTCCCGGATGTCGAAGCGGTCATCGAGCGCGTCCAGGCGCTTGGACTGGAGCTGATCCCGCCGCGGGAGTTCATGAGTCGCGAAGCGGGTCGGCCCGGACTGGAAGCCGGGGTGATCGACTTCGACGGGCATCTGATCCTGTTCTACGGATTGAAACGGCTGGGGCCATAGCGTCAGAAACGCGTGGTCAGGGTCAGCAGCCACTGGGGAGCGAGGTCAAGCAGCAATGCTTCCAGGCGCTTGTCCAGACCGAGCAGCACCAGGCCGCCGATCAGCAGCAGGCTCCACCCCATCACGCGCCGACCGATCTCGCCGACACGCTGCAGCCCGGCGCGGTTCAGCGCGAACAGTCGCCGTGAGGCCAACCCGGCGACGGTCAACGGCACGACTGCCGCCACACTGAAGACCGCCATGATCACGGTAGCCTCGGCGATCCCACTGCCGCCGGCCGCGAGTGCGATCGCGGCGCCCAGCGTGGGCCCCACGCAGGGACTCCAGGCCACACCCATCAGCGTGCCAAGGAGAAACTGCGCACCGGGATGATCGGCCCGAATGCCGCTGGCCAGACCATGGGCGGTGCCGCCGAGGCCTGCGGCAGCCGTCGCGAAGCCCTGCTGCAGCCGACTGCTGAGCAGCACGACCGCAACAGTCACCATGAGCGCGCCGGCAACCAGACGCAGCGTGGCCTCTTCCAGCCCGAGCAGGTGGCCGCTGGACGCGACGCCGACACCCACCAGGGTAAAGGACAACGCCAGCCCGGCCGCCAGCGCGGGCAGCCCCAGCGGATGGCGGCCGGTGGCAGCCGAAGCGATCATGGGCAGAATCGGCAGTACGCAGGGCGAGAGCGTGGTCACCAGCCCGGCGAGAAACGCGAGCCCCAGGGTGATGGCGGCAATGTCCATGATCGCTCCGGCGGCCGATCAGTCCAGCGCCTTGGCGAGCACTTCGCGCAGACGGGCTTCATCGGTCTCGGCCACCGACATCACCTGGCGCTCGCCTCCACGAAACACGAACAGCGTGCTTTGCCGAGGGGCGCCCAGCGCGCGGGCCTCGTCTCGTTGTGTATCCCAGTCGAGCTTGAGCGCCACCACGTCACCGAACGCCTCCTCGCCCAGCAGCCGCGCGAGAATCGGCGACTGCCGTCGGCAGGTCGAGCACCAGTCGGCGTAGACTTCAACCAGTACAGGCTGGCCCGTCTGCTGCAGGGCCTCGAAGCGGGCCTGGGAGAATGGTTCGAACGGTTCGGCAGTATCTGCGGCAAGGGCCGGCGTGGTCAGCAGCGTCGCTGCCAGCATCATCGGGACGAACAGGGTCCTGAGCATGAGAAAGCTCCTTCGTTAAGGTGGCTGGAGGAATGGCGGCACGAGGCCGCCGGTAGAACTGCGTTACGCGGCCGCGCGCGGGATGTGCCGGTCAGGCCGCATGGGACACCCCTCCGCTGGCCACGGCCAGCAGCACGCCCTGGGTATGGCACAGGCACACCTCTACCCCACGCGCATGGCGCACATGACCGGGCATGCCGGCATCCATGTCGGCGGCGCCGCGGTGACGATGCGGATCGTAGAGCGCCTGGTAGACGGTGATCACGCCGGCATCCGTCCGGTAACGCAGCATCGCCGCAGGTACCGAGGCGACCGAGCAGAAACGCCCGCCCATCAATGTGCCGGGCACGCCCTCCACCTCGGCGGCATCGAGCAGGCTGAAACCCAGCGTGGCGAAGCCGTCGCGCAGACGGGGCAACTCCGCGGAGGCGATGTCCAGCGGGGCCACCCGCAGATGGTTGTAGGCGATCTCCTCGGCGAGCGCCTGGGCGTTGGCGCGGGTACCGCTGCCACCGCGCCCGATGAGATTCGCGCCCAGCACACCGGCGACGCCGGCGACACCGACACCCGCGGCCACGCTCAACCAGCGCCGACGCGACGGGTTGGCAGGACGATCCAGGCCGGCGCCGGCCACAGTGCCCGCAGCCAGCTCCGGTGCCGGCGCCTGAGCGAGACGACGCAGCTCTTCGAGCTCGGCGCCATCGAGGCGCTCCTCCGCGACGATCTCGCGGATGCCCTCCTTCAGAGGACACCGCATCTGTTCGTTTCTCATGACTCGACTCCCGAGGCGCGTGCAGTCTGCTGTTCGGCCAACCGTCGGCGCAGCCTGTGCAGACGCGCGAGCAGCGTGCCGCGCGGCGTGTGCGTATGTGCGCTGATCTCATCCACCGTATAGCCCTCGACCGCCCACAGGTGCAGGACTTCACGCTCGGTCGGACTCAGCGTGGCCCAGGCGTGGCGCAGCGTATCTCTGGCAATCACCATGTCCTCCAGCGGCTGCAGGTCGGTGGCGATCACACCCTCGAAATCTTCCAGCGACGACCAGGCGGCAGCCTTCTCCCGGCGGATCTCGCTGTAGAACGCATGCCGTACGCTGGTCAGCAGGTAGGCCAGCGGCGCCTCGATGTCCTGGCGCGCCGAGGCCAGCGCCTTGACGATGGCGGTCTGCACCAGGTCCAGCGCGAGGTCGCGGTCGGCGCCGAGCGAGCGTGCATAGCGGAAGGCGCGCTGGTAGTCGTCATCGGTCAGTGCCTGGATCGAGGCCATGCTCTGGCATCCCGTGGTGGCGGATTCACTGTGGGAGACGCGGCAGGTCCCTGCCTGATTGCACGCCAACCAGAAAATTCGCTGCCAGGGTGGCATCGTACCCCCTCCACAAACAATGGCCCGCAAGGCGATTCTGATCTACGCTCGGCGCTTCGCCCCTGATCCTGCCGCGAGCACACCTGATGACTTTTTCCCTGACCCGGGCCCTTGATAAGCTGTCCCACGACGCCGACTGGGTCGGTATACGTCATTACCGTGAGCAGACCGCGTTTCGCATGGCCCGCAACGGCCAGGTCGGCCGGAACACGACCCAGACCCAGGACGGGATGATGGTCGAGGTGCTCAAGGACGGCCAGTTCGCCTACGTCGGCACCAGCGACCTCAGCCAGGCGGGCCTGCAGGCGGCCTGCGACCAGGCACTGTCACTGTGTCGTGCGGCCACCCGGCTGAACCTCTTCCCCTTCGACACCTCTGTCCGGCCGAACGAGTCCGGCGAATACGTCTCGCCCGTGGACCAGCCGCTCGATGAACTCTCGCCCCGGGAAATCCAGGCCCGACTGATCGAACTGACCACGCGCCTCAAGGCCCACGAGCGCATCATCGAGGCCTCGGCCTGGGCGATGCTGACGCAGACGCGGATCGCCTTCGCCAGCACCGGGGGCGCGCGCTGGGTGCAGGACTTCAGCATCGTCACCCGCGACCTGATCGCCACCGCGAAACGGGATACGGAGATCCAGCGCCGCTCGCTGGGCATGCAGGGCCGCCAGTGGGGGGCGGAATCGCTGGAACTCGATACCCTCCTGATCGAGGCTGACCGGATCCGCGAGCAGGCCGTAGAGCTGCTGTCGGCTGCCGAATGCCCGACGGAAACCACCGATCTGATCCTCATGCCTGACCAGCTCTATCTGCAGGTGCATGAGTCCATCGGCCATCCGCTGGAACTCGATCGAATCCTGGGCGATGAGCGCAACTATGCAGGCTGGAGTTTCGTGTCGCCCGAGGATTTCGGCCGGCTGCGCTTTGGCTCGGAGCTCCTGAACGTGAGCTTCGACCCGACGCTTCCCGGAGAGATGGCCTCGTACGCCTTCGACGACAACGGCGTGCGGGCGAACAAGGCACTGCTGATCGAACAAGGCATTCTGAAGCGCGGCATCGGCGGCATCGAAAGCCAGACGCGCTCGGGCCTCCCGGGGGTGAGCTGCGCGCGCTCAGCCTCCTGGAACCGGCCACCGCTGGATCGCATGGCCAACATCAACATCGAGCCTGGTGAGTCGAGCCTGGCGGACATCATCGCCGCCACCGAGCGCGGCATCCTGATGCACACCAACCGTTCCTGGTCGATCGACGACTACCGCAACAAGTTCCAGTTCGGCTGCGAGTATGCGCAGCTGATCGAGGACGGCACCCTCACCGGCACGCTCAGAAACCCCAATTATCGTGGCGCGACCGTACCCTTCTGGAACAGTCTGACCCACGTCGGTAACGCAGACACCTTCGAGGCCTGGGGCTCACCCTACTGCGGCAAGGCCGAACCCAATCAGGCCATCCGCGTGGGTCATGCCATCCCGGTATGCAAATTCCGCGGCATCGAAGTGTTCGGAGGTGCCCAGTGACCCCCTGGGAAGAGGTATTCGACGAGGTCGCTGAACTGGCGTTTTCACGGCTCGGGTCAGACGAAGTGCTGAACCTCAATTTCTGCGCCGAGGACACGCGCTTTCTGCGCTTCAACCGCTCCCGGGTCAGGCAGGTCTCCGCGGTCGCGCAGGCCACCCTGGAACTCGAGCTGGTGATCGGGCAGAAGCATGAGTCCCACACCATCAATCTGTCGCGCAACAGCGCGCTCAACCGGGCCGCCGTGCTGGACACGCTCGGCACGCTCCAGGCGGTCGTACCCACGCTGCCGGACGACCCCTACGTCAGTGCGCTGGAGCATCACGGCACCAGCCGGGTGGTGAACACGGGCCAGCTGCCCGCCCCGGAGGACGTGCTGGCGTTCGTCGCCGCCGAGTTGCAGGACATCGATCTTGCCGGGTTGTTCATGGCCGGCCCCGTCCACCGGGCGAATGCCAACTCGCTCGGCCAACGGCACTGGTTCTCGGCCTCGTCTTTCGTCTTCGATTACTCGCTGTATTCGGCGCGGCAGAAGGCGGTGAAGGGCGCTTACGGGGGTGCGGACTTCGACCCTGCGACACTGCGGGCCGTGATCGGCGACTCGCTGCAGGCGCTCGAGGTCATGGACCGTGAGCGCAAGGTGCTCGCGCCCGGGAAGTACCGCTGCTACCTGGCGCCGGCGGCGGTGCACGAGATCATGGGCATGCTGAACTGGCACGCCCTCTCGGCCGGTGCCCATCGCCGCGGTGAATGCAGCCTCACCGAGCTGGTCGACGGGACGCGGATGCTGAGCCCGAAGTTCACCCTGGACGAGGACTACTCGCTTGGCCTCTCGCCCCGCTTCAACGAACGCGGCGAGGTGTTCGCCGAGAAGCTGCCGCTGATCGTCGACGGGCGGCTTGAAAACCTGTTCGTCAGCAGCCAGACCGCGAAGGAATACGGGCTGCCCTCGAACTTCGCCAGCGAGGACGAAGCCCCCCGCAGCCCTGTGATCGCCACCGGCACGCTCGCCCGCCAAGACATCCTGAGCGAGCTCGACACCGGCCTGTACCTCTCGAACCTGCATTACCTGAACTGGTCGGACAAGACCCGCGGCAGGGTGACCGGCATGACCCGCTTCGGCTGCCTGTGGGTCGAAAATGGCGAGGTGGTCGGTCCGATCGCGGACCTGCGCTTCGACGAGACGCTCTACCACCTCTTCGGCACCGGCCTGCTCGAGCTCACGGACTTCACGGAATCGCACGTGGAGGTCATGACCTACGACCAGCGCCACGTCGGCGGCAAACGTGCGCCGGGCATGCTGGTGCAGGACATGAGCTTCACGCTGTAGCCGAGCTCAGCGCAGCTCAGCCTTGCTCGGCGTGGCATCACCTGCCAACCAGGCCTGTTCGCGCTGCCGGGTGAACTGACCGACGTAGAGTGCGTGATAGCGGCCGCGGCGCGCCATCAGCTCGGCATGGGTGCCCTGCTCGACCACCCGTCCGGCATCGATCACCAGGATCAGGTCGGCGGCACGGATGGTGGAGAGCCGGTGGGCGATCACGAACGACAGCCGGCCCTCCAGCACCCTGTGTACGCCGTCCTGAATCAGCCGCTCGGTCTCGGTGTCGACCGAGGAGGTGGCCTCATCGAGGATGAACACCTGCGGATCGGCGATCACGGCCCGCGCCAGGGAGATCAGCTGTCGCTGACCGGTCGACAGGCGGTTGCCGCGCTCGCCCACATCGAAGTCGTAGCCCTCTGACAGTTCGCTGATGAAGCCATGGGCGTTGACCAGACGGGCGGCGGCCTCCACCTCTTCGTCGGTGGCGTCCAACCGACCATAGCGGATGTTCTCGCGTACGGAGCCCGAGAACAGCACCGGCGACTGCAGCACGATGCCGAAGTTTGACTGCCACCACTCCAGGGCGCGTTCGCGGTACTCCACACCATCGACCTCGATCCGACCCTCGGTGGGCTCGTAGAAACGGGCCAGCAGACTCACGATGGTGCTCTTGCCGCCACCGGTCGCGCCGACCAGCGCGATGGTCTGCCCCATGCGCACCTCGAGATCGAAATGTTGCAGCACAGGCTCGCCGGGCTTGTACCAGAAACCGACGTCCCGAAAGGCGATGCGCTCGATCCGCGGCGAAAAACCGTCTATCGCGACGTCGTCACGTGGCGCGTCAGCGCTGTGCGCCGCCAGCCGCGCACACACCGCCGGCGAATCGGCGATTGCCGGCTCGGTATCGAGCAGCGACTGAACACGCTCGGCCGCCGCCTGGGCCGACTGCAGGTCCGTAAAACGACGCGCGAGCTCCTCCACCGGCATGTGCAGAAACGCAGCGAACTGCATGAACGCGATCAGCGTACCCAGCGTCATGCTCCCTTCTGCGCTACCAAGGGTGACACCGCCCCGCCACAGTACGAGACCCACGCCGAGGCTGCCCAGGGACATCACCATCGGCAGGTAGGCCGCCGACTGCAGGGCATTTCGCATGCAGTGCTGGAACATGCCCGAGGACAGCCCCTGGAATTCCCGCAGCGCCTCGTCTTCGCGAACCAGCGTCTTGGTGGTACGCACACCCGTGATCGCTTCGTTGAACGCTGCGGTCATCTGCGAATTGGTCTTGCGGATCAGCCGCGAGCTGCCGAGCATCCGACGCTGGAAAAACACACTGATGAGCGAGATCGGCGGCATGATCGCCAGCACGATGAGCGCGAGTGGCCAGTTGATCCACAGCATGGCGACGGCGATGCCGAGAATCAGCGAGCCTCCCCAGACGAGATCGAGGAGAAACCACGGCAGCAGCGACGAGATCTTGGAGACGTCCGCAGTGACGCGGGTCACCAGCCAGCCGACGGGGCGCACGTCGAAATAGGCGAACGACAGCTGCTGCAGGCGTGTGAAGGCCTGCTCGCGCAGGTCGAACGCGACGCCGGTCGCGACGCGCCCGGCAAAGCTGATGAACGCGAAAATGCACACCGACAGCAGCAGGCACAGCGCGAAATAAAAGCCGGCGAGGGCATAGAGCCTGCCGCTGACGCCGTTGGCCACCGCCTCGTCGATCAGCCAGCCGGTGGCCAGCGGAAAAAACACCTCCACAGTGGCCACCACCAGTGCCGCGACACTGAGCCCGAGCAGCGGCCTGCGGTATGGCCGCGCATGCCTGAGCACGCGCCGCCACAGCGCCAGGTCCAGCTGGCGATGGTACTCGTCTTCCTGGAACGCCACGTCGCTCATGGCGGCGCCGTTTCCGCACGGGCAGCGAGCCCGGCAAGCCGCTCGCGCTCGCAGTCCTCGGCCGCCTCGCCCTGTGCCTGCCACAGCCGTGCATACAGGCCGCCGCGCTCGAGCAGCGCCAGGTGCGTGCCGGACTCCGTGACGCGCCCCTGCTCGAGCACGATGATCTGGTCGGCATGCATCACGGTGGACACCCGGTGCGCGATCAGAATCGTGGTGTGGTGCCCCGCGCGCGCGGCCAGCGCCGCCAGGATGGCCGCCTCAGTGTCGGTATCGACAGCGCTGAGCGCATCATCGAGGATCAGTACGGCCGGCGCCTTGACCAGCGCCCGGGCAATGGCGACACGCTGGCGCTGGCCACCGGACAGGGTGACACCCCGTTCGCCGACCAGCGTGTCGTAACGATGTGCAAACCGCTGGATGGAATCGTGCACCGCCGCCACGGTGGTCGCCTCGATGATCTCCTCATCGTTGGCCCCTGGCCGCGCGAGACGCAGGTTCTCACGCAGGGTCTTCGAATACAGAAACGGTTCCTGCATCACCACGGACATCTGCCGGCGGACGAAGGCGCGGTCAAGCTCGCGAAGATCGTGGCCATCGAGGCGGATCTCGCCGGCATCGTGATCGTACAGGCGCAACAGCAGATTGATGATGGTGCTCTTGCCGGACCCTGAGGGTCCGAGGATGGCCAGCGAGGATCCGGCCGGCACCCGGAAGGAGACCTCGCGAAGCACCGGAGAGTTCTCGGCGTGGGCAAAGCTGACGCGATCGAAGACAATCTCGCCACGCAGCGTTTCCGGGCCAGGCGCCGCGACCTGGTCGGCCGCCGATTCGCGCGCTGCCCCCAGGATTTCGCCAATGCGGTCGAGCGCGACGATGGCCTTGCCGAGGTCGGTGAGGATGCGACCCATCTGGCGGAGCGGCCACATGAACATGCCGACGGCGGTGATGAAGAAGAAGAATGCGCCGACCTGCAGCGAGCCTGTCGCCACCCACCATGCGCCGGCGCAGACCACCAGCGCGCGCTGCAAAAAACAGATGAGATCGGAGCTCGACCAGAACCAGGCCAGGATTCGGTAAAGCCGGAAATCCCGCTCGCGGTGGGTGGTATTGGCCTGGCCGAACTTCTGTTCCTCGAAGGCCTGCCGGGCGAACGCACGCACGACACGAATGCCGGCGAGGTTTTCCTGCACCGTGGTGGTCAGCTTCGCCTCAGCCTCGTCGGTCTGCCTGAAGGCGGATTTGACCTTCAGGAAGAAGAATACGGAAAAGCCCACGATCACCGGCATCAGCAGCACGCTGACGAGCGTCATGCGCCAGTCGATCGACAGCATCAGCGGCAGCGGCACGAGGAACATGATCAGCGCACGGCCGATCTCCACCACGTGCGAGGTCAGGAAGGTACGCACCGTCTCCACATCGGAGGTGGCCCGCTGGATCAGGTCGCCGGTCTCGGCCTGATCGAAATAACGGCAGGGCAGATGCTGCAGCTGGTCGTACACCTGGTCTCGCAGCCGCCGGATGATCGACTCGCTGGCGCGTGCCGACCAGCGGCCACGCAGGTAGGTGAACGCGCCGGCGATGGCGCTGAAGGCCAGAATGAGCAGGGCCGGCAGCCACAGATTCTGGCGCAGGAAGGTCTCTCCACCCAGCCGCTCGACGGCCCATGCGGTGAGGCGTGACGGCGCAGCCTCTCCCTCGCCAGCCATGAACACGCCGTCAATCACGATCTGTGGCACCAGCGGGACGAGATACAGGAAACAGGAGGCGACGACCAGCGCGAGCGTGGCACAGGCGTAGACCAGCCGCTGGCCGGCCAGCAGCCGCCAGAAAAGCCTCAGTCGATGCGTCTGCGCTTGCATAGGGCGATGTCTGCGTGCAGCGCCTGGCGGCTCCCCGGAGGCAGCCTCTGCAGGCGTCGGGGCACCCATCGGGCGGTCGGAATGGGGGAGCATGGTCTACGGCCGACCAAGAATAGCCTCGATCCAGCCAGATGCAAAGCAGGCGCCGTGAACGCCAGGACACGGAGAAAAACACGGGAAAAAACCCGATAAAGCCTGGAAATCGGCGCAAGTTCGGTTATGCTCAGCCCTCGCTAACCGGCGACGTACTGCGGACAACAGCACCTATGCAAGCAGCGAAACCCGGCGAGCGCCGACTATTGTGGCTAGGTTTTGGGGTGGTGACGGCGCTGCTCGTGCTGCTGATGATCCAGGTGGATCGCCAGTGGCAGCGCATGGCGGAGATGACCCAGACACTGCAGGAGCAGTCCGGCGATATCCGCCGCACCCGTGGGCTGCTGCGGGATCTCGAGGCCAGCCTGCGCGCAGGCAACTTCGGTATTGCTGACGGAGACGCCAGCGCGCGCGCCGCGCTGGATGCCGAGCGCGACGGTTTCCGCAGGGCCCGGCAAGCCGCGCAGCAGCCGGACTTCGCCAGCGGCGACTGGCTGGTGCTGTCGTTTCCTGTCGGCCTGAGCTCACTCACTCCGCTGATCTCGACGGATATCTACAGCTCTGCAGTGCAGAATTATGTCCTGGACCGACTCCTGGTCCGCGATCCAGTCACCCTTGAGTGGCAGGGCCTGGTCGCCCGCGACTGGTCGATGTCCGAAGATGGGCTGACGCTGCGGTTTCAACTGCGTCGTGATGTGAATTTTTCCGACGGTGAACCGCTCACGGCACATGACATCGTCTTCACCTACGAGTTCATCATGAACGAGGTGATTGCCGCGCCCCGCCAGCGCGTCTTCCTGCAGCGGATCCAACAGGTGACCGCACTGGATGATTACACCGTCGAGTTCGTATTCGCGGAGCCGTATTTCGCCAGCCTGGAACTCGCTAGTTTGATGGACATCCTGCCGGCACATTTCTACGCCCGGTTCCTCGACAACCCGCGCGCCTTCAACGAAAGCCGCGGCCTGCTGCTCGGCTCGGGGCCGTACCGCTTGAGAGACCCGGAGAGCTGGACACCGGACCAGGGGCGGGTGGAACTGGAACGCAACCCCCGCTACTGGGGCCCGGTGGACCCGCCGTTCGATCGAATCGTCTGGCGGGTCATCGAGAACGACAGCGCGCGGCTCACGACGTTTCGCAACGGCGATATCGACGCCTACGAAGCCAACGCGCGTGAATACGCCACCCTGCTGCGAGACGCCAACCTGCTCGCCCGTACGCAGAAATTCGAATTCATGAGCCCGGTCGCAGGCTACACGTTCATTGCCTGGAACCAACAACGCAGCGGCGCGCCGACACGTTTCGCCGACCGTCGCGTGCGCCAGGCGATGTCGCATCTGACCGATATCGAACGGATGATCGACGAGATCTTTCTCGGCTATGCCGAAGCGGCGATCAGCCCTTTCAATACGCGCTCACCGCAGCACGATCCGGCCCTGACAGTGATCCCGTTCGATCTGCAACGCGCGCGGGCGCTGCTGCTCGAGGCCGGCTACGAGGACCGCAACGGGGACGGTGTGCTGCAGGGTCCGGACGGGCGCAACTTCGACTTCGAACTGATCTACCCACAATCGGCCAGCGACACGCAGCGGGCAGTCCTGTTCCTGCGCGATCTCTACGCCCGCGCCGGCATTATCATGCGCCCGGCCCCCACGGAGTGGTCGGTGATGATCGACAAGATCCGCGAGCAGGACTTCGATGCCATGTCGCTGGGCTGGTCGTCGGGCGTCGAGACGGACATCACGCAGATGTTCCATTCCAGTGAAGCGCGGCCGGGTGGCGACAACTTCATGAGTTACGTCAACCCGGCACTGGACGCCTTGATGGACCAGGCTCGCGGGGAGATCGACCACGACGCGCGCATGCAGCTGTGGCAGGCCGCCGAGCGCATCCTCTACGAAGACCAGCCCTACACCTTCCTGTTTAGAAGACAGTCCCTGGTCCTTCTGGACCGCAGACTGCAGAACCTCGAAGTCACCGGGCTCGGGCTGAACCTGCAGGCGGTGCCCGTGGAGATTTACGTTCCCGCCGCACTCCAGCGTTCTCGCTGACATGCACCGGCGCACCGTGAAGGCCCTTGCCGTATGCTGATCTACCTGCTGCGGCGGGTGGCGCTGATGGTGCCCACCCTGTTCGGCATCACGCTTGTGGTATTCACCGTGATGGCCGCGGCACCCGGCGGCATCAGCGCCAGCGTGCTGACCGGCGCCGGCAATCTCGAACCGGAAGCGCGCGAGGCGCTGGAAGCCTATTACAACCAGCTCTACGGTCTCGACCAGCCCGCCCCGCTGCAGTACCTGCGCTGGCTGAACAACGTCTCGCCGGTCGGCTTCGAGCGCGAAGCGGATGGCACGCTCGGCAGTTTCTCGTTGCTGAAAGGCTCGAACCTCGGCACGAGTTTCCGCTACGGCCGTCCAGTGACAGACCTCATTGCCGAGCGGCTGCCCATCACCCTGCTGCTCAACCTGCTGTCGATCCCGCTCATCTATGGCGTCGCAATCGCCATTGGCGTGCAGGCGGCCCGGGGGCGCGGCGGGCGCTTCGACGTCGTCTCCAACCTCTTCCTGCTCGGCCTGTGGTCGGTGCCCACCATCCTCGCCGGCGTCCTGTTCATCGGCTTCTTCGCCTCCGAGCAGTACTGGCGCTGGTTCCCCACCGCCGGGCTGGGACGACGCGAGGCACTCGACCAGACCTTCCTGCCGTGGTTGGGGAGCGGGGCTGACCTGGTATGGCTGTTCGCCGCCGTCGGCCTGAGCACCACGCTGCTGGTGTGGGCCGCGGCACGTGCACCGCAGCGGGCGCTGAACATCGGCGGTGGCGTGATCGGCGCGGGGCTGGGCTACCTGATGATGGACCAGCTTCAGGGCGCGACGATTGGCGTGGCGCACGTGCTGTTGACAGCCCTCGGTGCCGGCCTGGGCGCGGCGCTCGGCGGCATGCCCAGCCGGGTGCTGCGGATTGCGCTGGCGGGCGGACTCGGCATTGGCGTGGGGATCGCGATCGCGCGGCTCGCCGGGCTCGAGATCGTCCACAGCGGTTACCTGCTCGACCGGGCCTGGCACCTGGTGCTGCCGGTGATCGCGCTGTCCTACGGCGGACTTGCCTTCCTCGCCAAGCTGACACGCTCCTCGCTGCTGGAAAACCTGGCGGCCGACTATGCGCGCACGGCCCGGGCCAAGGGCGTGGACGAGGAAACAGTGCTCTGGCGGCATGTGTTCCGCAACTCGCTGCTGCCGCTGATCACGGTGTCGGCGACCTTGTTGCCGAGCCTGCTGGCGGGCTCGGTGATCGTGGAGAGCATCTTCAGCATCGACGGCATGGGCAAGCTGGCTGTCGAGGCAGTGCAGACCCGCGACCGTGAGCTGGTGCTCTCGGTCACACTGCTGTCCGGTGTGCTCACGCTCGCCGGCTACCTGCTGGCCGACATCGCCTACGCCATCGCTGACCCGAGGGTAAGCTATGAATGACGCCGAGATCGCGGTGGATCGGGAAAAGCGTTCACGGCCCTGGGGCCGCCAGGTGCTGGCTGCCCTGCTGAAAAGCACCGGTGCGCGTATCGGGCTGGCCTGGGTCGGCGTGCTGGTACTGGTCGCCACCTTCGCGCCCTTCATCGCCAGCAGCCATCCGCTGCTGCTGGTGGTCGATGGCCAGACCAGCAGCCCGGTCATGGCCTACCTCACGCCCGTCGACTGGATCTGGCTGATCGGCTTTGTTGCCGTGCTGCTGTTTTTCATGCTGCCGGGGCGGCTATGGCTGCGCATGCTGGCGCTGCTCATGACGCTGGGCGTGACGACTGTCCTGGCCTACACACTCGTGTCACCGCCCGCGCTGATCATCTACGAGGAATACCGCGAGCTCGAGCAGGCCGGCGCCGTCGAGCGCGTGCTGCGTGCGCCGATTCCATTTTCGGCGAAAGACTATCTGCGAGACATGGGCGATACCGGTGTCGAGGCGCCCTTGCAGGCCGAAGACCGCCGTCACTGGCTGGGCACCGAGGACAACGGGGCGGACGTGGCCGCCCGCATGATCCACGCCTCGCGGATCGCGCTGGCCATCGGCTTCATCGCCACCGGCATCGCGCTGTCGATCGGCACGATCATCGGCGGACTGATGGGCTACTTCTCGGGGGTGGTCGACATCATCGGCATGCGCCTGGTCGAGATCTTCGAGGCCATCCCTACGCTGTTCCTGCTGCTGACGTTCGTCGCATTCTTCGGTCGCTCGATCTACATGATGATGATCATCATCGGCATCACGTCGTGGTCGGCCTACGCGCGCTACGTGCGCGCCGAATTCCTCAAGCTGCGCGAGCAGGACTTCGTCCAGGCGGCCGTCGCCTGCGGCTTGCCACTGCCCTCCATCCTGTTCCGCCACATGCTGCCCAATGGCCTGGCACCGCTGCTGGTGGCGGCCAGCTTCGGGGTCGCCTCCGCCATCCTGGCCGAGGCGACACTGAGCTTCCTCGGCCTCGGCCTGGTCGACGACCCTTCGTGGGGCCAGATGCTGAACCAGGCGGTCCAGTCGTCGACCTTCAACTGGTGGCTGGCGGTATTTCCGGGCGGGGCGATCTTCCTGACGGTGTTCTCCTACAACCTCATTGGCGAGGCGCTGCGTGATGCGGTGGACCCGCATACGCGTCGAACCGAGGGGACTTCGTGAATCTGCTTGACGTCGAGGACCTGGTCACGGAGCTGGCCTCGGATAGGCGCTGGATGCGTGCGGTCAACGGCGTCAGCCTGAGCGTCAGGCGCGGCGAGACATTCTGCCTGGTCGGCGAGTCCGGCAGCGGCAAGTCGGTCACGGCGCTATCGGTGATGGGGCTGCTGCCGGCGGGCAAACACCGTCATCCTAGCGGGGTGGTGCGGCTGTACAGCCACGGCGACGAGGCCATCGCCGGAAGGTCGGCAGCACTGGACCTGCTGCACGCCGACGAGCCCACCATGAGGGCCGTGCGCGGCGGGCGCATCGGCATGATCTTCCAGGAGCCGATGACCTCGCTCAATCCGGTACTGACCATCGGCGAGCAACTCGACGAGTCGCTGTCACTGCACTACCCCGAGATGTCCGATCAGCAGCGGAGCGAGCGCATCCTCGCGGCGCTGGAAGAGGTGCGGATCCCGGACCCGGCAAAACGCATCAACGAGTTTCCTCATCGGCTCTCCGGTGGCCAGCGCCAGCGTGTCATGATCGCCATGGCCCTGATCTGCGAGCCCGAACTGCTGATCGCCGACGAGCCCACCACGGCGCTTGATGTCACCGTACAGGCGGAAATCCTCAAGCTCATCCGCGAACTGCAGTCGCGGCGCGGGATGGGCCTGCTGTTCATCACCCACGACTTCGGCGTGGTGGCGCAGATCGCCGATACCGTCGGCGTCATGTCGCGGGGCGAACTCGTCGAGGTCGGTCGTGTCGAGGACGTCCTGGGTCGCCCCCGGCACGACTACACGCGCAACCTGATCGCCGCGCTCCCGGAGCGACTCCCGCGCCCCGTACGGCCCCCAAAGGTCACCACGACCCCATTGATCGAACTGCGCGATCTGAAGGTGCACTTCCCCGTTCGCCAGGGTTTGATGCGACGCGTGGTGGACAGTTTCAAGGCCGTCGATGGGGTGTCCCTGTCGGTCGGCGCGGGAGAGGTGCTCGCGCTGGTGGGGGAATCCGGCTGTGGGAAGACCACGCTGGCGCGCGCGCTGCTGCGCCTGATCGAGCCCACGGCAGGCAGCATCCTGCTGGAAGGACAGGACATTACCCACCTCGGGCGCAGCGGCATGCGCCCTTACCGGCGTCGCATGCAGGTCGTGTTCCAGGATCCGGGCTCGAGCCTGAACCCGCGCCTGCCCATCCTGAGCACCCTGCGCGAGCCGATGCGCGTGCACGGGATCGGGCGCGACGATGACGCGCGTCGTCACCGCGCAGCCGCGTTGCTGGAGCGGGTCGAGATGCCGACCGACAGCCTGTGGCGGTATCCACACGAGTTTTCGGGGGGCCAGCGCCAGCGACTGGCGATCGCGCGGGCATTGGTGCTCGAGCCGCGCTTCATCATGTGCGACGAGATCACCTCCGCGTTGGACGTCTCCGTGCAGGCCGGCATTCTCAGGCTGTTGCGCCGGCTGGTCGACGAGGAAGGCCTGGGGATGCTGTTCATCACGCACAACATGGGCGTGGTGGAATACCTGGCTGATCGGATGGCCGTCATGCAGGCCGGACGGCTGGTGGAGAGTGGCCGCACCGAAGAGGTGCTGCGGGCCCCGCAGGAGGAGTACACGCGCACCCTGCTCGCGGCGGTGCCGAGATTGGTCGCAGGGGCACCGATTCCCCGCCAGGGAAGCGGCGCGTCAGCGCATCCCTAGCCGGGGGGAGGCGCGCTCACTCGCCAACGACTTGTTTGGCCAGGAAGCCCGCCGGCATCACCGCCTCGGCGCCTGGCTGCTGGTTGATCAGGGCGAGCTCTTCGATGGGGATGGCCGACGGGTGGAGCCGGTTGAACTCGGCGACCGTCATGGCCCGCGGCACCCTGATGATGGCCAGACGCTGGGGCTGGCGCGCCAGTGCGCTGGCATCGGTCAGGCGGGCGAAGCTGCTGCCGACCGCGCGAAACGTCGCCTCATAGCCGCGGAACTGCGCCGCGGGCGAATAGCCCAGGATCCGGTAGGTACGTCCTTCCAGTGAAACGAAGGTCGCCACCCCCCCCAGCACCGCCTGCGCGGTCTGCGCCTGAAAGGCACCACTGATCGCAGGTAAACCGTTGACCCTCTGCGAGCGGATCCGTCCTGCCGTCAGGCCCTCCTGGCCGAAGAACCGTTCGGTGGCCTCCTGTAGGGTCCCGGGCACCAGCATCAGCTGGATCAGCGCATCTTCCCGGGGGCTGCCGGCGACCACGGCCTGGGCGAAATTCTGGGTGCGCCAGTCGCGCGGGAAGTCCAGCCGGAAGGCCAGCTCCGGATGCAGGAAGCGATTGGCTTCGAAGTAGCCCTTCCGCGGATCCTCCCCATATGCGAGTCCGTCGATCCGCGCCAGGTAGTCGGCTTCACCGATGCGTCGCGGTTCGACCGCCGGAGGCAGATCGGTCAGCGCCTGTGCGATGCGCCGGATCCGCTCCTCGGGATAGGGATGGGTCGACAGCCAGCTGGGCACCGGGCTCTGACCGGCCAATCGGGCGGACTGCTGCAGGGCGACAAAGACGTTGGTCATCTCGCGGACGTCATAGCCGTGCGCCAGCGCGTACCGGTAGCCAAGCTCATCGGCCTGGCGCTCGGCATCGCGTCCGTAGCGCAGAAACAGCAACTGCAGCCCGCCCGCGGCGAGGTCGCCGAACTGGGCGACCGTCGGGCTGATGATCGACCCGATGCCCAGGCCCAGCTGCGCGAGCTGCGCACGACTCATCATCGCCACTGAATGACGCGCCGTGACGTGGCCGATTTCGTGGCCGAGCACGCTGACAAGCTCCGCTTCGTTCCGCAGCAGCGCAAGCATGCCGCGGGTAATGAAGATGAAGCCACCCGGCGCGGCAAAGGCATTGGGGGTCGGATCGTCGGCGACGCTGAAGCGCCAGGGCAGTTCAGGGCGTTCAGATGTCTGCGCGAGCTTGAGGCCCAGGCGCTGCACATAGGCCTGGAGCGCGTCATCCTCGACCAGTCCAAGTTGCTGCGCGGCACCCTCGGCCACCTGCCGACCGATCTGGATCTCCTGGCTTTCAGAGACCAGGGCGAGCTCGCGATCCCCCGTGACCGGGTTCGTGGCGCAGGCCACCAGGCCCGTGACGAGTGCAGCGACGACAAGTGCCCGATGACGCGTCATCTGTCTTCTCGTGGTGCGACAGGGCGCTGTGTGCACTAGCCACGCACCGTTCGGTCAGTCGCCGAGGGCCCGGTCGCGCGGACGTGTCTGGGACGCTTCTTCGCTGGACTGCGCATGACGACACTGCTGATCACAGGCGCAGGCGGTGGCCGGGCGAATACGAAACTCCCCTGCGCGCTTTCCTTGGCGTGATACATCGCCGTGTCAGCGGCGCACAGGAGCGCCTCGGCGTCCTCGCCATTCTCCGGGTAGACGCTGATCCCGATACTGGCGCTGAGTCGTATGTCCTTGTCGCCAACAGTAAACGGATCGCGAAGCCTCCCCAGGACTTTCTCGGCCACATAACCGGCATCCTGGCGACGCTCGAGCGCAGCGAGCATGATCACGAACTCATCGCCACCGCGCCGGCACACCGTATCGATGGCCCGCACACAGCCTTGCAGACGGCTCGCGACAGCTTTCAGCAGTTCATCCCCAGCCAGGTGGCCATACGTGTCGTTCACCTGTTTGAACCCGTCGAGGTCGATGAACAGCAACCCGATCCGGCTGCGGTGCCGACGCGCCAGTGCGGTCCCCTGGGTGAGACGTTCGGTCAGCAGCGCAGTATTGGCCAGTCCGGTGAGCGGGTCATGCATGGCAAGGTGAGCATTGCGCTCGGCGATGGCGACACAGCGGGCGGCATCGTGAAACACGACGACCGCACCCGCCAGACTGCCATCGCGGTTTTTCACCGGTGCTGCGGAATCCTCGATCGGCAGCGTGGAGCCGTCACGACGAACCAGCAGACAGCCCAGCTCGAGACCGACAGTCCTGCCGGCCTCGATCGCCTTCTGCGCAGGGTTTCGAGCGGCCTCCAGCGTATCGCCATCAAGGATTCTGAACACTTCATCGAGCGGGCGTCCGACAGCGGCGTCACCGGACCACCCGGTCAGACGCTCCGCTTCAGGATTCAGATAGGTGACCCGGTTCGCCATATCGGTGACCAGCACTGCATCGCCGATGGACGCCAAGGTCACCTGAGCGCGTTCCTTTTCCTGGAACAGCGTCTCCTCGGTTGCCTGCAACGAGCCTTCGGCCGCTTTACGCGCGGTCACGTCCTCGACCATCAGCAGACAGACGCTGCCTTGAGATGTATCAGACTCGCCACGAACCCTGGTGGCGTGAAGCCGCACCCACGCGATAGAGGAGTCCGGCCTGCAGATCCGTACCTCCCTCTGTAACGGGCGATCTTCACGAACAGTCTCCAGCCAGAGCCTCGAACTGTGCAGCCGATCCTCCGGGTGCAGCCACTCATCCCACGGTCTGGCGCGCATCTGGCTGAGAGTCAGCCCGGTGATCTTCTCGCAGGCGGCATTGGCGTAGATACACAGCCCAGCAGCATCGGCGAGGAAGATCCCGAGTGGGGATGATTCACAGAGGCGACGGGCGAGCGCCACGTCCAGCAGATCGGCCGGCGACTCGCCGCCCTGGTCCGCTGTCACCGCACGGCCGCCCTCTGGGGCCGTAGTCGTCTTGCCATTCGGTTTTGGCGCATGCGCTGCCATGGGCGGCTCACTAGACGACGCGACGGCCGCTGATCAGCTGGATCAGCACCACAATGACTGCGAGCACCAGCAACAGGTGAATGAACCCGCCGATGGTCGTCCCGGAGACCAGCCCCAGGGCCCACATGATCAGCAGGATGACGGCGATGGTAAACAGCATGGCGTTCTCCAATCTGGGTATCGTCTGGCCGCCCTGGCACGTCGGCGGGTAACGACCATCTTCTTTGGAACGACGATGGAGATCTGTACGCTAGCCCACCGACCGCCATCCACGTCTCGGCCTACACTCCGGGGGTCGCTTGGATCAACTGGAGAACACCACATGTACAAGATACTCTCGATCACTGCGCTGGCATCAGGGATGTTGCTGCTCGCACCTGGCGCGCAAGCGGCACCGATAGTCATGGATGCCCATGAGATCTCCCCCAACAGTCACGGCCTGCACATGGCTGCCAGCCGGGCCCATCCGAACGCCCGGTTCAACAGAGACGCGACGGGCGCACATGCGACGCCGGCGACCCCGATGCGACGCGATCACCCGCTGACCACGCAAGCGGCACCCCAGACAGCGCCGCAGGTCACGCCGCATGCCGTTCCGGCACCCGGCGCCCTGGTGTTGCTGAGCGCAGGCATGCTCGGTGCCATCGTCGTGCGCCGGCGCCGCCGCAATCGATGAGCGACATCGTCAGCAGGGCCGCGTAGGATGTGGTGGCCTTGGGATACCATGCCCGGACACCTGAAATAGCGAAGGAAGCGCCAACCCAATGTCCACCACACCTGTGATCACGGCAGCACGCCGCGAGGAACTTCGCCTGGCTGCGGAGACGCTGCTCAAACAGGGTGGCGCGCCACCCATGCTCGGTCCGGCGTTGGGGCCCGACGCACTCATGCTGCTCTATCGGCTGGCCAGTGAGCCCGCCAGTGCGGCGGATGCCCTCAAGCTGCTGCACGAACTGCAGGCACACCAGGTGGAACTCGATCTCCAGCATGAACAGCTGGAGACGAACGAGCGCGATTTCGGCGATACGCTGGCACGTTACCAGGCGCTGTTCGACTCCGCGCCGGTCGGCTACCTGGTCCTGAACCTGCAGGGGCGGATCCTGGAGGCCAATGCGGAGGCGGCAAGGCTGCTGGGCACGGAGGCGATGCAGATGAGCGGACGTCCCCTGGCGAGCCTGCTGGGTAGCGGCGGCGACCTGGCATTCGCCGGGCTCATGCAGCGGCTGCGCGACGGCGCAGAGCATGCCCACTGTCAGCTGCGCGCCGAGCCAACCGACGGCAGTATCGTCATCCTGCAGGTCGCCGCGCGTATCGCCCCCAGCGCCGAGGCCATCCTGCTGATCATGTCCGACCAGGGCCGCCTGCAGCAGGGGTGAGCGGCGGCATGCCGTCTTCCGCAGGCGCAGCCCCCCACACCCGCGTGGTGGGGATCGGAGCGTCTGCAGGGGGGCTGCCGGCCCTGGAGCTGTTCCTCGGCCATGTTCCGCCCAGGAGTGGCCTGGCGTACGTGGTGGTGCAGCATCTCGATCCCACCCACAAGGCCTTGCTGCCGGAACTACTTCAACGCATCACCCCGATGCCGGTGCACGCCGCCGAGCAGGGGATGCAGATCGAGCCGGATTGCGTCTACGTCATCCCACCCAACGCTGAATTGACCATCGCCGACGGCACCCTGCGACTGGCCCCGCCGGCGCAGCCACGCGGCTTTCGTCTGCCGGTGAACGTGCTGTTTTCCTCCCTGGCCAGTGCCCAGGGGGAACGCGCCATTGCCGTGGTCCTCTCCGGCATGGGCTCGGATGGCACCCTGGGCGCGCAGGCCATCAAGGCGGTCGGTGGGCTCACGGGCGCGCAGACCCCGGACACCGCCCAGTTCGACTCCATGCCACGCAGTGTGATTGCCGCCGGCTGTGCCGATGTCATCGCCCCGCCCGCCGAACTGGCGGTGCGCCTGATCGCCTGTGCCGGTGTGCCACTCACCGAAGACACCCCCACCCCGGCAACCCCCGCGACGGCGCCAGGCGTTCTGGAGGCTGACGCGCTCCAGCAGATCCTGACGCTGCTCCATGAAAGAACCCGTCACGAGTTCGCGCTCTACAAGCAGAGCACGCTGCGTCGGCGCATCGAGCGCCGGATCAGCATCCACGGTCTTCCCGACTACGCCCGCTATGCGGAGTTCCTGGCCGCCAACCCGGCGGAGATCGATCTGCTGTTCAAGGAGCTGCTGATCGGTGTCACCAGCTTTTTCCGTGACCCTGCCGTGTGGCAGATGCTGCGCGAGCAGACCCTGCCAGACCTGCTGGCCCGCTCCCCAACAGAGCACACGCTGCGGGCCTGGGTGATCGGCTGCTCCACCGGTGAAGAGGCCTACTCGCTGGCCATGACCTTCAGCGAGGCGAAAGCGGCGAACCCCGGCGACCCGGGAGTGACGCTGCAGATCTTCGCCTCGGATCTCAGCCCCGATGCCATCGCCGCCGCACGCCGTGGCAGCTATCCCCTGTCGATCAGCAGCAGCGTTTCCGCCGAACGCCTGGAGCGCTTTTTCACGCGACACGACAACGGCTATCGGGTCAACGAGCGTATCCGCGACATGGTGTTGTTCGCCCAGCACGATGTCATCCTGGACCCGCCCTTTACCCGGCTCGACCTGTTGCTGTGCCGGAACCTGCTGATCTATTTCGACCCGGCATTGCAGCGCCGGCTGATACCCCTGTTTCACTACAGCCTGCGGCCAGGCGGTGTCCTGCTGCTGGGCACGTCGGAAACCGTCGGTCGCTTCAGCCAGCTGTTTGCACCGATCGATCCGAAGCTGCGCCTGTATCTGCGCCAGGACACCGTCTCCATCGGCGGCCCGGGGTTCCTGTTGCGGGCGTTTCCACCGCTTTCGAGCATGAGCAAGGAGTTCTCCGTGCAGCCCTCCAACCCAACCGACCCTGCACCGGATGCGCTGCAGACGGCCGCTGATGAGCTGCTGCTGCAGGTCTACTCACCCGCGGCCGTGGTGGTCAACGCCGAGGGTGACATCGTCTATATCAGCGGGCGCACTGGAAAATACCTGGAGCCCGCGGCCGGGCGGGCCAACTGGAACATCCACGTCATGGCCCGTGAAGGCCTGCGGGTACCGGTCGCCGATGCGCTTCGCCAGGCCCAGCTCCAGTCGACACCGATCGAACTGCCCTGTCTGTCCCTGCAATCGCCCGAGGGTGAGGTCCTGGTGGATGTCACCGTCCAGGCCCTGGAGAAGCCCGCGCCGTTGAAGAGCATGGTCATGATCGTCTTCCGCGATGTACCGGCAACGGCGCAAGCCCAGGGCGGGGCGGGCCGGACGCAGGCGGCTGGCCACACTGACCAGGCCGCCCCACCCCGTCATTATGAGCAGGAGATCCTGCGGCTTCGCGAACAGGCACGGGCATCACGCGAAGAGCTGCAGTCGACCAACGAAGAGCTGCAGTCGACCAACGAGGAGTTGCAGTCGACCAACGAAGAACTGACCACCTCGAAAGAAGAGATGCAATCGATGAACGAGGAGCTGCAGACGATCAACAACGAGCTGCAGTCCAAACTCGATGACCTCGCCCTCGCGCAGAGCGACATGACCAATGTGCTCAACAGTATCGAGATTGCCATCCTGTTTCTCGACCAGGACCTGAATGTCCGGCGCTATACGGATCGCGCTGCCAGCATCATCAATCTGCGCGAAAGTGACGTTGGCCGGCCGCTCACCGATCTGACCACCAGCCTGCAATACCCGGAAATGCATGACGACGCATTGACCACCCTGCGTACGCTGGTCCCGACGGAGAAACAGATCACCGCCAATGATGACCAATGGTTCTCCGTGCGGATCATGCCCTATCGTCGCCTGGACAACGTCATCGACGGGCTGGTGATCACGCTGGTCGATATCACGGCGACCAAGGCGCTCGAAGCCGCGCTGCGCAAGGACCCGGACGCACGCTAACCCCTCGCGCATCCCGCCGGCGCGGCAGGATGCGGGGTGTGTACGCCAGCGAACAGAGGCACGCGCGCAGATCCGCCATCCTGTGAGCAAGTCCGGTGCAGCCTTGCACCGGTGACCCTCACACAGGAGAGGCAAGATGTTCCGTCCAGTTCAGGC
This sequence comes from Gammaproteobacteria bacterium, assembly GCA_007693855.1. Taxonomy (GTDB): domain Bacteria; phylum Pseudomonadota; class Gammaproteobacteria; order Steroidobacterales; family PWYM01; genus PWYM01. Next base: position 4,302 of record RECU01000043.1, on the reverse strand, counting down.
CATTGCGAAGCGGGGAATCGGCGGTGCGCCCTTGCTCGTCGCCGCTGCCGTCGCGGTTGTGTCGCTTGGCGCATGCGCCACCGTGCCGCCACCGCCCACCCAGGCACTGCAGGCGGCAGAATCCGCCATCACGAATGCCGAGCAGTCGCGGGTCGCGGATTACGCTTCCGCGGAGCTGACCCAGTCGCGTGAAAAGCTCAGGGCGGCGCGCACCGCGGTGCAGAACCAGCAGATGCGCGAAGCAGAGTTCCTGGCCATCGAATCGCGGGTACATGCCGAACTCGCCTATGCCCAGGCCGAGGAGATCAAGGCCAAGGCGGTCAATGACGAGATGCAACGGAGTCTCGACACCTTGAGATCCGAAATGAATCGTTCCAGAGGAGCCCCGCAATGAACATACAGATCGGTAGTGCCAGCAAGGGTATCCTCCTGGCCACTGGCGTCCTGCTCATCTCCGCCTGCGCCACGCCGCTGATGGCACCAGAGGGCGCAGACACCGCCCGGACCAAGCTGGTCGCGCTGCAGTCGGAGGCGCAGCTGGCTAATCTCGCCCCGGTCGAAATCCGCGACGCAGCAACAGCCGTGGCTGCGGCCGAGGAGCCGCGCAAGGACACGGCGTACGCCCGTCATCTCGTCCTCGTGGCCGATCACAAGGTCGATATCGCCAGGGCCCGGGCGCAGAGCCGTCTTTACCAGGACCAGCGTCAGGCGTTGAGCGAGCAGAGTGAGCGCGCCCGCCTCGAGGCCCGCACCATGGAGGCCGACCGGGCAAGACTCGATGCCCGCTCGGCGCGCGCCGACGCGGAGAGCGCGCGGATGGGTGCCGACGCCGCGCGGCAGGACATGCTTGCCCTACAGCGGCAAATTGATGAGCTCAACGCCAGGGAGACCGATCATGGTCTCGTCGTGACACTGGGTGATCTGCTGTTCGCCACCGGGAGCGCCGAGCTTACGGGCGGCGCAGGCCCGAACCTGAACAAGCTCGCGAACTTCCTCCAGGAGTATCCGGATCGCACCGTGCTGATTGAAGGCCACACCGACAGTGTTGGCAGCGAGTCATCGAACTTCCTGCTCTCGCAGCGCCGGGCCGACTCGGTCAAGGCTTACCTGGTGCGACAGGGCGTGAGTGCCGATCGCCTGGCCACGTCAGGCCTGGGCCAGGGGTCGCCGGTGGCCGGCAACGATACCGCCACCGGTCGGCAGCAGAACCGTCGCGTGGAAGTGGTGATCTCCAACGTGGCCAGCAGCGCACGGTCCAACTGACTTATGCAGGATTAAACCCGTCTGCCCCTCCCATCATCACCCCCCTGATGATCGGCAGTTTGAGCCCCCGACCGAACGAGGTCGGGGGTTTTTTTTGATTCAACGGGGGGGGCGGCGCGTGTGTTCCTGCCATAGGGCACCAGCCGGTCGGTCTCGCGCTTGACCACCTCGTAGCACTCGCAGGTGAGCTTCTCGAGAGTCGGCCGGTCGAGCACGGTGATGTGTCCCCGCCGATAGGTGATCACGCCAAGCCGCTGCAAGCGGCCCGCGGCCTCGGTCACCCCTTCTCGGCGTACCCCGAGCATGTTGGCAATCAGCTCCTGCGTCATCACCAGGGTGTTACCCGGCAGACGATCCAGCGACATCAACAGCCAGCGACACAGCTGCTGATCTATCGTGTGATGCCGGTTGCACACCGCCGTCTGTGCCATCTGTGTGATCAGCGCCTGGGTGTAGCGCAGCATGACCACCAGCAGATCACCGTGCCGGTCGAACTCCTGTCTGACCAGCCGGGCCGGCAGTCGATAGGACTGACCGCCGCTCTGGACGACAGCGCGGCTTGGCGTGCTGCCTCCACCCATGAACAGCGAGACACCCACCACGCCCTCGTTACCGACTACCGAGATCTCGGCAGACGCCCCATCCTCCATGACATACAGCAGGGAGACGATCGAATCGGTCGGAAAGTAGACGTGCGAGAGCTCGTCACCGGATTCATACAGACACTTCCCCAATGGCAGCGGGAAGAGTTCAAGAGAGGAGAAGATTCGGTCGCGCACATCCTGCGGCAAGGCCGCCAGGAGTTGATTCTGCTCAGGATTTGGTGCCGCGCCGACGGCTTTCCGGCCGCGGGCACCGCTTCTGCGCTCGGTGACAGAGGTCTCTTCCGCATGCTGACTCATCGCTGCGTTCTCCGTCCTTTCGGTAAACCAGAATACCACAGCGTCTTTGCCACGCAGGGCACAGGCTGTGCTGCAGCGTCCCGCTATGCGCGCTCGCGTACAGAGGCCGATGCGCAGATATCGCACCCTGTGATTCCACGTCCACACGATTCAGTAGGCTGCAACCCGAGACCATGAAGACTTGTGAACTCCTGCTGTGGCTGCTTGGCACGACGCTCATCAGCGTCTACCTGGGCGGTCACCACCATGGCGAACAGCTCTCACGGCAAAGCCTTGGCGCATTCACCGAGGGACAGGCACTCATCCCTTCCGGCTGGATGATCGAGCCGCAGGCTGGCGAACCAGACGCGTCCGGGCCGGACACCGACCCCGAAGAGCCGCCGCCCGCCGATACGGTCATCGCAGTGCTGCGTATTCCCGGGGTTGGACTGGAAGTACCGGTTTTTCTCGGCACCACGGAGTACGTGCTCCGGCGAGGTGCGGGACTGGTGGAGGGGACAGCGTTTCCGGGCAGCACGGGAAACGTGGGCATCGCCGCCCATCGCGACAGTCATTTCCGCAGCCTGAAAGACGTGGCTGTGGGCGACCTGATCGAGTTGGGCACCCCCGACCAGGTACTGGTTTATCGGATCACCGAGCTGCAGGTCGTAAACCCACGCGACATCCATGTCCTCGATGACACGGGCGAGGCCGTGCTGACGCTGGTCACCTGCTATCCGTTCAATTTCATCGGTAGCGCGCCACAACGCTACATCGTGCGCGCCGTTGTGGCGAGCGTATTGATTTAATCAGAGGACGACCTATGAAAGCTTTTCACTGCATGACCCTGACGGCATTGATCCTGGGCACCTCAGTGCTCAGCGTGGCCGACGCCCAGCAACAGCCGTTTCCCAGGGAACGCACCCAGGCCAGAAGCTGCGCCGACGTGGACTGGAACCAGGACATGATCACCAACCACCCGCGACTGATCGAGGCGTGCCAGGAGGTGGTTGTCGTCCGTGAGCAAAACTGGGCGCGCTTCCAGGCGGCTTTCACCCGTGTCGAGGCGGACGGCAATGTCCTGTTCAGCATCCGTGACAGCCGCAATCGTCCGATCGAAAACGTGGTGCTCGAGCCTGCCACGGGCCAGGTCGCCTATATCGATAACCGCGCCGTGCCCTTCGCACAGCTGCGCCGTGACCAGGTGGTCAACCTGTATGTCCCCGAAGGCCAGTATGGCTTCGTGAGTCAGCCCGGCGCGCCTCTCGAGGAGATCGCGATCGTCCGTCGAGCGCCGTCGACCCCGGCGGCGACCTCACCGGCGCCGGTCAGGACCGCTGCGACGCAGCCGCGCGCAGATGTGCTGCCGGCGACGGCCAGTCCGCTGCCATGGTTCGCGTTCGCCGGGCTGCTGTCGCTGTTCGGGGCACTGACGGTGCGGCTGATTCGCCGGTCGCAGGCCTGCTGACCGCGCCGTAAGGTGCCGGCGCCGATCCTGCCTGGTTACTTGCGTCCAAGCAGCAGCATGGCCACGCCGGCGGCACTGCTGATGGCGCCGAGCACCCAGTACCAGACCGTGCTGTCCGTGTATTCGCCCGTGAGAGCCTCGGTGACCTGATCATCGAGGCCCTGGGAGGACTGGTAGCCCAGGAAAAACAGCAGCAGTCCAATGGCCAGCAGCACCAGGCCAATTATGAATTTACTCGTCATCATCGCGCTCCAGCAGGCGTCTGTCGACGCAGGAAAGATAGAGATCGAGGCTACGGTGGTGGGCGCCGGCGTACCGTTCGCCACCGCACAGTGAAAGTCCGGACGTTGCTGGATATCCGCGCCCGACACCCTCCTGCGAATTCCCACTCGGTGCTATGCTCCGATGGCCCCAACCAGTGCACGGCCTCGCGGCAAGTCGGGCGGCCTGACGCACGCGGACAAAGACGCTGTGTCCACGGGTCCAGCGCGGTGGAATCCACGGTGAGATTTGTAATCGGAATTCTCCTCGCGCTGGTTCTTGGCGTCCTGGCCATGGCCGTGCTGCTGGCGCTGGACCGCCGCGCAGATCGTATCGAGTGGCAGCGACTGGCTTCGCTGCAGCCGCAGCATCCTGAGCGGTTCACCCCCGAGCGGGTGGCCGATCTGCCGGAACCGGCGCGCCGTTATT
>RECU01000094.1 GCA_007693855.1 Gammaproteobacteria bacterium | reverse complement strand
ACGATCAGACGGAGTCACCGTCTTCAGAGAAAGTGCGAAAGATTGTTGACACTACGATCGAGGAGCTTCGTGCCTTCTCCTCGCCCCATCCTGAAACGTCCTTGCAAATCTGGCGCGTCTCGCCATAATTACAAGGATGTTAGCCCGCCAAAAGTCGCAGCTCGTCCGTGCCCGCCTTGACCAGTTTCCGGCGGTGGCCCTTCTCGGGCCGCGCCAGGTAGGCAAGACCACGCTGGCCGAGCTTATCGCCGAAGATCGCCCGAGCGTGTATCTCGACCTTGAGGATGCCGCAGATAGACAGAAGCTGAACGATGCCGCGCTCTACCTGTCCGGCCATGAAGACAAACTGGTGATTCTGGACGAAGTCCAGCGGATGCCGGAGTTGTTCCAGACGCTGCGCGGTCTGATCGACAAGGGCCGACGGCGAGATATCAGGGCAGGCCGCTTCCTGTTACTGGGCTCGGCGTCGATCGACCTGCTCAAGCAGTCGGGCGAATCCCTCGCCGGTCGCATCGCCTATGTCGAGCTGGCACCGTTCAGCCTGCTCGAAGTTGATGACGACGCGCGCGATACACTCTGGATCAGAGGCGGATTCCCCGACAGTTTTCTTGCCGATAGCGACGAAGCCAGCGCGGTCTGGCGGGAGAACTTCATCCGCACGTACCTGGAACGCGACATCCCGCAGCTCGGGCCGCGCGTGCCGGCGGAAACCCTGCGCCGATTCTGGACAATGCTCGCCCATGTGCAGAGCGGCACACTGAACGCGGCGCAGCTCGCCCGCGGTCTCGGCGTCGATGGCAAGACGGTCGCCCGCTATCTCGACCTGCTGGTCGATTTGCTGCTGGTGCGCCGCCTGCCTCCCTTCCACGCCAATGTCGGCAAGCGCCTCGTGAAATCGCCAAAGGTCTTTGTGCGCGACAGCGGCATCGTTCACACACTGCTGGGCCTCGATACCCGCGAGGCAGTGCTGGGTCACCCGGTCGCTGGCGGAAGCTGGGAAGGGTTCGTACTTGAAAACCTGTTGGCCGCGGCACCGGAGCGAGTGAAGGCAAGCTTTTATCGAACCGCCGCCGGCGCTGAAATAGACCTGATTCTGGAAATGGCCGCTGGCAGGCTGTGGGCGGTAGAAATCAAGCGAGGCCTCGCGCCGAAGTTGCAAAAGGGCTTTCACCACGCGCGTGAAGACCTTAAACCCGAGCGCGTCTTCTGCGTGTACTCCGGGGAGGATCGATACCCCAAGGGCGAAGGCATCGAGGTGATCGGCGTGGGCGATCTGGCGTCGCTTATCGCGGAAGCTTGAAGTAGCGGCGCAAACGCTGACAGGATGATGTCTGAGGGTCCACATCGCCTGCGCAGTTGATCAATACCCCGAAGTAATCGGATACCGCCAATTCCGCCCGAAGGCCCGCCGGCTGACGCGCACACCCGGCGGCACTTGGCGATGCCTGTATTCGTGGCGCCGGACCTTGCCCAGCACCCGGCCATCACCTCGGGCTGGCGCTAGTGTTCCCGAATGAGTTGGTAGCGGAGCGTGCGCTCCTGGCGATGGCACGGGCAGCGCGGCGCGCCGTCGAGCCGCACGACATCGGCTTATTCACGTCGACTCGCACTTTGCGGGCAGCCTTCGCGCTGTAACTTCAACGGATACCGATAAGGCGAGCTTTGTCGCAGGCATCAATTGAGTTGGCGCCCCGGGCAGGATTCGAACCTGCGACCTACCGCTTAGGAGGCGAATCCGTTAGCCCATAAGACGCTGCTTTCAATTGATAAAATGTAGAATTTTCTGCAGTCTAACATCCGTCAAACAAGTGCAATCGAGTTTGATGAAAATCATTCGCAGTCGCTCGATCATGGTCGCCTTGAGGAGGTGGAGGCAATGCGCTCAAGCGGTATCCCGGCGCGCGAATACCTCTACCGGCCCAAAGCGCCCCAGCTTCGCATGCGCGCCGCCGTGATCGTGCCACAGGCCGCCGCCTCCGCCGGCCGGCGCGTGCGAAAGGCCCCCTATCGCTGGATGACCGCGGAGCTGCCGTTGCTGTTTCTGCGAGATCGCAAACGCCCCTGGCCCCAGCTCAAGCCCCCTCGCCCACGCGGCGAGATGCAGGCCGGCTCACGCCCCAAGGCCGTCTTGGAGAACACCCCCGTGTACGACACCCAGGGCTACTTCCGCCGCGCCGTGGCCGCCGAGCGCGAGCTCGCGCCGGAGTAACCCCGCGCGCCCCGGCCGGGAAGTCGGGAGGCCTGATTTCCGCTTCTCCGTAAACTGGAGACAGGTGGGTCTTAGGACCCGTTCTGGGCAAATGTCCGGACGTTCCTCATGGCGGGCTTGCCGTCGCCGGAAATCCGGGTATTCTGTTTTTCAGCCGTAGGAGGATCTGCCATGTCTCTACGTCTAGTCTCTCTCGCTCTGGCCTCCGCCATCGCGATCTCATCTGTCGCCCTCTCCGGCTGTTCGGTCACGCCGGTCGCCACGCTTGAGGAACGGCTTGAGTCGAAGCTTGCGACTCGTCCCTATCCACGAGAGCGCCTGGAAGCCGACATCCCTTACCATGTCAACCTGGTATTCGCGCACACTATTCTTGAGCAGCTGCAGGATGTCGATTTCGCTGAGGCTACTCCCTCCACTGGGACTGTCGGCGACGGGGCTGTGCCGATTGCGATATTCGACTATCTCACCGCCGGTAGCGGCCTTTCGCTGTTCGGCCTTGCAACGTCTTTCGGCCAAGGCGATGGCACCAAGATCGCTCGAGAACGCTATCGTGTTGCTGGCTTGGAGCTTACCGGCATACCCAATACGAACTACTATCTCGTCGATCACGGCGACGAACCGGCCACCCCGGAGGATCTCGATTTCTCCTGGGACCAGGCGTTCCGTGTCTTTTCGGCCGTTCACAACCGCCACGGGCGCTGTTACGCGAACCGCTGGACCCCAGAGACCCTTTACTCCCGGGTGATCCCAATAAACGCGCGTGGCGTGAAAAAGCAAGTGGAATTCCGCTGCCCTCACGTGCTGGACCCAGATCTCCCAGATCAGCTTGTCACAGTGGTGGCCTTCGCGAACCCTTTTGAGGGTTACAGAACAATTTCATCCGTCCAGGCGCAGTGCTTGCCTAGTGTCTCCGCTCCTGGGGTAGATTATCGCGACTGCGGCGATCGCCTCGCGGCGATCCAGCGCCCCTACCTCCCCGAGACCGATTTTCCGCTACTCGAGCTCGTAACCACACCGATTCCAGAGGACCCGACCCAGTTTCATGTCGTTGGCCGGTTCAATGGCCGTGAGACCGTATTAGCTGCTCCTTCTGCTGTCGGTGATAGGTATCGCGAATGGCTGGCGACCCAGCCATATTCAGTAGACTGACCCTGTCCCTTTCAGAAAAGTTTGCTCTGGAAGTCGATTTTGGCGATCGGATGAGTATACTGGGGATAACGAGGTCCCAAGGACCCAAGGTTTTTTGAAGACGGTGTTTGCACCTCTTCACTCTCGGGTAGCTCTTTGTCTACCCACCTGTCCTTAGCGACAGTATTGCGCCACCTGCGCCACTCTCTGAGGAGAGTATCCCGGCAACTTTCGTTGCCTAGCACTTGAGCTGAGCTCGTGCTGACCCTGCTCCAGGTATTTAACCTGGAACCCTCGGCAACACTTGTTGCCTGCGCTTGAGCTGAGCTCGCGCAATCCCTCCCAGGTTTTTACCTGGCCCCCCCGGCGAACCTTGTTCGCCAATCACCCCAGGCAAGGAAAGAAGAGATCTTTCGATCTCTTTGGGACACTTTTGTGTCCCCCTTGCCTATTTTTTCCCCGGGTATCCACCCACCTCGCGCCTTTGCGAGAAACCCCTGCACAGTCCGCGCTTTCCGAAGTTTTTTTGGTCGGCATGCTGCTGTGCTCTCGTCGTTGCTGGAGGACTTAACAATGGACTACAACCCTGTTCCGCTCTCCTTGTGGGGTGTCGCTGCGACCGCTGCCGCCGTTGCAGGTATCGCTCTTCTTTTCATGGCTCTCGGAACTATTCGACACGCGCTTCCTATTTTGCTTGCGCGTTTTGCCAACCTCCGAGCCCGCCCTGAGAAGAAACCTCCCTCTGGACCTCAACCTCCCTCTGGACCTCTCCTGATCAACGGGACGGCTTACTCGACCCCTTGCCAGGCCGCCGAAATTCTCGGCACTTCACCAGAGGAGGCCATTGCCGCTGCGTCTCACCTCGGTGAGGCTGTTTGGTCTGCTGCTTCAGAGCCCGAAGTCGCTTTGAAGCATCGAGTGTTAAAAATCGCTCGATCCCGGACGAAGAAAGTTTTCGTTCGTGTGTATGCCAACCATCAGGAGGCTGTACTGGTCTCCCAGCGCGAGCGTCTACCCATTCTGGGCCGCTTCCCGCTTGGCAATGATGGCGACGAAGCTATTCTTCGTCTTGCCGCTGCTTCTGCTTGAAGCAAACACCCCTGTGACGCCACTCCTTTTTGGAGCACCCGCGTCACAGGGGTTTTTTTTATGCCTGGTTCGTCGTCCGGTTAGCCATCACTCTGTTGTCCCACACTCGCTCGAACAAACGAGAAATCGTCATCGCATACCAAACGGGTACCAGCATGCACAACACGGGCACAGTCACTGCAACGGCCATCAGCAAAACAACGTGCACCGCCCACTGCTTCGAGTCATACAGCATTTCCAGATCGCCGTATCTCTCCACTTCACCGACCGCTTCCGCGTATGCCTGATCACGGGATACCGCTAGCGGCCAGCCGAACGTGAGTACGATCGACAACACGAATGTCGCCATCGCTGCGAACGCGAGCAGATGCCAGCCTCTCCAGTCCGCGCCGAAATAAAATCCCGGCAGTAGCGCTGAATGTTCGGGCAACACGAACCAAGCGACGCTCAATGCGGCACCGTAGATGCTGCCGCTGACAGTCGTCACCAGCAGGATTCCTTGGGCGGTATTGATAGTCGTATTGCTGGGCCTCAGAAACCGTGCCTTTCCCACTATGATCGCGATACAGGCGTGCATGAGCAGGGTCCCGGCGAACCCCGCCGTGAACAGCACCACGACTGCATGTGCTCCAGACTCGATCAGCTTCTCCAGCCCAAGCCCCGTGACCGCGACCAGGCACAACGCCATCGCCACCCGGTCGAGTCGTCGCACCACATCGAGCGCAGAGTCAATCAACACATCCTTCACGGCGACCGGATAGTGCCGCTTCTGATTGCTGGCCTGTACTTTTTCTCTCATGCCCATGCCCTCCCCGTGTATCGCGCTTAATCAGTATATGCCTCCGGATAGGTCCTTTTTCCACCAAAACCCCAAAAAAAAAGCTCTGTCGTATCACGACAAAGCTCTTTCCAACATCTCGATGTACCTTACTCAGCACGCCTGCGCGCGTGATCTATGCCTCAGTCGTCATCGTAATGCCGCCTTATGTGGTCGTCCAGTTCTTGACTATCCTCCCACATACTATCCACCCTCTCTTCCTCTTCCTCCCTGACCATTTCCCGACGTTTTCTTGCCTGCTCCGGCGTTTCGTTGATCATTGCTATGATGAATGCGAGCGCAAGGACCGCATAGAGCACCCAATCGATGTACTTTGCGATTCCTACGATGAAGTCCTGGATAGTCATGCTGCTGCCCTCTCTTCCCCATACATCGCAGCTTGACGCCTATCCTACCTGATGTTTTTGAATCGCTCACCCCACCGATCCGTATCTCCAAGCCCGGGCCCGGCCATCTGCCCCTCGATGGCGTCCAGCTGGTCGTCCGACATCGCGAACTGCGGCGTCTGGATCAGTTCAACAAGCTCCTCTCCGGTTTGTGTTCGGTCTACCGCGGTCGCGAAAGCACTGACCAGCTCCGGTTTGTTGCTATTAGCCAACGCGAATTCCGCCTTTGCTGCATCGCGCAACGCCTCCAGGCCGGCGTTGTAGTTACCCTCTCTCTGGATCGCTGTTGCTGCTGCCGCTACGCCGATTCCCAACGCCAGCGCGGGCACCATTGCCGTCGCGCCCGCCGTACCTGCGACCACTCGTCCCCCTCCTTGGAGCACTCTGGTGATACTCCTTGCTCTTGTTTGACCAGCCCGCTGGCTCGCCCGCTCGCTGAGGTAATCACCGCCCAATATCGAGCCCAAGATCATCTGTCCGGTAAACGCCTCGGCGCCTTCCTTGCGCGGCCCAACGACCCCGAACGTCGCGACGGTCGCCGCGCTTTCGCTGAGACCTGCGCCCCTGAAACCCTCGTATACTTGTTCGATCTCGAAGGCATTCCCTCCTGCGGCTCCAACCTCTGCCATCAACTGCCCTCTCGCAAGATTCAGCGCCTGGCTACGCTCAGCTTCCGGGAGGCTCGACTGAAGCGCCTCATTGAGACTGCCCGCAGACCGAGTGAATCCTGGCTTCCCTAAGGCGAACTCAAGCACCGCGCCTGGAATCGTGCTGTTTTCTGCTTGCCTTACGCCCTGCCCTCTCGCTGCTGCGGCATTCACCTGTTCGCTCACGTCCGCTCGGCCTGGCAGTCCTCCGTCGCCCAAGTTTTGTGCGGATCGGGCGCTCACTTCTCCCCGTGTGCCGTCGTTAAAGGCCGGTGGACGTTCTCTACTTGTTGCCTGCGCTTGAGCTGAGCTCGCGCAATCCCTCCCAGGTTTTTACCTGGCCCCCCCGGCGAACCTCGTTCGCCAATCACCCCAGGCAAGGAAAGAAGAGATCTCCCCCGGCCTAGACGACACCATAGCGTGCTCGTCATCTGCACAGGTCGAGTTGCTCGCACTTCGAGAGCAGGCCCCGGCTGACGGCTGTCTATACGGGGGCGTCACCGGCGCCGCCTGCTGGTCTTGCTTCGAGGAACCTCAGGCATTCACCCCGAGCCTGCGTGTCCGTCAGCACCTCATCGCGAACGACGGTGTGACCGCGTACAACAGTATGGACCGGCCAGCCCGTCACTGTGATGCCATCATAAGGTGTCCAGCCGCTACGACTCGTGATCCAGTCATTACGAATAGTACGCCGGGCACACAAGTCGACCAGCGTCAGATCCGCGTCATAACCCAAAGCAATGCGCCCTTTTCCTTCGATCCCGAAAATACGGGCCGGTCCACTGCTGGTAAGATCCACCAGGCGCTGCAGGCTCAGCCGTCCAGCGTGGACGTGATCGAGCATGATCGGCAGCAAGGTCTGCACACCCGTCATGCCGCTCGGCGACTGCGGGTATGGCTTGCCCTTTTCCTCCAGAGTATGTGGCGCATGGTCGCTACCGAGCACGTCGACCACGCCCTTCCGGATTGCCCACCACAGCGCATCCTGATGATGCCGCTCCCGCACCGGCGGGTTCATCTGCGCGAGGCTGCCGAGGCGCTCATAGCATTCGGGGGCGCTCAGTGTGAGGTGATGCGGGGTAACCTCCACGCTGACCCGACGCTTGTGATCAGCCAGAAACGCCATCTCCTCAGCCGTGGAGACGTGCAGTACATGCAAGCGGCGCCCGGTTTCACCGGCAAGGCGAACGATGCGCTTCGTGGCCATCAGCGCGCTGGGCACGTCACGCCAGAGGGGATGCTCCCGCACATCCCCGCTGGCGTCGACGATGGCTTTGCGTTCACGTAACCGGCTCTCATCCTCGGCATGTACCGCCATGCGCCGCCAGCCATGGCGCAGGATACGCCGCAGTACGGCCTCATCGTCCGCCAGCAGATCGCCAAACGAACTGCCCATGAATACCTTGACGCCCGCGCATCCAGGCAGATTTTCCAGTGTGCTTAGATTTTCGGCATTGGCCGCTGAGCCGCCGATGTAGAACGCGTAGTCGCACCATGCACGCTCTCGCGCCGCGTCCAGCTTGCTCTGCAGGTCGCCTGCGCTCAGAGTGAGCGGGTTGGTATTTGGCATCTCGAACACAGCGGTCACGCCGCCCAGAACCGCGCCACGCGTCCCCGTTTCGAGGTCTTCCTTGTGTGTCAACCCAGGCTCGCGGAAGTGCACCTGGCTGTCGATGACCCCCGGGAGCACATGCAGGCCGCTGGCATTCAGTGTGACATCGGCGCTCCAGGCCGTGTGCAGCCGACCCAATGCAACAATGCGGCCCGCCGAACAGGCCACGTCGATGCGCTCCGCGCCACTTGGCGTGAGTACCGTAGCGCCATGCACGAGCAGGTCGGCGTGCCGGCGCTCCTGGCGTTGTCTGTGCTCGTCGGCATCGGTCATGGGCCTACCCCTGAGGTACAAACTTTGAGCCGGAACTCTCGCGCGTGGCTACTCGGTGAGCCGCCAGGTGCTGCCTTTTGGCGTGTCCTTGAGCAACACACCAGCGCTGGCCAGCTCATCGCGTAGCCCGTCCGCATGCGCGAAGTCGCCGCGCTGCCGGGCCTGCTCGCGCTCGGCGATCAGCGCCTCGATGGCGGCCGGGGTCAGTGACGGCGCCGCGCACGCCGGGGCGCTCGGTTCCAGTGCCTCCAGGGCGGCCCGGGGTGGGTGCTGCAGCAGTCCAAGTAGCCGGCCGGACGCAAGCAGCCGACCCTTCGCCTGTGCGCGCTCGGACATGCTTTCGGCTGTTTCCAACGCCTTGAGTAAACGATGCAGTCCGGCCAGCGCACCCGGTACGTTCAGGTCGTTCTCCAGGGCCTTGAGCACCGTGTCATCGGGAGCACTGTCAGACGAAGCGCCAATCGCGGCATTGTTCACGAGGCTGGTGTAGAACCGCGCCAGGCTCCGACGTGCACTCGCCAGACGCTCTGCGTTCCAGTCCAGAGGGCGCCGGTAGTGCGTCGACAGCAGGGCGAGGCGGATTGCCTCTCCGGGCGCGTGCGCGAGCAGGTCACGCACCAGGAGTACGTTGCCGAGCGATTTCGACATCTTCTGGCCGTTTACCGTGACGAAGCTGTTGTGCACCCATGTGCGGCAGTACAGCGTCCCGTGGGCGCAGGTGCCTTGAGCGATCTCGTTCTCGTGGTGCGGGAAAATCAGATCCTGGCCACCACCGTGGATGTCGATGGTGTGGCCCAGATGCCGCCCGATCATCGCCGAGCACTCCACGTGCCAACCGGGGCGGCCCTGCCCCCAGGGGCTGTGCCATCCAGGCTGATCGGCGATCGAGGGCTTCCAGAGTACGAAGTCCAGTGGATCACGCTTGTAGGGGGCCACTTCCACCCGGGCACCGGCGATCATGTCCTCAGGGCGCCGCCCTGAAAGGCGCCCATATTCGGCATAGGATGGCACGTGGAACAGTACATGGCCTTGTGCCACATAGGCGTGACCGCGGGCCAGCAACTCCTCCGTCAGCGCGATAATATCCGCGATGTGCTCGGTGACCCGAGGCTCCAGATCGGGCGCCAGCACGCCCAACGCGCGCATGTCCTGGTGGTAGGCATCGATGTAGCGCGCGGTAATCGTGTCGATGGGAACACCCGCAGCCGCCGCCGCCGCATTGATCTTGTCATCGACGTCCGTGAAATTCCGGGCATAGACAACCTCAGGGTAGTGGTGACGGAGCAGGCGAGACAGCACGTCGAACACCACGGCCGGCCGGGCATTGCCGATGTGCGCGTAGTTGTACACCGTAGGCCCACAGACGTACATCGTGACCCGCTCCGGGGTTTCGGTGACGAGCGCTTCCTTCCTGCCCCTGAGGGTATTGTGGAGGTGGATCGCGGCGGTCATGGTAGTCGCCCACCGGCGTCGGGCGACGTTTGCATGAGCGTATTGAAAGTCCCTTCGATCACATCGCGAGCGACGTCCTGGGTGATGAATACCACGCGTGATCGGCGATCCTGACTCGGCCATGCCGGAAGTCGAATCGGCGCATGAAAGGTGTGCTGCACGCCATGAACGGCAACCGGTTGGGCTGATCCGACGATGTTCAGGATACCCTTGACCCGAAGGATATTGCTCCCCAGCAGCTCTTTCAGCTGCGCCAACCAGTTGACCAGCCCCTGCTCCGGGATAGGCTCATCCAGGGAGAAACAGAAAGCTCGAATGCGATCGTCATGACGATTGACGTCATGGTGCGCATGCGCCTCATCCGTGTGAGCGCCCCGGTGGGCATGACCATGATGAAGGTGTCGGCCCTGATCGGCATGGGCCTCTTCCCTGAGCCAGCGTTCGACCGCAGACACCTTACCCTGTGGGCAGAACACACCCAGATTCAATATCTTGTCCGGCGGGATGTCGCCGCGACGTATCGCCCAACGAGGGGCGGCGGGGTTGAGACCCTTCAGCCGCTGGGCCAGCGCATCGCGGCTGCCCTCCGGAGCGATATCCCCCTTCGTCAGCAGCAGTGCATCCGCCATCGCCACCTGCTTGACCGCCTCGACATGCCGGTCGAGCGTGGTCGACCCCGTGGTGAGGTCAACGGTCGCCACGATGCCATCGAGTTGGTAGTTCGCGACAACGCGCCGATCAGTCATCAAGGTGTGGATGATTGGTGCCGGATCGGCAAGCCCTGTCGTTTCGATCAGGACGCGGCGGAACTGCCGTTCGCCGTTTCTCGAGAAGCGCCATGTGATGTCCCGAAGCGTCTTCACCAGATCACCGCGGATGGTGCAGCACAGGCAGCCGCTGCTCATCTCCATCAGGACATTTTCGGTGCTGTGGGCAACCAGCAGGTGATCAAGTGCCATCTCACCGAACTCGTTGATGATGACCAGCGCATCAGCTAACTCAGGCTGGCGTACCAGATGGTTGAGCACAGTCGTCTTGCCACTGCCCAGGAAGCCGGTCAGCAGGGTGACCGGAATCAGCTCAGAGGCTGCCGCGGTCTTCATATATTCCTGGGCCGTGAGAGTTTTCGTGAGATGTTAAACACTAACGACTCCTCGAGAGTGTCCTGGCGATATCCGTGCGGTACGCCGTCCAGGCCGGAATGAGCGCGGCAAGCGCGCCGACCCCGAGCATCAGGGCGA
>RECU01000097.1 GCA_007693855.1 Gammaproteobacteria bacterium | reverse complement strand
CGGATGTCGATGGGGGTGGCGGGCACGGCGTCACTCCGGGGGGCGCGGCGGGCTGAGGACGGCGAACAGCAGGCCACCGGCGCCGCCGCAGGCGGCCAGGGCCAGCAGGCCGGCGAGTTCACGGGCGGCGCTGACCGGCGTGACCGGGAGGACCAGGCCCATCAGTCCGAGGGCCGCCAGGATCGCCGTGAAGCCGGCCAGCGCATGCAGCGCGCCGCGCCAGGCCGGCGCCCGCCGCGCCAGTGCGCCACCGACCGGCAGTGCGAGCAGCAGGGCGAGGGCGGCGATCAGGGCAAACAGGGGCGCGAAGGCGACCAGGTTGTGCAGGCTGGCCTGCAGGCGTTCCGGGAGGCCGATGTTCACCCCGAGGCCCGCCAGTGCCGACATGGCCCGCTGCGCTTCGACCAGGGCGGCGAGCACCGCGGTGAGCAGGCTGGCGGCCCCCCAGGCCAGCACGATGCGCAGGCTCCGCATCTGGGATAGTCTCCGGGTCACGACACGTGCGCGCACTATGCCCGAGTCCGGCCGCCGCGTCATGTCCCGATCAGGAGCCCCGTCATGTCCAGCGTCTCGTTGCCGTTCCGCCTGCCAAGCCTGCTGCTCGCGGTGTTGCCGCTGCTGCTTGCACTGCCGTGCCCAGCGTCGGCAGAGGAAGACTGGCAGATCGAGACGGTGGCCGAGGGGCTGGAGTATCCGTGGTCGCTGGCGTTTCTGCCCGATGGCCGGATGCTGGTCACCGAGCGTGCCGGTCGCCTGCGGATCATCGAGGAGCGCAGGTTGCTGCCCGAGCCCGTGAGTGGGGTGCCGGAGGCCTTCGTCGCCAGCCAGGCCGGACTGTTCGAGGTGCTGCCGGCGCCGGACTTTGCCGACAGCGGTCTGCTGTACCTGTCGCTGGCCAGCGGCGAGCGCCGCGCCAACGCGACCCGTGTGGTGCGCGGTCGGCTGCAGGCGGGCGCGCTGGTGGACGTCGAGGAGGTGTTCCAGGCCCGGCCGCGTCAGACCACGCCGGTGCATTACGGCGGTCGGATGCTGTTCCTGCCCGACGGCACGTTGCTGGTCACGTTGGGGGATGGGTTCAACTACCGCGAGCAGGCGCAGGCCCTGGACAGTCACTTCGGCACCATCGTGCGCATCAACCCCGACGGCTCGGTGCCAGCCGACAATCCCTTCATCGATCAGCCAGGCGCACTGCCGGAGATCTGGAGCTACGGCCACCGCAACGTCCAGGGCATTGTCCGGGACCCTGACAGCGGGCGGGTCTATGCCCACGAGCACGGCCCGCGCGGGGGGGATGAACTCAACCTCATCGAGCCGGGCCGGAACTACGGCTGGCCAGTGATCACCCATGGCGTGGACTATTCCGGCGCCATGATCACGCCGTACACCGAACGCGAAGGGATGGTCTCGCCGCTGATCGACTGGACGCCCTCGATCGCCCCGGCCGGCATGAGCTTCTACGACGGCGCGCTGTTCCCGCAGTGGCAGGGCCAGCTGTTCGTCGCGGCGCTGGCCGGGCGGCATGTGCGCCGGGTCGAGCTCGACCACGCTGGCCAACCGGTGGCCGAGGCGCGGCTGTTCGAGGGCCTCGGCGAGCGCTTCCGCGATGTGCGCACCGGCCCGGAGGGTGCGCTGTATCTGCTGACCGACAGCCCCCGTGGACGGGTGTTGCGGGTCACGCCGTCGGTCGATCTTGCCCGGGATTGAATCCCGGCGTATCCTTGGCCACTTGCTTGCTACTAACAAGTATCTCACCCGCATCCAGCGGGTGAGGCGCAGGCACCGGGGGAACACAATGTCTGCGGACACCCACGCGAGCCCGCGCGCCGGCCTGAGCCAGGCCGAGCGTGCGGCGCTGTCGGATCGGCGCATGATCGAGGCGGCCATCGAGCTGGTGGTCGAGCGCGGCGTCGAGAAAGCCACCCTCAAGGACATCGGTGAGCGCGCGGGCTACAGCCGCGGGCTGGCGACCTACCGCTTCGGCTCCAAGGCCGGCCTGTTCCGCGCGGTGATCCGTGCGGTGGCACAGCGTTGGCTGGGCGAATTCACCCGCGATGTGGGGGCACGCAGTGGCGTCACCGCCCTGTGTGCCTGCGTCGACAGCTGGTCGCGCTTCGCCAAGGAATCCCCGCTGCATGTGCGCGCGTTGCATATCCTGTTCTACCAGAGCATCGGCCCGGACAGCGGCTATCGCGAGCGCGTGGCCGAGGTGCTCGAGCGCCAGCGGGCCGATGTGGCCGCCTGGGTGCGCGCCGGCATCGCCGCCGGCGAGATCGATCCGGCCGTCGATCCGCGGCGCCAGGCCGAGCTGTTCTGCGCATTCATCTACGGCTGGACCTACCAGTGGCTGGTCGCGCCGCAGACCGTCGATTTTCAGGGCGTGGCCGAGGACCTGAAGCGCATGCTGCGCGCCAGTCTCGCCCCGCCCGCGTCCCGCAAGGCGTCCTGACCCCAGGGCGACCCAGGCATCCATCCAGGTACAGACAGAGCCAACAGAGGAGCCCACCATGCCAGAGGCCTACATTTACGACCACGTGCGTACCCCGCGCGGCAAGGGCCGCCCCAGCGGCGCGCTGCACGAGGTCACGCCGGTCGAACTGACCACCCAGGTGCTCCACGCCCTGCGCGAGCGCAACGAGCTCGACACCGCGCTGCTCGATGACGTGGTGCTCGGCTGTGTGGCCCCCGTGGGCGAGCAGGGCGCGAACATCGCGCGGGTGGCGGCGATCAACGCCGGCTACGCCGAGAACGTGCCTGGCAAGCAGCTCAATCGTTTCTGCGCCTCGGGGCTGGAGGCCGTCAACACGGCCGCAGCCCAGGTCATGTCCGGCATGTCGGATCTGGCCATCGGCGGTGGCATCGAGAGCATGTCGCGCGTGCCGATGGGCGCCGATGGCGGCGCCTGGGGCTCCGACCCCTGGGTCGCCTATCACACCTACTTCGCCCCGCAGGGGATCGGTGCCGATCTCATTGCCTCCAAATACGGCTTCACCCGCGATGACCTCGACGCCTATGCCGCCGAGAGCCAGCGGCGCGCCGCGCACGCCTGGGAAAAGGGCTGGTTCCGCAAGTCCATCCTGCCGGTGCGCGATTCGCTCGGCACGGTGGTACTCGACCGCGACGAGCACATGCGCCCCGGTACCACCGTCGAGGATCTCGCCCAGCTGAAACCGGCCTTCGTGATGCCCGGTGAGCTCGGGTTCGATTCGGTGGCGTTGCAGCGCTACCCGGAAGTCGAGCGCATCCATCATGTGCACACCGGCGGCAACTCCAGTGGCATCGTCGACGGTGCCGCCGGCGTGCTCGTGGGTAACAAGAAGATCGGCCGCAAACTGGGCCTCAAGCCGCGCGCGCGCATCGTCGGCTTTGCCTCCATTGGCTCCGAGCCGACGATCATGCTCACCGGCCCGGCGCCCTCGGCGCAGAAGGTGCTCAAGCGCTGCCGCATGTCCAGGAAGGACATCGATCTGTTCGAGCTCAACGAGGCCTTCGCCTCGGTGGTGCTGCTGTTCATGCACAAGCTCGATGTGCCGCATGACAAGATCAACGTCAACGGCGGGGCGATCGCCATGGGCCATCCGCTCGGCGCCACCGGCGCGATGATCCTCGGTACCGTGCTCGACGAGCTCGAGCGCCGCGACCTGTCCACCGCGCTGGTGAACCTCTGTGTCGGCGCCGGCATGGGCACGGCCACGATCATCGAGCGCGTCTGAGCGCCCTCACCGACAGCACAACGGAATCCAAGACATGTTTGAAACCATCGATTACCAGAAGGATGCCGAGGGCATCGTCACCCTCACGATCGACCTGAAAGACCGCTCGATGAACGTGCTCACGCCGCAGTTCACCAGCGACCTCGCCCAGGCCATCGAGCGGATCGCCGGCGATGACGGCGTGCGCGGCGCGCTCATCACCTCTGCCAAGGACAGTTTCCTGGCTGGCGCCGACCTCAAGGGCTTCGGCGCGC
Organism: Gammaproteobacteria bacterium; assembly: GCA_007693855.1. GTDB lineage: Bacteria > Pseudomonadota > Gammaproteobacteria > Steroidobacterales > PWYM01 > PWYM01. Next base: position 6,959 of record RECU01000097.1, on the reverse strand, counting down.
TGTTCGCACTGGCCAGCGAGGACGCGCCGGCGGCCTACGAGCAGGCCCGCGGGTTCTCCCTCATCCTCCGGCGCATGGAGACCTGCGGCAAGCCCTTCGCCGTGGCCATCAACGGCACGGCGCTCGGCGGCGGCCTGGAGATCTGCCTGGCCTGCCATTACCGCGTCGCGGCCAATGCGCCGAAAGCGGTGCTCGGCCTCCCGGAAGTCCAGGTGGGGCTGCTGCCAGGGGCCGGCGGTACCCAGCGTCTGCCACGGCTGATCGGGATCGAGGCCTCGCTGCCGCTGATGCTCCAGGGCAAGCACGTGGCCCCGGCCAAGGCGGGCGAGCTGGGCATCGTGCACCGGGTGGTCGAGCCTGGTGAGGAAGTGGCCGCGGCACGCCAGTGGCTGCTCGAGTCGCCGGACGCCGAGCAACCCTGGGACAAGAAAGGCTTCAAGGTGCCGGGCGGTGCCGGTGCAATGCACCCCAGGGCCGCGCAGACCTTCATGGTCGGCGCGGCGATGGTTGCCAAGGAAACCCGCCACAACTATCCGGCGCCGATCGCGATCCTCTCCAGCGTGTTCGAGGGCACGATCGTGCCGATGGACACGGCGCTGAAGATCGAGTCGCGCTACTTCACCAAGCTGCTCGCCGACCCGGTGGCGAAGAACATGGTGCGCACCCTGTTCGTGAACAAGCAGAAGGCCGACAAGCTGGCTTACCGTCCGGCGGATGTGCCACAGCTGAGGGTGCAGAAACTCGGCATCCTCGGTGCCGGCATGATGGGCGCGGGCATCGCCTATGTCTCGGCGATGGCCGGTCAGCAGGTGGTGCTGCTGGACACCAGTGAAGAGGCGGCCCGCAAGGGCAAGGGGTACTCGGAGAAGCTGCTGGCCAAGGCGGTGGAGCGCGGCAAGATGCCCCGCGACAAGGCCGACGCCATCCTCGCGCGCATCCATCCCACCACGAGCTACGATGAGCTGGCGGGCTGCGAGCTGGTGATCGAGGCGGTGTTCGAGAGCCGCGCCATCAAGGCCGAGGTGACGGCCAAGGCTGAGGCTGTGCTGGGCGAGGACGCCATTTTCGCGTCCAACACCTCGACGCTGCCCATCACCGGTCTGGCTGAAGCCAGCCGGCGTCCGGAGCGCTTCATCGGGCTGCATTTCTTCTCGCCGGTGGACAAGATGCCGCTGGTGGAGGTGATCGTCGGCGAGAAGACCTCCGAGGCGACCATCGCCCAGGCGCTCGATTACGTCGCCGCCATCCGCAAGACACCGATTGTGGTGAACGACAGCCGCGGCTTCTACACCAGCCGGGTGTTCGGCATCTTCACCAACGAGGGGATCGCCATGCTCGCCGAGGGCGTGAGCCCGGCGCTGATCGAGAATGCCGCGAAGTTCGCCGGCATGCCGGTGGGACCGCTGGCGGTGACCGACGAGGTGACGCTGGAGCTGGGCTGGAAAGTGGCCGAACAGACCCGCGCCGATCTTGGCGAGCAGTACGAGCCGCAGGCCGGTGAGCCGGTGATCCGCAAGTTCGTCGAGGAACTCGACCGCAAGGGCAAGCGCTTCGGCAAGGGGTTCTACGACTATCCCGCCGATGCGCCCAAGCACCTGTGGCCAGGCCTGGCCGAAGTGTATCCGCTGGCCGAGGAGCAGCCGGACCCTGAGTATGTCGCCAAGCGGCTGCTCTACATCCAGGCGCTGGAAACCGCCCGCTGCATGGAGGAGGGCGTGGTCACCCGCGCCGAGGATGGCGATATCGGCTCGATCTTCGGTTGGGGCTTTCCGCCGCACACCGGCGGGACGCTGTCGTTCATCGATACCATCGGGATCAAGAAATTCGTCAAGGAGTGCGAGCGCATGGCGCGTCGCCACGGCAAGCGCTTCCGGCCGTCCAAGTGGCTGAAGGAACGCGCCAAGCGTGGCGAGCCGTTTCATTCGCAGTGACCGGACCACACCACACCCAGGGAGATCCAGGGATGACCGACTACCAGACCGTAACCTACGATGTGGCCGAGGGCGTGGCTACTCTCATGCTGAACCGTCCGGATGCGATGAATTCGTTCGATGCGCAGCTGCGCGCCGATCTTGCAGCGGCGCTGGCGGCGGCTGCCGGCGATCCTGAAGTGCGCGTCGTCGTGCTCGGCGCGCATGGCCGGGTATTCAGCGCCGGCGCCGACTTGAAGGCCGGCTTCCCCGACGGCCCGACAGTGCGCCACCAGCTGCGCGAGGAGTACAAGCCGAGCCTGGTGGCCATCGCCGAGATGGACAAGCCGGTGATCAGCGCCGTGCACGGCTCCGCGGCCGGCATCGGCCTGAGCTACGCCCTGGCCGCTGATCTTGTGGTGATGGCCGAAAACGCCTTCCTGCTCTCGCCGTTCTCCAACATCGGGCTGATCCCCGATGGCGGTGCCAACTGGATGCTGCCGCGTGAGCTCGGCTACAAGCGCGCCTTCCAGATCGCCATCGAGAACGAACGCGTCCCTGCGGCGCGCTGCCTGGAGCTCGGCCTGTGCAATCGCGTGGTGCCGGCGGCGCAGTTGCTGGAAGAGGCCCAGAGCTGGGCGCGCGAACTCGCGGCGCGCGCCCCGATCGCGCTTGGCTTGACCAAGCGGGCGATGCGCCGCGCCGCGCAGATGAGCTTTGTGGATGTCATCGATTACGAGGCCGAACTGCAGGCCGAGTGCATCGACAGCGAGGACTGCCAGGAAGGCGTCAGTGCCTTCCTGGAGAAGCGCAAGGCGGTGTTCAAGGGACGCTGAGTCAGCAGGCGCCAGGGGGCGCGTAGAGGAGGTCCGACGATGAGCCGACGCATATTCGAGATGGAGCACGAGATGTTCCGGGATTCGGTCCGCAGCTTTCTGCAGGCGGAAATCCGGCCGCATCGTGATCGCTGGCATGAGCAGGGCATCGTGGATCGCGAGGCCTTCGAGAAAGCCGGCGAGCATGGGCTGCTGATGATCTGGGCCGATGAAAAGTACGGCGGTCAGGGTCTGAAGGACTTCCGCTACGAGCAGATCCTCATCGAGGAGAACGCCCACCACGGCGACCCCGGGTTCTTCGCCACGCTGCACAGCCGGCTCGTCGGCCCCTACATCGGCGAGCTCGGCAGCGACGAGCAGAAGGCCCGCTTCCTGCCCGACATGGTGGCCGGCCGAAAGATCCTCGGCATTGCCATGACCGAACCGGGGGCGGGATCGGATGTGGCCGGCATCCGCAGCCGCGCCGAGGACTGCGGCGATCACTGGCTGTTGAACGGCTCGAAGACCTACATCTCCAACGGGATCAATGGCGATGTGTTCGTGGTGGCGGCGCGCACCGTGCCGGACAAGCCCCATGGTCTGGGGCTGTTCCTGGTCGAGGCCGGCACGGAGGGCTTCGAGCGTGGGCGTAATCTCAAGAAGATGGGCCTGAAGTCGCAGGATACCGCCGAGCTGTTCTTCAACAACGTGCGCGTGCCCAAGGAGAATGTGCTGGGCGACCCCACCCGCGGCTTCTATGCCCTGATGCAGTTTCTGGCCGAGGAACGGCTGCTCGGGGCGGTGGGGTATCTGGCCAGTGCGGAGCGGGCGCTCGACATCACCCTGGAGTTCGTGCAGGAACGCAAGGCCTTCGGCCAGCGTATCGCCGACTTCCAGAACACCCGCTTCAAGCTGGCCGACATGCGTACCCAGATCGACGTCGCGCAGGCGTTCATCGATCAGTGCGTGGTCGAGCACAACGAGGGCAAGCTCACCGCCGAGGTCGCGGCGCGTGCCAAGCTGTTCACCTCGGAACTTGAGGGTCGGGTGGTCGACGAGTGCGTGCAGCTGCATGGCGGCGCGGGCTACATGGACGAGTACGAAATCTCACGGCTGTTCGTCAATGCCCGGATCTCGCGCATCTATGCCGGCAGTTCGGAAATCATGCGCGAGATTATCGCCCGCTCCATGGGGCTGGATCCGCGCCAGCGTGCGCCGAAACCGGCTCCAGCACAGGAACAGGCGCGGGCGGCCAACGGCTGACGCATCAGCGACGAGCAGAGGAAGACAGACAGCATGGATATTCAGGGGAAAACTGCGCTGATCACCGGCGGTGCATCGGGGCTCGGCCTGGCCACGGCTGAGGCGCTGGTGGCCGCGGGCGCGCGGGTGCTGCTCGCCGACATCAACAGCGATGCCGGCGAGGCGGCCGTGGCGAAGCTCGGCCAGGCCGCGCTCTTCGTGCCTGCCGACGTGACCTCGGAAGCGTCGGTGAGCGCCGCGGTGGCCACGGCGGTGGAGCGTTTCGGTGCGCTGCACGTGTGCGTGAACTGCGCCGGCGGCGGGCCGGCCGGCAAGATCCTGGGCCGCGACGGCCCCCTGGCGCTCGACAGCTATGCCTTCGTGATCAACCTCAACCTGATCGGCACCTTCAACGTCGCCCGGCTGGCCGCTGAGGCCATGGCGCGCAATGCTCCCGAGGGCGAGGCAGGTGAGCGGGGCGTGATCATCAACACCGCCTCGGTGGCGGCCTTCGAGGGCCAGGTCGGGCAGGTGGCCTATGCGTCGGCGAAGGCCGGGATCTGCGGCATGACCCTGCCGGTGGCGCGCGATCTCGCGCCGCTCGGTATCCGCATGATGACGATTGCGCCGGGGTTGATGGACACGCCGATGCTCGCCGGGCTGCCGGACAAGGTCCGCGATCCGCTGATCGAGATGGTGCAGTTTCCCAAGCGGCTGGGCCTGCCCGGCGAGTATGCGCGCCTGGCCTGCCAGATCGTCGAGAATGCCTACCTCAACGGCTCGGTGATCCGCCTCGACGGCGCGATCCGCATGGAACCGCGCTGAGGCGTCGATGAGCGGTCCGCTCGAGGGCGTACGGGTCGTCGAACTGGCCGGCCTGGGGCCGGCGCCGATGACCGGCATGATGCTGGCCGACATGGGCGCCGAGGTGATCTGTGTGGAGCGCGCGGCCCGCCGGCCGCCGTTGCAGCGGCGCGATGTGAGTTTCCGCGGCAAGCGCTCGATCGCCTTGAACCTGAAAGACCCCCGCGGCATCGAGGCGCTGCTGCGCCTGCTCGACACCGCCGACGTGCTGCTCGAGGGTTATCGGCCCGGGGTGGCCGAGCGGCTGGGGTTCGGGCCGGAGGTCTGCCACGGGCGCAATCCCCGGCTGGTCTACGGACGGATGACCGGCTGGGGCCAGGACGGCCCGCTGGCGAAGGCGGCCGGACACGACATCAACTACATCGCGCTGGCCGGTGCCCTGCACGCGATCGGTCGGCCGGACGAGAAACCGGCGGTGCCGCTGAATCTCCTTGGCGACATGGGCGGCGGCGGGATGCTGCTGGCCTTTGGTGTGGTCTGCGCGTTGTTCGAGGCGCGGGGCTCGGGTCAGGGCCAGGTGGTCGACGCCGCGATGATCGATGGCGTGGCCCAGATGATGTGGATGTTTCCCGGGCTGCAGGCAGTCGGCGCCTGGGATCTCGAGCGGCGTGGCGTGAACCTCCTCGACGGCGGTGCGCATTTCTACGACACCTATGAGACGGCCGACGGCAAGAGCGTTGCGGTCGGTGCGATCGAACCGCAGTTCTATGCCGAACTGCTGGTGCGTCTCGGTCTCGATGCCGCGTCATTGCCGCCACAGGACGACCCCGCCGGCTGGCCTGAGCTGAAAGCGAAGTTGGCCGAGGTGTTCCGCACGAAGCCCCGGGATGAATGGTGTGCGCTGCTGGAGGGGACGGATGCCTGTGTCGCCCCGGTGCTGTCCTGGAACGAGGCCCCGCGACATCCGCAGCACCAGGCGCGCGGGACATTCATCGAGATCGATGGCGTGGTCCAGCATGCGCCCGCGCCGCGGTTTTCGCGCACGGTGCCTGCGAGGCCTGAGGGCATGCGGGCGCCCGGCGGCGACGGCGAGGCGCTGCTCGAGGCGCTGGGGTATTCGTCGTCGGAGCTCGCCGAGCTCAGCGATGCGGGCGTGCTGCAGCGGCCCGACCGCTGATGCGACCCGAGCTGCGCCGTGCCGGCGGGCGGCTGGCGGGGCTGCTGGTGCTGTTGATTTGCCTGGCGGCAGGCGAGGCGCTGGTCCGGCTGTCCGGGCTGCCGGTGCCCGGTGCCGTGCCCGGCATGCTGCTGCTGTACGCAATGCTGCTCTACCTGCGCCGGGTCGGTGAGGGGCTTGCGGCCGTCAGCACCGGTCTGCTCGCCTGGCTCGGCTTGTTCTTCGTCCCGGCCGGCGTCGGCATCGTGGTCCATGCTGAAGTCCTGCGGCCCGTGGCACTCCAGATTGTGGCGGTGATGGTGCTGTCGACGCTGCTCACGCTGATCGTCACGGCGCTGGCCATGGCCGGGTTGATGGCGTTGTCGGGACGCAGGCGAGCGCGATGAGCACCTGGCTTGCGGGGAGTACCTGGCTGCTGGCGACCGTACTGGTCTATGCGCTGTTTCGCAGCCTGCACCTGCGTCTGGGTCGGCCGGCCTGGCTGCTCCCGGTGCTGCCGACGCTGGGGGTGCTGATCACGCTGCTGGTGGTGCTTGGCGTGGAGTTCGAAGCCTACGCGCTGGGCACCTGGCCGCTGCATTTTCTGCTCGGCCCCGCGACCGTCGCGATTGCCGTGCCGCTGTATTCGGCCTCCGCCCGACTCGTGCCGGTGCTCTGGCCGGCGCTGGGCGCCCTGCTGGTCGGTGGCCTGGTTGGGGTCGGTTCGGCCGTCGGCCTGGCCTGGCTGCTGGGGCTTGGCGGTGAGACGCTGCTGTCGCTGGCGCCGCGGGCCGTCACCACGCCGATCGCCATCGGTATCAGTGAGCGCATCGGCGGCGTGCCCGCGCTGACCGCGGTGGTGGTCATCGTCTCGGGGGTGCTCGGTGCGGTGGTCGCACCGCCGCTGCTGCGTGTGCTGGGTATTCAGGACCCAAGGGTGCAGGGGCTCGCCATCGGTGTTGCGGCGCATGGGGTGGGCACCGCCCAGGCCTTCGAACTCAGCCCCGAGGCGGGGGCCTTCGCCGGGCTTGC
>RECU01000075.1 GCA_007693855.1 Gammaproteobacteria bacterium | reverse complement strand
TGTACTGGACGGCCGACGACATTCCGATCGGCAGCATGTTCTCGGCACGTTATGGCGACGAGGCCACGCTCTTCCAGCTCGGCGCTCAGCTCGAAGAGGCACGCAGCTGGAGACAGCGCATTCCCCGGCCCTAGGCACTCACCTCCGGCTTGCGGGCGATGCCCATGTACATGATGGTCGTCAACGGCAGGCGCCCGAACGTGAGATCGAAGCGCCGGTTGATCCCGCGGGGTCCGAGGCCGGTGAACGCGCCAGCGACCAACCCGGCATGCGCGAGGCCCTGGCGCATCTCGCGCGGGGTAATGTACAGCGCAGGATCATGGGTCCCCCGCGGCAGCAGCCGCAGCAGATCCTCGGCCACCGTGATGGTGGCCAGTCGCGACAACGGATTGCGGTTGATGGTATCGAACAGGAACAGGCCGCCTGGGCGGAGCACGCGAGCCACTTCGGCGAGCACCTGGGCGAGGTCACTGACGTGTTCCAGCACATCGACGCAGACCACTGCGTCGAAGCTCGCATCGGGATACGGTAAGGCCTCGCCGACCCCCACGTCGTAGCGGATGGCACGATCGCCGGCATGGGCGCGGGCCGCGGCGATGGCCTGCTCTGCGGGATCGATCCCGGTCACCGCCGCACCACGCGCATGCAGAGCCTCGGCCATGAACCCCCCGGCGCACCCGAGGTCGAGTACCGCCTTGCCATCCCAGTCGATCTGGCGGTCGAACCAGGACAGTCGACCCGGCACCAGGTTCTTCAGCGTGCGGATCCAGCGGACGTCATCCGACCACCACTGCTCCGCCACCTCGTCATAAATCCTCAGGTCGTTGCGCATCAGGCGCCCTCCAATCGCAGCTCAGGCCAGCCCGGCGGCGTGCAGGATCTCGGGGATGCGCTGCTTCACCTTGAAAAAGCCGGCGGTGGCGTGTGGCCACACCGCGGCATCCCAGTCGCGCCGCCACTCGCACAGGCCAATGCCCTCCTTCGCCAGCGTCGGCGCGGCCGCGCGCAGCCAATCGCGCAGCGGACCTTCAGGCACATAGGGGGTGACAATCTGCCGGGCGCCCGCACGCACGGCCATGGCGACCAGCCCGTCGGCTGCCGCCGCGCGCATCGGTGTGGCCTCGACACCGCTGCGGGCCGCCGCATCCGCCAGCGCGGCTTCTTCAAACGCAACAACACCCTCGGCCACGGACAGCGACGAGCGCAGGTGGCTGGCCGCCAGGGTGACCGCCGCGCGCACGTCGAGCCCGGCGAGGTCGAAATCCTCGACACGGCAGTCTTCCTCGGTGATCAGCAACAGCGTCGGTACTGCGGGGTCGGGCGCTACCGGCTCACGCAGCGGGCCCACCGCCGGCAGGCCTGCGGGCTCCTCGGCCGCAAGCGCCTCGGCGTCGCGGGCGAGTTCCGAGTCCCGTGGCGTGAACCGCTGCTGGGTGAATTTCGTGATGTTCCAGGCCTGCGCCTGGTAGGTCTTGCCACGGGTGTGCAGGCCGGCGACCCAGCGCCAGCTCAGCGTGTTGGAGGCCGGATCGCCATCAAGCAGGTGACGATAGAAGAAGTCTGCCCCGAGGCGCCAGGGCAGCTTGAGTGTGAAAATCCAGATGGATGCGAACCACATGCGCGCGTGGTTATGCAGGTAGCCGGTCTCGACAAGCTCGTGCGACCAGGCGTCGAAACACTCAAGCCCGGTCTCGCCGGCCTCGGCGGCACTGGCCAGACGACGCAGCCGTCGGTCGGCATCCACCCGCGCGAAATCCTGCGCCAGGCCCTCGAGGTAACTGCCCCAGACACCGGGACGGCGCTCGAGCCAGCCCTTGAAGTACCCGCGCCACAGGACTTCCTGGATGAACTTCTCGGCACCCTCTACGCCGTGCTCGCCAACCGCGGCGGCAACAACGTCCTGCTCCAGCACCAGCCGGCGCCTGAGATAGGGCGAGAGCGTGGACACGGCCGTGTGCCGCCCCGGGCCCCGGTCGTAGTTCCTGCCGCTGGCGTAGCGCCGGCCCATGCGGGGCACGAAGGCCTCGAGCATCGCCTCGCCCGCCGCGCGTGTCGCTTCCATGCGTTGCACGACGCTTTCCTCTCGTCTATGTTCAGGACTTTGCCAGGATCTCACTGAGTGTTTCGCTGGCGGACCGAGGCTTGGATTCGCCATGGTGTCCGCGAACCCCTGCGTGCACGCGCCGCAGCTGTTCCGCCGGGCGGCTCGGACGCACTACCGCCTTCGTGCTCAAGCGCGCCATTTAACGTTTCAATAATTCTTGTATAATTGGAAGAATGGAGAGTGCAACAGCAACCCGCATGTTCGAGGCCCTCTCCTCTCCCGTGCGCCTTGCCGTATTCCGCCGCCTGGTTCGTGAAGGCCCTGAGGGCATGGTCGCCAGCGCCATCGCCGAAGCCCTTGACCTGCCGCCGACCAATCTGTCGTTTCATCTGAAGAACCTGAGCCAGGCGGGCCTGGTGTCGGCGACTCAGGAAGGGCGCTTTCAGCGGTATCGCGCCCACGTCGAGGTCATGGTCGAGCTGATCAGCTACCTGGCCGAGGACTGCTGCGCCGGCGCATTCGAGCAATGCATCGAACTGCCTCTGCCGACAGCGCCCGGCAGACGCCGTAGCACGACACGCCCCGCGCGGCCCGTCACCCGACCCACGAGGTAACCACCGCTCATGGACCAGCCGAACACTCGACAGGATGTCTCCACCAAGGAGGCCATGGGCCTGTTTGAACGTTACCTGACCGTCTGGGTGGCCGTGTGCATCATCGCCGGCATCGCGCTTGGCCAGCTGTTGCCGGTTGTACCGGACACACTGGCCCGCCTGGAATACGCCTCGGTTTCCATTCCGGTGGCCATCCTCATCTGGGCGATGATCTACCCCATGATGGTGCAGATCGACTTCGCCGCCATCCTGAATGTACGGCGCGAACCCCGGGGTCTGACCATCACGACGATCGTCAACTGGGCGATCAAGCCATTCACGATGTTCGCGATCGCAGGCTTTTTCCTGCTGATCGTCTTCGAACCCTTCATTCCCGAGGCCCTCGCGCGCGAGTATCTCGCCGGGGCCATCCTGTTGGGTGCCGCGCCCTGCACGGCCATGGTGTTCGTCTGGAGCTACCTCACGCGCGGTGACGCGGCCTACACGCTGGTACAGGTCGCGGTAAACGACATCATCATGCTGTTCGCCTTCGCGCCCATCGTGGTGCTGCTGCTCGGGGTGTCGAACATCGTCGTGCCCTGGAACACGGTCGCGCTGTCGGTACTGCTGTACATCGTCATCCCGTTCACCGCAGGCTATCTCACGCGTGTCCTGCTGATCCGGCGCAAGGGCATTGCGTGGTTCGACACGGTGTTCATGCGCAAGCTCAAACCCGTGACACCGATCGGATTGCTCATCACGCTGGTGCTGCTGTTCGCCTTCCAGGGCGAGACCATCCTGGCCAATCCGCTGCATATCCTGCTGATCGCGGTGCCGCTGGTGATCCAGACCTTCCTGATTTTCTTCATCGCCTACCGCTGGGCGAAAGCCTGGAAAGTCCGCCACGCCGTCGCCGCCCCCGGGGCCATGATCGGGGCCAGCAACTTCTTCGAACTGGCGGTGGCCGCCGCGATCGCGATGTTCGGGCTGCAGTCGGGTGCGGCACTCGCCACCGTCGTCGGCGTGCTGGTGGAAGTGCCGCTGATGCTCGCGCTGGTGCGGATCGCCAACCGCACCAGGCACTGGTTCCCGGCAGAGTCGGCGCAGGGCAATCCTGGCGGCGCCCACGGTCATGATCAGGCACTGGCCACCCCGGGAGCCAAAGATGCTTGAGACCCTGCTGGTCGCCGTAGACTTTTCGCCATCCTGGCCCCGCCTGGAGCGGCAGCTGGTCCGCCTGCGCGGGCTGGGCTGCAAACGCCTGGCGCTCGTGCACGTGATCGCCAGCGGCTACGGCCAGGTCCCGCCGATGACCCACCGTGAGCACTATGCCGAGCAGCTCGAGACCGCGGCAGCGGCCCTGCACGAGGCGGGCTTTGAACAGGTGGACACCGAAGTCCGTGTCGGCCAGGTGGGCGTCGAACTTGAACACGCTGCGGCGGGCCTCGGCGCCGGCGCCATCGTCGCCGGGACGCGCGGCCACCGCACACTGCGCAGCCTGCTGTTGGGCAACACCGTCCACGCACTCGCCCGCACGGCCACCCGGCCCCTGCTGCTGATCCCCACCGCCGACGATATCGACCTGCCGAGCGCGCATCTCTGCCGCCCCATGCTCGCCACCGACGGCTCGGCGGCGGCGCGGGCCGCCGAAGAGGCGTTCATCGCGCTGCTGCCGGCGTGTCAGCGTGGGCTCATCGTCGCGGTGGTGGGCCCGGATGCCAACGCCGCCGGGCACGAAGACGACCCGGACATCGAGGCGCATCTGGCGTCGCTGTGCGAGCGTTGCGCCTCACCAGGATGCGATCAGTCAGTCATCCCGGACGGCAATGCCGCGGCGGCCATCGCCTCGCTCGCCGCCGCGAAAGACATCGACCTGATCGTCCTGGGCAAGCGGGGGCGCAATCCCGCGCGCGACCTGCTGCTCGGTCGCACAGCCGAAGCCGTCTGTCAGCATGCAGGGCGGATGGTGTTGCTGGTGCCGGCAACCTGAGGCGACCGCCGCGCGCTCAGCCCACCGTGACGACCGCCGCCTGCGCTTCGCGAAACCACCCCAGCACACGCGCGTGGTGCGCCTCGCCATAGAGCTCGAGGAACCGGCGTGTCGCATGATCCTTGGGGTTCTGCAACGCAGCCAGACGCGCAGCCACGAACTCGGGTGTGATCTCGAGGCCGCAATCCACTTCGATGCAGTGGCGCCACTCGGCATAGCTGGTCGGTAGCAGGGTACTGGAGGTCATGGGGGTTCAATACGGCCGGTGTATTTTTGTTATAACATTAATATTCTCTTCAGCCCAGCAATGCCTGCATCGGGTGGCAGAAGCTGCACAGGCATCCACTGCTCGGTCAGAGGTCTAACTCCAAGCGATTTCCGAAGCGGAGATAAGTAGTTTCCGAAGGGTTTCAACCTATCGCAAGGAAACCCTCCGATGACGCAGTCCGCCGCACACGCTTGCACCCCCGCCGCCTTCCGGCTGAAGCCGATCCCGGCCGCCGTCGCCCTGCTGATGGCCGGAACCCTGGTGCAGCTGCCGGGCGTCGGGCACGCGCAGGAGACCGACACGGCAGCCAGCGCGCAGATCGAGGAAATCCTGGTCACGGCCCGTCGCCGCGAGGAGTCGCTGCAGGACATTCCGCTGGTCATCCAGGCCTTCAGTGCCGCGGAGATCGAGCGGCGTGGCATCAGCACGGTGGCGGACATCGCGCGCTACACCCCGGGGCTGGTCGTCGACCAGGGCATCAGCCTGCAGGACGTGCGCCCCGCCATCCGTGGCCTTCCGGCAACGCGCGGTCGTCCGCCGGTCGGCATCCTCATCGACGGCGTGGACATCTCCACCCAGGCCCTGGGCAATGCCGGTGGCGGCAACCTGCTGAATCTGTCGCTGCTGGATCTCGAGCGGATCGAGGTGGTCAAGGGTCCGCAAAGCGCACTCTATGGCCGTGCCGCCTTCGCCGGCGCGGTGAACTATGTCACCCAGCGCCCCACCGAAGAGCTCAGCGGCCGGGTCAGCGCCGAGGCAGGGCGCTTCGATCGCGGCGGTGCCTCGGGCATGCTCTCGGGCACGCTGATCGAGGATCTGCTGCGGTTCCGCGTGAACGCCGCCTACAGCGAGTTCGGCGGCGACCGGATCAACCCGGTCTCGGGTGATGAGCTCAACGGCCGGCGCTCGGCGGGCGCGAGTCTGGCCCTGGAGATCACCCCCAGCGACGACTTCCGCGTGTACACGCGCCTCGCCTACAGCGACGATCGCGCCGACCAGCGCGCCATCCAGGCGCTCTCCGGGTTCACCGGCGCCGTCGCCCGACCCGGGCCTGACACCCCGGCCGGCCAGGCGATCGCCACCGCGGTCGCCGGGGGCGTGCTGTTCCCAGGCTCACTGCCCTCCAATACGCCGGTGGACCGGGTATTGAGCTTCTCCGAGGTGACAGGGCTGTCCATCGACCCGCGGACCGGACGCGACTTCCCGGGCTCCGACAGTGACACCCTGCTCGGCACCCTGAACATGGAGTGGGACCTCGGCACCGCCACCCTGGTCTCGATCACCGGCTACGCCCGCCAGAAGGACCGCCTGAACTATGACGGCGATTTCTTCGGCCTGCCCGACGACAGCTTCCCGGACGGCATCGCCGAACCGCTGGAGCTGTTCGATGCGGTGGATTTCGACAACCGTTACCGCCAGTTCAGCCACGAGCTGAGGCTGCAGAATTTCGACGACGATACGCTGCGCTGGGCCGTCGGTGCGCTGTACTGGCAGTCCGGCATGAAACAGTCCAACAACTCGTTGCGGGCGCTCGGCGGATTTCCTTTCGACGGCTTCCGCCCGCCGGTGGCCGCCCTGTCAGGGTCGCGGCTGTTCCTGAACTCCATCGAGTTCGGTGCCCCCCAGGGCCGCGATATCGACAGCTGGTCGATTTACGGCCTGGTGGAATACGATGTGACCGACCGGCTGACCGTTACCGCCGAGGCGCGCTACATCGATGAGAAACAGGTGGTCACCCGCTCGGAATTCGTCCAGACCCTGTTCGCCCCCCTGCTCACGCCGCCGCCGCCCGGAACCCAGCAGGCCACCGTGACCGACAATGCCTTTCTGCCGCGCCTCTCGGTCGACTACGCGCTGGCCGATGAATTCATGATCTACGCCTCCATTGCACGCGGCTTCAAGCCCGGCGGCGTCAGCGAACTCAACTTCGGCACGCCGCTGGAAGATTCGGGCTTCAAGTCGGAGAAGCTGTGGAACTACGAGCTCGGCATGAAGACCACCGTGCTCGAGGGTCAGATGCTGTTCGACGCCGCGGTCTTCCTGATGGACTGGAAGGACCTGCAGACCACCCGACTGGTGGAGAACCCGGCCACCGCGTCGGGCGTCAGCAACGTGGTGATCAACGCCGGCGGCGCCGAGGTCGTCGGACTCGACCTGTCCACCACGCTTCGGCCCGCCGCGCTGCCGGGGCTGACCGTCGGCCTGGCCTACACCTACCTGGGCACCCGCTACACTGACTTCACCGAGCCCACCACCACCGCGCTGCCGCTCACCGATTTCGGCAACTGCACCATCGCCGTCGTCGCCGGCGCGACCGTCTGCAACGTCACCGGCAATGGCAACCGTCTCGAGCGTGCGCCTCGCCACTCCGTCACCGGTAACGTCTACTACGAGGCGGATCTGTCGGCCACTATCACGGGCTTCATCGATGTCGCCGCCCAGTACCAGGGGTCGCGATTCCTCAATTCGGCGAACAGCTACGTGCTGCCGTCCTACACCAACATCGATCTCGTGATCGGTGCGCGCGGCGAGCACCTGAGCGCCAGCCTGTTCATCGAGAACCTGACCGACTCCGAGCGCGTCCGTACCGCCCAGGAGAACTTCGACCTGTCGACGTTCGGACGCTCGATCAACGTGTTTGCACCACCGCGGCGGGTCTACGGCATCCGGCTGGCCTATGACTTCTAGGCCATGATGACGGCCACCGATAGCGACAAGGCCGGACTGCTCGAGGCCATCGCGGCCTCGAGACAGGACGGCACCTACGAGGATGGCGTCCTGGATCGGATCCACGCGGGCATCGAGCGTCTCAGACCGCACACTGCAATCCCGGCACCGGCGCTCGAGCAGCACCGGGTGTCGGGGCCGTGGCGCACCCTGTTCGCGCAGTTCCAGGTGCGCCACACCGCCGGCAAGCCCATCGAACACGACAGTGATCTCTCGATCCAGACCTTCAAGGCGTTCCCGAAGCAGCCCTTGAGAGTGCGGGTACTGGATCAGGAGATCCATCACGAGGGGTGCCACTACAACAATGTCGTGCGCGTCATGGCACCCGACGGCCGGACCGAGGGACATGTGATCGTCTGGGGTCGGTATCGGGTGGAGGCGGCCCAGCCGCAGCGTTACTTCGTCGAGTTCTACCAGGCGGAATTGCGGGCACTGGCCGGGGAAGACGCCGGCACGCTGCGTCTGGCATTCGGGCTGGCTGAAGACGCGCCGCTGGTGCGGCCGCTCAAGCCGCCCAGGCTGCACTCCGACATCGTGTATTGTGATGAGGAGTTGCGAATCAATGTCGGCTCGCTCGGCGGCGTGTATGTTCTCAGGCGCGTCGATCGTCCTCCCGTCTCCGTGAGCGTTTCATGACAGAAGCCACCCCCAAGCGCACCGCGAACGAACTCATGTGGGCCTCCGGTTCACTGGCCACCGGCCTGCTGTTCAACGCCATGGCGCTGTATTCGCTGTTCTTCATGACCACCATCCTGGGGATCGGTGCCTTTACCGCAGGCCTGCTGATTTTCGTCTCCAAGCTGTTCGACGGCATCACCGACCCGGCCATGGGGGCGATCAGCGACCGTACGCGGCATCGCCTCGGCCCGCGGCGACCCTATCTCGTCTGGGGCGCAATACTGATGGGCGCGAGCTTCGCGCTGTTCTTCAATCTGCCGGCGGTCGAGGGCACCGCCGTGGTCTGGCTGGCGCTCGCGGCATTGATGATCTACTCGGCGAGCTACACGGTCTTTACCGTCCCCTATCTGGCGATGCCCCCGGATATCGCCACCAGCTATGACGGGCGTACCCGCGTGATGAGCTTCCGGGTGTTTTTCCTGATGGTCGGCGTGCTGGCCGGCTCGGCCGGCGCGCCGGTCATCGTCGGTGCCCTGGGCGGCGGCGTCGAGGGCTTCCGCGTGCTTGGAGTGGGTCTGGGACTGCTGGCCATCACCATGGGGCTGATCGCGTTCTTCGGCACGCGTCCCCTGCCCTTCCCGAAGGCTCTCGATGCGCGCGGTGAGCCGTTCAGCAAGCTCGCCCTTTCGCCCTTCGTGGACATGGTCGCAGTGCTGCGTAACCAGCCGTTTCTGCAGCTCACGCTGGTCAAGCTCTGCCAGCTCGCGGTGCTTGCCGTGGCGCTGGCCTGTACACCCTATTTCTTCACCTTCGTGTTGCAACGCAGTCCGGCGGATATCGGGATTTACCTGGCGGTGTTCGGCCTGTCAGGTATCGCCTCGCTGGTGCTGTGGCGTGCGGTCATCGCCCGGTTCGGCAAGAAACAGACCTACATGGCGCTGCTGGTGGCCTACGCGGCGGGCATGGGCAGCTGGCTGTTCTGGCAACCGGGTGAAGCGGAGATATTCTTCTACGCGCGGGCGGTGTTTATCGGCATGGCTTCCACCGGCACGGTGCTCTGCGCGCTCGCCCTGCTGCCGGACACCATGGAATACGACCGGCTCTCCTGCGGGCGCTCACGCGATGGCATCATGAGCGGGGTGTTCACCCTGGTCGAGAAACTCGCCGGGGCCATCGGTCCGCTGGTCATCGGGGCGCTGTTGAGCGCCATGGGTCTGATCACCGGCCGGGATCCCGACATCATCCAGCCCGAAGGGGCGCTGTTCGCCGTGAAGCTCGGGATGTCGGTCGTGCCGGCGGTGTTCTGCCTGGCGGCCATTCCTTTCCTGATGGCTTACCGCCTGGATGAGAAAGGCCTGCAGGATGCCCGTCTGCAGGCGCAGACGGCCGGCGCCACAACCAGCTGAGGAGTCCCGATGGAGATCACCGCGGCCGTCACCCGTGAGCAGGGCTCACCGCCTCGGCTCGAGACCCTCACGCTGGACGCGCCGCGCGCTGACGAACTGCTGGTCCGAATCGTCGCCGCCGGTATCTGCCACACCGATCTCAGCGCGCCAGCGCTCTCGTCGCTGCCCGCGGTGTTCGGCCATGAAGGTGCCGGCATCGTGGAGGCGGTCGGCAGCGCGGTGGAGGGCTTCCGTCCTGGGGATCGAGTCTGCCTGAGTTTTGGCTCCTGCGGAGGGTGCGGTGCCTGTCACGAAGGCGCGCCGGCCTACTGCGATCACATGATGCAGCTGCAGTTCGGCGGTGTACGCCTCGATGGCACGACCACCCTGCATGACGGTCGCGCACCGGTGCATGGCGCATTCTTTCAGCAGTCGAGCTTTGCCACCCACGCGCTCGCCACAGCGCGAAACGCCGTCCATGTGCCAGACGACATCCCGCTGGATATCGCCGCACCGTTTGGCTGCGGCATCCAGACCGGGGCCGGCGCGGTGCTGAACGTGCTCGAGCTCGGCGCGCACGAGAGCCTGGTGGTCTTCGGCGCCGGCAGCGTCGGGCTGGCCGCAATCATGGCCGCGAAGGTGGCGGGGTGCTCACCGGTGGTCGCGGTCGATCCCATCGCCGAGCGTCGCGCCCTGGCCATATCGCTGGGGGCCACCCATGCCGTCGATCCCAGCAACCATCCCGATCTGCTCGGCGAACTGCGCGACCTCTGCCCCGGTGGCGCGCATGCAAGCCTCGAGACCGCAGGCCATGTCGACAGCTTTACGGCGGCGATCGATGTGTTGCGGATGCGCGGCACCTGTGGCCTGGTGACGGTGCCGAACATGGGACGTCCCTTTGAATTCAGCCCGGTCAGCCTGCTGTTCGGTCGCCGGCTGGTCGGCATTCTCGAAGGTTCGAGTGTCCCTGAGGTCTTCCTGCCGCGGCTGTTCGACCTCTACCGGCAGGGCAGGCTGCCCGTAGACCGCCTGATCCGGCGCTATCCCTTCAGCGATATCGCCACGGCGATGGCCGATTCGGCCAGCGGACGCACCGTCAAGCCGGTACTGTGCATGGAGGAGTAGGCCTGGGGAGCAGGCTTGGGGATCAGGCCGCCGGTCCGCTCAGAAACGATAGCCGACACCCAGCGTCGCGAAGTGCACCCAGGCGAAGGCGTACACATCACTGACATCAGCGCCGCCCTCGAGCGTGCGCAGCCCCGCATGCCCGTACCAGCCGCCGGCGAAATCACGCTCCACGCGCAGGCCGATGTCGAACGCACGACCCTGCGGCGACCACGCGCCCTCAAAATCCATCACCAGCGTGGTGCGCTCGGAGAAGCGGTGGCGTCCGTGGGCATGCAGCAGCGGCACGAAACCGAGATCGTCGTCCTGGGCGCTGAGCTCGCCCTGGGTCAGGCGGATGCGCGCATCGCGCACCAGCAGCGCCGCCCCGGCCGACCAGTCCCAGCGCTCGCCGCGGTGAAACCGGTAGCGCCAGGTCAACCGGTAAGTGTTGAACCGATATTCGGCCCGCGTGGCCTCGCCCGCCGCGAAACGTTCACCTGCGAAATCGATATCCTGATCGGGTACGCCAGTGCCGTTGATACCGATGGGCGCCAGCGTCAGGCGCAGCGCGTTGCGCTCATTCCACCACCAGGTGCCCTGCAGGCGCGCATCCGCGCCACTCGCGCCGGTCAGCTCATCCAGCGCAAAACGGGTGCCGCCTTCATTCGGGATACGCACATCGTTGCGCGTGAAGCGATACAGCCCTAGCTCAAGATCGAGACTGTCGGCGGGCTGGGTGTCGCCCCATTGGGCGCTGGCGGCGCCGGGCACCGCCATGCCCAGAATCAATATCAAGCCCGGCAACGCCCTGTACATGATCCTGCTCCTGCATGGTGTCCCTCGGAGAATACCGATGTTCCGCGACGGCTGCGAGGTGAGACACTCACCACTCCACGGGATGGATGGCTG
>RECU01000095.1 GCA_007693855.1 Gammaproteobacteria bacterium | reverse complement strand
GTCAGCGCGCGCTTCACCCTGGATGCCATGCCCGGCAAGCAGATGGCCATCGATGCCGATCTGAACGCCGGAATCCTGACGCAGGAGGAGGCCAAGCGCCGCCGCGAGGAGGTCGCCCAGGAAGCCGACTTCTACGGGTCGATGGACGGTGCCAGCAAATTCGTCCGCGGCGATGCCATCGCCGGCATCCTCATCCTGTTCATCAACATCATTGGCGGGCTGATCATCGGCACGGTCACCCATGCCATGAGCCTTGGCGACGCGGCCACGAACTACGTGCTGCTGACGATCGGTGACGGGCTGGTCGCGCAGATCCCCTCCCTGCTGCTCTCGACGGCCACGGCCATCATCGTCACCCGCGTCTCCGCGGCGCAGGACATGGGCGAGCAGGTCAGCCGCCAGCTGCTGAACAACCCGCGGGCGCTGTTCACGGTGGCCGGGGTGGTCGGGATCATGGGTCTGGTGCCTGGGATGCCCTCGATGGTGTTTCTGCTGCTCGCCGCCGGGCTGGGGGGCATGGGCTGGCTGGTCCAGCGCGGCAAGCAGGCCGATGCCGCCGGTGAGCCGGCCGAGACCCCTGAGGCCCAGGCCAGCGCCGCCGAGGACCGCGATCTCTCCTGGGAGGATGTTCCGCCCGTGGACCTCGTCGGTCTCGAGCTGGGCTACCGCCTGATCCCGCTGGTCGACGCCTCGCAGGGCGGCAACCTGATGACCCGGATCAAGGGCGTGCGACGCAAGCTCTCCCAGGAGCTCGGCTTCCTGCTGCAGCCCGTGCACATCCGCGACAACCTCGAACTCGCCCCCACCGCCTACCGTATCAGTGTGCTGGGGGTGCCGATGGCCGAGGCCGAGGTGGAACCCGATCGAGAACTCGCGATCAATCCCGGGCGGGTCTATGGCACCGTGCCCGGACAGCCCACCCGGGATCCGGCCTTCGGCCTGGAGGCGGTGTGGATCGAGCCCGCGGACCGTGAGCAGGCGCAGTCGCTGGGCTACACCGTGGTGGACATCGCGACGGTGGTGGCCACGCACCTCAGCCGCATCCTCAAGGAACACGCACACGAGCTGCTCGGCCACGAGGAAGTGCAGAAGCTGCTCGACGGGCTCGCGCGCAGTCAGCCGAAGCTGGTCGAGAGCCTCACGCCCAAGACCCTGGAGCTTGGCGTGGTGCTGAAAGTGCTGAAGAACCTGCTGGCCGAAGAGGTGCCGGTGCGCGACATGCGCAGCATCGCCGAGACGCTGGCGCAGGTCGGCAGCGCGAGTCAGGATCCTGACGCCCTCACCGCCCAGGTGCGCGTGGCGCTGGCCCGCGCGATCGCCCAGAACATCGTCGGATCCGCGCCGGAGCTGCCTTTGCTGGCACTCGACCCCGGGCTGGAACAGATCTTGCAAAAGTCCCTGGGTAACGCCGGCGGCGGTGCGGCCCTGGAGCCGGGCCTGGCCGAGCGTCTGCAATCTTCCCTGCGGGAACTGGTGAAGCGACAGGAAATGAATGGCGATCCCTCCGTGCTCGTGGTGTCCCCTGATATCCGGGTCTGGCTGGCGCGCTGGCTGCGCCCGGCGCTGCCTGGGCTGCACGTACTCGCCTACACCGAGATTCCCGACAACCGACCTGTGCAGGTCGTGGCCACGGTCGGCCGCGACGCCACACCCGCCCGCCCGGCCGCCCTTGGCGCGCCGGCCGGGCACCCTGAAGAGGTGCCAGCCGTATGAAGATCAAGCGATTCAGTGCACCGGACATGCGCCGGGCGATTCAGTTGGTTCGCCAGGAGCACGGCCCCGATGCCGTCATCCTGTCGAGTCGTTCGGTGGATGGCGGCATCGAGATCGTCTCGGCGGTGGATTACGATCCGGAATTGATCGCCGGCATGGCCGGTGCCGCAGCAGCACCGGCAAAAGCCACGCGGCCCGCACCAGCTGTGTCCCGCGACGAGTTCATGCCGTCACTGGAGTCTGTGGCGAGCGCCACGCCGCCGGCTGATACGCCCGCGAGCGCGAGCCCGGAGAGCGCGCAGGAGAGCGTTGCAGCGGACACGCAGAGCGCGCCGCTGCCGCGCCCGGTCATCGAAATCGACTGGACCAGCGATCCGTCACTCAAGGCCATGCAGGCCGAGCTCTCGACCGTGCGCGGGATGCTCAACGAGCAGTTCGCCCGGCTCTCCTGGGCGGACCTGCGGGCGTTCAAGCCCGCGCGGGCGTTGCTGCTCCGACGCGTGGGCGCACTGTCGCTGGACGAGACGCTGGCCGCCACCCTGGTCGAGGAGGTGGCCCATCCGGATGACGCCACCCAGGCGTGGCGCGAGGTGCTGCTGGGCCTGGCGCGGCGGCTGAAAGTCGCCAGGCAGGACCCGATCGAGGAGGGTGGTGTGTTCGCCCTGGTGGGCCCCACCGGGGTCGGCAAGACCACGACCATCGCCAAACTGGCGGCGCGCCACTGTCTGCGTCATGGCCCTGAGTCGCTGGCGCTGATCTCCACCGACAACTTCCGCGTGGGCGCGCAGCGCCAGCTGGATGCCTATGGCGCCATTCTCGGCGTGGCGGTGCGGCGTGCCGAGACCGGCGATGACCTGCGCCGCCAGCTCGAGGAACTTTCGGACCGCCGGCTGGTGCTGATCGACACGGCCGGCATGGCGCCGCGCGACCGTCGGCTGGCCGAGTCGCTGGGCCGTCTTGCCGAGGTAGGCAACATCCGCCGCATGCTGGTGCTCTCGGCCAATATGCAGTTGGCGGTGATGCGTGATGCGGTGCGTTTTTTCGGGGGCGACAGCCTCGCCGGCATCACTCTGACCAAGCTCGACGAGAGCCCGGCGCTCGGTGCGGCGCTGTCCATCCTGGTCGAAACCGCGCTGCCAGCCGTCTGGCTCAGCGAGGGCCAGCGCGTACCGGAGGATCTGAAGCTCGCTAGGGTGATCCATCTGCTCGGCTGGGCCAGTGACATCGAAGCCAGTGACGAGCCTGGCCGCGCGCCCCCCGCACCCTTTGCGCATCGGCCGGCGAGCTTCCGGGAGGTGTTGAATGCAGACGTCTGAGAGGCGTGACCAGGCCGATGGGTTGCGCGGCCTGGCCACAGCCCGCCCGGTGAAAGTCATTGCGGTGACCAGCGGCAAGGGCGGGGTCGGCAAGACCAACGTCTCAGTCAACCTTGCCGTGGCGCTGGCCGAGCGCGGTCGCCAGACCCTGCTGCTCGATGCCGATCTCGGGCTGGCCAACGTGGACGTCCTGCTGGGTCTCAAGCCGCGGGCGGATCTCTCGCAGGTGCTCGCCGGTGAGCTTGATCTCGAGGACATCCTGCTCGAAGGGCCGGCGGGGGTGCGGATCGTGCCCGCCGCCTCGGGCGTCAGCCGGATGGCCGAGTTGACGCCGCGTGAGCAGAGTGGGCTGATCAGCGCCTTCTCGACCCTCCCGGTGAGCGTCGAGGTGCTGGTGGTGGATACCGCCGCAGGCATCGACAGCCGGGTGCTGGG
Source organism: Gammaproteobacteria bacterium (assembly GCA_007693855.1). GTDB lineage: Bacteria > Pseudomonadota > Gammaproteobacteria > Steroidobacterales > PWYM01 > PWYM01. The sequence goes on along the minus strand of RECU01000095.1, from coordinate 8,524 downwards.
CTTCTGCCAGGCCGCCCATGAGGTGCTGGTGGTGGTGTGCGATGAGCCGGCCTCGCTGACCGATGCCTACGCGCTGATCAAGGTGATGTCCCAGGAGAGAAATGTGCGCAGGTTCCAGGTGCTGGCCAACAGCGTGGGCGATGCCGAGCATGGTCGCCGGCTCTACCAGAAGCTGCTGACGGTGTGCGATCGCTTTCTCGATGTCGCCGTGGTCTATGGCGGCTGCATCCCCGAGGATCCGCGGTTGCGCCAGGCCGTCCGGGTCCAGAAGCCGGTGGTCCAGGCGTTCCCGTCGAGTCCCTCGGCCCGGGCATTCAAGGATCTGGCCGCTCGTGCCGATAACTGGACGGTACGCCGTGAGAGCGAAGGCCAGCCGGTGTTTTTCCTCGAGCGTGTGCTCGCTGCCGCGCGCGAGTGGCCCGGCGAAGAGGTGGCAGCCCATGTACGCGGCTGAGCACCAGCGCGAGGGCGACCTGCTGGTGGGTCGCTACATGGACCTGGTGAGGCGGATTGCCTATCACCTGCTCGGCAGGTTGCCGGCGACGGTACAGGCGGAGGACCTTATCCAGGCGGGCGTGGTGGGATTGCTGGAGGCGGCGAAAGGCTTTGATGACGCACATGGCGCGAGTTTCGAGACGTATGCCGGTATCCGGATCCGCGGCGCGATGCTTGACGAGGTGCGCCGCCAGGACTGGGCGCCCCGCTCGGCACATCGCAACAGCCGCCAGATCACCGAGGCCACGCGAGCGGTGGAGCGACGTACCGGTCGCGAGGCGAGCGCGACGGAGGTGGCCGCGGAGCTCGGCATCAGCGTCGAGGAGTATCACGGGATGCTGCAGCGGGTGGCCGAGACCCGCATGTTCAGTCTGGAGCAGTTACACGAGGACAGTGGTGGGTACGGCGACATGCTCGAAGGGGGTTCGGCGGATCCGGCACGTGAGTGCGTGCGCCAGGCGTTTGCGGAGAATGCCATCGAGGCGATCGAGGGTTTGCCGGAGCGCGAACAGCTGGTGCTCGCGCTGTACTACGACGAGGAACTCAACCTCAAGGAGATCGGTGAGGTGTTGGGCGTGACCGAGTCGCGTGTCTGCCAGATCCACGGCCAGGCACTGGCGCGGCTGCGGGCGCGGCTGGAGGAGTGGGAAATGCAGGAGGTCATGGCCTGAGGCCGGGCCCTGATCGAGGTGAGCCAGAGACTGCGGTCGCGCGGTCGCCAGCAGGAGGAACGAGTGGACAAGTCAATGAAGATCCTGATCGTCGACGATTTTTCGACGATGCGGCGCATCATCAAGAACCTGCTGCGCGAGCTCGGGTTCAGCAATACCGTTGAAGCTGATGACGGCGACAGTGCCCTGCCGCTGCTGAAGGGTGGTGACATCGATTTTCTGATCACCGACTGGAACATGCCGAACATGCCGGGCATCGAGCTGCTGAAGCATGTCCGGGCGAATCCGGCCACCCGGCATCTACCGGTGTTGATGGTGACCGCCGAGGCCAGCCGCGAGCAGATCGTGCAGGCGGCAGAGGCCGGGGTAAACGGCTATGTCATCAAGCCGTTCACCGCGCAGACCCTGGAGCAGAAGATCAGCAAGATCTTCGAGCGGCTGGCGATGGCGAGCTGACCGATGGATGAAGCATCCCAGGACTGGCAGTCTGCCCGCGAGGAACTGGCCCGCATCACCGCCGAGCTTCGCGAGACGCTGGCGACGCTGCGCGTCTCCGCGCAGCTTGCCGGGCTGGTCAAAACCGATCTGCCCGATGCGCACAGCCAGCTCGGACAGGTCTTGCAACTGACCGAGCAGGCGGCGCATGACACCCTGACGGCGGTGGAGTCCTCGCTGCCGCTGGCGCGGGGCATCGGCGAGCAGATTGGCGAGTTTCGCATGCAGGCCGCGGACGCCCTGGCCCGCGACGAGCGGCTGGTGGCGCTGCTCGACGGTATCGAGGCGTCGGCCGATACCGTCAAAGTTCATTTGGGCGAAGTCCTGATGGCCCAGGGCTTCCAGGACATCACCGGTCAGATCATCCGTCGGGTGGCCGGTCTCGTGCAGGAACTCGAAGAGTGCCTCTCGGACCAGGGCTGTGACATCGATGCGGCCGCCCGCCAGGTGCGCAAGGACGCCCGTGAGGCGCATGGCCGAGGACCTGCCCGTCCGGATGCCGATCGGCGTGACGCCGTGGGCGGTCAACAGGACGTCGACGAACTGCTTTCGGGGCTCGGTATCTGAGTCGCTGCGGGCGGCTGGAGAGGGACATGGACGAGGAACTGCTGGAAGACTTTCTGGTCGAGGCGGGTGAGCTCATCGAGGCGCTCGATGGCCAGCTGGTCGACCTGGAAAGCCGTCCGGGCGATGTCGCGCTGCTGAATGCCGTGTTTCGCGCGTTCCACACGGTAAAGGGCGGCGCGGGCTTTCTGGGTCTCTCCCCACTGGTGGAAGTGTGCCATGACGCCGAGGAGGTGCTGAACGCCATCCGCGGGGCGCACCGTACGCTGGATGTCAGCGCGATGGACGCGGTGCTCGGTGCCCTGGATGATGTCCGGCGCATGTTCGGCGAGATTCGTGGGGGGAAACCGCCGTCGCCGGCCACCGCCGAGGTGCTCGCGGCACTGCGCCGTACCCTGGCCGACGAACATGCGGTCGCCTCGGCCGAGGCCGAGCTGGCGGCGGAAGAGGCTGGCGCGCGCGGGCACCGGACGAGTCCGCAGGCACCCGCGCCGACGGCGCAGGCCGCCGCGGCTGATCCGGTCGAAGCAGCGTTCGAACAGATGCTGGCGGCAAGCGCGCCACCGGCAGCGCCAGCGCCTGGTGCCGGCGGCACTGGCGATGTCATCACCGAGGACGAATTCGAGGATCTGCTCGACCAGCTGCAGTCGGCGGGCAAAGGGCCACCCGCGCCGGATTCCGTGACCGCGAGGGCAGACCCCGCCCACGCCGGCGGACCTGCCGCCCAAGCCTCGCCCGCGGCACAGCCCGGGTCACAGGCGGCGCCAGCGGTAGCCACCGAGCCGGTAGAGGCGACGCTGCGCGTGGCCTCGTCGCGGATCGACGGCATCATGAACCAGGTCGGCGAGCTTGTGCTGGTGCGCAATCGGCTGGCGGCACTCAGGGTGCGCGTGGCCGACGAGGAAGTGCAGCGGGCGTTCGCACAACTCAATCTCGTGACCTCCGATCTGCAGGCCTCGGTGATGCGGCTTCGCATGCAGTCGGTCGGCAAGGTCTTCGGCCGCTTCACCCGGGTGGTGCGCGATCTCGCACGCCAGCTGGGCAAGCAGGTGGAACTGGTCACCGAGGGCGAGAGCACGGAGCTGGACAAGGGCATGGTGGAAAGCCTGGTCGATCCGCTCGTGCATCTGGTCCGCAACGCCGTGGACCATGGTATCGAATTGCCGGATGCACGCGATGCGGCCGGCAAGTCGCCCTGCGGGCGGGTGACGCTGTCCGCGCGTCAGGAGGGCAGCCACATCGTCATCATCGTCGCGGACGACGGTGCCGGTATGGACCCGGAACGCATCCGCAACAAGGCGATTGAGAAAGGTCTGGTCGACAGTCGCAGTGCCTTGCAGATGGCCGATGAGGATGTGCTGCAACTGATCTTCATGGCCGGGTTCTCGACCCGCGACGCGGTCAGCGAAGTGTCCGGGCGCGGCGTCGGCATGGACGTGGTTCGCAGCCAGATCGCCCGCATCAATGGCCAGGTGCACCTGCAGTCGGAAAGCGGTCGCGGCTCACGAGTGGTGATCCGACTGCCGTTGACGCTGGCCATTCTGCCGACGCTGATGGTGGTGGTGGACGGGCGGCGCTTTGCGTTGCCGCTGCCGGTGGTCGACGAGATCATCGAGTTCGATCCCCACCAGCGCACGGTGCTGGACGGCCAGGTCGTACTGTCGCGGCGCGGCGAGGTGTTGCCGTTGCTCGATCTCTATCGCTGGCTGAAGACCGGTGCCCAGGCGCCCGAAGGGCAATCGGTCGTGGTCGCCATGGCGGGTGATCGCCGCGTCGGTCTGGTGGTCGACCGGCTGCTCGGCCAGGAGGAGGTCGTCATCAAGAGTCTCGGGCGACGTCTGGAGTCGCTGCCCGGGTTTGCTGGCGCCACCATCACCGGTGACGGTGACATCGCACTGATCATCGATGTGGCAAGCCTGCACGCCCACTGGACAGCGCTGGCGGATACGGCCGCGTTGCCGGTTGAACTGGTGCCACCGTCGGTACGTGAGGTTTCGCAGGCGTGAGACATGTGCGCACCGACATTCTCAGCATCATCGGTCTGCTGCTCGCGCTGGTCGCAGTGCTGGGCGGGTCTGTGCTCAAGGGCAGTGGTCTCTCGGCGCTGTGGAACGGCGCGGCCTTCGTGATCGTGATCGTCGGAACGTTTGCGGCAGTGCTGATCCAGGTTCGACTACAGGTGTTTTCGCACGCCTTCGGCATCGTTCGCTGGATCTTCGTCTCGCCGGTTCGCGATGCCGAGGAGCTGTTGCAGAAAATTCTGTCCTGGAGCCAGGTCGCCAGGCGCGAGGGCTTGCTTGGGCTGGAGGAGGCCGCTGAGCAGGAGACCGATCAGTTCATCCGCAAGGGATTGATGCTGCTCGTCGATGGCGCCGAGCCCGAGACCATCCGTCATGTGATGGACGTCGAATTGGACACGCGTGAGCAGTTCGACCAGCAGGGGGCCAAGGTGTTCGAGAGCCTGGGGATCTATGCCCCCACCCTGGGGATCATTGGTGCGGTGATGGGCCTGATTGCGGTCATGCAGAGCCTGGCTGAACCCGAGAAACTCGGCGCGGGTATCGCCACAGCGTTTGTTGCGACGATCTACGGCATCGCCGGTGCAAACCTCGTGTTCCTGCCTGTTGGCAACAAGCTGAAAAGTGTCATCCAGGTGGCGAGTAACGAACGCGAGATGATCATCGATGGGTTGGTTGGCATCGCCCGCGGCGATAACCCGCGCAATATCGAGACCCGCCTCCGGGGCTACCTGATCGGCGGTGGCCCGTGAGCCGGCGACGCCGCCACGAGGAGCACGCCAACCACGAGGCCTGGGCCATTCCATATGGTGACCTGGTTACGCTGTTGCTGGCTTTTTTCGTGGTGATGTATGCGTTGTCCTCGGTCAACGAGGGCAAATACCGCATCCTGTCGGATTCCCTGGTGGCCGCCTTCCGTGCATCGCCCAAGTCGCTCGAGCCGATTCAGGTCGGCGAGCTCTCGCTGGCGCAGCACGAGATTGATCTGCGCCAGCAACGGGTGCTGGTGCCCATTGAGATCGACAGCCTGCCCGATCTGCTCGATCGGGATCTGGAGATCCGGCGCAGCAGTGCGTTGAGCGCCGCCGATGCTGCCGCGGCTGCCGACATGATCGACGAGATCACCGATGCCCTTGAGGAGGCGCTGGCTGAGCTGATGTCCGAGGACATGGTGAGGCTGCGTCGCGACCAGTTCTGGGTAGAGATCGAGATCAATACCAGTCTGCTGTTCCCCAGTGCCAGCGCCGAGCTCACCCGTGAGGCCGCCGATGTGGTCTACCGCGTCGGCAGCATCCTGGCCGGCAAGGATACGCGCGTGCAGGTGGAGGGGCATACCGATGTGCTGCCGATCCGCACCGAGCGCTTTCCGTCCAACTGGGAGCTTTCCACGGCGCGGGCCTCGACCGTGGTACGTATGTTCGCGACCGCCGGTGTGGACCCGGCGCAGCTCGCGGCGGTGGGCTATGGTGAATACCGCCCGGTCGCCGATAACAACACGCCGGCAGGCCAGGCGGAAAATCGCCGGGTGGTGATCGTGGTCATGGCGAACCCTGCACGAGAGGCTGGGGCGACGCTCGCCGCGACCGGCGGCGGGGAGCGGTCATGAAGCTCTGGGCGGTGGCTAATCAGAAAGGCGGCGTGGGCAAGACCACGACAGCAGTGATTCTTGCGGGTCTGCTGGCCGAGCGCGGTGCCCGCGTGGTGCTGGTCGATCTGGATCCGCACGCTTCCGCGAGCGGCTGGTTGTTGTCGGGATCGCCGCGGCGCGAGGGCGTTGGCGCGCTGTTTGCCGGGGCTGACGGCGCACCCCCCATCGAATCCCTGCTGGAGCCGACGTCGCAACCTGGGCTTCAGATGCTGCGGGCGACCCCTGCGTTGGCGGCGGTGGAACGTCGGCTGGCGACACAGTCTGGCATGGGGTGCGTCCTGGCAAATGCGCTCGGCGCACTGCGCGCGGAAACCGACTACGTCCTGCTCGATTGCCCGCCAACACTCGGCCTGCTGCTGGTCAACGCCCTGGCCGCCGCGGAGCGGGTGATTGTGCCGGTACAGACCGAACCGCTTGCCCTGGAGGGCCTGCGGCGGATGCGGGAGACGTTGGCGATGATCGGACGCTCGCAGGGCAGGGTGATCGATCACTGGACCGTTCCGACGCTCTACGACCAGCGCACGCGTGCGTCCCGGGATGTCCTTGAGCTGCTGCATGCGGACTTTCCGGAGGGTCTGTGGCCGGGCGTCATCCCGGTCGATACCCGCCTGCGCGATGCGAGTCTTGCCGGCGAACTGCCCTCGAGTTTCTGCCCGCGCTCGCGTGCCGTCGGCGTCTACCGGATGCTGCTGGCGGCGTTGCTGGGCGAACGCCCGCGCGACGCTGCAGTGACCTGGGATGATGCCCCGGAGACCCTCCCGCTCGACGAAGAGGTGGCGGCATGAGCCCGGGCAATGACTGTGGTACGCCTGATGCACTTCAGGCATATCTCGATGACTTGCTGGGATCTGGCTTGGCGACTGCCTGTGGCGTGACCGATGGCTCCGCGGGCGAAGACGTCCAGGCTGCGCAGGCGCGCGACAGGCGTGAGTCCGGGTACCGGCTGCTGCGTGCCGGCAGCGTGAAAGTCGCGCTGCCGGAAGCGGCGGTGGCGGTATCAGTCAGGGTGAGCACCGCGATCGCCGAGGTCGGGCATTCCGAGCAGGCGCGTTGCTGGCTGGATCTCGCCAGCATGTTGCACGGGCGTCCGGTGGCGGTGGCGTCCCCCACGGTGGGTGTCCCGCTGGCGGGCGCGCCGGGCTGGGGACTCTCCGTGGATGCCGAGGAGGAGATCGTGCAAGTGACCGCTGACACGGTGACCTGGCGCGAGCCGCGTGGTGCCCGGCGCTGGCTGGCGGGGCTGATCGAAGTCCATGGTGCGGTGGTTATCGACCCCGCGGCACTGATCGAGGAGGCGGAGGTACATGGAATCCAGGGCGCTGTATAAGGCGATGCTCGACGCGCGCGACCTGCTCGATGCCGGCAACACCGGCAAGCAGGTGAAGACCGGCGAGCGCTGCATCGCGTTTCGCGTTGGCGATGAATGCTATGCAATCGAACTGGTGGTGGTGAAGGAGGTCATCACGCCGCCACCGATTGTGCCGGTGCCCGGCGCGCCGCCTGAAGTCCTCGGGGTGATCAATCTGCGCGGCAGCGTAGTCACCGTGATCAACAGCCGGCGTGTGCTTTCGCTGGATGGCGTGCCGACCGGTGCCCAGGCACGGGTGCTGGTGCTCGATGAGGACGGCCAGGAAGTGGGTGTACTGGTGGATTCGGTGGACGACATTCTGCACGTCGACGTGGATGCCCTCGACCCGGTACCGGCCGAGGGCTCGGGCGCAACCACAACGCATGTGCGGGGTGCGGTGAACATCGGCGAGGAGATTGCCTTTCTGCTGCACAGGTCCGGGCTGACCCGTCTCGCCGCATAGGCAATCGCGTGAGCCTGCGCGATGCCGTGCGCTGAATCGTGGCTGCGCTCCGGGCGGCGTTACGGAGGTGAACATGCGCAGGATCAACGACTATCCGGTCATCCCGCCGCTGGCGCCGGTGGCCCGGGTGCGACGTCCGCGTCATCACGACAGCGAACCCCGCGAAGGGGAGCACGATGCCGGACCGCCGCCCGAAGATAATGACAAGCCCACGGAATTGCATGACAATCCGAAAGGTGACCGACCCGGGAGGCTCGTGGACAAGTTCGCATGACGGCACTGCCGGATACCGCTCTGCTGATCTACCTGACATGGGGGCTCGCGCTGATCGTCCTGGTCGGGGTGTTGTCGTGGAGTTTTTTCCGTGTGCAACGCCAGGTGATTACGCTGTGCGAGCGTATCGATCAGCTCCAGGGTGAAGTGCACGCGCTGCAGCGCGTATTGCGCGATGTGCATGATGACGGCCATCAGACGCGCCGCCTTGAGGCGGAACTGGAGGAACGCGTGGCGCTGCTGTCGCGTCAGCAGGAGCAGCTGATGCTTCGCGACGCCGATACCGGGCCGTATTTCCAGGCGATCCGCCAGGCTCGCCAGGGCGCGACGCTCGACGAGCTGCTGGAGCGTACTGGCATCTCGCGTGGCGAGGCAGAGCTCATACTCTCGCTGCATGGCGCGGCAGCCAATACGGATGAGGTGGAGCAAACGTGAGCGGCCAGCACTCGAATCAGACGCGCGACGTCGGGGTGCTGTTCGTGTGCATGGGCAACATCTGCCGATCGCCGACAGCACACGGGCTGGTGCGGCACCGGCTGCGCGAGCGTG
>RECU01000024.1 GCA_007693855.1 Gammaproteobacteria bacterium | reverse complement strand
CCAGCCCAGAGTGTTGAGAGTCCATGCCCAAAGTCAATGAAATCAAGCGCGGCCAGGTGGTCGAGCACGATGGCACGGTGTATGCCGTGCGCCAGATCGATCGGTCGGCGCCCACCGCACGTGGCGGCAGCACCCTGTATCGGTTCAAGCTCGAGTCGATTCCCGGCGGCGAGCGGCGCGAGCTGACCTTCAAGGGCGATGACGTCCTGAAAGAGGCCGACCTCACCCGCAGGCTGTGCGAGTACTCCTACCGTGACGCCGATGGCTTCGTGTTCATGGACAGTGCGGATTACAGCCAGTATGTGTTGTCCGAGTCGGATGTCGGCGATGCGGCCGATTATCTGCTCGGAGGGCAGGCGGGCATCTACGTGCTGATCATCGCCGAGCAGCCGGTGGCCATCCAGCTGCCGCAGTCGGTGATCCTGGCGGTGGCCGATACCGCGCCGGTGATGAAGGGCGCGACGGCGTCGCGCTCGGCCAAGCCGGCCAGGCTGGAGACCGGGGTGGATGTCATGGTGCCGGACTACATCACGCCGGGCGAAAAGATCAAGGTCAACACCGAAACCGGCGAGTTCATGAGCCGGGCCTGACAGGCGAAGCGGCAGGAAAATTGAATTACGCTTCCACCATGAACACGCGCAGCGACAAGACCATTGGCGTACTCGGCGGCATGGGCCCGGAGGCTACCGTCGAATTCATGCGGCGGGTGATCGCGGCCACCCCGGCCGACGACGACGCCGACCACCTGCGCCTGCTGGTGGACAACAACCCCAAGGTGCCCTCGCGCATTCGTGCGCTGATCGATGGTGACGGCGAGGACCCCTCGCCCACGCTGGCCGCGATGGCGCGCGGACTGGTGAGCGCCGGTGCGGAGTTACTGGTCATCCCCTGCAATACCGCGCACTGGTACCTGCCGGCCGTGCGCGGCGCCGTCGAGGTGCCGGTGCTGGACGTGGTGGCGTTGACGGCGTCGGCGTTGAGCGCGTGCTCACCTCGCCCGGTCCGCGTCGGGCTGCTCGGCTCGATTGCCGTGCAGCGGGTCGGTCTGTTCGACGCACGCCTGGGCGACGCCGGGTTCCAGCTCCATTATCCGGCCGAGGCCGGGCAGCGTCGGCTGCTGGAGGTCATCCGCGGCGTCAAGGCGGGCCGACCGCTGGAAGCCCTGGCCCGCGACTATCACCAGGTGGCCGCCGCACTGGCGGAGGACGGCGCCGACGCCCTGCTGGTGGCCTGCTCGGAGCTCTCGGTGCTGCCGGCGCCCACGCCCGCCTCAGCGCCCGCACTGCCGGTGCTCGATACGCTCGATCTGCTTGTGCAGGCGACAGTCGCGACCGCCCGGGCAGGCTGATACCGCGGCGACGCGGCAAGCTCACCGTGCGCAGCGGCGCGCCCTCACTCTGAGGGCAGACTCCGGCAGTGCGCAGGCTCACCGCAGTGCACGTCCTCGACCGCCTCGCCCCGCGCAATGGCAGCCACCCAGTCGACCGCCCGGACACCATTGGTCACGTGGGCATACAGCTCATCGTAGCGCAGCAGCGTGTGGAACTCGCCGCGGGCCACGAAGCTTCGCACGTTGGGGAGCGTCTCGCGCAGGTCCGCGAGATTTGCATCCAGTCCGGGCAGCAGGTCGGCGGGGTAGCCGAGCAGGCGCTGCCAGCCTTCCTGGATGGCGTCGTAGGCATGGTCGAAGATGTGGAAGGTGACCTCCGGCAACGCCTTGCCCACGGCCAGGTAGGGATCGACCAGCGTCATGGTCTCCTCGGTGAAGCCGCCGGCCGCGACCGGGCCGCGCAGTGCGTCGATCGTGCCCCAGTGACGCCACAGCTGCACGGGCGGGGGCATGCGATAGCCGAAGCCGCCGCCGGCGAAATGCAGCAGGCGGGCATCGGGATAGGCGTCGGCCACTTCCGCTAGCATCACCGGCGAGGCGATCGCGCCCGCGCTGCCGCCGGCGACCATCACCTTGCCCGGCGCGGCGAAGCGTTCGAACACGTGTTCCAGCGCCACGCGGGCGTTGACCATGCCGCGGTGCTGGAGGGTGAACTCGCTGCCATCCTCGCGGACATAGACCTGCTCGGCGTCGCCGAGGTGCACATCGCCCGTGCAGTACGACACGAACACCTGCGACCACTCCCGCAGCGGGTTCTCCGGATGGGCCAGATCGAACACGCCCGAGTGCACGCGCGGATCGTTGCCCCACTCCGCCGTGGCATCCACCCGATAGGTCGGCGCATCACCCTCACGACCGACGGCGCAGGTCTCGGCCGAGTAGCAGGCCCCGCCGCCGTTGAAGAAAATCAGCAACCGCTGCGGATCGGCCTCGCGCACGTAGAAGCGAAACGGTGTGCCCTGGGAACAGACGGTCTCACCGCCCGGCTCGATGGTCTCCCAGTCGGCGGCGACAGCCGTCGCGGTGGCGGCAAACAGAGCCAGTACCAGGGCAGGCAAGACGTTGCGGGGTGAGTTCATGGCGCGGTTCCGGTGGGTCTGGAGCGCGCGACGGTTGCACGCGCTGGCCGGCGGCGTCAAGCGGATGCCGGCATCCTGGCGGCGGCGCGGGTGGCGGCGAGCACCTCCCGGAACGTGCCGATCAGCCAGCGGTGGCCGGCCTCCGCACGCATCGAATCGCGCCACTTGAGATAGCCGCAGAACTCCACTTCGAGGAACGGCGCCGGCTGCACCACGTAGGCCGTGTGATCAGTAAACTGCCCGGCGAGACCGCGCGGCAGCGCGCAGATCAGGTCGCTCGAGGACACCAGCGCCTTGAGCACCGACAGCGAAAACACCCGCATGCGCACGCGTCGCCGATGACCGTGGCTCATCAGCCAGTTGTCGATGAACGGCTGGTGCCCGGCCGGCCAGGCAAGCGAGACGTGTTCCAGCGCAAGGTAGCGCTGCAGCGTCATGGGCGCGGTGGCCGCAGGATGATCCGCACGCAGGATGACCACATAGGGCTCGCGCACCACCAGTTCACAGGTCACCCGCGGCTCGCTGCTCGGCATGGCATCGAAACACAGATCCACCTCGCCCGTGCGCAGGGCCTCGGGCGTATCCGCGGTCCAGGGGTGCAGCCGCAGGCGGATGGACGAGCCCAGCGAGGCGAGCATGGTGACCAGCCGCGGCAGCACCAGCAGGTCGGCATATTCATGCAGCACGAGGTGGAACTCGCGGTCGCTGGTGGCCGGATCGAAACGCGGCTGGCTGACGAGCAGCTGCTCGCTCTGCTCCAGCACGCGGCGCACGCCCTCACGCATCTCCAGCGCGCGGCGCGTCGGGCGCATGCCCCGGCCGTGGGGCTCGAACAGGGGGTCGCCGGTCAGCCGCCGCAGCTTCCCCAGGGCCAGGCTGATCGCCGGCTGTGAGCGATCGAGGCGCTCGGCCGCGCGCGTGAGGCTGCCCTCGCCCATGATCGCGTCGAACACCCTCAGCAGGTTGAGATCGGGCGGGGAGTTACGATCTGCCATAAGCCAGGATTATGGGTGGTATTTTCGGTATTGGCTAGGTGGAACTCAGCGGCGCTGCTAGCGTGACTGTCTCGTGACATCGACCCGGAGCCGGTATGCAGATCGCCCGCTTTCCCCGCCTGCGCCTGGCGCAGCTCCCCACCCCGCTGCATCCGCTGCCGCGGCTGAGCCGCCTGCTCGGTGGGCCGGAGATCTGGGTCAAGCGTGACGACTGCACCGGCATGGCCGGGGGCGGCAACAAGATGCGCAAGCTGGAGTTCCTGGTCGCCGACGCCCAGGCCCAGGGCGCCGATACGCTGATCACCCAGGGCGCCGTGCAGTCCAACCACGCCCGCCAGACCGCAGCCGTGGCCGCCTCGCTGGGCCTGGCCTGCCACGTGATCCTGGAAGAGCGGATCGCCGACACCGACGAGGACTACGCCGGCAACGGCAACGTCCTGCTCGATCGGCTGTTCGGCGCCGAACTGCAGTACCGCCCCGGGGGCACCGACATGGCCGCCGCCATGGTCGAGCTCGCCGAGCAACTGCGAGCCGAGGGCCGGCGGCCCTACATCATCCCGGGCGGCGGCTCCAATCCGGTCGGTGCGCTGGGCTATGTCACCGCCGCGCTGGAGCTGGCCGACCAGGCACGCGAGCAGGGGCTGGTGATCGACTGCCTGGTCCACGGCTCCGGCAGTGCCGGGACCCAGGCCGGCCTGGTGGTCGGCGTCAGCCACTACCGGCTCGGCTTTCCGGTGCTCGGCATCAGTGTCCGGGCACCCCACGAACGCCAGCATGCGAACGTGCTGAAGCTTGCGCGGGACACGGCCACCTGGGCCGGCTGCCCAGCCGGGATCACGCCGGACGAGGTGCTGGTGGATGCCGGCTACGTCGGCCCCGGCTATGGCGTCCCGGACGAGCGGACGCTGGAGGCCATCGTGCTCACCGCCCGCACCGAAGGCGTGCTGCTCGACCCGGTGTATTCCGGCAAAGGCATGGCCGGGCTCATCGGCCGCATCCGCCAGGGGGAATTCACCAGCCATCAGCGCGTCGTGTTCCTGCATACCGGCGGCGCGCAGGTGCTGCCCGCCTATCGCAAGGTGCTCGACGCCGCCGCCGCCGATCTGCCTCAGGTCATCACCACCTAATCCATTCGGGGAGAACCACCATGCTGTCACGTCGTCACGCCCTCTCGAGCGCGATCCTGCTCGCGCTCGCCTCGCCGGCCGGCCTGCCCGTGGCCATGGCCCAGCCCGCTGCCGGGGGCATGCTGGAAGAAATCGTGGTCTCCGCCCAGCGCCGCCAGCAGGTGCTGATCGATGTGCCGATTTCGATGTCCGTGATCGGCGAGGACGCGCTGGACAAGACCCGCGCCCGCACCCTCGAGGGCATGCAGCAGCTGGTGCCGAACTTCTCCTTCGAGAAGGTCCAGGGCTACAACAACATCGCCATCCGCGGCGTGGGCGGCGGTGGCCGCAACATCGGTTTCGAGACCCGCGCCGGTGTCTACATCGACGGCGTCTACATCGGCCAGCCCCAGGCACTGGGCGTGCCGCTGTTCGATGTCCAGCGCGTCGAGGTACTGCGTGGACCGCAGGGCCACCTGTTCGGGCGCAATACCGTCTCCGGGGCGGTCAACATCGTCACCCGGCCGCCGGGTGACGAGTTCGCCGGCTACGTGATGGCCGGCGCCGGCAACGGCGGGCTCTACGAACTCCAGGCCAGCGCCAGCGGCCCCCTCGGCGAGCGGGTCGGCGGCAAGCTTGGCGCCTCCTGGGAATCCCGCGATGGCTTCACCCGCAATCTCTTCGACGGCAGTGATCTCGACGGCATCGACCGCGCCAGCCTGCGCGGGCAGCTGAGCTTCATGCCCACCGATGCGCTGACCATCGACCTGCACGCCGATTACGCCAACATCGAACAGGACCTCATCGTCACCGGTGAACCGCTGACCGACTTCTTCGATACGCCGGCCGACGGCATCCCGCGCAGCCCGCGCGTGGTCAACAACAACACCCCGTCGTTCGAGGACGTGACGCTCTGGGGCGCCAGCCTCACGGTGGATTACCAGTTCGACAACGGGCTGGGGCTGACCTCGATCAGCGCCTGGCGCGATACCGACCAGGAACGCCAGAACGACTCCGACTACAGCCCGGCCGACATCCTCTGGGTGAACTACCAGGAACGCTTCCGGCAGTTCTCCGAGGAACTGCGCCTGGCCTCGCCCGATGACGGTGCCGTGCGCTGGCTCGCCGGCATCTACTACCTGGACGAGACCGCCAAGAGCAATCGCCGTGCCGTGATCGGCCAGGACATGGACACGGTGGTACCGGTGCCGGGCGGTGCACGGTTTCCGGTAGGCCCCGCCTTCGGCCTCGTCGCCGGCAGCGTGAACCCTGCCATCGGCCAGATCGACACGCGCTCCTGGGCGCTGTTCGCCTCGCTGGACTACGACCTCACCGAGCGGCTGACGCTGAACGTCGGCCTGCGCTACACCGACGAGAAGAAAGACCTCTACTACGACCTCGACGGCTCGCTCAGTGGCGGCTTCCGGATCGCCGTGGTCCGCGATTTCACCGACGAGCGCAAGGACAGCGCCTTCACCCCGAGCCTTGGCCTGCAGTACGCCCTGACCGATGCGGTCAACCTCTACGCCAAGTATTCCACCGGCTTCAAGAGCGGCGGCTGGAACCTCGATTTCCTCAACGTGGGCCAGGCCGCCGCCGGCTTCGCCTTCGAGGACGAAACCGTCAAGGCCTGGGAGCTTGGCATCAAGAGCGATCTCGGCATCGTGTCCTTCGAGGCCGCCGTGTTCACTGCCGACTACAAGGATCACCAGGTGTTCCAGAGCGTGCAGCTGCCGTCGGGCACCAGCGTCTTCGCGTTGACCAACGCCGCGCGCGCCCGGGCACGCGGCGTGGAGCTGAGCGTGCTGGCACGCCCGGCGGACAGGCTCACGCTTGCCGCCAATCTCGGCCTGGTGGACGCCAAATACCGTGCCTTCCCCGACGGCGGCGGCCCGGGCGTCGATCTCGACGGCAACCGCCTGCAGTCCGCGCCACGCACCACCGGCTCGCTGTCGGTGGACTACTCGCTGGACTTCGCGCCGGGCGAGCTCGCGCTGTACGGCGAGTTCAGCTATCGCGCAAGCTCCTTCCAGCAGCCGCAGAACCAGCCGCTCGACCGGCTCGAGAGCCGTAACCAGGTGAATGCGCGGGCGACCTGGTACCCGGCCGACGGCAACTGGAGCGTCTCGCTCTGGGGCAACAACCTGTTCGACCGCGACGCCTTCATCCGCCGCGGGCGTGACTTCCTGGGCAACCAGTGGGCGAAGTACAACGACCCGCGCACCTACGGGGTCGAACTGCGCTACGACTTCTGAGCAGGGTGTCTGTGAAATCCTCACTTCGGAGTCTGCTGGCGCTGACACTGGCACTGGCAGTGCCGGTGTCCGCCCAGCACCGGGCGCCGCTGGAAAACACCTCGCTGGCCCTGACCGGCGACAGCATCATCACGCGCAGCCTGCAGGCCTACGACGAGCCCGGGTTTCTCGGGCTCGTCGAACTGCTGCGCGGCGCCGATGCCGCGTTCACCAATCTCGAGCTGAACCTGCACGACCATGAAATGCCGCCCGCCGCACAAAGCGGCGGCATCCATCTGCGCGGCTCACCGGCGATGGCCGACGAGCTCGCCTGGATGGGCATCGATCTTGCCAGCACCGCCAACAACCACGCCCTCGACTGGGGTGAGGACGGCATGTTCGCCACCCAGCGGGCGCTGGACGCCGCCGGCATCGTGTACGCCGGCACCGGGGCCAGCGAGCGGATCGCGCGCGAGCCACGGTTCCTCGAAACCCGCGCGGCGCGCATCGCACTGATCGCGACCACCGCCACCTATCCGGCCTTCATGCGCGCCGGCAGCGCGCTGGAGGATCACCTGCCCCGCCCCGGGGTGAGCACGCTGCGCCATCAGGTGTGGCACGAACTGGACAGCCCACGGTTCGAGGCGTTGCGCGAGACCGCCGAGTCGCTCGGCCTGTTCACCACCCAGGACGGCCGACGCCTGGAACCCGTCAACCGGCCGGGCGGCTTCGAGCCCACGGTACTGCTCGGCGAGGATCGGCTGCGCCTGCTCGGTCGGGAATTCCGTCGCGGCGATCAGCCGCGCACCGGCTCGACCGCTCACCCGGGCGATGTCGCGGCATTTGCCCGACTGGTGGCGGATGCCCGTCGGCAGGCCGACCTGGTGGTCGTTTCGGTGCATGCGCACGAGACCGATGGCCTGCGCCACGAGGTGCCGGCGTTTCTGCGCGAGTTCGCCCACGCCATGATCGATGCGGGCGCAGACGTCGTGGTCGGCCATGGCCCACACGTGCTGCGCGGCATCGAGCTCTACCGCGGCCGCCCGGTGTTCTACAGCCTCGGCAACTTCATCTTTCAGAACGAGACCACGCAGCGGCTGCCCGCGGACACCTTTGCGCTGCTGGGACTCGACGACGTGACCGGCGTGGGCGCATTCAACGACGCGCGCGGCGAGCACCCGCTCTACAGCTTCCGGGACAAGCGCGGTTACTGGGAGTCGGTGGTTGCGCTGCCGGTGTGGCGCGACGGACGCCTGGCGGCCATCGAGCTCCACCCGATCAGTCTCGGCCCGGAACAGCCGCGCAGCGTGCGTGGCCGCCCACTGCTCGCCACCGCCGAGGATGGGCGCAGGATCATCGAGGAACTCGCCGAACTCTCCGCCGCTTTCGGCACACAGCTGCGCTGGCAGCGCGGTCGCGGCGTGATCGATCTTTCAGGGGGAACATAGCGATGCAAGGTTTGATGATGGACGGTGCACTGACGATCACCTCGGTGCTCGAGCATGCCGAGCGGATACATGGCCACCAGGAGATTGTCTCGGTCACGGCCGAGTCGCCGCGGCATCGCTACACCTATCGGGAGTGCTTCGCCCGTGCCCGGCGCCTGGCCTCGGTCCTGGCCGGCCTGGGCATCGGCCCTGGCGACCGCGTCGCCACGCTGGCCTGGAACGACTACCGGCACATGGAGGTGTACTACGGCGTGGCCTGCTCGGGCGCGATATGTCACACCATCAATCCGCGACTGTTCGCCGAGCAGCTGGCCTGGATCGTCAACCACGCCGAAGATCGGGTGCTGGTGATCGACCCGATGTTCCTGCCGCTGGTCGCCAAGCTGCGCCCGCAGCTGCCCACGCTCGAACAGGTGATCGTGCTCTGCAGCGAAGCGGCCATGCCGGCGGCCGACGGGCTCGAGCTGCTCTGCTACGAGACCCTGCTGGCCGGGGCCGACGAGGATTTCGCATGGCCGGCGCTCGACGAGCGCGCGGCCGCCTCGCTGTGCTACACCTCGGGCACCACCGGGCATCCGAAGGGCGTGCTCTACAGCCACCGGGCGATGGTGCTGATCTCCTGGGCCTGTGGGCTGCCGGATGCGATGAACCTCTCGGCCCGCGAGGTGGTGCTGCCGGTGGTGCCGATGTTCCACGTCAACGCCTGGAGCATTCCCTACTCGGCGCTGATGGTGGGCGCAAAGCTCGTGATGCCCGGCCCGAAGATGGGCGATGGCGAGACGCTCGCCAACCTGATGGACGAGGAAGCGGTCACCGTGGCGCTGGGCGTGCCGACCGTCTGGCAGGGCCTGCTGGAGTTTCTCGAGCAGGCCGGGCGACGCCTGAAGACGCTCAAGCGCACGGTGGTTGGCGGCTCGGCCTGCCCGCTGTCGATGATGGAGCAATTCGAACAGCGCCATGGCGTGTGGACCCACCACGCCTGGGGCATGACCGAGCTGAGCCCCCTGGGCACCTACAACACCCCGCCGCCGGACTACGACAGCCTGCCGCGCGAGGCGCGCGATCGCCTGCGCGCAAGCCAGGGGCAGCCGGTGTATGGCGTGGAGATGAAGATCGTCGGGCCGGACGGCCAGGCGCTGCCCTGGGATGGCAAGGCCTTCGGAGCACTGAAGGTGCGCGGGCCGTGGGTAGCCAGCAGCTATTACCGCATGGAAGGTGAGAGTGCGGCGCACGACGCCGAGGGCTGGTTCGACACCGGCGATGTCGCCACCATCGACCCGCGCGGCTACATGACCATCACCGACCGCACCAAGGATGTCATCAAGTCCGGCGGCGAGTGGATCAGTTCGATCGAGCTGGAGAATATCGCCGTGTCGCATCCGGCGGTCTCGCGCGCCGCGGTGATCGGCGTGGCGCATCCGAAGTGGGACGAGCGCCCGCTGCTGCTGGTGGTGCCGGCGGCCGGCGCTCAGCCCTCGGCCGAGGAGATCCTCGCGGCGTTCGAGGGCAAGGTGGCCCGCTGGATGATTCCCGATGCCGTGGAGTTCATCGAGGACATGCCGCTGACCGCCACCGGCAAGATCTCCAAGCTCACGCTGAGGGAGAGGTTCGCGGAGTACCGGCTGGAAGGATAACGATGGCCTCCGGGCGCAGGCGGACGCCGGCGCGGCGATCGCGGCCGCCTGGGAGAAGACTCTACGTCGCGCGGCGCAGGCGCTCCGCAATGAGCTTGACGCGGGAAGCGGATACGCCATGCGCTTTGGCGAGGCGTGTCCACTGACCAAGCGCCTCGCGTGTCTGATCGATGATCGCCTGCGCGGCGTGCGGGGCGAGGCCTGCCTCTGTGGCGAGAGCGAGCAGATGGGTTTCACCCGGCGCTCGGCCTTCACCCTTGACCATCGTGGTCTGCTCTCCGCCCGGGCCGGACGAGAACGTGAGGTCGTAGGCAGGGGAGAGCGACCAGTGACCTGCCTCGTCCATGAGCCAGGTGAAATTCTTTGCGTGATCGTCGCGGTTGTGGGCGAGCACGTTGAAGACGGCGAGGCGGAACATCTTCACGGCTTCGCGCACGTCGCGGGTGAGCCGCAGCGTCAGTGCGATCAGATCCTCATAGTCGAGGCTCGGCATGCGATGATCGGCATGGAGGAGGCCCGATGCCGTATGCGCATGCAGTCTTCTCCGACCAATGCGATCGAAGCGGCGCGTCGCATAGAAGCCTGCGCCGCTGCGCGCGGGGAACAGCTGCGTCTGCGTCATCTCGATGCCGGCGGCGCGCGCCATCAGCGCGTAGACATATTCGATCGCGCCTGCATCGTTACCGTCCTGCGTGTTCGGGAATTTGACAAGCCACGGCTCGAAGCCCTCCGGCAGTGGGCTCTGCCCGTGCGTCATCGCGCCGGTCTTCGCATCGTAGCCGATCATCGCCTTCGGGCGTGCGCCTGCCGAGGAGCCGTTGAGGGCGAGCAGTTCGCCGATGACCTCATCGGCCTGACCTTCCAGCACCTCGAGCGCCTGACCTGCCAGCCAGTCGAGATCGATCTCCTCGCTCGCTGGATCGGTGTCTGTCGCAGGCTCGTAGGTGAGCGCGCCCATGCCACCGATGCCAACATGGGCGAGCCGGTCGAGCGGGCTTGCCTGCGCAGGTGTCAAGCCTCTGGTGCGTAACGCACGATCAAACAGAAGACGGCCCCAGCCATCGGGCAGGCTGTCATTGAAGACGCCTGGGAGCCCATCGAAGGGGCCAGCATCAAGACGCTTCAGGCCAGGCTGCAAGGGCAGACGCAGCGGCGAGATCTCCAATCCCCGCCGGATGAAGCTGCGTTCGTATTCGAAATAGAGGATCCGTTCACGAATCGCGAGGCGGCCGACAGCGAGCGGGCCCTCGCCGAAATCGATCCCGACCTTGAGTGTGCTGACGGGTGTGAAGCTCATGAACGCCAGCCGATCTTGCGTCTGGGCCTGGCGTCGGCCTTGATCACCTGATCGATGGAACTGAACTCGCGTTCCATCAGCGCTGTCGCCTCGATCACCTCCTCCAGGCCGCCGACAACCGCCAGGAGCTTTAGCAAGGTTTCGATCGAGGCAGCCCCGGTGCGCTCGAATTTGCGCAGCGTCCCGAGCGCAACGCCGGAGCGGGCGGCGAGGCCCGTCTGAGTCAGCCCCATCGCCAGGCGGCGTTCCCGCAGGTTTTCCGCGAGCTTGACCTGGGCTCTGGCGGGGGTTAGAAGTGATACCATAGTAGCGATTATGACGCATTCCACGCTTTATATCGCTATTATTATATCAATTTTTTCTGCTCTCTAGATTCGCGACTCCGAACTGCGACAGCGGCCGGCAGGCTCCTCACCTGCGCCGTAGACCAGGTCACGCGTCACCGTGATCACGCGCCCACCGCTCAGCTACGCAGCGGGTCGATCACCTGCAGAAAGCCGAAGCGATGGAAATCCGCATCGCGTGTCACGATACGGCCAATACCATGCTCACGCATCAGCACCGCGGTATGCAGATCATGGGCAAGATTACCGCGCAGCTCGGGCATCTCGTCGATACATTGCTGAAGCACGCCGGTATGGCGCGGCGTGGGGGTCAGCATGCTGGCACCGGGCGAGTTCAGCAGCGTCGCAATGAACCGCCAGGCTTCCGGTGCGCTCCACGGGGTGGCGTACACCCGCGGATGGGTGCTCACACGGAGGAACTCATAGCAGATCCCCCAGGTGAGAAACCACGGCGAGGGCTGGCGGCGCGTGCGCTCCAGCAACTGAGCGCAGGGTGCATGAAACTCGCTGCTGGCATCGGCGGCGTACAGCAGCACGTTGGTGTCGACGACGAACACCGCGGTCAGTTCTGATCGAGCAGATCGTGCAGGGTGTCGCGGTTGGCGACATCCACGCGGGCGCCGCCGCTGTGCCAGCTGGGCAGTGCCGGCAGCGGCTCGGCCGGCGGGGCGGCCGGCTCATCGAGCACGCGGCGCAGACCCGCCTCGACCAGCTCGGACATCGTCCGCCCCTGGCGGGCCGCCTCCTCGCGCAGCCGCTGCATGACCGTGTCGTCGATATTCAGCGTAGTCTTCATATGGAAAACCATATCGACGATATGGTTAGAGGTCAAGCGACCAATCCGGTGCTTTACTGCGGATACGTTAGTCTCGTCGGCAGCGCCGCGATGACAATCGCCACCGCCACCATCACCCCACCCGCCGCGGCCGCCAGCTGCACCGCATCGACGATGCCTTCCGGGCGCAGATAAATGCCCGCCGCCACCCAGACGAACACCGCGCCGTAGACCAGGTCACGCGTCACCGTGGTCATCCACACGTACACGGCGGTGGCCGCCACCACAGTGACCAGCGCCCAGTCGTCCATCGCCAGGCCCAGCGGCCAGGCCTGCAGCGCGTAGAACCAGTTCCCGAGGTTGGCGAGCGAAGCGGTGGTGATCCAGCCGAAGTAGAGGCTGAACGGGGCATCGATCAGCAGCCGTTCGGCCCAGCCGTGGCGCGGCCGCCGGCGCAGGCGCATCGTGATGGCGATGAGCGTGGCCAGGATCACCGCCATGAGCACCAGGCTCAACCCCACCTGACGGTAATGCCAGGCGAACACCCAGCCCACGTTGGCCGCGGCGTTGACCAGGAACAGCGGCGTGATCGCCGCGGCACGCGCGCGGATCGCCGGGCCGGCGAAGATGGCCGCGATCGCGAAGGCCAGCAGGCCGAGATAGATCAGGCTCCAGATGCGAAACACCCAGCCGGGCGGCGTGAAGCCGGTGGGATACATCGCCGCCAGCTGGCCGGTCCGGAAGTCGTTGATCGGCAGGATGTTCGCCGCGGCATTCACCGCCAGCACCGCGATGATGGCCAGCAGCGGGGCGAGACGCAGGGCATAGTGAAGCGACTTGGGATGGTCCTGCATGGCATGCCCTCCGGTAATGGCTCAGCGTGGGCGATAACGGCCTCTGAAGCAATGACCGGTTGACCAGCGCGCCCTTCAACCTTAAGGTATTACGATATTTACATCGATCAAGGAACCGGGATATGTCTGTGGTCACGGTCTCACCCAAGTACCAGGTCGTCATCCCGAAGGACGTTCGCGACAAGCTGGGGATTCATCCCGGGCAGAAAGTCGAGGCATTCGCCGTCGGCAACCGGATCGAACTGGTCCCGGTGGAGCCGATAGAGACCTTTCGAGGCAAATTTCCGCAGCTGCCGCCGCTCGAGCGCGAGCTGGACAGGCTGTGAATCTGGTCGACTCCAGCGGTTGGATCGAGTATCTGGTCGGAGGGGCCGGTGCCAGTTTCTTCAGCGAGCCCATCGAAAGCCCGCAGACCTTGCTGGTGCCGACGCTGAGCCTGTTCGAGGTTTATCGACACCTGCTCCGCAACCTCGGCCGGGATGATGCCCTGAGGGTCATTGCGGCCATGCGCCGCGGCAGCGTCGTGGAACTCGACGATCGGGTGGCACTCGATGCGGCCGAGCTGAGTGTCGCCACCCGGCTGGCGATGGCCGACAGCATCATGCTCGCGACGGCGCGAGCGCACGGCGCCTTGTTCTGGACTCAGGATGCCGATTTCGACGGACTCGAAGGTGTCCGGCTGAGGCGGAAAACCTGACACGGTCGGGATCTCAGCGTCGCCCCCGACACCTGTCCGAGCAGTAGCGCACCTCTTCCCACACGCGCGCCCACTTCTTCCGCCACGTGAACGGCCGCCCACAGCTCGCGCAGGTTTTCACCGGCAGGTCGGCTTTCTTCACGCCGCGCGGCATCAGAAGTCCAGTCCCAGCTGGGCATCATTCGCGCGAGACCGCGGGCTGCGCTGGCGCTTCGGCTTGCCGTCGGTCGCCGCCGGCCGGGATGTCTGCCCTTCGCGATCATTGACGAAGTGCCCCTGGCGGTCCTTGCGACTCGCGTGCCGACGCGCCACGCGGGCGGCCTCGCTGGCGAAGGCGCCATCCTTGCGCAGTGCCCACATCTGCTCGCGGGCGGCCCGCGCCGCGGCGGCGACGTCGACGATCGGCGCCGGGTATGTCGTGCCCAGCAGCCTGCCGGCCGCGGGCCACAGCCACGGCTGCTGCAGAAAGCTGTCCGGCACCTCGGCCAGCTCGGGCACCCACCGACGGGTGAACTGCCCGTCGGGATCCTGCTCCAGGCCCTGCTTCACCGGGTTGTAGATGCGCAGCGTGTTGATGCCGGTGGTGCCGGACTGCATCTGGCACTGGCTCCAGTGGATGCCGGGCTCGTAGTCGGTGAACAGGCGCGCGAGATGCGGGCCGGTTGCGCGCCAGTCCAGCCAGAGGTGATAGGACGCCACCGCCATCAGCATCGAGCGCATGCGGAAATTCAGCCAGCCGGTGTGGGTGAGGTAGCGCATGCAGGCATCGACGAAGGGGATGCCGGTCTCGCCGCGCTGCCAGGCCGCCAGACGCGCGGCATCGGGCTCGCGCGGGCGCAGCCCCTCGGTGGCCGGGTGCAGGCAGCGGGTCTCGATCGCCGGCTCATCCTCGAGCTTCTGCATGAAGTGATCGCGCCAGGCGAGGCGTGATTCGAAGCTCTTGAGCGACGCGCGCCAGGCGCGGGCGATGGCGGCCTCGGCGCGATCGCCTGCTGCGCGCGCGCCGCCCCCCTGCGCCAGCGTGCCCCCCTGCGCCCGCGCGGCCTTCACCGCGTCCACCGCCTCGCGCACCGACAGCGTGCCCAGCGCCAGGTGCGGCGAGAGCCGCGAGCAGGCCTGCTCGCCGGTCACCGGCGAGGCCATGGCGGCGCGATAGTCCTCGCCACGCTCGGTAAGGAAACTCTCGAGCAGCTCGAGCGCAGCACTGCGACCGCCCTGCTGGCGGCCCGGGCAGACGTCTGGCACCCGGCCCAGTTCAGCCGCGGTCGGGATCCGCCCCGGTTCGATGCCCGGCAGGGGCGCCAGCGCCGCAGGCCCCGGCAGCACTCCCGCCGAGACGAAGCGCTCACGCCGCGCCGCCCAACCGTCGCGTGATTGCAGGCGACGCACGACGCCAGACTGCGGCAGCTCCCGCCACTCGATGCCCGCCGCGCGCGCCCAGGCGCCGACCCGCCGGTCGCGGGCATAGGTCCAGAGGTTGCCGGTCTCCTCGTGCGAGAACAGCCGGCGGATGCCGTGTCGCGCGCAGAGCTCGCGCAGGATGGCCACCGCCTCGCCGGTGCGCACCACCAGCGGCTGGCCCAAGGCGCCGAGGGCCGCCTGCAGGTCGGCCAGGCACTCGGCGGTGAACACCCACTGGCGGGCCGAGGTGTCGGTGCCGCGCCAGTACCCGGGCTCGACGATGTACAGCGGCAGCACCGGGCCATGCTGCATCGCAGCCGCGAGCGCCGGGTGGTCGGCGAGGCGCAGGTCGCGCTTGAACCAGAGGAGGCTCGTCATGCCAAGGCAATACGCCGGCGCGGCCGGGGTGGATGATGGATTGCGGCGCAGTCACCGGGAAACGCCGCTGGCCCAGGCGGCCACCGCCGGATAGCGTGGGAGTGGCAACCGCCACATCAGGGGAAAAAAATGACTATAGCTTGTGACCATAGTCGTATCGAGGGTCAACCAGTGACAGACAGCAAACAGATCGGCGCCGGCGAGTTCAAATCGCGCTGCCTCAAATTGCTCGATGAGGTGGCAGACACCCGCGAGCCACTGATCATCACCAAGCATGGCAAGCCAGTCGCCCAACTGGTGCCCATGCCGCCGCCCGGCGAGCTGTTCGGCGCGCTGGCCGGCAGCGTGCTGCACGAGAACGACATCATCTCGCCAGTCGATGCCCCGTGGCAGCCGATGCAGTAACTGCGCTGCTGGCCTACGCAGACTCCGGCCACCTGCGAACGCTTCCCGCCGGAGGCTGAGCGTAGCCGGCAGCAGCAGTCACGGGAGGGCGGCACCCCGCCCCTGCGCCGGCACCTGCGCACACCGGAAGGCCTGCTCGCGCGAAGGCCCCCAGCCCGTGTCGCGACGCCAGTCCACGGCGGCCTCCACCAGCAGTGGGGCAGTCACCTCGGTGAGCTCCAGTGCGCCGTCCGAGAGCAGGGTATCGGCCCTCGGATCACCGGTCTCCTGCAGCCAGGCGACCAGCGCGACGAACCCCGGGGCCATGACCTCCATGCAGGCCGGCAGCAGATCGGGCTGGTAGATCGTCCGGATCCGGCCGTTTTCGAACACGAAGCCTCGCTCCATGCCTTCCGCCAGGACGATGTTCAGGCCCATGGCGGCGAAGATATCGCTGTATTCGATCACGTAGCCGAAGCCGACCACCCAGCGGTCTCCCTCCGGCCGGGCGGTAAGGGCCTGGGGATACAGGGTGGAGCCGGCCGCGGCGTCGAAGTACTCCAGCCGGGCAATATCGTCCCTGCCGGAGACCACGCCGCGACCCATGCTGAGGTGGAAGTCGGCGTCGGGGTGATACATCGCCAGCACCTCTTCGGGCTGGTGGGCGTTATGCGCCTTGATGTAGACATCGACCAGTGCGATGGCCTCCTCGGCGCTCTGCTGCGCTGCAGCAGGCAAGCAGACGATCGCGAGCACCAGGGGCAGCGCCAGCCGCAGTGCCCGAGTCGGCGACCGAGTCCGAGTGGGAGCCGGTTTTGGAGCCCGGGTGGGAGTGCCAGTGGGGGCCAGCTCTGAACAGCCCCCCGGCAGATTCAACAGAGTCAACGAAATCAAAGGGTTTCTCCTTTTCGAGCACCTTGAGCCACGGGCAATCAGTATCGCGCGGCGGCCTGCAGATTCGCGTATCGCGAAGCGTGATTCGCGAAAACCTGTGCTGCGTGGAGCGCCGCTGGCGAAGAAACGGCCGGGCCGACGAAAATCCGGTGGCGCCGGGAGCGAACAACGGCCAATCCTTGGTTTCAGCGGCCGGGCTCGCCGGCCTCTCTTTCCGCTGGAGGAACTTGCCAATGCACGGATATCGGATGCCTATCGCCTGCCTCGTTCTGGCCCCTGCGATGGCCGCCCCCGCCATCTCACATGCCCAGACAGGCGAGCGCGCGAGCTCGCTGCTGGACGAAATCGTGGTCACTGCCCGCAAGCGTGAGGAGTCGATCCAGGAGATTCCGCTCACTGTCCAGGTGTTCAGCAGCGAGCAGCTTGAGCAGCGCGGCATCACCAATCTGCCGGAGCTCTCGAAGTTCACGCCGGGGTTGACCTACAACCAGGGCAACGCGCGCTTCTCCAGCGACTTCTCGATCCGCGGGATGACCCAGAGCTCAGCGCCCGGCGACAACCGGCGCGACCTGGTCACCGTGTTCATCGACGGTGTCCCCTACATCGGCAACCCGGCCGGCGTGGGCACGGAGGACCTGGCGCGGGTCGAGGTGATCAAGGGGCCGCAGTCCGCACTGTTCGGCCGCGCCACCTTCGGCGGTGCCATCAGCATGATCACCACCACGCCGGGTGACGAGTTCCTCGGCCGCGTCAGCGCGACCGGGGGCTCCTACGGCGACCGGCGGATCAGCGGCTCGGTCGAGGGCCCGCTGCTCGAGGGGCTGCTGGCCGGGCGCCTGGTCGCCGACTACAGTGACTTCGACGGCTTCTACGCCAACGAATTCGGCGGCCGCCTGGGCCAGTCGCGCCAACGCTTCTATGCCGGGTCGCTCTCCTTCACGCCGGCCGACCAGTTCTCGGCCAGAGTGCGGTACTCGGTGCGCCGCGACAAGGACGGGCCGGCGGCGAGCGTCCTGATCGCCCGCTCCGACGAGCACAACTGCGGACCGTTCCCCGGGTTCCAGCCGCGCCCCCTCTTCGGGCTGCCTGAAGGCTTCACCCTGGAGCAGGCACGGCGCGCCTTCTGCGGCGCCCTGCGCACGCCCGACGGGCCGTTCGCAATCAACAACGAACTGCCGGAGCAGTCGCTGGGCATCCTGCCCTTCGACGAACACAAGCTGCTGCTGGACCACGACCTCCTGTCGGGCAGCGCGGACTGGGAGATCCAGCCAGGCTACACCCTGACCGCCATCGCCAGCACCCAGAAGCAGCGCATCCGCCAGCTCCAGGACGGCGGCCTCGAGATGACCATGCTGGAGATGGTGCTGCTGTTCGACCTGGACACCGGGGAGCCGCTGGAGAGCTGGCGCAATCCCTACACGGGCGAGGAGATCCCCGTACGGTTCCGCCCGGCCGGACCTTTCAAGGTGCGATATCGCCCGGACAACTCCCGGGTCCTGCCAACGGACATCGGCGGCACGCCACTCGAGGCGAGTGCGAAATCCCATCCGCCCCTGATCGTCAACGATGACGTGTTCGTGCAGGACGAGTCGGTGGCCCGCGTGTTCACGCCCGGGCGCGAGCGCCCGTTCCAGGTGAACGACATCGCCGTCTACCACGGCAGCCTGCGCAACCTCGCAGACCCCGCCGTGACCATGGGCGAGGCCACGGTGTTCTTCGGCGAGATCACCGACTGGCAGCGCTGGATGAACATGGACGAGCGACCCGGCACCCTCACCTCACGCTCGGTGGGGCGCAAGTGCAGCCGCTGGGAAGACCTGCCCGAGGGCTGGCGCCGCCGGCTGGCCGAAGTCGCACCGGACATCGCAGACGACCCCATCGGCGCGCTGGACGAGCCGGCGCCACAGTTCGAGCGCTAAACCTGAGGTAAAGCTCGCGCGGCCGGCCGGGGCATCTGAGGACACTCACGGCGAAGCGCTGAGCTCACCTGTCCCGAGCATAGGGCGCAAGGTCGCCAGCGCCGGCGTGCTCGCGTAGCCCCCGCAACGCGCCACCGCCTGCTCGAAGGCGCGCAGCGCGAGCTCCGGGCGCTCACGCTGCAGCCAGGCCTTGGCCACCCGTACTGCGGCCCCCGCCTCGAGCGGCTCGTCCAGCGCGGCGCGCAGATCGCGCTCGATCCGGGCCGTCGCCCCGGGGGGCAGTCGCTCCGGCGCCAGCTTCGCCAGGCGGCTGTAGTAGTAGGCCCGCGACGCACGATCGGCCGGCGAGTCGATCCCCTGCAGCACGTCGCGCTCGGTAATCTCGGCGGCACGCTGATAGGCCTCGATTGCCGCCTCGCGCCGCCCGCTGGCGAGATAAGCGTCGCCGAGGTTGCCCCACATCTCGTGGATTTCCGGCTCGCCGGCCCCGCTCAACCGCTCGATCGCCCGGGCACGCAGCTCGGCGGCCATATCGAATTCACCGGTCAGGTAATGGATGATGCTGAGAAACTCGTCGCCCACATAGGAGTGCGGGGCCACGACGCGGGCCCGCTCGTACACTTCGCGGGCGCGCTCAAGCTCCTCGGCGCAGAAATAGAAGGTGCCGAGATTGGCGAGCACGTATTCATTCTCGTCGCGGCGCCGGGCCTCCTCGGCGGCCTCGATCGCGGCCGCCAGGTCGCCGGCGAAATAGGCCAGGCTCGCCTGCCAGAACGGCGGCTTCCAGAACCCGGGATCGACGGCCGTGCCATGCTGCGCGGCCGCCAGGGCGAGCTCGAGCTGTGCGACCTCGCCGCTGCCGCGATACAGCGCCAGCCGGCTGGCCACCAGGCCCACCAGTGCATCGGCGTCGTCCGGATCCTCCAGCAGCAGGTCCTCAAGGATCGCGACGGCCTCGTCGGCGCGGCCCGTGACCCGCAGCAGGTGGGCATGGGCAATCCGGGTGCTCGCCGCCCACGGCGCCAGCTGGATCGCACGACTGCAGGCCAGCGACGCATCGTTCAGGGCACGTTGCGCGTCCTCCATCCAGTACTCTTCCAGCAGCGCCTCGCACAGCCCGGCCTGGGCATCCGCGTAGTTGGCGTCCAGGCGCAGGGTGGCCTCGAAGCGTCCCTGGGCGCGCCGGATGTTGAGTTCACTGGCCGGACCGTCGAGGTACAGTCGCCCCTCGAGGTAATAGTCCTGCACCGGCGCCAAGGGATAGTGCGCCATGGGCTCGCCCACCGGCAGGCCCAGTGCGCGGCCGACCGCAGCCGTCGCATTGGTGGCCACGTCGGCCAGCAAGTGGTCCAGACGCGCGACGTCGACGGTCTCCCCCCACACCTGCTGGCGAACCCCGCCCCGGAACAGGTGAATGCGCACACCGGCCAGACGCCCCACGCGGACGATCTCGCCTTCAACCACCGCGTCGCTGCCCAGCTGGGCCGCCACCTCCCCCGCCTCCCGCCCGTGGGCCAGCAGCTCCGCCGTGGGCGACGCCAGCCGAAAGTGCTGCGACAGGGCCTCGCGCAAGGCCTCGGTCAGCGCGTCCTCTTCTTCGTCGAACGTAGGCATGACCACCAGCGTGGGCCGCGACAGCCAGGCAGGGCTCGGCGTCGTGAAGACCATCCGGTCATCACCGTCAGCACCCGTGCCACCTGAAGGACCGTCCCCAGGGGTGAGCCACCATACTGCGCCGGCGAGCCCGGTGAGCGCCAACAGACCGATCGCCATCAGCAGCGGCACCGACGGCGAGCGCCGCCGCGGGGACGGCGGCGGCTGGTGAGTCGCGGTCTGCGGAAGGCGAAGCGCCGGATCGACCGCCTCCGGCGGCTCGTCGCTGGTCAGGTACAGCTCCCAGGCCTCGACACCCAATGCCCGGGCCACCCGCTCGAGTGTCTGCAGCTCGACCGGTTGCTCGCGGAACACGCGGTTGACCAGGTCCTTGGGGGCCTGCTCGAGACCCTCGAGCTCGGCCATGCGCTCGGCGAGCGCGGCCTGGCTGCGGAAGCCGGCCTCGGTCAGCGCGTGATACAGGCGAGCCCGAGAGGCGCGGACGCCCCGCTTTCGGCTGCCATTCTGGTTGCGCTTGCGGGTTGCCACCCCCGGGCCACCCCTTGCGACGCCCGCAGTCGCGGACCTTAGACCCATAGGTATACCACAGGACGCCGCAGGCCGGGCTCAGGTTCGCCGCGGCTTATCCTGCGTTAACCCTCAATAACTCCCGCTAGCTGTCGATGCGCCAGCGGTGCCGATGGGGCATTCATACAAGCCACTGCAGCCGCCCACCCCAGACGCCCGCCAGCGCGGGGACACAGCGGCAACATGGCAAGGGGGAGCGTCGTGAACACCAGGGGAACCGTCATTGGCGCCAATGCCACCGCAATGCTGGTGCTGACCGCCTCGCTCGTGCTGGTCGCCTGCGGACGCGACGAGCTGCGCGGCCGCTATGAAGACGAGCTGGGCATGACCCGCTACGAGTTCTTCGGCCAGGGCCAGGTCCACATCTCGGTGCTCGGCACCACCGTGGTGGCCGAGTACCGGCTGGACCAGGACCGTGTGCTGGTCAGCGGGCCGCAGGGGACGCTGGTACTGACCCGACACGACGATCAACTCCACGGGCCGATGGGCCTGGTACTGAAGCGAAGCAGGCCTTGAGCAGTCACATGGGGAGGACGACACGATGGCCAACACGATGAGTGCCCTTATCACCAACAGCCTGCTGAACATGGGACAGCGCGTTGTGCAGAAAGTCATGGTGGTCGTGCTGATGCTTCTGGCGTTATTCATGGTCATCTACACGCTGCTGGCAGTCTTCGGCGACGAGCCGCTGCTTGGCGCGCTGATCGGCTGGGCATTCTTCGCCGGCGCGGTCATCGGTCGGAAAAAGCTCGGCGAACGCATGTCGCGGGCGCGGGCCGGCCAGGTCGCCGCGCCGGACCGCGCGCATTGGGCCAGTCTCGGCAGCGACCCGAGGGAGCGCGCTGCGGCCATCGATGCATTGTTCGACGGGCAGAAGGCGGTGTTGAGCGTCGGCCAGCGAGTGGACTTCGAAGACACCGTCGAAAAGCCGATGCACGGTGGAGGCACGCGAACCGAACCTGAGTTCTGCCATATCCAGTTCCGGGTCAGTCGCAGCCTCTCGGCCATGGAACCCCGGGAACGCGAGATTCTCCGAATTGCCTACCATCTCTACAACGCCGACATCTTCGAGGAGCCGGCGTGGCAGTACTACCGGACCGCCCTTATCTTCGGTGACGGCAAGGGCTCGGTGGACGAGTGGGATGTCTTCCTGACCAAGGAACTGCTCTCGCAGGTGAAAAGCGGCGCGGATGCGGTACGGCTCTACTGCGGACAGGCCGACGCAACGGTCGAGGGGGCCGTGAACGCGATGTTCGGCGTCCTCGAGCAGATCCCGAAGGAGCAGCTTCCGAAGGCTGTCCAGAAGGTCCAGAAGCGTATCCACGGCGGTGACACCTGGCTCGACGAGGACGAGATCGACGACACGCCCTTCACACTCGAAGCCGTGCCCGGCGCACTGCTCGGCGACTTCCCGGAATCGGGCCGCATGGTGCGCTACGCGGGCGAGGGCTCGATGATCACCGTGGCCCCACCGGGTTCTGGCAAGACGCAATGCCATGTATTCCCAACGCTGCTCAGCTGGCCGGGGCCAGCGGTCATCCTCGACGTCAAGGGTGAAATCTACGAGGGCACGAGCAAGTGGCGTTCGGAGAACGTAGGGCCGGTCTACAAGTTTTCACCGCTGAATCCCGACAACAGCCACCACTACAACCCCCTGACCACCGTGCGCTCCCACCCGGATTACCTGTGGGAAGACTCCCGCTTCCTGGCCGACATGATGATGGTGCCCTCGGGCGGCAAGGATCCGTTCTGGGAGAACCGCGCACGCGACGTGCTCACGGCCGCCATCGCCCGGGTCTGCCTGCAGGACGACCCGGAGAAGCGCCCGCTCGGCTCCGTCATCGACGTCTTCCATGGCGTCGGCTGGAACGAGTTCGTCACCGCACTGCAGGCACGCGTCGACCTCCGCTCGATGACCCGTGCGGGACATTCGCTGGCCGGCATGGAACCCAAGACCCGCGACGGCGTGCTGCAGACCGGGCTCTCGAGCCTCTCGGCCTGGGACGGCGATCGCATCGAACGGGCCACGCGGCGCTCCGACTGGACGCCGCTGGACCTGCGCAAGGGCGACAACCCGACGATCTACATCTGCCTGTCCCCCAACGAGGTCGAGAGCTACATCTCCGTGCTGCGCGTGTTCATCGCCCAGCACATCCGACAACTGACCACAGAGCTCCCGCCACGCGGCCAGTCGCCCATCCTGTTCCTGCTGGATGAGCTGCCACGGCTGCGGCAGATGCCACCGGTGGAGGAAGCGCTGGAGATCGGCCGCCAGTACGGCATCAAGCTGTGGATGTTCACCCAGAGCATCGGCCAGCTGCGCACGGCCTACGAGAACGCCGACGGCATGATCGGCTCCTGCGCCGTGCGCATGTACATGAACCCCAGCCTGCACGACGAGACGGCGAAGAAGATCTCCGAGGACATCGGCATACAGGAGGGCGTGATGGACCGCAGCCGCCAGGCCGTGGTCGAGCCCGCAGTCCTCGCAGGCCCGGAGTTCCGTGACAACGTCATCGTCATGGCCTCGGGCTGCAAGCCGCTGCGGCTGAAGAAGCACTTTGCCTGGCAGGACGAAGCCCTGAGCGCCCGCATGGGCAGTCTCTGAGACGAGGCCCGCCGTGGACGAACACGAGAAAGCTGTTTACGCGCTACAACTCGACGAGCGCAAGATCCTGCAGGCGGCCGTGGCGCAGGCGCGCGAGACGCTGGAGCAGGCCCGCAGCGACCTGGACAACGGACAGCAGACGCACTGGAATGAACCCCTGGAGCAGAAGGCCCAGCGGATCGATGAGCTCAGGTCGGAGGTATCCGCAGCGGAAACCCGGGTGATGGCGACGGAGCAGGCGCTGGACGATCACAAGGCCCAGATTGTCGCCCGGCATGGCGAGGACCGGAACCACAGCCTGGAGCAGGACCTTCGCGCCCCGGAGCCACCCAGCTGGGAAGAAAGGGCGCATGCGGCCGCCCACAAGGTGATCGACGTGGTCGATCTGACACTCAGCACCACCACCAAGGGCGTGCCTGTGTCAGAGGTCGCCGAGGCTGCGCGGCTGGCGGTCGACGCGGCGAAGACCGCTGCCGAGATGCATCCAAAGGCGCTGGATGACGCTGCCGTCAGCATCGCCGGCACCGTCGACAGGGTGAACGAGTGGGTGGGCCGCGCGGCCGAGGCCGTCGTGCCCGGCTACACGGCGGCTGGGCCCGACACGCCCGTGCCACCCACGCCCGAACCGGAGCGCTCGCCCCCGGGAGCCGCACCGGCGCCCGAGCCACCCG
Source organism: Gammaproteobacteria bacterium (assembly GCA_007693855.1). Classification (GTDB taxonomy): domain Bacteria; phylum Pseudomonadota; class Gammaproteobacteria; order Steroidobacterales; family PWYM01; genus PWYM01. The sequence continues at coordinate 18,751 of RECU01000024.1, read as the reverse complement.
ACCCGATGGCCGAACTGCAGCAGCGACAGCGCCAGGAAATCGTCGACCTCTCGCAGCAGCAGGAGCAGTTACGCACCGAGCTGGTGGAATCCCAGCAGGCGCTCAACAGGCCGGAGGCGGAGATCGGCAAACTCGTCGAGCGCCAGGAAGAGGTCTTCCGCCAGCAGTCGGTGCAGATGGCCGAACGTCACGAGGAAGAACGCCAGGCGCAGATCCAGCCTCGCCAGATGGAGGATCGCTAGGGCGCGGCGATCGCATCACCATAAACATCGGCCTGGTTGGCCGCGAACCAACCGGTCAGCACCGAGTTGTTGAGCACGAAGCTCATTCGTCCAGGCCTTCGCGGGCCAGCGTTTTCAGGTCTCCATCAAGACGAATCTCTTCGCGCAGCACCCTGAGGCGCGAGAGCGCAGCATCGGTACGCTGGTGCGGATCGACGGCCTCCTCGTCCTCGCAGGCGACCAGGCGCGCGACTGGCACGCCGCGGCGGGTGATTGCCACCTCCTCGCCCCGCTCGACCATCGCGACCAGCTCGGAGAGACGGTTTTTCGCTTCGTAGAGCGCAACGAACTTCATGACTGGATCGCTCATATCTCTAGCTGGCTCGATAGTCATTGAGTCACACCAGACCGCACAACTTGCCAGCCCTGCGCGGGGCGCGAGATGCATCGGCAAACGATCATTCAGGCTGTCCGGCCCCAGCCGCATAAGCGACAATAGCACCGCTTTTCGCGGACCGAAGCGCCGTCTCTGGAGAGATCACGATGTTCCAGCCCGCCCGCATCTATCACAACCCCCGCGGTTCCAAGAGCCGCGCGGCCCTGGCGCTGCTGTAGGCTCGAGCCCTGGGACGACCCGCTAGGGCGCCGCCGGCGGCTCCCCAGGCGGCGCCTCGAGCGCGGGCTCCACCGCAGCGGCAGGATCGACGTCCGCCTCACCCCCGCCACCCCACAAGCCATCGAACACGCCCTCGCGCCACAGCACCAGCGCGACGATCAGCACCGCCAGCAGGAACAGCCAGGTCTTCCACGGCCGCTTCTTCTCGGCGTACGGATCGCGCAGTAAGCGGCTGGCGCCGGCCGGCAGCGTAGCCAGACCCGTCAGGGCGGCGCCGAAGGGGACGTTGATCCTCGCGCGCACGTTGACCGCCCAGCCATTCGCGTCGAGCAACGGCCCGAGGTTGCGGCGGCGCAGCGTCAGGAAGGCCATCAGCATCGAGGGGGCCGAGATCAGCAGCATGACGCCGAGGATGACCAACGGCACCTGCCACAACGGCAGCGAGAACATGCCCGCCACCACGGCCGCCAGCGCCGTGCCGATCGCGCCGATGGCCAGACCGATGGCCGCGAAGATACCGGCGAACTTGGCGATGTCGAAGGCCTGCGCGGCCGCCGTCTGGCCGCTGCCGGCACTGGCCGCCGCGTCGGTCACGCCGGCGCTGGTCTGGGCCTCGACCGCCTTGTCGCGCGAGGCGGCGAACTTCTGCAGCTGGCCCTCGATGAACCGCCCCAGCCGCCGGTATGGCGACCAGAACGCCTGACGGATACTCACCGGCTGCTCGACCACCTTCACCACCGAGGCCTTCCAGTCGCGCCCGGCGCGGTCGTAGAACACGCCGTTGCGGCCCGGCACCATCAGCTCGTCAACCTCGCCACCGGTCAGGCCGGCGACAATGGTGATCGGTGCCTCGCCCTGGCGCACGCAGGTGCAATAGAGCAGGTAGCAGCCGCTGAACGGCGCCATGCTCGCATGTCGCCCCATGTCGCTGACCCGCATGACCAGTTCGCAGCTGCGCTGGTCGAGATACAGCGTACCGGCCTGGAAAATCGCCTTGCGATCACCGCGGTAAAAGTCACTCAGCGTCACGAAGTTGCGCAGCAGAGTGACCAGGTCACGCTGGTAGCGCACCAGCCGTTCCACCGCATCGACCGTCGCTGCCGAGGTCTCGGCGGCGAGGTCCTGCTCGATCAGCGCGGCCAGGCGAGCGCGGAGGTCGCCGTCGACCAGCTCACGCAGGCGCGCGCCATCGATGCCGTGCACGGCGGTGTCCGGGCGGGCCGCCTGCCAGCTCTGCCAGGCGGTAAACCGTGCCGACAGCGCCGCCCAGTCTTCCGGCAACAGCGCATCGCGCTCCCCGAGCAGCGGCACGACGACCTCTTCCCGCAAGCTCGCGATCGCGTCGGCCCAGGCAGGATTGAGGCCCTCGATCAGCGGCAGCGGCTGGCCGGCCTCGATCGCGGCCAGCGGCAGCGCGGCAACCTCCTCGTCACCGGCCGCGATGGCCCGAGCCGACAGCGCGCCATAGACGCTCTCCGCAGGGTTCAACGCCGCAGTCGCCCGCGCATCGAAGGCCGCCAGCCGGCAGCGCGCGAAGTAGTCATCGACCTTGGCGCGAACGCTGTCGAACAGCTTGGCAGCCGCATCCGTCGCCTCGCCCAAAGGACGGACCCCATCGGTATCCGCGGCGGCGGCGGCGTGCCAATCCAGCACGGCCTGGGCCTGCTCGAAAAAAGCCGCAACGGTATCGGCCGACACCCCGGGCTCACCACTGCGATCCGGCACACCGCCCTGGGTCTCGACAATCTCGCCGATGAGCTGCTGCAGGGCCTCGTCGCTGGTCAGACCACCGGGGACCACCCCGTCGCCGTTGAAGTGATCGACCGAAAACAGCCTGGTCATGTCGGCGAAATCGTCCACGGTCAGGGCCTGGTCCTCGGCCTTGCCGACATAGCTCAGCACCTTGACGGCAGCCGCCTTGAGGCGAGCCGCCTCCTCGCTGTCCTCGGCAATGGCGCTGACCGGCAGCCCCCCGTCGGCGAACATCACCGCCGGATCGGTCACCCGCTCGCACGCCCAGCGCACGGCCGCCTGGATCTCCGGCACCCGGATCTGACCGTCACCATCCGCGTCCAGCAGGGCCGCCGTGCGGGGATCGAACTCGAGCCCTGTGGTGGGACAGTTCAGGACGCTCCAGAGCTTCGGGTCGAGCTCGCCGAGATGACGCAGGTCCTCGCCGCTGTCGAGGGCGACCTGGTCGAAGCCCCCGGAGCGAAAGAACGTCCATCGGTGGGTTCCCGTGATGCTGTCATTCGCCATACCTGCTATTCCTTTGTATTGTGCGGTGGCAGGCTGGAGTGTATGCCGCGCCGTCGACGCTGGCGATACCCTCGACCTGGCCATCGACGGCCGCGCCCCGGCTGTGCTGTGCAGTTCGTCACCACGCTGTCACTTTCCGCTGTCACCCTTTCGCAACGATGTCCTGGCCCTGTTGAGAACATTCGATCAATGCATAGGCACCCTGTCTTGACACTCCGCCCGCGGTTCGGCGCACTGGCGCGCGCGGCGACCCTGGGCGCTGCCGCCATCGTGGTGGCCCTCGCGCTGGGCCTGCCGACGGCGGCAACGGCCAGCGCGGCTGATGCGCCCTGCCAGCCCGGCGACCTCGCCGCACAGTTCTGCGACCGCAGCGGTGACATGGTCGCCGATCCGCCCGAGCGCGGCCTGCGCGACCCCCGGGTGCTGGTGTTCGCCTACACGCCGGTCGAAGACCCCGCCATCTACGCCCGGGTCTGGGACGGCTTCATCAGCCACCTCTCGCAGGTCACCGGCAAGCGGGTACAGTTCTTCCCGGTGCAGTCCAACGCCGCCCAGCTCGAGGCGATGCGCGCCGGGCGCCTGCACGTCGCCGGGTTCAATACCGGCTCCACCCCGCTGGCGGTGAACTGCGCGGGCTTCGTGCCTTTCGCCATGATGGCGCGGGAGGATGGGAGCTTCGGCTACGAGATGGAGATCATCACGCGGCCGGATTCCGGGATCACCACGCTGGCGGAGCTGCGCGGGCGTACACTCGCCTTCACCCAGCCCACCTCGAACTCCGGCTACAAGGCCCCGACCCTCCTGCTCGAGCGCGAGGGCGGTCTGCGCGAGGGCCGCGACTATCAGGCGGCGTTCTCCGGCAAGCACGACAACTCGGTGCTCGGCGTGGTCAACGGCGACTACGAGGCCGCCGCGGTCGCCAATTCGGTGCTCAGGCGCATGCTGGCGCGCGGCGTGGTGCGCGAGGACCAGCTGGTCACGGTCTACCGCTCGGAGACCTTCCCGACCACCGCCTATGGCCATGCCCACAACCTGGAGCCTGCGCTGGCCGCGCGCATCCAGGAGGCGTTCTTCAGCTACGACTGGGAAGGCTCGGCGCTGGCCGCGGAGTTCCGCGAATCCGGCGAAGCCCAGTTCATCCCCATCACCTACCGCGAGCACTGGGCCGTCATCCGCGACATCGACCGCCTCAGCGGCACGCGCTACGACTGCCGCTGACATGCTGCGCCTCGAAGGCCTGGGCAAACGCTACCCAGGCGGCCAGACCGCGGCCCTCAGCGATATCGACCTCGAGGTCGGACCCGGCGACATCGTCGCCCTGATCGGCCCCTCGGGGGCCGGGAAGAGCACGCTCATCCGCTGCATCAACCGCCTGGTCGAACCGACCAGCGGGCGGGTGCTGCTCGGCGACCAGGAGCTCACCGGCCTGGGCGCCCGCCAGCTGCGCCAGGCGCGCCGGCGCATCGGCATGGTGTTCCAGGAGTTCGCGCTGGTCGATCGACTCAGCGTGATGGAGAACCTGCTCTCCGGGCGGCTCGGCTACGTCGGCTTCTGGCGCTCGACGCTGCGACGCTTCCCGCAGAGCGACATCGACATGGCCTTCCAGCTGCTCGAGCGCGTGGGGCTGGCGGGCTACGCCGACCGTCGCGCCGATGCGCTCTCCGGCGGCCAGCGCCAGCGCGTGGGCATCGCCCGGGCGCTGATGCAGGCGCCCGACCTGCTGCTGGTGGACGAGCCCACGGCGAGTCTCGACCCGCGCACCGCCCGCCAGATCATGCGGCTCATCGACGAACTCTGCCGCGAGCGCGGCCTGCCGGCCATCATCAACCTGCATGACGTGCCCTTGGCCCGACAGTTCTGTCCACGGGTGGTGGGCCTGGCTGCCGGTCGCGTGGTCTACGACGGGCCGTCCAGGGACCTCGATGCGGCGGTGCTCACGCGTATCTACGGCGGCGAGGACTGGGAGAAGATGGCCGGGGCTGAGTCGCCGGCATCGCCGGGAGCACGCCCGTCGTGAACCGGACAGCGGCCGTGGTCGGCGTGCCCTGGCGCCGGCCGCCGTTGATCACCAACCCGTGGCTGCGTCGCGGCCTGTTCATCGGCGTGCCCCTGTATCTCTTCGTCGCCTTCGGTACGCTCGAGATCAACTGGGCGCGCGTCGCCGCCGGCATGCCGCGGGCACTCGAGTTTCTCGGGGCACTCGCCTCGCCCGATTTCGTCTCCCGCGGCGACCAGATCATCGATGGGGTGCTCGAGAGCCTGACCATGACCGTGGTCGCGACCTTCCTGGGGTTCCTGCTCTCCGTGCCGATTGCCCTGGGTGCGGCGCGCAATCTCGCACCAGCGCCGGTGTACCTCTTCTGCCGCGCGATCATCGCCATCTCGCGCAGCTTCCAGGAAATCATCATCGCCATCCTGCTGGTCGCCATGCTCGGCTTCGGTCCGCTGGCCGGCGTGGCCACCCTGGCCTTCGCCAGCATCGGTTTCATCGCCAAGCTCGCCGCCGAGGAAATCGAGGCCATGGACCCGCGCCCACTGGAAGCCATCCGCGCCACCGGTGGCAGCTGGCTGCAGCGCGTGCACTGGGCGGTGCAGCCGCAGGTGCTGCCGCGGGTGGCCGGCATCACCCTCTACCGGCTGGACATCAACTTCCGCGAGTCGGCGATCATCGGCATCGTCGGTGCCGGCGGCATCGGCGCCACGCTCAACACCGCCTTCGACCGCTACGAATTCGACACCGCCGCGGCCATCCTGCTGGTGATCATCGTCATCGTGCTGGCCGCCGAATACGCCTCGGGCTGGCTGCGCGGGCGGCTGCGCTGATGGGCGCCCTGCTGACTTCTCGTGCGGGCGCCCGCTGATGCCGGTCCGGCAGCAGGGCGAGCGGCTGATCTGGCAGCGACGTGACCGCCGCGGCGCGCTGCTGCACTGGGCGTGGATGTTCGGCTTCGCTGTCGTCCTGCTGGCGAGCTGGCAGGTCATCTCCGAGCGGACCCTCTGGGACTTCGTGCTCGATGCCCCCGCGCAGGGCGCGGACCTGGTCTCGCGCATGTTCCCGCCGGATTTCGCCTACCTGAACGCGCTCTGGCGGCCCTTGTGGGACACCATCAACATGGCCACCCTGGGCACGCTGATCGCGCTGGTGCTGGCTGTGCCGCTGGCCTTCCTCGCGGCCCGCAACACCACGCCACGCTTCCCGCTGGTGCGTCCGCTGGCACTGCTGATCATCGTCACCTCGCGCTCGATCAATTCGCTGATCTGGGCGCTGCTGCTGGTGCTGATCCTCGGGCCGGGCGTGCTGGCCGGCGTGATCGCCATCGCGCTGCGCTCGGTGGGTTTCATCGGCAAGCTGCTGTACGAGGCCATCGAGGAGATCGACCGCCGTCCCGTGGAGGCGATCACCGCCACGGGAGCGACGGCGGCGCAGCTGCGGGTCTATGGCGTCGTGCCGCAGGTGATGCCGGCGTTCGCCGGCATCAGCGTCTATCGCTGGGACATCAATATCCGTGAGGCCACCATCCTGGGGCTGGTCGGCGCCGGTGGCCTCGGCCTGGAACTCATGGCCTCGGTGAACACGCTGGCCTGGGGCCGTGTGGCGACCCTGTTCCTGCTGATCCTGGGCACCGTGCTGATCAGTGAGTGGATCTCGGCCAAACTTCGCGCTGCGGTGACCTGAGCGGCATCTGGGCCATCGCCTCGGACGAGGATGGCCGGGTGTGCGGCTACGCGCCGAGGAACCCGAGGTCGCGCAGCACGAAATTGTCGAGGTTGGGCGCCACTTGCGAGAGGGCAGCTTCCTCGATACCGAACCAGCGCGCCAGGGTTGCGGCGTACTGGTCCGAGGACAGGCTTGGAATGAAGCGCCCGCCGCCAACGTCACCCGCACCGCCAAGTTCCAGCAGCGGATAGTTGCCGTAGAAGCGCCGACCCAGCACCGCGCCGCCCATGACCATCTGCACCGAGCTCCAGGCGTGGTCGGTGCCGGTCCCATTGGAGGTCAGCGTGCGCCCGAAGTCCGACTGCGTGAACGTGGTCACCTGCTCGGCCACACCCAGTGCCTCGGTGGCTTCGTAGAACGCGGTCATCGCCTCGCTCACGTCCCCGAGCAACCCGGGCTGGAGCTCGTTCTGGTCGTCGTGGGTATCGAAACCTCCGATCGCCACGAAGAACACCTGGCGGCGAACCTCCAGCTCGTCGCGCGCCGCAATTACACGGGAGACGGTCTCGAGCTGCTGGCCGAGCTGTGAGAACGGAAACGGCGTTGCGACCGCGGGCGCGCGGGCGAGCGCGTCGGTGACCACGTCGACTGTCGAGATCGCGCGGCGCTGCACGGCGGCGAATGCCCGTTCGTAGACCGAGGCGTAGTCGGCATCGACCACACGCTCGAAGGCGCGACGCTGCTCCAGGCCGAAACCCGCATCCTCAAAGCCGATGAACTCCAGCGGACCCCCGGCGCCCATGACATAGGCCACGGTGTCCTCGGCTGCCTGGAACAGCGAGTTGCCGAACAGCGACACGTTGGTGGCCAGCCGCTGTCCGGCAACCTGCGTACGCATCAGGTCCGCCATGCGTCCGGCCCAACCGGTGGCCAGCGGTGCCTGGCCCTTCAGGGTGTGCCACTGGTCCTGCTGGTCGTTGTGCGAGAACAGTTGCGGTGGCAGCGGTGCGCCACCACTGAGGTATTCATCCAGCGAGATCGGCCGCACCAGGGGGCCGACATCGTTCACGAACGCGAGCCGGCCCTGCTCGAAGAGGCCTTGGAGCCCGGCCATCTCGGGATGCAGACCGTAGTCGGTGCCGTCGCTGTCCAGCGGCTGGATTGGCAGCAGCACCTCGCGCTCGAGGGCAAGATTCTGCCGCGAGCTTGCATACACCGCGTGCTCCGCAGGGCTGCGTGGCACCAGCGTGTTCCAGGCGTCATTGCCACCAAACAGGAATACGCAGACCAGCGCACGGTAATCGTTGAACGGCCCGGGTGACGCCACCGCACGCAGCGCGGGCCAGCCGGTACCGAGCAGCGCGGCACCACCGCCTGCCAACAGCTGCCGCCGGTTCAGTCGCATCGATCTGCGGTCTCTGCGCATGGGGCTCTCCGTTCAGCGCTGGTAGGCGTATTCGGGTGAGGTGACGATGAAGTACAGCGTCTCGGCGACTCGCGCTACAGGTTCCGCAGCCGGGATGCGTGCCAGCATGCCGGCGATCTCGCTACGCAGTGTCGGCGAGATCTCGCCGCCCAGCAGTTTGTCGGCCGCGCGATCGATCAGCGCGTCGATGTCATCGGCCAGGGCCAGCTCCTCGGTGATGTCGATCGCCACCTGGTCGGGCTCGAGCTCGGGGTTCGCCGAGTTCTGTACGAAGGTATAGGAGGCCATAATGTTGGTGATGAAGGTGTTCTGGAATTCCGTGGCGATCTGCAGCTCAGGGGCAACCAGGCCGCGGGTCGCGATTTCGCCCGGCGGCGCATAGTCCGGACTGAAGAAGTTGAACACTGATGGCGACTGCAGCGGACCCTGGCCGAACATGATCGACGAGAACTCCATCGGGAAGCGTCCGCTGGCCGAGGCACCGTCGTAGGCCCGCCAGAGCTGGGTGACCCGGAGCAGCGGCTCCTTGAGCTTGCCGGTGGTGTCCGTCGGGGTGGCCGGGCGGGCCTCCGGATCGAGCAGGATCGCACGCACGACCGCGGCCAGATCACCGCGCACACCTGCGCCGTTGTCATCGAAGCGCCCTGCCACGCGGGCGAGATACGCCGGCGAGGGATTGCTGGTGACCAGCCGCTGGATCAGCGCACGCGCGATGAAGGGGCCGACGTTGGGGTGCTCGAAGATGTTGTCCAGGGCGGCGGCCAGATCCTGCTCGCCGCCCTGGCCTGCGGGCAGTACCACCCCATTCAGCAGCTGCTTGGCACCCGTGTCGTGAAACTCGGGGTAGTGCTGCATGGGCTGCGTCTGGTTGGCGATGGTCGGCCGCGGAGTCTCGAAGTTCGCCAGCCCCGCGAGATTCCACCCCGTGAACACGTGCGCGAAGCCCTCGACCACGGCCTGGTCGTAGGTCGGCATCGGCTGCCCGGACGAATCGGTGCGGACCGTCCCGTCGGGCTCGAGCTCGACCAGCCCGATGGTGAACAGCTGCATCAGCTCGCGCGCGTAGTTCTCGTCGGGTCGGATGTTGCGCTCGGGATCGGGGCGACGGTTGCCACGCATGCTGAGATAGGTGCCCATCGCCGGATGCAGCGTGACCGCTTCCATGAGCTCGCGGAAGTTGCCGAAGGCATGCTCGGCCAGCGTGTCGTAGTAATCGGCCAGCGCCCAGGGCGCGATCACCAGCACGCCCTGCTGCGAGACCACCATGATCTGCGACAGGGCGAAAGCGACGCGCTGGCGCAGCTGGTCGGGACCGTTCACCGAGTTGCGGAACCAGACATCGACGCGATCGCCCTGGTAGCGGAACCCGAGCAGAGGATTGTTGGAGGTGACCTCCAGCAGGTGCGGCAACTGCAACGAGGCCGGCTCAGCAATCTGCTGGTCGATCCAGACCTCGACACCGAGGGCCCGCACCCGCTCGGCCTCGCTTTCGGTGGCGCCGAAGGTGGCCTGGTTGAGCAGCCGAAAGGCTTCGGCCTGCGAGACCGGCGGTGGCGAGGGCGGTGGCAATGCACCACTACCAGACCCACCACCAGCCCCACCGCCAGCGTCGCCGCCCCCGCAGGCCGCCAGCCCCAGCGCGAGCAACAACACCAGCAGGCCGCCGCTGGCGCGGCCTGGCAGGCGTCGGGATCGAGTTGTCCGTGGCGCGTCGGTCACCGCTGGAGGTCCTCTGCGACTGCGCGCCCAGCCTCCGCTGGGCGGCCAGGTTGGGTTCAGTATGCCTCGGAACCCTGAACCCAGGCTGAAGCCTATACGCGCGGCTGCCGCACGGGGCTGACGGACATCACAGGCTGAAACGCCCACGAACTGTCCGGACAGCCTGCGTCTCCTGGTCGGTTGACCGTCAGGCTCAGCGCATGTCCCTTGGCCAGGTGGCGCGCTGCGGGGATCTCAGTAGCCGCAGGAACTCCACCATCACATCGGGTTGATCGATGAACAGGCCGTCGACCTGTTGAATTTCCAGCAGCAGATACAGCAGATCGCCGATCGAGATCCCCTCGGGCAGTGCGTCGGTGCGCACCGTGTAGGGATGGACGGCCAACTCGGCGGCATGGGCATCGGCCACCAGCGTGCTGAACTGCGGGGCACCGTTGGCGTCGACGCCGAGAATGATGCGGGTGATCGGCGGACCGATGCCGTCGGCGTACGCGGCGATCTCCGCCAGGCCCTCGACGGTATACATCGGCGCATAGTCGACGTGATTCATCTCCCAGTCGTTCTCGCCCAGCAGCTGCACCAGGCGCAAACGCACCCCCTCCTCGCGCAGCCGTCGCAAGGGCTCGGGCTCGAAGGACTGGATGATGGCGCGGTGCTCGCGCTCGCGGTAGCCATGGCCTTCCAGCACCTCGAGTACGATCGCCGCGATGTCATGGCCGGCGGCTTCATGGAAGGCCGGGAACTTGGTTTCAGGGTAGATGCCGACGTCGCGACCCGTACTGGCATTCAGCCCCTGGGTGAGCTCGATCAGTTCGGCCAGCGTCACTACCCGGAAGTCTCCAAGCGCCGCCGAGAACCGCGCCGGGTAGCGCTGCTCGCCGGTCTCGGGTTCGATACGCTCGAACATGCGCAGCTGGCGGATCTCGGCCAACGTGAAGTCCACGACGTAGTGCAGCCCGTCGTCTCGGGCGCGCCCCGGGAAGACCTCGCGCACGTTGGTCGTGGCGTCCAGCGTGAGGTCGTGCAGGGCGATGGGGTGGCCGTCACGGGTGATGACGATGTCGGGCTCGAGATAGTCCGCACCCAGCGCGTAGGCGAAGGCATAGGCCGCCAGCGAGTGCTCGGGCAGATAACCTGAGGCACCGCGGTGGGCGATGACCAGGGGTGCGGACGCCGTCTCCAGCGCAGCCCGCTCTGCTGCCGGCGCATTACTGGCCCATGCGCTCAACAGGCCAGCCAGCAGCAGCACGCACGCCCACCGGGGGAACGGTGCCAACGTCGAGCGGGTCATCTCAGGTCACCTCCTGTTGGACGCATGAATCGCACTGGATTACAGCAGGCCCGTGTGTCGAAGCAGTGACACGCCATACCCTGCCACACCCGGCGGCCGGAATCATCCGCACACGCTACTGTCACACATTGGCAAGCTCGATGTGGCATCTTCAGGCGCATGAACAGCACTGACCCTCACCGCGCTCTGTCCTCGCCGCGCGCCTGGCTGGCGGCGAGCTGCCTGCTCGTCGTCGGCCTGGTGGCCCCGACGCTCACCCTGGCCCTGGACCCGGAGCCGCCGCTGCCACGGCGACCCGACGCCCCGGCTCTCGCGCTGCCCGGGCCGCACAACGTCGGCGTCACCACCCTGCGCCTCACCCACCCCGACCAGATCGACCCGCTGAACGGCCTCGCCGATGGCGAGGCACCACCGCGCTACGACCGCGAGCTCACCGTCGAGCTCTGGTACCCGGCGCGCTGCTGTCCTGACAGCGTGGCCGTGTATGAAGACGTACTCGGCAGCGGACCCGGCAATCCCGCGCGACCGCTGCGGCCGTTCCGATTCCAGGGTCCGGCCACCCGCAATGCAAGCCCGGATGAGCGTGCCGGTCCGGCGCCGCTGGTGGTGCTCTCGCATGGCTTCCCCGGCTCGCGCGTACTGATGAGCTATCTCGGCGAGCACCTCGCCTCGCACGGCTACCTGGTCGCAGCCATCGACCATACCCATTCCACCCATCAGGACCGCGACGAGTTCGCGAGCACCCTCTACCACCGGCCACGCGACATCGTGTTCGTGATCGACGAGCTGCTCGAGGGCCGCTATCGCGGCGAGCGCCTGGCGTTTGCCGATCCTGAGCGCACCGCAGTGATCGGCTACTCGATGGGCGGCTACGGCGCACTGGTGGCGGCGGGCGCCGGGGTGGCGCCCGCGGTGGCGAACGGGCGCTTCGTGCCGCACGGGGCGATGACCAAGCTTGCCGAGGACGCGCTCGACGCCGACCCCCGGATCCGCGCGGTGGTGGCGCTCGCACCGTGGGGTGCGCCTGCGGCGTTGTCTGCCGCAGGCGTCGCGGCCGCCAGCGCGGGCGCGGAGTCGCTCTGGCAACCCAGCGCCTTCACCGGCATCACCGCACCCGTGCTCTATGTCGCCGGCGATGCGGATCCGATCTCAGGGTACCAGGGCGGCGTGCGCTGGCTGTGGGAGCAGACCCACGGCGGAGCACCGGTCAAGCTGCTCACCTACCACCAGGCACGCCATAACGTCGCCCCCACGCCGCCGCCGCTGGCCAGTCGTGCGTACCCGCGGGAGTTCGCGCACTATGCCGAGCCGGTCTGGGACATCGAGCGGCTGAACGATCTCAACCGCCACTTCATCACCGCCTTTCTCGCCCGCCACCTGCGCGAAGATGTGTCGATGGAGGCCTATCTGAGGCCCTGGCGCAACGGTGCGAACCCGGCGCCACAGGGCTTTGCACCAGGCACGGCACTGGGCTTTTCACTGGAACGACGCTGAGCAGATCGATAGTCAGGCGTCTTCCCGGTACCGCCAGGGGTCAACGAGTTCGACACCGCAGTCCGCGAAGTCCGCGACATTGCGGGTGGCCAGCACGGCACCCTGCGCCCGGGCGATGGCGGCAATCTGGCAGTCGAACTGGCTGATCGGGCGCCCGGCGGCCCTGCGGGCCACTGCAATCTCCGCATAGTGTTCAGCGGCGACGCTGTCGAAGACCAGAATGCGCCCGAAGAAGTCCTCACGCAGCATGCTGTCGATCGCGTGCAGGAGCCCCCTCTGCCGTCGTCCCGACGGCACCAGTGCCGCGCCGTAGCGAAGCTCCGCCTCGGTGATCGCCGTGAGGTAGACGTCGGCACCGGCCTGGGCAGCGAGCCAGGCTTCGACCTGCCGCGCCGGTGCTGCACGCAGGAGCTCGGAGACGACGTTCGTGTCCAGTATCACCACCGCCCGTTCAGTCCATGGGTGGCGGTTCGCGCATCGGTTCTCGGGGAGGGATGTCAAGCTCGACGCCGCCCAGGCCGGCCATGCGCGAACGGATGGCAGAGGCGAGGTTCTCTGGGGGCACGGGCGCATCCACCGCAGCCTTCAGGATGGCCCGCACCTCCTCCTCCATGGACCGCCCATGCTCTGCTGCACGGATACGCAGGCGCCGCTTCAGCGCCTGATCAAGATTACGGATGGTGATGCTTGCCATACCACGCCCCTGCCGCGATACAGCATATTAATCAATGATTGCATTGCAATCAAGATTGACACTCAAGCGATCAGCGCTGAATTCAGGTCCGCGAGGCGACGATCAGGGCGCCCGCCTCGGTCATCTCGACACTGCGCCGGGCGATGGTGCTGAGCAGGACATGCCTGGCGGTCAGGCGCTCTGGAGTGAATTCCAGCAGCGCAAAGCCTTTGCGCCAGGTGTCGACGAAGCGGACATGCGGGTTGGCCGCGCGCAGCAGCGGTGCCACCCGCCCGGGGGGCAGACCCAGCGTCTCGTCAAAGCCCGGGGAAGTCACCGCCGTGACACCGACTTCGACCAGGCCCGCCGGGCCGCCTGCCGCGGCGTGGTCGATGCTCCAGGCCGTATGGCTGTCGCCGCTGACCACCACCGCGTTGCGCGTATGCCGGGTCATCAGCTCGTAGAGCCGCTGGCGCTCGGCCGGGTAGCCGTCCCAGGCGTCGAGGTTGTAGGCCAGCCCCAGCCGCGTGCCCTCCAGGCGCTCGCGCAGCCATCCGGGCAGGCGGGCCTGCTCGTCGGCGGACAGGCCGCCGGCCAGGTCCGGTGTCGCCAGCGGGGCCAGCACCACCGGACTGCCGAGAAGCTGCCAGGTCACGCCCCGGGCGCGCGCCGCCGCCCAGGTTCTCTCCAGCCAACCGAGCTGCTCGGCCCCGAGTAGCGTGCGTCGGTCCTCTGCCAGCGCCGCCTGCACCTCGTCCAGCCGCTGCGGATCGAAGGCGAGCTGGCGATCACGTGCGACATGCCGCGCCTCGACCACCGCGAGGGTCACCAGCGTCCCGAAATCGAAACTGCGCCAGGCGGCGAGCCGGCTGCGGTCGGCAGGCTCGCGCACGGGGAGCCACTCGTACCAGGCCCGCGTGGCGACCTCGCGACGGATAAACCAGTCGCCCTCGGTGTCGGGGTCGTGGTTCTCGGCGCCGCCGCGCCAGGCGTCGTTGGCCGACTCGTGGTCATCCCAGATCGCGATCACCGGGTGGCGGGCGTGCAGCGCCTGCAGGTCCGGGTCGCGGCGATATTGGGCATACCGCGCGCGATAGTCGCCCAGCGTGACCAGCGCGTGTGCCGGTGAGACGACCCGCCCGAGCGCGCGGCCCTGGGTGCCCGCGTAACCGTCGGCGCCGTATTCGTAGAGGTAATCGCCAAGGTGCATGACCACGTCGATGTCATCGCGCTCGGCCATGGCGCGATAGGCGTTGAAGAAGCCTGCCGGATAGTTCGAGCAGGAACACACCGCCAGGCCCATGCGCGCCACCGGGCCCGCGGGCAGGGTCTGGGTGCGCCCCACCGGCGAGACGTGATCCGCGCTCTCGAAGCGATACCACCAGGTGCGCCCGGGCTCGAGGCCGGCGACATCGACCTTCAGCGTCCAATCCCGTGCCGGCCCGGTGAGCACCGGGCCACTGCGCACTGCGCGGGTGAACCCGGCATCCTCGGCGATCGTCCAGCGGTAGACGGCCTGTGATGTGGGGCCACCGGAGACGCGGGACCAGAGGATTACCCGATTGGCCAGCGGATCCCCGCTCGCGACGCCGTGCCTGAATTCGCCACCGCCGAGGGCAGCCCGGTCCTGGGCGGCACCCGCCGCCAGCGCCGATCCGGGGGCCAGCGTGAGGGCGCACGCCGGCGCGATCCCCGCGAGGAGATCACGCCGCCTGATTCGGCCCGCCACGCGCGCCTCAGCGTCCGAAGCGCAGGATCGCCTCCAGCCCGTAGAAGCGCGGTGGCCCGGCGATCAGTGTCGGTGTGCCGAAAGCTGCCCCGGTATTACCGGCATCGATGATGTAGCTCTCGTCGAACAGGTTGTTGGCCGAAGCGACGATCTGCCATCGACCGTCCTGCGCGCCGATCCCGATCCGCGCGTCGACCAGGTGCAGATTGTCCTGGGCGATGGCAACGCCGGCCACCGGGGCATTGTCTTCTTCGAAGAACACACGGCTGCGGTAATTCCAGGTGAACGTCGTGAACAGCTCCAGCGAGGCGCTGATCGGCTGCGCCCAGGTGGCGCCCGCCGACCAGCTCCACGTCGGCTGAAGGCGGAAGCGGTTGCCGGCAAACAGCGCCGGGTTGCCGTCCTTGTCGGTGTCATCGAAACTGGCGTCGATCCAGCCTACATTGGCGAACACGTTCAGGGTATCGGTCAGCCGCGCCGAGACGGACGCCTCTACGCCGACGTTGGTCGCCTCGCCGGCATTGACACTGATCAGCTGGCCAGCCTCGTCGAAGACGCTGGTCTGGAAGTTCTGATAGTCCTGATAGAACACGCCTGCATCGGCGCGCAGGCGCCCATCCAGCAACTCGGTTTTCACACCGAGCTCATAACTCCAGATGATCTCTGCGGGCAGCACATTGACCACCGGCACCAGGCTGGGCAGTGGCCCCGGCACCCCGCCCACGTTGATCACCTCGCTGCGGCGACCCTTCGCGATCGAACCGTACAGCCGCCAGTTCTCAGCAGGGGCGTAGTCCAGCACGAACCGCGGTGAGAAGTCGTCGAAGCTCTGGCGGCCCGAGAACACCGCCTGGCCACCGGTATTGCCCAGACCGAACAGCGAGAGCAGCGGCAGGCCTTCCGTCAGGATCGCCGGTGTGCCGCCACCGATGAAGCCACTTCGCTTGCGCTCGCTGACATAACGCAGGCCGACCGTGCCGCGCCACTGCGGGGTGAACTGCCAGGAGGCATCGGCATAGACACTGATGGCGTCGGTCTCGCCGAGGTTGGCGAAGAAGTCCTCGTAGACCAGCGGCACCGGTGCCGGGGAGAACACGCTGCCATCAGGCAGGAAACAAGCGACGCCAAGAATGACCGTACAGGCAAGGAAGACACCTTCGTCCGTAGAGAAGGGCACCCGCTGCTGGCCCTCTTCGTGGAAATAAGTGCCGCCAAAGAATGCAGTCAGGCGACCGCCAGCGTCATAGTTGAAGCGGAACTCCTGGCTCCACTGCTCGCCGGTGGCATCCTCGGCGAACTCAAGCCAGTAGGCACGGGTACCGTCGGCATCGAACACCTCCAGCGAGTCGAATTCGCGATAGTTGCTGATCGAGGTGAACTGCCAGGCTGGCGCGAAATCCCAGCTGATGCGACCGGTGAGGCTGCGGACCGTGCGTTCGAGGCCCAGCGGGCCGCCCAGCCACTCGTTCGGCTGGTCGCCGAAGGGACCGAGCTCTGCCGGGCTGTTGGGATCGAGATCACCCCCGATCGGCGGCACGACACCGCTCTTGAACGAGGTACCCGGCGGCGTGTCCTTCTGCCAGTTCCAGATGAGGTCGGCCTGGACGGTGTCCGTCGGCTCGAAACGCAGATAGCCGCGAATGGCACGCGTGTCCTTGCCGTTCAGCGCCGGGCCGCCGGCCAAGTTGTCGATGAACCCGTCTCGCTTGTTGTACAACCAGGCCACCCGGCCGGTCAGCGTGCCCTCGCCGGCCAGCGGGCCCGACACGTACCCTCGCGTGCGCCGCTGGCTGTAGTTGCCGAGACCCGCGGAGACCTGGGCCTCGAAGGTGTCGGTCGGCGCAGCCGAGATCAGGCTGATCGCACCGATACTGGCCGCCGTCCCGAACAGGGTCGCCTGCGGGCCCTTGAGCACCTCGACACGCTCGAGATCGTAGAGCTCGACGATCGAGCCGCGCGAGCGGCTGATGTCGATACCGTCCTGGAAGATCGACACGCGCGGCGCGATCTGTGCCGACCCGGAATCCGAGGTGATCCCGCGGATCACGAAGCCGGGATTGTTCGGGCTCTGCTCCTGCACCACCAGTCCGGGGACGAAGGCGGACAGCCGCTCGAAGTCCTCGACCCCGATTTCATCGAGAAACGCGCCGCTGTAGGCAGTGAGTGTGATCGGCACCTCCAGCACCGCCTGCTCGCGTTTCTGCGCGGTGACGACGATCTCGTCGAGTACCAGGCGGTCCTGTGCGATGCTCGCCTGGCCGGCGAGTGCGAGGGCGACCGCGGTGGCGATCGGGGTCAGGGTCATCCGGGACATGCGGGCACTCCATTGCGATGTTTGCCGTGGGGACATCCACGCGCATCATGCAGTGGGTTTCTTGCAGTCTCCTTTCAGTCCGGTTGCAGGCAGGTTGCGAAGACCGATACCTCGATCGGTTCCCCGGCCGCTACGAATCACCACGGCAAGGTTCAGACAAAGCCGTTATCCTCGGCACCATGAACCCCGCCTCGAAACTCTGGGTCGATGCCGATGCCTGCCCCGGTGTCGTCCGCGAAATCCTCTTTCGTGCAGCCGAACGCACCGGCGTGCTGCTCACGCTGGTCGCCAACCAGCCGATCCGCACCCCCCCGTCCGCACATATCCGTACGCTGCAGGTCAGCGCGGGTTTCGACGTGGCCGACAATGAGATCGTCCGGCGCGTAGAGGCCGGGGATCTCGTGATCACCAGCGATGTGCCACTCGCCGCCGAGGTGGTCGAAAAGGGCGCGCTCGCACTCAGCCCGCGCGGCGAGCTGTTCACCCCGGAGAATGTGCGCGCACGACTCAACATGCGCGATTTTCTCGATACGATGCGCGCGAGCGGCGTGCAGTCCGGTGGACCTCCGGCACTCACCCAGGCGGACCGGCAGGCGTTTGCCGCGCAGCTCGACCGTTGGCTGGCAAAGCGCGCCTGAGATGGCATGGTATCGTCGGGAGACGGTCAGACATCCTCAGGGAGGTTCCGCAATGAAACATGTCGGTGTGCTACTCCTGCTGCCCACCCTCTTCTGGGCCCAGGCCACGTCCGCGGACTGGCTGGTCGAAGCCCCCGACGAGGGCACCCGCTACGAACGCCTCGAGCAGTATCTGGGCGGGTTCTCGGCGGCCATGTGGGAGACCCATCATCGCTACGAGATGCTGCACGAAGCGCTGACGCTCGACAATCCGGAGCTTGCCCTCTACCACTGGGAGAAGATCCGCGATGCCATCCGTGGCGGCTACATGAAGCGGCCTGCGCGCCAGGCCAACTCCGATGCAATCTTCCTCGATGTGATCTGGCCAGATGTCCACGAGGCGCTGCGCAGCGACGATGCCGACATCCGCTGGGCCGCCTTCATGCGCGCACGCTCGGCGTGCATGGCCTGTCATGTCGCCGAAGACGTCGAGTACATGAACCGGCAGCGTGTCTTCACCGAGCTGGTCGCGCCGGAGGACTGAGCCTGGCGCCGACACACCGGGACCTAAGCAGCCACGCCAGCCCCCCGTAGCCCGCCGCCAGCCGCCAGCCCGCGAGCGCGGTCTCACGGCTGCCGAGCCCGGCACGCAGCAGCCCGGAGACGGCGGCGCCCTCGTTCACGGCGCGCGGTCCTGCGTCGCTTCATCGAGAAATGCCCGAAGCACCGCAGCC
>RECU01000106.1 GCA_007693855.1 Gammaproteobacteria bacterium | reverse complement strand
CGCGGTCTGCGCGAGGATTTCTGCGGCACCGCCAGCGCCGCCTGCCAGTGGGTACGGGGTGGTTCGGAGCGTTATGCGATCGGCGTCGATTTCGATCCCGAGGTGCTGGCCTGGGGCCGGGAACATCGTGTGTCCCGACTGGCACCGCCCGAGCGCCAGCGGGTCCGGTTGCTGAACGACGATGTGCTGACGGTCAGCACCGAGCCGGTCGACGTCCTGACGGCCTTCAACTTCAGCTACTGGACGTTTCGCACCCGCGAACAGATGCGCCGGTATTTCGCCCGGGCCCGCGAGGCGCTGGCCGATGACGGCATCATGTTCCTCGACATCTTCGGTGGCTCGGAGAGCTATGTCATGGGCAAGGAGAAGACCCGGCACGACGGCTTCACCTATGTCTGGGAGCAGGCGGATTTCGACCCCGTGACCGCCGAGTGCGTCTGCCACATCCATTTCCGTTTCCCGGATGGCTCCCGCCTGAACCGTGCCTTCAGCTACGCATGGCGCCTCTGGACCCTCCCCGAGATCCTTGAGCTCCTGCGCGAAGCGGGCTTTGCCCGGGTGCGGACCTGGTGGGAGACCGAGGACGAGGACGGCGAGGGGACCGGGGAGTACGCCGAATCGGCCAAGGGCCTCAACGATCCGGCGTGGATCGCCTACATTGTCGCCGAGAAATCGGCCTGAGCTGGTTTTGAGCCGCCTATGAGCCAGGAAACCGACACTGCGATTCTGTTTGCCGATGTGGTCGGCAGCACGCGGCTTTACGAGCACCTCGGCGATATCCGTGCCCGAGAGGTGGTCGGGCGTTGCGTGGACATCATGCGCGAGGAGACGGAGGCGGCGGGGGGCCGGGTCATCAAGACCATCGGCGATGAAGTGATGGCCACCTTCGAGACCAGCGATGCCGCGATGGCTGCCGCCCGCCAGATGCAGTTGCGCATCAGCCGGGACAGCGAGCTGGCCTTCGAGGATGGCCACGTGGCCATCCGCGTGGGCTGCCACTTCGGTCCGGTGGTGCGCGAGCAGCGCGATATCTTCGGCGTGGCCGTGCATATGGCCAACCGCATGACCAGCCAGGCCAAGGCCGGTCAGATCCTCACCACCGAGAGCACCGTGAGCCGACTCTCGCCGGACTGGCAGCCGCTGGTACGCCAGATCGACGTGGCCACGGTGCGGGGCCAGAGCGGGCAGGTCGGGGTCTTCGAGGTGCTCTGGCAGCCCGAGGAGGCCACCAGCATGCTGCCGATCCAGGGCGGCTGGGACAGCGGCCGGAACCGCCGCCCGGCCCGCCTGCGACTCAGGCTGGGCAGCCGCGAGTGGCTGCTCGGCAGCAACGGCCGTCAGCAGGTGACGATGGGTCGGGCCGAAGACAACGATCTGGTGGTCAAGGGCTCACTGATCTCCCGGCTGCACGTGCGCATCGAGATGGATCGGCACAAGTTCCTGCTGATCGACCAGAGCACCAATGGCACGTTCATCCATACCGCCGGTGGCGAGGAAATTTTCGTGCGCCGTGATTCCACGCAGCTCACCGGCAGCGGCATCATCGGCCTGGGCCGCGCCCCCGGCGACGACTCACCGATGTCGATTCACTACGAGCTGCTCGAGCCCTGAGCCTGCTGCCGGCCAGTGCACCGGACCGGGGGTATCGGGCTCAGTCCAAGCGGGACAGGATGCGCGCCCGGACCTCATGCAGCGCGTCGGGCACCCGATCACCGAACTCGTCGAGATAGTCACCGATCTGGCCGAGCTCCTCGCGCCATCCCGCGGTATCGACCGCGAGCAGCGACTCGAGGGTCTCGGCACTGAGGTCCAGACCCGCGATATCCAGGTCCGTGGGGTGCGGCAGCCGGCCAATGGCGGTGTCTCTGGCGTCGATCCGCCCGGCACAGCGCGCGATGATCCAGCGCAGCACGCGCAGGTTTTCGCCGAACCCGGGCCACAGGTAGCGGCCGTCCTCATCCTGGCGGAACCAGTTGACATGGAAGACTTTCGGCGGGGTGGTGGTGCGCTCGCCGATCTGCAGCCAGTGGGCCCAGTAATCGGCGAAGTTGTAGCCGCAGAACGGTTTCATGGCCATCGGGTCACGGCGGACCACGCCGACCTTGGCGGTGGCCGCCGCGGTGGTCTCCGAGGCCATGCCGGCGCCGACCAGCACGCCGTGTTGCCAGTCCTGCGCTTCGTACACCAGGGGGGCGAGCTCGCGGCGACGCCCACCGAAGACGATGGCCGAGATCGGCACGCCTCGCGGGTCCTCGGCGCGTGGTGACCAGGCCGGGTTCTGCTGCGCGGACACGGTGAAGCGTGAATTCGGGTGCGCGGCCTTGCCGTTGCCGGGTGACCAGGGACGACCCTGCCAGTCGAGTGCCGGCGTGCCTTCGCCCTTGTCCTCCCACCAGGGCTGGTTGTCTTCGGTCACCGCGACGTTGGTGAAGATCGCATCATGCCGGATCATGTCGTAGGCGTTGCGATTGGTCTTCGGGTTGGTGCCCGGGACCACGCCGAAGTAGCCCGCCTCGGGGTTGATCGCACGCAGCTGTCCGGAGTCATCGACATGCAGCCAGGCGATGTCGTCGCCCACGGTCCAGATTTTCCAGCCCGCGTGCGAGGCGGGCGGCAGCAGCATCGCGAGGTTGGTCTTGCCGCAGGCCGAGGGGAAAGCGCAGGCCAGGTAATGGGTTTCGCCCTCCGGGCTCTCGACCCCGACGATGAGCATGTGCTCGGCCAGCCAGCCCTCGTCGCGCGCCTGCCAGCTGGCGATGCGCAGCGCATGGCACTTCTTGCCCAGCAGGGCGTTGCCGCCGTAGCCTGAACCATAGCTCTTGATGGTCAGCGCTTCCGGGAAGTGCATGATGAATCGGCGCTCCGGGTCGAGCTCACCGACCGAGTGCAGCCCGCGCACGAAACGCTCGCCACGTTCGATGCGCGCCAGGGCCTTGCGGCCCATGCGGGTCATCAGCCCCATGTTCACCACCACGTAGGGGCTGTCGGTGATCTGCACGCCGGAGCGGGCATAGGGCGAATCGATCGGGCCCATGCAATAGGGGATCACGTAGAGGGTACGCCCCTCCATGCACCCGTCGAACAGCGCGTCCATCTGCTGGTGGGCCTCGTCGGGCGCCATCCAGTGATTGTTGGGACCGACATCGGCGGGGTCTGCGGTGCAGACGTAGGTCAGGTGCTCAACCCGGGCGACGTCGGTCGGGTCCGAGCGGTGCAGGTAGCAGTTGGGGTGGGTGTCCTGGTTGAGTTCGAGCAGTTCGCCGGAGGCGAGCATCTGGGCGATGAGTTGATCGCGCTCGGCCTCCGAGCCATCGCACCAGTGGACCTTGGCAGGGCGGGTCAGGCGGGCGATATCATCGACCCAGGCAATCAGCTGATCATTGGTGGTGGTCATGATTCTCGGCAGTAACGGGCAGGTGACCGGCGGACACCGGGACGGAAAAGGCTGCAGTATACCTGCCATGGCGCCGACAGCGGGCTCCCGATGCACATAAGACCGGGCGGTATGCCGAATCCATCGCCGGCCGCCGGATTCTCCCGGCGCGGCCGCCGCCGTCGCGGAGTATAGTGTCGCCGCCATGAACGACTGGGCCCAGGAATTCTCCGCAGGCTCGCCACTGGCCCAGGCGGTGGCGGGATTTGCGCCGCGCGCCGAGCAGCAGGCGATGGCCGAGCGTGTGGCCGAGGCGCTTGCCCGGCGCCGCAGCCTGGTGATCGAGGCGGGTACCGGCATCGGCAAGACCTTTGCCTACCTGGTGCCGGCGCTGCTGTCCGGCAAGCGGGTCATCATCTCCACCGGCACCCGGAACCTGCAGGACCAGCTCTATGAACGCGACCTGCCGACCGTGTGTGCGGCGCTGGGCCGACCCGTGGCCACGGCGCTGCTGAAAGGGCGCGGCAACTACCTGTGTCTGCACCGGCTCGCCCTGGCGGACAGCGGCGAGACCCGACTGGCCAGCCGTGCCCAGGTGGCCGAGCTGGCACGGGTGCGTGACTGGGCAGGGGTGACCGCCACCGGCGACATCGCCGAGGTCCGGGGCATCGATGAGAACAGCCGGCTCTGGCCGCTGGTGACCTCGACGCTGGACAACTGCCTGGGCACCCGTTGCGACCACTACCAGCGTTGTCACGTGGTGCGTGCCCGTCGGCAGGCCCAGGAGGCGCAGGTGGTGGTGGTCAATCATCACCTGCTGCTCGCGGATCTTGCCCTCAAGGAAGACGGTTTCGCGGAACTGCTGCCGGGTGCCGATGCGGTGATCGTGGATGAGGCCCATCAGCTGCCGGACACTGCCGTGCAGTTCTTCGGTGTCGCGGTGTCCTCGCGCGGCCTGGAGGCGCTGCTTCGGGATGTGCGCCTGGAAGCCGCCCGGGGCGCCGGCCTGCAGTCGGGTCTCGATCAGCACTGCGACCAGCTGCTGCTGGCCCTGCGCGAGCTGCGGCTGGCGCTTGGTCCGGGTAGCGGGCGTCAGGACTGGGAGGCGCTGCCGGCGCCGGCGCACGCGGCGCTGGACCCGCTGGCCGATGCCCTGGTGGAGCTGGCCACGGCGCTCGGGCGCCTGGCCGATCACGATGCCGGTCTCGCGCGCTGCAGTGAACGCGCCACCGCGCAGGTCGAGCGGCTCGACCAGCTGCTGGCGGCGGACGCCGACGCCGGTCTGCGTTGGGTGGACACCAGTCGTACCGGCCTGGTGCTGCATCTCACCCCCTGGGATGTCAGCGCCCGTCTGGAGGGCATCATGCAGGCCCAGTCCTGTGCCTGGGTGTTCACCTCCGCGACGCTCGCCGTCGGCGAGGATTTCAGTCATTTCACCGTCCGCCTTGGCCTGCACGAGGTCGACAGTTGTGTGCTGGCCAGTCCGTTCGATTATCCGCGCCAGGGGCTGATCTACCTGCCGGAAGACCTGCCCCTGCCCAGCGAACCCGGACACACGGCGGCCCTGGTGACCGCGGCGCGACCGTTGCTGGCGGCTGCGCAGGGGCGGGCGTTTCTGCTGTTCACCAGTCACCGGGCACTCGAGGAGGCCCATGGCCTGCTGGCCGACAGCGGCGACGAGTACACCCTGCTGGTCCAGGGCACGGCGTCCCGGCGTGAGTTGCTCGAGCGCTTCCGCAGCGAGCCGCGCGCGGTGCTCCTCGGCGCGGCGAGTTTCTGGGAGGGGGTGGACGTGCGCGGAGAGGCACTGAAGCTGGTGGTGATCGATCGCCTGCCCTTCGCCTCGCCGGGCGACCCGATGCTGCGGGCACGCCTCGAGGCCGCGCGGCGTGACGGTCGTGACGGATTCCGGCACGTGCAGCTGCCCCAGGCCGTGATCGCCCTGAAGCAGGGGGTCGGTCGTCTGATTCGCGACCACGGCGACCGCGGCGTGGTGATGCTCGGCGACCCACGGCTCACCGGTCGGGGGTACGGGCGAGTGTTTCTGCACGCCCTGCCGCCGTTTCGGCGCAGCCGGCGCGAGGCGGTGGCACTCGCCATGCTGTCCGACCAGGCGCCTGCCGCCAGGGTGCAGGCGTGAGTGCCCAGCGCCTGCTCGCGCTCGACACCGCGACCGAGAACTGTTCGGCGGCCTTGTGGCTTGGCGGCGAGGTCCGGCTGCGGTCGCATGTGTCGCCGCGCGAGCACTCGGCACGTCTGCTCGGCATGGTCGATGCGCTGCTCGCGGAGGCCGGGCTGGGGCTGCGTGATCTGGACGCGTTGGCCTTTGGCCGCGGCCCGGGAGGGTTCACGGGTGTGCGCATCGCTGCGAGTGTCGCCCAGGGATTGGCGCTCGGCGCCGGGCTCGGGCTGGTGGCGGTGTCCGACCTGCAGGCGCTGGCCTGGCGGGCCTGGGCGCAGCACCGCTGGCCGCGGGTGCTGGCGGTCCTGGATGCACGCATGGGCGAGCTCTATGTTGCGAGCTGCGAGTTCGAGGCCTCGGGGCGGCTGGTCGCTGCAGGGGCGGAGTGCCTGCTGGCCCCGGAGGCGCTGACGTTGCCCGTGGGCCGCTGGTGCGGCGCCGGCCCTGGTTGGGCCGCGCATCCCGAGGCCCTCGCCGCGGTGGCCGCGGGACTCGATGGCTGCGATGCCGGCCTGTTCCCCGATGCCGGCGCGGTGGCCACACTCGCCGCAGCCCGGCTGGCTGGCGGGGAGGTGCCCATCGACGCCGCCGAGGTCGCCCCGGTCTACCTGCGCAATCGGGTCGCCACCCCTCGCGGCGGCGGCTGATCCGCCTGCGGCTGTAACCGCTTTGCAATACACTGGCGGTTCAATGGTGCACTGATCATGTGTGCCACGAGAGTCCAATGACAGGCAAAACCCTCTTGATTGTCGAAGATGAGAAAGCCATTCGCGAGATGCTCGTCTTCAACCTCGGCCGGGCCGGATTCACGCTGCGCGAGGCGGTGGACGGCCACTCGGCCCGCAGCATGGTGGCCGACCGCTTCCCGGATCTGATTCTGATGGACTGGATGCTGCCCGACATCAGCGGCCTCGAGCTGACGCGCCAGTTCAAGCGCGACGAGACCACGCGCGAGATCCCGATCCTCATGCTCACCGCCCGGGCCGAGGAGGACGACCGGGTCGCCGGCCTGGAAGGCGGGGCTGATGACTACATCGTCAAGCCGTTTTCCCCGCGCGAACTGCTGGCGAGAGTCAACGCCGTGCTGCGCCGCTACGGCGGGGGCGGGGACGCGCTGGTCTCGATCGGTGGCCTGACGCTCGATGCCGCGGGGCATCGGGTCAGCGTAGGTGACGAGGCCGTGGCGCTGGGGCCGACGGAATACCGCCTGCTCAGTTTTTTCATGCAGCATCCCGACCGCGTGTACAGCCGCACGCAGCTGCTCGACCGGGTGTGGGGTGGGAATGTCTATGTGGAGGAGCGTACGGTGGATGTGCATATCCGTCGCCTGCGCAAGGCACTCACGCCGTCAGGCTGTGACCGCCTGATCCAGACCGTGCGTGGCGCGGGCTACCGCTTTTCGGCACGGGAGGGCTGATGGCGCCGGGTGTGCTCTCAGCGCTTGGCTGGCGCGTCGCCCTCGTCTTCCTGGCCGCCCTGTTTCTGGGCCTGACCCTCGGTGGGCTGGCCTGGTGGCTGTTCGCCGGAGCACTGGGCCTGTTCCTCTACCTGGCCTATGCCGCCTGGGGTCTGGAGCAGTGGCTGCGCACCGGCAAGCGCCGCAGCGAGGCGGCGGCCGATGGGGTGCTGGCCGCGGTCTATGCCGATATCGTGCAGCTCAAGCAGCGTGCCAGACGGCGCAAGAAACGCTTCAACCGGCTGCTCCGTGAAGTGCGCGATTCCACCGATGCGATGCACGACGGCGGCGTCATCCTCAATGCCGACATGGAGATCACCTGGCTGAACGATGCCGCCAGCCGCCTGCTCGGCCTTGACCGCTCGCGCGACCAGGGCCAGCACATCACCAACCTGGTCCGGCATCCCGACTTCGTGGCCTACATCGAGCAGGCGGAGTTCAGCGAGAAGCTGAAGATGCCCGGGCCACGGCGCAACACCCACCTGTCGGTGCAGCTGATCCCCTACGGCAACCAGCAGAAGCTGCTGATCGTCCAGGACTTCACCCGCGAGGTGCGCCTGGAACACATGCGTCGGGATTTCGTCGCCAACGTCTCCCACGAACTGCGCTCGCCGCTGACGGTGATCGCAGGGTATCTGGAGAGTCTGGGCGACGAAAACAGCCTGGATGAGGTCTGGCGCGAGCCTGTTACCGAGATGCAGCGGCAGGTGGCGCGGATGAATTCCATCGTCCATGACCTGATCACACTGTCACGCCTGGAGGCCGCCGAACGGCCGGCCGGCCAGGAACCCGTCGATGTCCCGGGCATGCTCGGCCAGCTGCATCGCGACGCACTCGCCCGGCGTGAGCGTCCGGGTGAGCTCGAGCTGCGGCTGGAGACCCCGGCGCTGGTCCGCGGCGAGGAGCAGGAGCTGCACTCGGTGTTCAGCAACCTGCTGAACAATGCCCTGCGGTTCACGCCGGCCGACGGGCGGATCGAGTGCCGCTGGTGGCAGGATGAGCGCGGGCTGCATTTCAGCCTGACCGACACCGGCATCGGCATCCCCGAGGCGCTCATTCCGAGAGTCACCGAGCGGTTTTTCCGCGTCGACTCCGGCCGCGCGCGCGAAGTGGGCGGCACGGGTCTGGGGCTTGCGATCGTCAAGCATGCGCTGCTGCGCCATGGCGGACAGCTCGAGATCCAGAGTCGCCCCGGCGAGGGGAGCACCTTCACCTGCCATTTCCCGCCCTCGCGGGTCGTGCTGCCGGCCGACGAGGTCGTACAGGACGCCGGTGAGGCGCATTGAGGGCCGCGGACGCGGTACGCCCTTGACTTGCACGGACAGGCCGCGGTGGTAGTCTGCCGACGGCGGAGGGGTTGACCCTGCCGCCAGGAGAAGCTCATGGATACGTCTGATTTCGGGCACCACATCTCCTCGCGCTTCAACGAGGATCTCGACCGGCTGCGCAACAGCGTGCTGGCCATGGGCGGGCTGGTCGAGTCGCAGTTGCAGCGCGCGGTGGAGGCCGTGGTGCGTGGCGACAGTGAGCTCGGCCTGGCCGTGGCGCGTGACGACCAGCGTGTCGATCGCATGGAAATCGAGATCGACCAGGCCTGCAGCCGGATCATCGCCACCCGTCAGCCCGCCGCCGGGGACCTGCGCCTGATCATGGCCATCATCAAGGCCATCACCGACCTCGAACGTATCGGCGACGAGGCCGAGAAGATCGCCACGCTGGCAACCCGGCTGGCCACCATGGAGCGCCCGGCGGACCGGTATCGCGAGCTTGCCAGTCTTGCCGCACAGGTGCAGGAAATGCTGCGCGCCGCGCTCGATGCCCTGGCCCGCCTCGATGCCAAGGCGGCGGTGCAGACGCTGGCGATGGACGAGCAGGTCGACCGGGAATACGACAGCATCACCCGCCAGTGCATCACCTTCATGATGGAGGATCCGCGCACCATCGGCCGGGTGATGAACGTCACCTGGGTGGCGCGCTCGCTGGAGCGGATCGGCGATCACGCGAAGAACATCTGCGAGTACGTGGTCTACATGGTCCACGGCCGTGATGTCCGGCATCTCGACCAGGCGCGGGTGGCGCGCGAGCTGGCCCGTCCGACGGCCGAGGGGCAGGGCTGATGGGCTGGCTGCGCGACCGCCGCCGGGTCAATCTGCTGGGCTTCGGTGCCTGCGTGGCGCTGATGGCCTACGCCCTGTATGCGGAAGTGGTGCTGGGCCTGGAGCCTTGCCCGCTATGCGTGTTCCAGCGCGTGGCCGTGATCGCGCTGGGGCTGGTGTTCCTGGTGGCGGCCTTGCATCACCCGCGCAGCCGGCTGGGTGCGCGGCTCTACGCCGGGGTACTGGCGCTGGCGGCCGGCAGCGGCGTGGCGATCGCCGGCCAGCATGTCCGCCTGCAGAACCTGCCCGAAGACGAAGTGCCGGCCTGCGGCCCCGGGCTGGATTTCATGCTCGACGTCTTTCCCCTGCACGAGGCCATCGCCATGGTGTTCACGGGGTCGGGCGAGTGCGCCGAGATCGACTGGTCCCTGTTCGGCCTGTCGATGCCGGCATGGGTGCTGCTGGCCTGTCTCGGGCTGGGGGTGTTCGGCGTGCTGGGCAACTGGCTGGGGGCGCCTCAGCCGAGCAGTCGCGACAGGATATCCGCGTAGACCCGGCGCAGCCGGTCGATGTCCTCGACGCGCACGTGCTCGTCGATCTTGTGGATGCTGGCATTGATCGGGCCGAGCTCGACCACGTCCACCCCGTACGGGGCGATGAAGCGCCCGTCCGATGTGCCGCCACCGGTGGACAGCTCGGTCGTCACGCCGAGCGTCTCGCGGATGGCACCCTGCACGGCGGCCGTGAGCGGGCCTTCACGCGTCAGGAAAGGCTCGCCGGCAAGCCGCCACTCGAGCTCATGATCGATGCCCAGTTCCGCCAGCAGCGCCTCGATATGCTGGCGCAGGCTCTCGTGGGTCCATTCGGTCGAGTAGCGGAAATTGAATCGCGCGCGTAGCGTGCCCGGCACGACGTTCGGGGCGCCGGTGCCGGCTTCCACCCACACGGTCTGGAAGCTGGTGGGCGGAAAGAAGGCGTTGCCCTCGTCGAGCGGGTGGGCGGCCAGCCAGGCCGTGAACCGCGCGAAGTCGTGGATGGGGTTGCGCACCAGCTGCGGGTAGGCGACGTGGCCCTGCACGCCATGGATGGTGATGATGCCGGACAGCGAGCCGCGCCGGCCGACGCGGACCGTGTCGCCCAGCGCCTGGTGGCTGGAGGGCTCACCGACCACGCACCAGTCGATCGTCTCGCCGCGGGCGTGCAGCGTCTCCATCACCCGGACCGTCCCGTCAGTTGCCGGGCCTTCCTCGTCGCTGGTGATCAGAAAGGCGATTGAGCCCCGCGGCGAGGGCTGTACGGCAAGAAAGTCCTCTACCGCGCCGATCATCGCCGCCAGGCTGGCCTTCATATCCGCCGCGCCGCGTCCGTAGAGCTGCCCATCGCGGATCTCCGGCACGAAAGGATCGAGACTCCACTGCTCCAGCGGACCCGGCGGGACCACGTCGGTGTGCCCGGCAAAGCACAGCACGGGGCCGCTGTCGCCACGCCGGGCCCACAGGTTGTCCGTGTCGCCGAAGCGCAGCGGCTCGAGCCGGAAGCCCAGCCGTTCCAGGTGTTCGCCAAGCAGCACCTGACATCCCGCATCCTCGGGGGTGACCGAGGGCCGGCGGATGAGTTCGCGGGTGAGATCTACGCTGTCCGTGCGCATGGTGCTTCCCTGTTCAGCGCGGCTGCGCGAAGGCGAGCCAGTCCGGCTCGCGACCGCCACAGTGTACCCGTTTACCGTCGGTCAGCACCGGGCGCTTGATCAGCGTCGGCTCGGCCGCCAGCAGCTGGGCGGCCGGGCGATTGCGGGTGGCCTCGTCGAGCCCCCGCCAGGTCGTGCTGCGCCGGTTCACCAGCGCCTGTTCACCGAGTTCGGTCAGCCAGTGGGCAAGGGTGTCGGTGTCAGGAGGGCGGGTGCGCAGGTCGATGAACTCGTGGGCGATGTCGGCCGCCTGCAGCGCCTTGCGCGCGGACCGGCAGCTGTCGCAGTTGGGCAGGCCATAGACCTTCAGCATGACAGTGTCCTTCACTCCGCCAGTCGCAGCAGCTCGTTCAGGCTGGTCTTTGCCCGGGTCTTTTCGTCGACCCGCTTCACGATGATGGCGGCGTAGAGCTGGCAGCGGCCGTCGGAGGAGGGCAGCGTGCCGGGGACCACGACGCTGCCCGCGGGTACCCGGCCATACAGCACCTCATCGCGCTCGCGATCGTAGATCCGCGTGCTCTGGCCGATGAACACCCCCATGGAAATCACCGCCCCCTGCTCGACGATCACGCCTTCGACGATTTCCGAGCGCGCGCCGATGAAGCAGTCGTCCTCGATGATCGTCGGGTTGGCCTGCAGGGGCTCGAGTACGCCGCCGATCCCGGCGCCACCGGAGAGGTGGACGTTGCGCCCGATCTGCGCGCAGCTGCCCACCGTCGCCCAGGTGTCGACCATGGTGCCGGAGTCGACCCAGGCGCCGATATTGACGTAGGAGGGCATGAGTACGACGTCGCGGGCGACATAGGCGCCGCGGCGCACCAGGGCATCGGGCACGACCCGCACGCCATCGGCACGAAAGCGTGCCTCGTCGTAGCTCGCGTACTTCAGCGGCACCTTGTCGAAGTAGCGGGTGGCACCGCCCTGCATCGCGTGGTTGTCATGGGTGCGAAAATACAGCAGCACGGCTTTTTTCAGCCACTGGTGTACCTGCCATTCGCCGTCGAGCTTCTCGGCGACCCGGGCACGGCCCTCGTCCAGTGCGGCGATCGCCTCGCTGATGGCGTTGGCCACGTCGCCGGGCACGTGGCCTGGCCGGTAACTGCCGCGCTCCTCCCAGGCCGCCTCGATGGTCTGTGCCAGTGCCTGCATCGTGTTCTCCCTGTGTTGTCTCGAAACGTCCGTGAATTCAACCCGCCACCGGCTCAGACGATCGCTGTGCGGTGTCGGTGGCGTTCGCACCAGTCGCGGATACGCTGTGCCGCCGCGACGCAGGCTGCCGTGTCGGCCACCAGCGACAGCCGCAGTCGCCCGTGCCCCGGATTGCCCGCCGCGGTCTCGCGCGCGAGAAAGCTGCCCGGCAGCACCGTCAGGTGACACTCGCTCCACAGCGCGGCAGCCACGGCGGTGTCATCGCCTGCCACGCGCGGCCACAGATAGAACCCGGCCGGTGGGCGGCGCAGCGCAAGCCACGGCGAGAGCAGCGGGATCACCGCGTCGAATTTCTCGCGGTAGCGGGCGCGGTTGTCGGCCACGTGGGCGTCATCATCCCAGGCCTCGGCGCTGGCCAGCTGCGTGGCGTTGGGCACGGCGCAGCCGTGGTAGGTCCGGTAGAGGGCGACCTCGCGCAGGATCTCCGCGTCACCGGCAATGAAACCGGAGCGCAGACCAGGCAGGTTCGAGCGCTTGGAGAGGCTGTGGAAGACCACGACCCGCCGGTAGTCGTCACGCCCGAGCTGGCGGCAGACCTCGAGCAGCCCCGGTGGCGGGGCGGTTTCATCCAGATAGATCTCGGCATAGCACTCGTCGGCGGCGATGATGAAATCATGTTCGTCGGCCAGCGCCAGCACCCGCGCCAGCGTCTCGGCCGGGATCACCTCGCCGGTCGGGTTGCCCGGGGAGCAGAGATACAGCAGCTGCACGCGGCGCCAGGTCTCTGCCGGCACGGCGTCGAAATCCGGGATGAAGCCGGTCTCCTCCGTGCAGTCGAGATACAGTGGGGTGGCCCCGGCCAGCAGGGCTGCGCCCTCGTAGATCTGGTAGAAGGGGTTCGGCATCGCCACCAGCGCGTCCTCGCCCCGGGTGATCACCGCCTGCGCGAAGGCGAACAGCGCCTCGCGGGTGCCGTTGACGGGCAGCACCTGGGTGTCCGGATCGACCGCGCCCTGACCGAGGCGATAGCGGCGCTCCAGCCAGTTGGCCGCCGCTGCCCGCAGCCGTGGCAGACCGCGTGATACCGGGTAGGCGCCCAGCCCGCTGGGCAGTGCCGCAGTCAGGGCCGCGAGCACGAAGTCCGGCGGGGCATGCTGCGGCTCGCCGATCGACAGCGACACATGCGCGAGCGCGGGATCCGGTGCACGGACCGCGGCCTTGAGCGCAGCCAGCCGCTCGAAGGGGTAGGGGTGGAGTCTGCCGATGTCCGGATTCATGTGCCGGACTCGTCGCGGCGACGCCCGCTGTTGTCCCGACCCTCCGTCAGGGCCTCGGTCAGGGCTTCGGTGAGTTCCTGCTTCAGTGCTGGCGAGAGCGGATGGCCGGCCCGGTCAGTGACATAGAAGACATCCTCGGCACGTTCGCCCACGGTGGCGATCCGCGCGTTGCGCACGTCCACGCGGTAGCGCCGGAACACCCGCCCGACCCGATACAGCAGTCCGGGGCGGTCGGCGGCCACCAGTTCCAGCACGGTCCTGCCGGCCCCGGTGTCTTCGGCGTAGCGGATTTCCACCGGGGTGTTGAAGGCGCGCACCTGCCGGGGCGGGCGGCGTGTGACGTTGACCCGGGAGAGATCTTCAGCCGCCAGCCCCCGGGCCAGTCGCGTGGCGATGCCGTCCATGAAATCTTCCGCAATCGGTGAGCCGTCGGCGCCGAGCACGGTATAGGTGTCGAGGCTGCGACCGTCGGCCATCGGCACGATCCGCGCATCGACGATGTTGAGGCCGAGCTCGTCGAGCACGGCGGTCACGCGGGCGAAACTGTCGAGCTCATAGGGCGAGCAGACCATCACCGCGGTGGCGCCGCTGACCGGTTCGGCCTTGAGCGCCACCAGCGGTCCGGCATCCTCCGCGTGCGCGGCGAGCAGGCCGGTGTGCCAGGCGATCTCCGCCGGCTGGTGGCGCAGGAAATACTCGCGTGTGAAGTGTGCCCAGACGGCCTCGGCCGCCGCCCCCTCAACGCCTGCGGTCCGCTGCAGGGCGCGGGCCTCGCGCTGGGTCTCGTCGATCAGCTGGTCGACATCGATGGGGTTTTCCAGGCCGCGGCGCAGCGCCCGGCGGGTCTGCTGGTAGAGCTCGTGAAACAGGCTCGCCTTCCATGAATTCCACAGTTTGGGGTTGGTGGCGCGAACGTCGCTCACTGTCAGCACGTAGAGATGGTCGAGGTGGGTTTCGTCGCCGACCAGTCGGGCGAATTCGGCGATCACCTCGGGGTCGCTGATGTCCTTTTTCTGCGCGGTCAGCGACAGCACCAGATGCTGGCGGACCAGCCAGGCGACCAGCCGGGCGTCGTAGGGGCTCAGCCCATGCGCGAGACAGAACGCCTCGGCGTCCAGCGCGCCGAGCTCGGAGTGGTCGCCGCCGCGGCCCTTGGCGATATCGTGGAACAGGCCGGCGAGGTAGGCGACTTCCGGCTTGGGCAGTGCCTGCATGATGTGCGAGTGTTCGGGATGGTCGTGATCGAAGCGCGGCAGGGCGAGCCGTCGCAGGTTCTCGACCACGAACAGCGTGTGCGCATCGACGGTGTACACATGAAACAGATCGAACTGCATGCGTCCGACGATGCGGCCAAAGGCCGGGATGTAGAGCCCGAGCACGCCATAGAGATTCATCCGCCGGAGCTGTCGCGTGACGCCCTGTGGCGCCCTGAGGATCTCCATGAACAGGCGCTGGTTGCGCGGGTTCTGGCGGAACGCCTCGTCGATCAGGTGCAGGCTGCGCTTGATCAGGCCGATGGTCTGCGCGGCAACACCGCGGATCTCGGGGGTCTGCTCCAGGACCAGGAAGATTTCCATCAGCGCGGAGGGGTCGCGATTGAAGACCTCGTCGTCGCGCACCGCCAGGAAGCCGTTGCGGACCTGGAAATTGGCATTGAGGATCCGGGGCCGGGCCTCGGGGTCCTGCAGGATCGCCTCTTCGAACAGCTGCAGCAGCATCTCGTTCAGCCGCGACAGCTCCATCACCGTGCGGTAATAGCGCTGCATCATCTGCTCGACGGCCAGCGTGAAGCTGGCATCCTCGTAGCCCAGCAGCTTCGCCAGGCGCACCTGGTGGTCGAACAGCAGTCGATCCTCGCGCCGTCCGGTGAGCAGATGCAGCCCCCAGCGCACCTTCCACAAGAAGGCCAGGCCGCGGCGGAAGATCTCCAGCTGTCCCGGCGAGAGCACGCCCAGCGCGACGAGATCCTCGAAGCGCCGGGTGCCGTAGTGGCGCTGGGCCACCCAGCCGATGACCTGGATGTCGCGCAGGCCGCCCGGCGAGCCCTTGACGTTGGGCTCGAGGTTGTAGCCGGTGTCGTGATAGCGGTGATGGCGGGTCTGCTGCTCCTGCACCTTGCCGCGGAAAAACGCCGCCGAGTCCCACATGTGCCGTGGGTCGATGCGCTCGAGCATGGCCTCGACCAGGCTTGCCGGTCCGCACAGCCGGCGGGCTTCCATCAAGGTGGTGACCACACTGAGATCCCGCCCGGCTTCCGCGGCACACTGCTCGACGGTGCGCACACTGTGGCCGACCTCCAGGCCGATATCCCAGAGCAGGGTGATGAACCCGCCGATGTCGGCTTCGTGGCCATCGCTGCCGGTGTCGGGCAGCAACACCATGAGGTCGATGTCCGAGCCCGGATGGAGTTCGCCGCGGCCATAGCCGCCGACCGCGACCAGCGCCGCGGTGTCGACCAGCGCGCCCGCCGAACTTTGCCAGGCGGCGACCAGCACGGCATCGACCAACGCGGCGCGACCGGCGACCAGCGCCTCCACCGCGACGCCGTCGCGAAACGCCTGCTCCATGCGTGCGCTCTCGGTGGCCAGGGCCTCACGAAAGCGCTGCAGCCGCGCCGCCGGGCTCTCCTGCGGGGCGCCCGCGAGGTCGACCTGGAGTTGCCAGCTGCCGCGCGTGTCGGGCGCCGTGGCGCTCATGGTCGCGGCCTAGACCTCGCCACTGGCGCCGAGGGTGAGCACCTCGTAGCCGTCCTCGGTCACCAGCAGGGTGTGTTCCCACTGCGCGGACAGCGAGTGGTCCTTGGTGACCACCGTCCAGCCGTCGCGCAGCAGCTTTACGTGCCGGCGGCCGGCGTTGACCATGGGCTCGATGGTGAAGGTCATGCCGGGTGCGAGTTCAAGGCCGGTGCCGGGCTGACCGTAGTGCAGCACCTGGGGGTCCTCGTGGAACACGCGGCCGATGCCGTGGCCGCAGTATTCACGCACCACCGAGCAGCGCTCGGCTTCGACGAAGGCCTGGATCGCGTGGCCGATGTCGCCCAGCCGTGCGCCCGGCTGCACGGTGGCGATACCCCGGCGCATGGCCTCGTGGGCGATTTCGGAGACGCGTCGGCCCACGACCGGCGGCTCGCCCACGTAGAACATGCGGCTGGTGTCGCCGTGAAAGCCGTCCTTGATGACGGTGATGTCGATGTTGACGATATCGCCATCGCGCAGGCGGCGGTCGCCCGGAATGCCGTGGCAGACCACGTGGT
This sequence comes from Gammaproteobacteria bacterium, assembly GCA_007693855.1. GTDB lineage: Bacteria > Pseudomonadota > Gammaproteobacteria > Steroidobacterales > PWYM01 > PWYM01. The sequence continues at coordinate 27,500 of RECU01000106.1, read as the reverse complement.
TGACCGAGGTGCAGATCGATTTCGGGAAGCCGCGGTAGTTCAGCGGTGCCGGCACCGCCTGCTGGGTGTTGACGATGTAGTCATGGCAGATCGCGTCAAGTTCGGCGGTGGTCACGCCAGCTTGGACGTGTTCGCCGATCATGTCGAGCACCTCGGCGGCCAGCCGGCCGGCCACCCGCATGTGGGCCTGTTCTTCAGGCGTCTTGATGTGTACCGATCCCTGCATGCCGCCCCGATGATTGTGATGACAAAGCAGGCCATGGTATAAAGCCGCCGCCGGTAAGGCAATCTGAAACCTAAACCATCCCACACACGGGCCGGCACATGCTGCCGGGTGCCCGGGCGCAGACGCTCCCGGGTTGCGGCATGGGGCCCGTGGAGGCTGAACCCGAGGAGAAAAACCGTGACAGACGTATCCATGCGCCAGATGCTGGAGGCCGGCGTGCATTTCGGCCACCAGACCCGTTACTGGAACCCGAAGATGGCACCCTACATCTTCGGCGAGCGTAACAAGATCCACATCATCAACCTCGAGCGCTCGCTGCCGATGTATCGCGACGCCATGGGCTTCGTGAAGAAGCTGGCGGCCGAGGGCGGCACACTGCTGTTCGTCGGCACCAAGCGGGCTGCGCGCGACGCGATTCGCGCCGAGGCCGAGCGCTGTGGCATGCCGTTCATCAGCTACCGCTGGCTGGGCGGCATGCTCACCAATTTCAAGACCATCCGCCAGTCGATCCGCCGCCTGCAGGAACTCACCGAAATGCAGGAAAATGGCACCTTCGAGCAGCTGACCAAGAAAGAAGTGCTGATGCTTCGCCGCGAGATGGACAAGCTCGAGCGCAGCCTCGGGGGTATCAAGGATATGGGCGCGCTGCCCGACGCGCTGTTCGTCATCGACGTGGGTCACGAGGACATTGCCCTGCGCGAGGCCGCCAAGCTGGGGATCCCGGTGGTCGCCGTGGTCGACACGAACTGCTCTCCTGATGCGGTGGATTACCCGATTCCGGGCAATGACGACGCCATGCGGGCCATCCAGCTGTACACGCGGGGCGTCTCCGACGCGGTGCTCGATGGTCGTGCTGCCGTGCCGCAGGTGGCCAGCAGCGAGGATGAGTTCGTCGAGCTAGACGAAGAGGGCAAGCCACGCAGCGATGCCGCCCGAGGGCGCCGGCGCAGCGGCGGGGGTGCACGCAAGGCCGAGGCGGCGCCAGCCGCCGCGGCGAAAGCCCCTGAGGCAAAGGCGCCTGAAGCCCCGGTGGCCGAGGCGCAGTCTGCCGAGCCTGTGGCCGCAGAGGCGCCCGCGGACGACGCGCCGGCGGCCGAGAGCCCCAAGGCCGACTGAGCGTGCGCCGGTGGCCGTCAGGCCGCCGGCCTGCCCCAATCCCGACCGGGCCGTCGCCGGCCCGGTCGTACACCGTTTGACGAGGAACAGCAGCGATGTCTATTTCCGCAGCACAAGTGAAAGCCCTGCGCGAGCGCACCGGCGCCGGCATGATGGAATGCAAGAAGGCCCTGGTGGAGGCCGATGGCGACCTTGAACAGGCCGTCGAGGTTCTGCGCAAGTCCGGGCAGGCGAAGGCCGACAAGAAGGCCGGCCGCGTGGCGGCAGAGGGCCGAATCGTCGTTTTGGACGAGGCTGGCGCAGCCGTGATTGCCGAAATCAACTGCGAAACCGATTTCGTCGCGAACGACGATAATTTCACCGGATTTGCCGATCTCGTGACCCGCAGCGTTCTGGCGCACCGTCCGGCCGACGTGGCGGCGCTGATGGCGCTGGAGGTCGATGGCATGACCCTGGAACAGCGACGGACCGACCTGATCGCCAAGATCGGCGAGAATATCGGTGTGCGACGCTTCACCGTGGTCGAGGCGGTCGGGCGCCTGGCCAGTTATGTGCATGGATCGCGCATTGGCGTGCTCATCGACGTGGAGGGTGGGGACGAGACCCTGGCGCGCGATCTGGCGATGCACGTGGCGGCCACCAACCCGGCCTGCGTGTCGGCCGATCAGGTCGATCCGGAAATGCTGGCCAAGGAGCGCGACATCCTGCTCGAGCAGGCTCGCCAGGAAGGCAAGCCCGAGGAGATCGTGCAGAAGATGGTGGAAGGCCGGGTGCGCAAGTATCTGAGCGAGATCACGCTGGTCGGTCAGCCCTTCGTCAAGGATCCCGATGTCAAGGTGGAGAAACTGCTGAAGACTGCCGGCGCGACGGTCAAGGGCTTCGTGCGCTTCGAGGTGGGTGAGGGCATCGAGAAGAAGCAGGACAACTTCGTCGAGGAGGTCATGGCTCAGGTCCGCGGCGGCTGACGCCGAACCGTCGGGATCGGCTAGAATGTCCGCAGCCGAGAGGAACCCATGACCGACGTCCAGCCTGTCTATCGCCGGATCCTGCTCAAGCTCAGCGGCGAGGCGCTGCTGGGAGAGATGGATTACGGTATCGACCCCGCAATGATCCGCCGGGTGGCGAGAGAAATCAGCGAAGTCCGCGCGCTCGGCGTGCAGATCGGGGTGGTCATCGGCGGCGGCAACATCTTCCGGGGGGCCGGGCTGGCCCAGGGTGGGATGGACCGGGTCACCGGCGATCACATGGGTATGCTGGCCACGGTGATCAACTCGCTGGCCCTGCAGGATGCGCTGGAGCGCCTCGGCGTGTTCGCGCGGGTGATGTCGGCGCTGAAGATTCACGAGGTCTGCGAGGATTACATCCGCCGGCGGGCGATCCGCCACCTCGAGAAGAACCGGGTGGTGATCTTCGCCGCCGGTACGGGCAACCCGTTTTTCACCACCGATACTGCCGCGAGCCTGCGCGCCATCGAGATTGGCGCCGACGTGCTGATCAAGGCCACCAAGGTCGACGGCGTCTACAGCCAGGATCCGGTGCGCTATCCAGACGCCGAGCATTATCCCTCGCTGTCCTTCGAGCGGGTACTGCGTGAGGATCTGCAGGTCATGGACGCCACGGCCATCGTGATGTGCCGGGACAACGATCTCCCGCTGCAGGTGTTCAATCTGAACAATGAAGGCGACCTCATGCGCATGATGCGTGGTGAGCCGATCGGCAGCCAGGTCGCGAACGGATGACGGTCCGCCGGGCCGCGCCCGGATGTCCAGCGGAGAGACAGGCATGATCGAAGACATCAGGAAAGACGCCGCGACACGCATGAAGAAAAGCGTGGAGTCGTTACGCAACGATCTGCGCAAGGTCCGTACCGGACGCGCCCACCCGAGCCTGCTGGAGTCGCTCAGCGTTGAGTACTACGGCTCGAGTGTGCCGCTGCGCCAGGTCGCCAACATCAGCGTCGAGGATGCCCGTACGCTGGCCGTCGCTCCCTACGAGCGCCCGATGGTGTCGGTGGTCGAGAAGGCCATTATCGATTCCGACCTCGGCCTGACGCCGAACTCCGCGGGGATGGTGATCCGTGTGCCGCTGCCGCCGCTGACCGAGCAGCGTCGTCGTGATCTCACGCGCGTGGTCCGCAACGAGGCCGAAGGTGGCCGCGTGGCGATACGCAACATCCGCCGTGATGCCCTGGGTGACCTCAAGGAGCTGCAGAAGGAAAAGCTCATCAGTGAGGATGACGAGCGCCGCGCCCAGGATGAGATCCAGAAACTGACCGATCGCTTCGTCGCGGAGATCGACGAAGTGCTGACTGAGAAGGAAGCCGAGTTGATGGAGGTCTGAGCGCCTTGCGCGCCGGTCTTCAGCGGAGCGCCCGATGAGCAGAGGCTTCGGCACCAGCGAGGGCGCCCCACCGGCGCACGTGGCCATCATCATGGACGGTAACGGCCGCTGGGCCCGTGGCCGTGGTCTGCCGCGCCATGCGGGCCACAGCGCCGGCGTCCGGCCGGTCCGCCAGTGTGTGGAACAGGCCGCGCGCCGCGGCGTCAAGGTACTGACCCTGTTTGCCTTCAGCAGCGAGAACTGGCGCCGGCCGCGCGAGGAGGTCTCGCGGCTGATGAGCCTGTTTCTCGAGGCCCTGGACCGCGAGCTCGATGAGTTGCACGCCAATGGCGTGGTGCTGCGCTTCATCGGTGAGCGCGAGCGCCTGGCCCCGGCCCTGCAGCAGCGTCTGGCCGCGGCCGAGATGCGCACCCGCGCGAACACCGGCCTGGTGCTGGTGGTGGCCGCCGCCTACGGCGGGCAGTGGGACATGGTGCAGACCGCGCGCAGAATTGCCAGCCGGGTCGCCCGCGGGGAACTCTCGCCCGAGGCCATCGACCAGCGCTGTTTCGAAGGGCACCGGACGCTCGCCGGACTGCCGGGTGTCGACCTGCTGATCCGCACCGGTGGCGAGCAGCGCATCAGCAATTTCCTGCTCTGGGATCTGGCCTACGCCGAGCTGTATTTCACGCCGCGTCTCTGGCCGGCCTTCACCGCCGAGGATTTCGACGCTGCGCTCGCCGAGTTCGCTGCCCGTCGCCGTCGCTTCGGGCGCACGGACGAACAGCTGCAGGCCGACGCCCTGCCGCTCGCGACCGAGGCCGGTCGCTGACATGCTGCGTGCGCGCATCTTCACCGCGATCGTGCTGGTCGCGGTCCTCCTGCTGGTGCTGCTGGTGCTGCCGCCAATGGCAGCCACCCTCGCCGTGGCGCTGGCGGTGCTGGCCGGCGCCTGGGAGTGGAGCGGTTTCCTCGGCCTGGTGCAGCGGGTGCCGCGGCTGGCCTATGTCGGCCTCGTTGGCCTGGTCGGCGCGCTGGCCCTGCTGACCACCGAACTGCTGGTCGATCCCCGGCCAGTGTTGTGGACGGCGCTGGCCTGGTGGGCGCTGGCCTTCGTCTGGGTGCTGCGCTTCCCGCGGCCGATCGGGCGCCAGGTCGCAGCGCTCTGCGGATTTGCTGTGCTTCTGCCCTTGTGGCTGGTGCTCGCGCTGCTGGTGACCCGTCCCGGGGACGGTCCGCTGCTGGTCCTGCTGCTGCTGGTGATCGTCTGGGCGGCGGACATCGGCGCGTACTTCGCCGGGCGCGCGTTTGGCCGGGTGAAACTCGCCCCGCAGGTCAGCCCCGGCAAGACCTGGGAGGGTGTGCTCGGCGGCCTGGTGGCGGCGTTGCTGGTCGCGGCGGCCGGGGCCCAGGCGCTGTCATTGCCCGTCGTCGGCATGCTGCTGCTCACACCGGCGCTGGTGATGATTTCGGTGCTGGGGGATCTGACCGTGTCGATGTTCAAGCGCAACGCCGGGCTGAAAGACAGCGGTCGGCTGTTGCCGGGACATGGCGGCATCCTCGATCGTGTCGACAGCCTGTCTGCGGCTGCGCCGCTGTTTCTGCTGGGTCTGGGCTGGTTGGGGGCGGGATGATGAGGGCTGAGGGCCTGGTAATACTCGGTGCCACGGGCAGTATCGGCGAGAACACGCTCGCGGTCGTGGCGCAGAACCCGGGGCGTTTCCCGGTGGTGGCGCTGACGGCGCACACGGATGATGAGCGGCTTTTCACGCAATGCGTGGAACATCGGCCGGCGTACGCGGTCCTTGTGGATGAGGCTGCTGCGGCTCGCCTGGCGGAGCGGGTGGCCGCCGCCGGCCTGCCGACCCGGGTGCTGGCGGGTGCTGCGGCCTTGACCGAGGTGGTCGAGCTGCCCGAGGTCGGACGCGTGATGGCAGCCATCGTGGGGGCGGCGGGGCTGCTGCCCACGCTGGCCGCGGCGCGGGCCGGCCACCAGGTGCTGCTGGCCAACAAGGAGTCGCTGGTGATGGCCGGGCACCTGCTGCTCGAGGCGGTACGCGAGGGCGGTGGCGAGCTGGTGCCGATCGACAGCGAGCACAATGCCATCTTCCAGTGTCTGCCGAACGGGGACGGTGGCGCACAGGGTGTGCGCCGACTGATTCTTACCGCCTCGGGCGGCCCGTTCCTGGACACGCCGCTCGAGCGGCTGGCGAGGGTGACGCCGGACGAGGCCTGCGCCCACCCGAACTGGGTCATGGGCCGGAAGATTTCGGTGGATTCGGCGACGATGATGAACAAGGGCCTGGAGATCATCGAGGCCTGCTGGCTGTTCGATATGCCCCCGGAGCGCGTGGACGTCATGATTCATCCGCAAAGCATCGTGCACTCGATGGTCGAGTATGACGACGGCTCGGTGCTGGCTGAACTCGGTGCCCCCGACATGCGCACGCCCATCGCCCACGCGCTCGGCTGGCCGCAGCGCATCCGCTCCGGGGCGCCGTGGCTGGACCTCGTGGCTGCGGCACCGCTGGATTTCCGCGTGGCCGACGAAACCCGTTTTCCCTGTCTGCGCCTGGCCCGTCAGGCCGCACGCAGCGGCGGGACTCACCCCGCGGTGCTCAATGCGGCCAATGAGGCCGCGGTGGCGGCGTTCCTTGACAGCGAGATCGGTTTCACCGACATCGCCCGCGTGGTCGCTGGCGTGCTGGAGACGCTGTCCCCGGAAACGGTGACCTCGCTCGAGCAGATCGTCGCCGTCGATGCGGCCGCGCGTGCCGAGGCGCGAGCGATCATCGCGCGCCTGCAGGGTGAGGGCGCGTGAGTTTCCTGATCTCCGTGTTCGCGTTTCTGCTGGCCATCGGCGTGCTGGTCGCCGTGCACGAGTACGGGCACTTCTGGGTGGCGCGGCGGCTGGGCTTCAAGGTCGAGCGGTTCTCCATCGGCTTCGGGAGGCCGCTGGTCCGCTGGCACGGCCGTGATGCCGACCGCACCGAGTACTGGTTGTCGATGATCCCGCTCGGTGGCTACGTCAAGCTGCTCGACGAGCGCGAGGGGCCCGTGGCCCCCGAGGACCAGGGGCGCGCCTTCACCCATCGGCCGGTGCCGCATCGGATTGCCGTGCTGCTGGCCGGTGCGGGGGCGAATTTCGCTTTTGCGGTCGTGGCCTTCGGGCTGATGTTCATGGTCGGCGTGCCCGGGGTGACGCCGGTGCTCGGCCCGGTGTCGGCAGAGTCGCTTGCCGGCCGTGCGGGGCTGCAGGAGCGCGAGCAGATTCTCCAAGTCGGCGGCAAGCGGACGCCCACCTGGGAGAGCGTCATGCTTGCCATGTACGACGACATGCTGGCGGACGGCGTGATCAGACTGACCGTCGCCGCCGATCCCGATGCGCCCTCGCGGGTGGCCGAGATTCCCGTGGCGGGGCTCGAATCACGGCTCACGGAGCCGGGTGCGCTGCTGCCTGGGCTGGGCCTCGAGCCCTGGTCGCCGTCGGTGCCTGCGGTGCTCGGCCCGCTGGTCTCCGGTGGCAGCGCCGCGCGCGCCGGGCTGCGCGAGGGCGACGAGATTCTGGCCGCCGACGGCCAGCCCATCGCCGACTGGAGCGACTGGGTGGGGTTCGTCCGTGCGCGCCCGGACCAGCCGGTGGAGGTGGAGTTCCGACGTGACGGCGGCCGCGAGCGGGCCACGCTCGATATCGACAGCGTCGTCGCCGACGGGCAGGTGGTCGGGCGCATCGGAGCGGAGATCAACCTTGACCAGGCCCGTGGACTCGCGGAGCATCTGCGCGCGGAGCAGCGTTATGGACCGGTGATGGCGTTTGGGCAGGGCTGGGTGCGGACCTGGGAGATGACCGGTTTGACACTGCGGATGCTCGGGCGGATGGTGACCGGAGACGTTTCGGTGCGTAACATCAGCGGCCCGATCAGTATTGGACAGTATGCCGGCTTCAGTCTGGTGCTGGGTTTGAGTTCGTTTCTGAACTTCCTGGCCATCATCAGCATCAGCCTCGGCATTCTCAATCTGCTGCCGATCCCGATGCTGGACGGCGGGCAGATCATCTACCAACTCATCGAGTGGGTGAAAGGCAGCCCGCTCTCGGAGCGCACGCTGCTGATCTGTCAGCAGTTCGGTCTTGCCGCGCTGCTGGTGATCATGAGTTTCGCCTTCTACAACGACATCATGAGGCTTCTGGGTTGATTCGAGCGAAGACACGACGCCGTAACGCCGCTCTGGCGGCGGCCTGCGCGCTGGCCCTGAGTGGGCCGGTGGCGGCGCAGGCCCAGCAGGGCGAGGATTTCACGGTGCGGAATTTCCGTGTCGAGGGCCTGCAGCGCATTGCCGAGGGCACGGTCTACAATTACCTGCCGATCAATCTCGGCGATACGGTGGACGCCCGCCGGTCGCGGGAGGCCATCAGGGCGCTGTTTGCGACCGGCTTTTTTCGCGATGTCGAGCTGCGCCGCGATGATGAGACCCTGATCATCGCCGTGCAGGAGCGTCCGTCGATCCAGTCGTTCACCATCGATGGCAACAAGGACATCAAGACCGAAGACCTGATGCGCTCGCTGTCGGGGGTGGGGCTGCGCACCGGGCGTACGTTCGACCGCGCGATCCTCGATGAGGTCACCCAGTTCCTGACCGAACAGTATTTCAGTCGCGGCAAGTACGCGGTCGCCGTCGACACCACGGTGGAGGAACTGCCTGACAACCAGGTCGCCATTGCCATCAACATCGTCGAGGGCGATCGCGCTCGCATCCGCCAGATCAACATCGTCGGTAACGAGACCTTCAGCGATCGTGAACTCCGGCGGCAGTTCGAGCTGAATACGCCGCGCTGGAACTCCTGGTTCCGGCAGAACGATCGCTATGCCCGTGAAGCGCTGCAAGGCGATCTCGAGACGCTGCGATCGTTCTATATGGATCGCGGCTATGCCGACTTCGATATCGAATCCACCCAGGTGGCGATTTCGCCCGACAAGAAAGACATCTTCATCACCATCAACATCGACGAGGGTGAGCGCTACACGATTTCCGATGTGCGCCTGGCCGGGCAGTTGCCGGTATCGGAGGAGCGGCTGAACGCACTGGTGCTGGTGCGCCCGGGCCAGACGTTCTCGCAGCAGCTGCTCAACCAGACCGCCGAGCTGATCAGCTTCAGCCTGGGGGCCGACGGTTACGCCTTCGCCGACATCAACCCGGTGCCGACGCTGGACCGTGAAACCCTCGAGGCGAGCGTCACCATCTACATCGAGCCGCGCAATCGCGTGTATGTCCGGCGGATCAATTTCCGGGGCACCGACCGGGTCAACGACGAAGTCTTTCGCCGTGAGATGCGCCAGTTCGAGGGCGCCTATCTGTCCAACGTGCAGGTTGAACGGTCGAAGACCCGCATCCAGCGGCTGCCCTACATCGATGGCGTCGATGTCGATACCGTCCCCGTGGCCGGGACGCCCGACCAGGTGGATCTTGACGTGGATATCGAGTACGGACTGCCCGGGCAGTTCGGTGGTGGTCTTGGCTACTCGGCCAGCCAGCGACTGATCCTGTCGGGCAACTTCGTGCACAGCAATTTCCGCGGTACGGGCCAGCGGGTGGCTGCCGAAATCCAGAGCGGGCGCTTCAGTGACGTCTACAGTATCTCGCACACCGATCCTTACACCAACATCGACGGCGTCAGCCGCACGATCTCGATGTCCTACCGTGACATCGTGCAGTTTGTCTCCCAGGCCTCGGATTTCTCCACCAAGCAGCTGAGCACCGGCCTGGAGTACGCCTATCCCATCACCGAATTCCAGTCGTTGCGGATCGGTGTGAACTGGCAGCGCGCCGAACTGCTGGTGGATACCTTCAGTACCCTGCAGGCGCAGAACTGGGTGCGCAACAACGGCAATCCCTTCGAGACGCCGCTGAACGAGCAGCGCTCCGTGCTCGGCACCAAGTTCGACGCCTACGAACTGGTGGCCGGCTGGGTGTTCGACAGTCGCAACCGCGCACTGTTCGCCGACCGGGGTGCGCGTCATCGGCTGAGCCTGGGATACACCATCCCGGGCAGCGATGTCGAGTATTTCTCGGTGAATTACGGGGGGACGCAGTATGTCCGTCCCTGGCGCAACCTGACGATGCGATTCAACCTGGATCTCGGCTATGCCGATGCGCTGGGCGACACCACCGCGATCCCGCCGTTCCGCAATTTCTTTGCCGGCGGCCCTGGCAGTATTCGTGGCTTCCGTGAGAGCCGCCTTGGCCCGATCGACACCTTCGGCAATCCCTACGGGGGTAACCTGCTGATCGCCGGTCAGGCGGAGGTGGTGCTGCCGATCCCCCAAGCCTGGCGCAATCGGGCCCGCTTCGTGCTGTTCTACGATATCGGCAACGTATTCTCTACCGGCGGTGTCGAGTTTTTCGACCAGCTCGGTGATCCGATCGAATACCGTTTCGCGTTCGACGATCTGCGCCAGTCGGTGGGGATTGGCGCGGAGTGGTTGGCCCCACTTGGCATTTTCCGGTTCAGTTATGGTATTCCGCTCAACGCCTCCGACGGCGATGATCGGCGGTTCCCTGATCAGACCGAGCGTTTCCAGTTCACCATCGGCTCGGCATTTTGAGGTTTGGCGTTATGACATCTGCAAGCAAGCTTTCCCTGACCACTCTGCTCGCCACCGCCGTTCTGGCGCTCGCCCTGCCCGGGCAGGCGCAGGCCCAGCTGAAGATCGGCGTGGTGAACCTCGCCGCGCTGCTCGACCAGTCGCCGCAGGCCCAGGCGGTGGTGGAATCACTGCAGGACGAGTTCGGTCCGCGCCAGCGCGACCTGGTCTCCCGTGCCAACGAGCTGCGTGAGCTCGAACAGCGCTTCGAGCGCGACGAGGCGGTGATGGGCGACCAGCAGCGCCGTGACATGGAGCGCCAGCTGCGCGACACCCAGCGCGATCTGGCCCGCCGCCAGAATGAGCTGGTCGAGGATTTCAACCTGCGCCGCAACGAGGAGCTCGGTGCGCTGCAGAACTCGCTGGTCCGCGAGATCCAGGACTACGCCCGGCGCGAGAACTACGACATGATCGTCGCCGAGGGTGTGGTCTACGCGAGCTCGGGGATCGACATCACACCGCGCATCCTGGAGACGCTGCAGGCGAACTTCCGCAATTCCGGCCGCCGCTGAGGGCGGTCGCGGGAATGGGCGCGGAGGCCGGCGCCGGGGCGGGTCCCGGATTGACTCTGGGCGAGCTTGCGGTGCGGCTGGGCTGTGAGCTCGACGGCGACCCCGATGCCCGGGTGTCCGGCGTGGCGACGCTGCAGCATGCCGGGCCGGGACAGCTGAGCTTTCTCGCCAACCCCGCCTATCGCCAGGCGCTGGCGCAGACGGCTGCCACCGTGGTCGTGCTCGCCGCTGAAGATGCCGGTGACTGTCCCACCGCAGCACTTGTTCACACCAACCCGTATGCCGCCTACGCCCGGGCTGCGGCGCTGCTGCATCCCTCGCCTGGCTTTGACGCCGGGGTGCACCCCAGTGCGGTCGTGTCCGCGGCCGCAGAGATCGACCCAGGGGCGAGCATCGGCGCGCATGTCACGGTCGAGGCGGGTGCGCGTATCGGCGCGGGGGTGCGCCTCGGGCCGGGATGTGTGGTGATGCAGGACAGCGTGATCGGGGCCGGTTCGGCCCTGGTGGCGCGCGTCAGCGTCGGGCCGGGCGTGCGGGTGGGTGAGCGCTGCCTGCTGCATCCCGGTGTGGTGCTGGGCGCCGATGGTTTCGGTATCGCCCAGGACGCCGGGCGCTGGATCAAGGTGCCGCAGGTCGGGGGCGTGGTGATCGGCAATGACGTGGAGATCGGCGCCAACACCACCATCGATCGGGGTGCGATCGGCGACACGGTGATCGAGGACGGGGTGAAACTCGACAACCAGATCCAGGTCGCGCATAACGTCCATATCGGTGCGCATACGGCCATTGCCGCGATGGTCGGCATCGCCGGCAGTACCCGGATCGGCAGCCATTGCATGATCGCCGGCCAGGCCGGGATCGGCGGGCATCTCGAGATCTGCGACCGGGTGGTGCTGATCGGCCGCGCCATGGTGACCCATTCGATTCGCGAGCCGGGGATGTACGGCAGCGGCATTCCGGTGGAGGAGGCGCGCGAGTGGCGCCGCGGAGTGGCGCGGTATCGCCAGCTTGCGAAAACCGGTGAACGCCTGCGTCGCCTGGAGCGACGCCTCGACAAGTTGACCGGCGAGGGGCCGGATAGGGACTCCGATGACTGATCAGACCTACATGGATATCGAAGGCATTCTCAGGCAGATGCCGCACCGCTATCCGTTTCTATTGCTCGACCGGGTGCTCGAGTGCGAGCCCGGCAGCCACATTCGCGCGCTCAAGAACGTCACCATCAATGAGCCGTTCTTTCCCGGTCATTTCCCCGGGAATCCGGTCATGCCCGGCGTACTCATCATCGAGGCGCTGGCGCAGGCGACAGGCATTCTCGCCTATGCCACGGTGGAACGATCGGCCGCCGACGAGGTGTATTACCTGGGGGGCGTCGACGGCGTACGCTTCAAGCGCCCGGTGGTGCCGGGCGACCAGCTGATCCTCCACGGCCGGCTCGAGCGGCAGATGCGCGGCGTGTGGCGATTCTCCACACATGCAGAAGTCGATGGCCAGCTGGTGGCCAAGGCGGAGTTGATGGCGGCGCGTGGGAGGCAGGGATGATCGACCCGCGGGCTATCGTCTCGCCCGGCGCCCGGGTGCACGACTCGGTGGCCGTCGGGCCATTCTCGATCATCGACGACGACGTCGAGATCGGCGCCGGCACCGTCATCGGGCCGCACGTGGTGATCCGGGGTCCGACGGTGATCGGCGAGGAGAACCGGATCTTCCAGTTCACCTCCCTGGGTGAGGCACCTCAGGACAAGAAATACGCCGGCGAGCCGACCCGGCTGGTGATCGGCAACCGCAACACCATCCGCGAATTCGTCACGATCAACCGCGGCACGGCGCAGGATCGCGGCGAAACCACCCTCGGCGATGACAACTGGATCATGGCCTATGTGCACATCGCCCATGACTGCGTGATCGGCAACCAGACCATTCTCGCCAATGCGGTCACGCTGGCCGGGCACGTGGTGGTGGATGACTGGGCCATTCTTGGCGGCTTCTCCGGTGCGCATCAGTTCTGTCATATCGGTGCCCATGCCTTCCTCGGCATGCAGGTGGCCGCCGCGCGCGATGTGCCGGCCTACCTGATCGTCACCGGCAATCCGCCTGAGCCGCGCGGGGTGAACCAGGAGGGGCTGCGGCGCCGCGGCTTCACGCCCATCCAGATCCGCAATATCCGCGAAGCCTACAAGGTGGTGTACCGCCAGCAGCTGCGGCTCGAGGAAGCCGTCGCCGAGCTTGAGCAGCGGCTGCCGGAGCAGCCTGAACTCGGGCTGCTCCTCGACTCGCTGAAGCGCAGCGAGCGCGGCATCCTGCGCTGATGAGGCCCATGCCTGCGGGGCTGACCGTGGCGCTGGTCGCGGGTGAGGCCTCGGGGGATCAACTGGGCGCAGGGCTGGTACGCGAACTCAGGCGCCAGGTCCCGGGGGTGCGTTGCGTCGGGATCGCCGGCCCGGCCATGCAGGCCGCCGGCTGCGAGCCCTGGTGGGAGGCGGACGAGCTGGCCGTGATGGGCCTGTTCGAGATCGTCCGCGACCTGCCGCGGCTGCTGCGCCTGCGCCGCGCCCTCATCGCCCGGCTGCTGGCCGCCCGCCCAGCCGTGTTCATCGGCATCGATGCGCCGGATTTCAATCTCGGCGTCGAGAAGACCCTGCGCGCCGCGGGCATCACCACCGTCCACTACGTCAGCCCCAGTGTCTGGGCCTGGCGCGAGGGCCGCATCCGCACCATCCGCAAGGCCGTCGACCGCATGCTCTGCGTGCTGCCGTTCGAGGAAGCGTTCTACGCCCGCCATGGCGTCGATGCACGCTTCGTCGGGCACCCGCTGGCCGACGAACTGGCCCCGGGGGGCGACGCGGCGGCCGCCCGTCGCGAACTCGCGCTGCCGCCTGAAGGGCCGGTGCTGGCGATTCTGCCCGGCAGCCGTCGGGGCGAGATCGAGCGGATGGGCGCGCCGTACGCCGAGACCATCGCCTGGCTGGCCGCCCGCCTGCCGACGCTGGCCTGTGTGCTGCCGGTGGCCCGGCCGGCGTTGCTGGCGCCCCTGCAGGCAGCGCTGTCCGCGGCCGGGGTCGACGCGTCGCGCTGCCGGCTGGTCGAGGGCCAGGCCCGCAGCGCGCTGGTGGCCGCCGATGCCGCGCTGGTCACCTCGGGGACGGCGAGCCTGGAGAGCGCGCTGCTCGGCTGTCCACTGGTCGTGGCCTATCGCGCGTCGGCCTTGTCGCTGGCGCTGGTGCGTGGGCTGCGCCTGATCCGGATCCGTCATTTCGCGCTGCCGAATCTGCTGACCCCGACGCCGGTGGTGCCGGAGTTTCTGCAGGCCGAGGTCACCGCCGCGCGCCTGGGCCCGGCGCTCGAGCGCCTGCTCACTGACCCCGCGGCCCGGGCAACCCAGCAGGAAGAGTTTGGTAAACTTCACGCTCTGCTCCGCTGTGACGCCAGCCGCCGCGCGGCCGAGGCGGTCGCCGCCCTGCTGCCAGGATACCGAGCCCCGAATGAGCCCTGAGTCGCATCCCGAACCCCGCCAGCGCCCGTCGGCCGCTGGCCGGACGGGAGCGAAGGCGATTGCCGTGCGCTGGGTGGCCGGTGTCGACGAAGTCGGCCGTGGGCCGCTGGCCGGCCCGGTGGTGGCTGCGGCCGTAGTGCTGCATCCGGCCCGGCCGATCGAGGGTCTTGGTGATTCCAAGCGGCTGACGCCTCGCCGGCGCGAGCAACTGGCCGTGCAGATCCGCCGGCAGTCCGCCGCGTGGGCGCTGGCCTGGGCCGACCCGGGCGAGATCGACCAGCTCAACATCCTCGGCGCGAGTCTGCTGGCGATGAGTCGGGCGGTGCTGGGCCTGACCATCACCCCCGCCGAGCTGCGTGTCGACGGTCAGCACGCCCCGCGGGTGCCGGGGTTTACCGGTCCGGTCCACTGCCTGGTGGGGGGCGACCGCCTCGATCCAGCGATCGGGGCGGCGTCGATCGTGGCCAAGGTGTACCGTGACGCGCTCATGTGCGAACTAGACCAGCGCCATCCCGGCTACGGCTTCGCCGCCCACAAGGGGTATCCCACGATCGCGCACCGCGCCGCACTTGCAGCCCTTGGGCCCAGCACGGCACACCGCCTGAGCTTCGCGCCCGTCCGGGCGGCGCTGCAGGTCCGGGAACCGGCGGCATGACCGTGCCTTTCGTCCATCTGCGGGTCCACACCGAGTATTCGCTGATCGACAGCGTGGTCCGCATCAAGCCGCTGATGCGTGCCTGTGCGGCCGCCGGAATGCCTGCCGTCGCCCTCACCGACGAGGGCAATCTGTTCGCCATGGTGAAGTTTTTTCGCGCGGCGCAGCAGGCCGGAATCAAGCCAATCATCGGGGCCGACCTGCGCCTCGGCGGCAGCGATCCCGCGGAAAAGCCCGCGCGTCTGACCCTGCTCTGCCAGGATCTGGCCGGCTACCGTAACCTCTCCCGGCTGATCAGTCGCGGCTACCAGGACAACCAGGTCCGCGGTCTGCCGCGGGTGGATCCGGCGTGGCTGGATGCAGACAGCGTGCGCGGGCTGATCGCGCTGTCCGGCGGGCGCGAAGGCGACGTCGGCCGCGCGCTGATCTCCGGTCGCGAGGACGAGGCGCGCGCGCGCCTGGACCACTGGCTGGGCCTGTTCGGCGATCGCTATTACCTGGAGCTCTGCCGCAGCGGGCGCCCGGACGAGGAACTGCACGTGGCCGAGGCCGTGCGCCTGGCGGCGGACGCGGGTGTGCCGGTGGTGGCGACCAATGACGTCCGCTTCCTCGAGCCCGAGGATTTCGAAGCGCACGAAGCCCGCGTGTGCATCACGGGCGGGCGCATCCTCACCGATGCCGGCCGTCCGCGAGATTACAGTGAGGCCCAGTCGCTGAAATCTCCGGCCGAGATGGCCGCGCTGTTTGCCGACCTGCCGGAGGCACTGACCAACACCGTGGTGATTGCCCGGCGCTGCAACCTGCAGCTGACGCTGGGGCGCACCGTTCTGCCGGATTTCCCGATCCCCGAAGGCATGACCATCGACGGCTTCCTCGCCGAGGAATCCCGGCGTGGTCTGGACGCACGTCTCGCGCGCCACGGCGCGGTGGGTCCGCGCGAGGCCTATGCCGCACGCCTGGCGCGGGAGCTCGAGGTCATCTGCAGCATGGGCTTTCCCGGCTACTTCCTCATCGTCGCCGACTTCATCCGCTGGGCCAAGGACAACGGCATCCCGGTGGGACCCGGCCGTGGCTCGGGTGCAGGATCGCTGGTGGCCTGGTGTCTGGGGATCACCGATCTCGATCCGCTGGCACACGATCTGCTGTTCGAGCGCTTTCTCAATCCCGAGCGGGTGTCGATGCCGGACTTCGACGTGGACTTCTGCATGGAAGGCCGCGACCGGGTGATCGACTACGTGGCCAGCCGCTACGGCCGCGACCGCGTCTCCCAGATCATCACCTACGGCACCATGGCCGCACGGGCCGTGGTGCGGGATGTCGGGCGCGTGCTCGGCATGGCCTATGGCCACGTCGATCGTATTGCCAAGATGATTCCCTTCGAGATCGGCATGACGCTGGAGAAGGCGCTGAAAGATGCCGAGCTCAGGCGCCGCTACGATGAAGAAGAGGATGTCCGCACGCTGATCGATCTGGCCCGACGCCTCGAAGGCCTGGCACGCAATGCCGGCAAGCATGCCGGCGGCGTGGTGATCGCGCCCGAGCGCCTGACCGAATACACCCCGCTGTACTGCGAAGAGGGCTCGTCCAGCCCGGTGACGCAGTTCGACAAGGACGACGTGGAAGCGGTCGGCCTGGTGAAGTTCGATTTCCTGGGCCTGCGTACGCTGACCATCATCGATCGAGCGGTCGGCATCATCAACGCCGAGCGGGCCGCTGCCGGCGAACCGGCCCTGGCCATCGACGACCTGCCGATGGACGACGAGGCGACCTTCCGGCTGCTCAAGGCCTGCCAGACCACCGCCGTGTTCCAGCTGGAATCGCGCGGCATGAAGGACCTGATCAAGCGCCTGCAGCCTGACTGCTTCGAGGATATCGTCGCGCTGGTCGCGCTGTTCCGGCCGGGGCCGCTGCAGTCCGGCATGGTCGATGACTTCATCAACCGCAAGCACGGACGCAACGCCGGGCCCATTGACTACCTGCACCCGCGGCTCGAGCCGGTCCTCAAGCCCACCTATGGCGTCATCCTCTACCAGGAGCAGGTGATGCAGATCGCCCAGGAGCTCGCCGGCTACTCGCTCGGCGGCGCCGACCTGCTGCGCCGCGCCATGGGCAAGAAAAAGCCCGAGGAGATGGCCAAGCAGCGCAGCGTGTTCATGGCCGGCGCCCGCGAGCAGGCGATCGACGAGGCGCAGGCCAGCTACATCTTCGACCTGATGGAGAAGTTCGCCGGCTACGGCTTCAACAAGTCCCACTCGGCGGCGTACGCGCTGCTGTCCTACCAGACCGCCTGGCTGAAGGCGCATCACCCTGCTGCCTTCATGGCTGCAGTGATGTCCGCCGACATGGACAACACCGACAAGCTGGTGGGGCTGAAGGACGATGTCGAGCAGCTGGGCCTGACGCTGTTGCCGCCAGACGTGAATGCCTCCGAGTACGCCTTCACCGTGGCCGGTGTCGGGGCCATCCGCTACGGACTGGGCGCGATCAAGGGGCTCGGGCGCTCGGCGATCGAAGCCATCGTCGCCGAGCGCGAAGCCCACGGACCGTTCACCGGGCTGCATTCGTTCTGCCGACGGGTGGACGTCCAGCGACTCAACCGCCGGGCGATGGAGGCGCTGATCCGGGCCGGCGCCCTGGATGCGTTGGGGCCGAACCGCGCCAGCCTGATGGCGGCGCTGGAGCATGCGCTGCGCGCGGCCGAACAGGATGAGCGCTCGCGGGCCGCCGGGCAGGATGATCTGTTCGCCGCGGCCTGCCCGGACGCCTCGCCCGTGGCTGACGAGCCGCTGGCGGTATTGCCCGAATGGCGTGAGCGGGACCGGTTGACGGCCGAAAAGGAGGCGCTCGGTCTGTACCTGACCGGTCATCCCTTCGAGCCGTATGTCGAGCACTGTCGGCACTTCACCACCGCGGCGCTGGCGGAACTTGGCGGGCCGGCGCCGGCCGCGGGCCAGCGCTTCCAGGCCCGCCGTGACGTGGTGGCGGCCGGCCTGGTGGTCGAGGTCCGTCGGCGCGGCGGCCGTCTGATCCTGGTGCTCGACGATGGGACCGGACGCCTCGAGCTCTCGATGTTCGAGGAGGCCGCGCGGGAGTATGCGCACCTCGCGGTGGTCGATGAGGTCATCGTCGCCGAGGGCAACCTGCGTTTCGACGAGTTCATCGATGGCTGGCGGCTGGCGGCCAAGGTGCTGTATTCCGCCGACGCATGCATCGAGACCCACGCGCGGCGCCTGCTGATCCGCTGGGATGCCCCCGCGCAGGGGCATGAGTTCGTGCAGGCGCTGCGCGAGACGCTGGCGCCGTGGCGTGAAGGGGCCTGTGATGTCTGCGTGGAGTACCGCGGCGGCGGGGCGCGGGGTCTGGTGTCGCTTGGCGGCAGCTGGCGGGTGCGTCCCAGCCGGGAGTTGCGCGAACAGCTTGGCGCACTGGTCGGTGAAGAGCACGTCCAGGTGCTCTACCCGGGCCCGGTCGCGGTCTCGTGAAGGTCACGCCGGGCCATGCGCACTTGTCAGTGCCGGGGCGCGCGGGTAGTGTTGGCGCCTCAGCGCGGGACAGGCAAAAATAATGGAAGTTAAATTCCTTGATTTCGAACAACCTATCGCCGAACTTGAAGCCAAAATCGAAGAACTGCGCTTCGTCGGGGATGACTCCGAGATCAACATCGGCGAGGAGATCGCCCGGCTGCGCAGCAAGAGTGACGCGTTGACCCGCAACCTGTTCGCCAACCTGTCCGCCTGGCAGGTCGCCCAGCTGGCCCGCCATCCGCAGCGGCCGTACACCCTCGACTACATCGACTACTGCTTCACGGACTTCCAGCAGTTGCACGGTGATCGCATGTATGCCGACGATCGTGCGCTGGTCGCCGGCCTGGCGCGTCTCGAAGGCCGTAGCGTCGTCATCATCGGCCACCAGAAAGGCCGCGACACCAAGGCCCGCGTCTACCGCAACTACGGCATGCCCAAGCCGGAGGGGTATCGCAAGGCGCTGCGGGTCATGCAGCTGGCCGAACGCTTTGGCCTGCCGATCATCACCCTGATCGACACGCCCGGGGCCTATCCCGGCGTCGGTGCCGAGGAGCGCGGCCAGAGCGAGGCGATCGCGCGCAATCTCTTCGCCATGGCCAAGCTCGATGTGCCTATCCTGAGCCTGGTGATCGGCGAGGGTGGCTCCGGCGGGGCGCTGGCCATCGGTGTGGCCGACCGCGTGCTGATGCTGCAGTACTCGATCTACTCGGTGATCTCGCCGGAGGGTTGCGCCTCGATCCTCTGGAAGAGTGCCGAGAAAGCCGAGGTGGCGGCGGATGCCATGGGACTGACGGCGCCGCGGCTGCTCGAGCTTGGCCTCGTCGATGAGGTCATCGGCGAGCCGCTCGGCGGCGCCCACCGGGATCCGGGCGGTTGCGCCGAGAGCGTGCGCAACGCGCTGATCAAGACCCTGGCCGATCTCGAGGCCGAGCCGGCCGAGACCCGGCTGGTCCGTCGCCGCGAACGTCTCGCTGCGTACGGCGCCTGGCGCGGCTGAGCGCGCGGGCGACGTCGCCACCTCGGCGCGGGTGTCACCGGTGACCCGCTGCTTCGCGCCAGACGGCCTGGCCGCCGCGCTGCCGGCACAGGCGGACGGGTCCCGGCGACTGGTGGCTTACAGCGGAGGCCTGGATTCCAGCGTCCTGTTGCACGCCCTTGCCGCCCTAGAGCCCGGCGCGCAGCGCCTGGGGGCGCTGCATGTCAACCATCAGCTGCATCCCGATGCGGACCGTTGGCAGGCGCACTGTGCGGCGGCCTGCCGTGCGCTCGGGGTCGCCTTCCAGAGCGTGACCGTCGATGCACGGCCACGGCGGCGGGAAAGCCCGGAGGCCGCGGCCCGCCGGGCGCGCTATGCGGCCTTCGCCGCAGCGCTGCAACCGGGCGACACGCTGCTGCTGGCCCACCATGCCGACGATCAGCTCGAGACGCTGCTGCTGAACCTGCTTCGGGGCAGTGGCAGTCGCGGGCTGGCCGGCATGCCGGTGTCACGCCCCCTCGGCGATGGGCGGCTGCATCGGCCCCTGCTGCGCTGGCCGCGTGCAGCACTGCAGGCTTACGCGCGCGACGCCGGACTGGCATGGATCGAGGATCCCAGTAATGCCGCCACCACCGCCGATCGCAATCACCTGCGTCATGCCGTGATGCCGGCGCTGCGCGAGCGCTGGCCGGACGTGGCGGAGCGGGCGGGGCGCGCCGCCGCTCAGCTGGAAGAGGATGCCGGCCTGCTCGCCGAACTCGCTGGGCTGGACCTCGGGGGGGCGGCCATCCACCCGCCCGGGACCGCGGTGCTGCCCATGGCGCGGCTGGCGGCCCTGTCGCCGGCACGCCGCAGCAACGCCCTGCGTGCCGCCCTGCGGGCGCGCGGGCTCGAGCCGCTGCCCAGTGGCCGGCGACTGCGCGAGTTCGCCCGCCAGCTGGTCGAGGCCCGCGACGACCGGGGCGTCGAGCTGCAGTGGGCTGGCGGCGTGCTGCGTCGCGAGGGCCTGCGGGTGTGGCTGCTGGATGCGCTGCCGCCGCCGCCGCAGACGCCCGTGAGCCTGCGTCCCGGGGTGGACCATGCAGACGCCTGCGGCCGGGTCTGGCTGTCGCCGGTGGCCGATGCGCCGGGGGCGGCTGCCGAGGGCGCGTGTCTGCTCTCGGCGGCGGAGTTGGCCGCCGGCGTCACCCTCGAGTATCGCCGCGGCGGAGAGCGTCTCGGCCGCGGTCGCGGGCGACGACTGACCCCGCTGTTGCAGGCGCGGCGGGTGCCAGGCTGGCTGCGCCCGCGGCTGCCCCTGGTGCGCGCGGCGGGCCAGCTGGTCGGGGTCGCCGGATGTCATCCCCGGCTCAATCCGCCCGGCCTCGAAGACGTGGCAGCCTGGCGCGTGTGCTGGAGGCCGGCACCGGCGCTGCTGCCTGGCCTCGTCGGACACGTGGGCGAGGGGGATTTGTGATAGCCTTTCTTCCCGACTTGCTCACGCGGGACCCGTCAATCGGTCCCGAAGGCCGGCGCCAGGCCGGGCCGCGAGGTCGGAGGGTATCCGCGTCGAACGAGTGCGCCGCCTGAGCGGTGCCTGGATCCGCGCAGGGGCTCTCCGGCCTTTCGAGTTTCTGCCGTCGGAAAATCGCTAGCACTATCGGGGACGCCTGACATCATGACGCGTTTCGTCTTCATCACCGGTGGGGTGGTTTCCTCGCTCGGCAAGGGCATCACTGCGGCCAGCCTTGGCGCGCTGCTCGAGGCCCGTGGGCTGACGGTCAGCATGATGAAGCTCGACCCCTACATCAACGTCGATCCCGGCACGATGAGCCCGTTCCAGCATGGCGAGGTCTACGTCACGCAGGACGGTGCCGAGACCGACCTCGATCTCGGTCACTACGAACGCTTCGTGCGCACCACCACCAGCCGTAACAGCAACTGGACGACCGGGCGCATCTACAGCACGGTCATCGCCAAGGAGCGCCGCGGCGACTATCTTGGCGGCACGGTGCAGGTCATCCCGCACATCACCGATGAGATCAAGCGCTGCATCTACCTCGGCGCCGGTGACGCCGATGTCTGCATGGTGGAGATCGGCGGGACCGTCGGTGACATCGAGTCGCTGCCGTTCATGGAGGCGATCCGCCAGATGAGCAGCGAGGCAGGCCGCGACCGTGTGGTGTACGTGCACCTCACATTGGTGCCCTATATCGCCGCCTCCCAGGAGATCAAGACCAAGCCCACCCAGCATTCGGTGAAGGAGCTGCGCTCGATCGGTATCCAGCCCGACATCCTGGTGTGTCGCTCCGAGCATGCCCTGCCGGAAGAGCAGCGGCGCAAGATCGCGCTGTTCACCAACGTGGAGGAGGGCGCGGTGATTTCCGCGCAGGACGTCGACGATCTCTACAAGATTCCTTTCGTGCTGCATGATCAGGGGCTGGACGACATCGTCGTGCGCAAGCTCCACCTCGATGTGCCGGCGGCCGATCTGGCCGAATGGCGTGCGGTGGTGGCGGCCAAGCAGCATCCGGAGGCCGAGGTGAATGTCGCCATGGTCGGCAAGTATGTCCACTTCCGCGACTCCTACATCTCGCTGTGCGAGGCACTGGTGCATGCCGGCATCCGCACCCGTACCCGGGTGAGGATCCACTACATCGAGTCTCAGGACATCGAGGACCATGGCATCGGCGCGCTTGAGGGCATGGATGCCATCCTGGTGCCGGGCGGGTTTGGCGAGCGGGGGATCGAAGGCAAGATCGCCGCGGTTCGCCATGCGCGTGAACAGGCCATTCCCTATCTGGGCATCTGCCTGGGCATGCAGGTGGCGGTGATCGAATTTGCCCGCAATGTCGCCGGCCTGGCCGGTGCGCAGAGTACCGAGTTCGAGGCCCAGGCGGCGCACCCGGTGGTGGCGCTGATCACCGAGTGGGAGGATCCTTCAGGGGTCCGCCATGAGCGCAGCCGCGACTCCGAGCTCGGCGGTACCATGCGTCTCGGTGCCCAGGCCTGTGAATTGCAGCCCGGGACACTGGCCCGTGAGATTTACGGCACGGAGGTGATCGAAGAACGCCATCGTCACCGCTATGAATTCAACAACAACTATCTCGCACCGCTGCGCGAGAGCGGCCTGGTGTTTTCCGGCTTCTCCCGCGACGGGCTGGTGGAGATGGTCGAGTTGCCCGGCCACCCGTGGTTTGTCGCCTGCCAGTTTCATCCCGAGTTCACCTCCAACCCGCGTGACGGCCATCCGCTGTTCAGCGGCTTCATCATGGCCGCGCGGGCGCGGCAGACCGCCGCCCGCCCACAGCAGGCCCAGGCATGAAACTCTGTGGCTTCGAGGTCGATAACGACCGTCCGCTGTTCCTGATCTCCGGGCCCTGCGTGGTGGAGAACCTGGGGCTTGCGATCGACACGGCCGGGCGGCTGCAGGAGATCACCACCGAGCTGGGTATCCCCTTCATCTTCAAGTCCTCCTACGACAAGGCCAACCGCTCGTCGCGCGAGAGCTATCGCGGTCCGGGCATCGAGGAGGGGCTGCGCGTGCTCGCCGAGGTGCGTCGCCAGCTCGGCGTGCCGGTGCTGACCGACGTCCACGAGGACTCGCCGCTGGCCGAGGTCGCCGAGGTGGTGGACGTGCTGCAGACCCCGGCGTTTCTCTGCCGGCAGACCAACTTCATCGTCAGCGTCGCCGCGCTCGGCCTGCCGGTGAACATCAAGAAGGGCCAGTTCCTCTCGCCCTGGGAAATGGGCAACGTGGTCGACAAGGCGCGTTCCACCGGCAACGAACAGATCATGGCCTGCGAGCGGGGCTTCACCTTCGGCTACAACAACCTCGTCTCCGACATGCGCAGCCTGGCGGTGATGCGCGGCACGGGCTGTCCGGTGGTCTTCGATGCGACGCACTCGGTGCAGCTGCCCGGGGGCAAGGGCAGCGCCTCCGGGGGGCAGCGGGAGTTCGTGCCGGTGCTCGCCCGCGCGGCGGTGGCCGCCGGGGTGGCCGGCGTGTTCATGGAAAGCCATCCGCGCCCCGAGGAGGCGCTCTCCGACGGCCCGAATGCCTGGCCGCTGGAACACATGCGGGAACTGCTGGAGACCCTCAAGGCGTTGGATGAAGCGGTGAAGTCGCGGCCCTATCAGGAGTCCGCATTCGGCCTGTGAACAGCAGGGAAGGAAGTCAGTACCGATGAGCAGCATCACGAAAATCCACGGCCGCGAGATCATCGACTCGCGGGGCAATCCGACAGTCGAGGCGGAGGTCGTGCTCTCGGGCGGTGCCATGGGCCGCGCGGCGGTCCCCAGCGGGGCCTCTACCGGCACGCGTGAGGCGGTGGAGCTGCGTGATGGCGATGCCGGGCGCTATCTCGGCCGCGGCGTGCGCCGGGCGGTCGCGCATGTGAACAACGACATCGCCGGTGCCCTGGCAGGCATGGCGGCCGATGATCTCGCCGCCCTCGACCGGCGCATGCTCGAGCTCGACGGCACGCCCAACAAGTCACGGCTCGGCGCCAATGCCATTCTCGCCGTCTCGCTGGCTGCCGCCCACGCGCTCGCCGCCCAGCGGCGCATCGGCCTGTATGAGCTGCTCTCCGAGGGCCGTCCCGGCGAGATGCCGGTGCCGATGATGAACATCGTCAACGGCGGGGCGCATGCCGACAACAGCGTGGACATCCAGGAGTTCATGATCCTGCCGGTGGGCGCGCCGAGTTTCTCCGAGGCGCTGCGCTGCGGGACCGAGATCTTCCATCACCTGAAGAAAGTCCTGCAGGGACGCGGCCTGTCGACGGCCGTCGGGGACGAGGGCGGCTTCGCACCCGATCTGCCCTCGAACGAGGCGGCGCTGGAGACCATTCTCGAGGCCATCGACAAGGCGGGGTATCGCGCGGGTCATGATGTCTGGCTGGGCCTGGACGTGGCGAGCTCCGAATTCCACGCCGACGGCGTCTACCGGCTCGCCTCGGAGGGCCGCGAGTTCGATGCCGCCGGGTTCTGCGAGTATCTCGCGGAGCTGTGTGACCGCTACCCGATCATCACCATCGAAGACGGCATGGCCGAGGGCGACTGGGCTGGCTGGAAGGTGCTCAGCGAGCGCCTGGTCGGGCGGATCCAACTGGTCGGCGATGATCTGTTCGTCACCAATACCGAGATCCTGCGTCGCGGCATCGACGAGGGGATCGGCAACTCCATCCTGATCAAGCCGAACCAGATCGGCACGCTCACGGAGACCCTGGCGGCCATCGACATGGCCGTGGACGCGGGGTACTCGGCGGTGGTCTCGCACCGCTCGGGCGAGACCTCCGATGCCAGCATTGCCGACATCGCGGTCGCGACCCGCGCCAGCCAGATCAAGACCGGTTCGCTGTGCCGTTCCGATCGCATGGCCAAGTACAACCAGCTCCTGCGCATCGAGGAAGCCCTAGGGGCATCGGCACGCTATGCCGGAGCCGGGGCCTTCCCGGTGCCATTGCCCCGGAGCGGCTGAGCCGCGGAGACTGTCCATGCGCCTGCTCATGCTGATCCTGGTGGTTGCCCTGCTCGCCGTCCAGGCGCGGCTGTGGTTTTCCGACCAGGGCCTGCGCGAGACGCAGCGGCTGCGTGCGGCGGTCGAGCTGCAGCATCAGGAGAATGCGGCGCTGGCGCTGCGCAATGACGCACTGGAGGCCGAAGTCCAGAATCTTCGCGACGGGCTGGAAGCGGCTGAGGAGCGGGCGCGTGCGGATCTCGGTCTGGTTCGCGAGCACGAGACGTTCTTCCAGCTGGTGCCGGTGGAGCGCACCGGCCGTGACCCTCGTTGACCCGGCCGCGTGAGCGCAGGCACACCAGACGTACGCGTATGGGCGGTTGTGCCGGCGGCGGGCAGTGGTTCACGGATGGCCGCGGCGCTGCCCAAGCAGTACCTGCCGCTGGCCGGCAAGCCGATGCTCTGGCACACCCTGCACGCCCTGGCCGCGACGCCGGGGCTGGCTGGCATGGTGGTGGTCACCTCCCCGGAGGATCGGCGCTGGCGGCGCTGTCTGCCGCCCAGGGTGGAGGTCCACAACGCCCCTGGCGGCGAGCAGCGGATGCATTCGGTGCTCAATGGCCTGCGGGTGCTGGGCGGACTCGCCGCGCCGGAGGATTGGGTCATGGTGCATGACGCGGCACGGCCCTGCGTGCCGCGGACGGATCTTGCGCGGCTGGTCGATACGGTCGCCGGACATGACTGTGGCGGCCTGCTCGCCCGGCCGGTGGCCGATACCCTCAAGCGCCAGGGGACCGAGCGGCCTGCGGCGGTGGCTGGCACCGTCAGCCGCGCCGGCCTGTGGCAGGCGCTCACCCCGCAGATCTTCCGCCTCGGGCTGCTGACCGACGCGCTGGAACGCGCCGATGCCCAGGAAGTGCTGGTCACTGACGAGTCCCAGGCGGTCGAACGCCTCGGCTATCAGCCGCTGCTGGTGGAGGGCTCGGCGATGAATCTCAAGGTCACGCTGCCCGGTGATCTGGCGCTGGCCGAGCGGCTGCTGGCGCACGGCGTGGCGCTGCCATGAGCGTGCGCATCGGCCACGGCTACGACGTGCACGCCTTTGGCGACGGCGACCACGTGGTCCTGGGGGGCGTGCGTATTCCCCACGTGCGCGGTTTGGTGGCGCACTCCGACGGGGATGTGCTGCTGCATGCGGTCTGCGATGCGCTGCTGGGGGCCGCCGGGCTGGGCGATATCGGGGTGCATTTTCCCGACACCGACCCGGCCTGGGCCGGGGCGGACAGCCGCGTGCTGCTGCGCCAGGTGGTGGCTACCCTGGCGGCGGCCGGCTGGGTGCCCGGCAACGTCGATGCCACGCTGATCTGTCAGGCGCCGCGGGTCGGTCCACACCGCGAGGCCATGCGCGAGACGCTCGCCAGCGATCTCGGTGTTGCCGTGGATGCGGTCAACGTCAAGGCCACCACGACCGAGCGCCTGGGCTTTCTCGGTCGCGGTGAGGGCATCGCCGCCCACGCCGTCGCCCTGATCGTGCGCCCGGCATGACGTGCCCGCCATGACGTGCCCGGATGGCCTGCCGGCCGCCTGGGCGCTGGGTGCGCCGCAGGCGCACGCCGTGCTGCGTGCCTCCCCCGAGGATTTCGTGGTCGAGGAACTGCCCCGGGTGCTGCCCGAGGGCGAGGGCGAGCATCTCTGGCTGCAGGTACG
The DNA here is from genome assembly GCA_007693855.1 of Gammaproteobacteria bacterium. Classification (GTDB taxonomy): domain Bacteria; phylum Pseudomonadota; class Gammaproteobacteria; order Steroidobacterales; family PWYM01; genus PWYM01. The sequence goes on along the minus strand of RECU01000106.1, from coordinate 891 downwards.
CAAGCGGGGGCGCACCACCGCCGAGGTGGTCGGCGCGCTGGCGCGCCACTGGGGCCTGCCGGCCCGCGACGTCGGCCATGCCGGCCTGAAGGATCGCGACGCCGTCACCACCCAGTGGCTCAGTGTGCGCCTGCCGGGTCGCGAGGCGGGCGCCCCGCCGGTTCTCGAGGGGGTGGAGTGGCTGGTGCAGCGCCGGCATACCCGCAAGCTCGCCACCGGTGCGCTGCGGGGCAACCGATTCGTGCTGCGCCTGCGTGAAGTGGCCGGCGCGCCGGCGGCGCTGGAACAGCGCCTCGCGCGCATCGCCGCCGAGGGGGTGCCGAATTACTTCGGGCCGCAGCGCTTCGGTCGCAACGGCGACAACCTGGCACGCGCCTGGCGGCTGCTGGTGGAGGGCCGGCGGGAACGCAACCGGCATCTGCGCGGGCTGCTGTTCTCGGCGGCGCGCAGCTGGTGCTTCAACCGGGTGCTGTCGCGCCGGGTCGCCGACGGCAGCTGGAACCGGCTGCTGCCGGGCGAGCTGGCGGCACTCGACGGCAGTCGCAGTGTGTTTGCCGTCGGCGTGCCCGACGAGGTGCTGGAGGCAAGGCTGGCGGCCTTCGACATCCATCCCTCCGGGCCGCTGCCGGGCCGCGGCGGGCAGCGGCCGACGGACGCCTGTGCGGCGCTGGAGGGCGAGGTGCTGGCGACGCTGCAGCCGCTGATCGACGGCCTGGCATTGGCGAAGGTGGACGCCGGCCGGCGCGCCTTGCGGCTTCGCCCCGCGGAGCTGGCCTGGGCCTGGGAAGACGACGGCCGTACGCTGCGGCTGGGATTCGAGCTGCCCGCCGGGGCGTACGCGACCAGCGTGATGCGCGAGCTGGTGTCCAGCGGTGAGCAGACCGATGGCGA
>RECU01000079.1 GCA_007693855.1 Gammaproteobacteria bacterium | reverse complement strand
TGACCTCGCGTGAGCTGGAGTGCCAGGCCGGACAGGTCAGCCTCTCTGTCCCGGGACTGCCGCGGCTCTCGGCAGCACTGTCGCTGACAGCGGGCGCGGATGGCGGGGTCGCGCTGCGGCTCGAAGGCCTCGAGCTTGCCGGCGGCAGCGCCGTCATCGATCTGCAGCGAAGTGCCGCAGGCCAGCTGTCGGCAGCGTTTCACGTCGAGGGCGTGACGCCGGAGGCACTGGTCGCGCTGTGGCCCGCCGCGCCGGCGGCCGGGCTGGCAGGTGACGGCGCTGTCAGCGTGTCAGGACAAGCCCGCATGACCCCCGATGGCTGGATTGACGCTGACGGCGAACTGACGGTGCGTGGGCTCACCCTCGCCTCGGCCGACGGCGCGGTGGCCACGGAGGGCCTGCGGGCTGACCTGCGCTGGGGGCTACGTGGCTGGCAGGACCGGGCGCTGGAACTCGTGCTCGAACTGACCGGGACAGGTGGCCTCGCCTATGTCGAGCCGGTCTTTCTGGATCTTGACGAGGCGGCGCTGACCGGTGAGATCCGGCTGCTGCTGGAGGATGCCGGCGCGCGTCTTCACGCCCTGCGGCTTCGCGACGACGATGCCCTCGTCCTGGAGGCGGTCGGCAGCCTCGCCATGGATGGCCACGGCTGGCTGGCGATCAACCAGGTCGAGCTCAGCCTGCCGCTAGCCTATACCCGTTATCTGCAGCCGTTTCTGGTCGGTGGACCGCTGGACCAACTGGAAAGCCGCGGGCGTCTCACAGGCCAGGCGCTGTTTCGAGACGGCGGTTGGACGCGACTCGCGCTCGACATGCAGGACGTGGCCTTCGCGACCCGGGACCAGCAGCTTCGCGTCGACGGCTTGGCCGGTGGGTTCCACTGGCAGCAGGACGGGCCTGACCTGCCCTCGTGGCTGGCGTGGGAGGGTGGCGCGCTCTACGACATCGGGATCGGTCCCGCGCGCCTGGACATGCGCTTTACGGGAGACCGCGTCCAGGCGCCCGGCGTCACCCGTATCCCGATCCTGGATGGCGCGCTGGTGATCACCGACCTCGACGCCCTGGGGCTCGCCACCGGCAACCCGGAGGTTGGTTTCGATGCTCGACTGGAGCCCCTCAGCCTGGCCCAGCTCACCGAGACGCTCGGCTGGCCGGCACTCGGCGGAGAAATCGCCGGTCAGTTGCCGGGCGCCCGCTATCGCGACCGCGTGCTCGAGACCGAGGGCACGCTGGAGGTCGAGGTCTTCGATGGGCGGATCAGCATCGAGGCCCTGCGGATCGAAGGCTTGCTCTCACCGCTGCCCCGGGCCGCCGCGGACATCAGGATTCACGAGCTCGACCTCGAACAGCTGACCGGCACCTTCGCGTTCGGTCAGATCACCGGACGCCTGGACGGCGAGGTCCTCGGGCTGCGAATGCTCGACTGGCGCCCGAGCGCCTTCGAGGCATGGGTCGCGACGGCAGTCGACTATCGCGGCCCACGGCGCATCAGCCAACGCGCCATCGACAATCTGACCAGCATCGGCGGGGGCGGTGTCGCCGGACTTCCGGGCGGTCTGATGCGGATCTTCAATGAGTTCGGCTACGATCGAATCGGCCTGAGCTGTCGACTTCGCAACGAGGTCTGCCTGATGGACGGCGTGGGCTCGGCCAACGGTGCCTATTACATCGTCCGCGGACGGGGGCTGCCGCGCATCGATGTCCTCGGCACGGCGCGCCAGGTCAGCTGGCCGGTGTTGCTCGCGCAGCTCGCCGCCCTGGAGCGCCCGGAGGACCCCGACGCCCCCTGAGCGCGGCCCGCCGGAGAATTCAGCTGCGGTTCACCTCGCCTTGCGGAAACTCCTGCTTGCGGTGGCACAGGAGCTCGGCACAATGGCTGCAGGTGATCGGCTGATCGCGCCGTCGGTGGCGTCGGACGCATGCGAAGGAGCAGGCAATATGAAGACTCGCTGGATTCTCGGCCTGGTGGCATTGAGCTGGATCGCCACGGCCTGCGTGACCATCCATATCCATTTTCCCGCCGCCGCGGCAGAGCAGGCCGCGGACCGCATCATCGACGGCGTCTGGGGACCGGACGACCGGCGCCGTGAGGACGCTGAACCGCAGGCCCGCAGCCCCGGGGCACCGGTCATCCGGCTTGCCGGACAGGCGCTGTCATGGCTGGTCCCGGCCGCCCACGCACAACAGGCGGATATCGACATTTCGACGCCAGCCATCGCGAGACTGGAAGCCGCCATGGCCGCACGCCATCGTCAGCTGCTGCCGTACTACGACGCCGGCGCGATCGGCCTGTCCGCCAATGGCCTCATCGAGATTCGCGACCAGAACGTGGTGCCGCTGGCCGAGCGGACCGCGCTTCGCCGACTGGTGGCCGAAGAGAACGCCGATCGGAACAACCTCTATCGCGAGATCGCCGTCGCCAACGGCAACCCGCAGTGGGAGCCGCAGATCCGGGAGACGTTCGCGCGGCGCTGGATCGAGCGGGCGCGCTCGGGCTGGTACTATCGCGATGCCCGGAACGACTGGCA
>RECU01000060.1 GCA_007693855.1 Gammaproteobacteria bacterium | reverse complement strand
GAGTTCGTGCTGCGCGACGCCATCGGCCGCGACTGGCAGTGCGGCACCCTGCAGGTGGACTTCAACCTGCCCGCCCGCCTGGGCGCGACCTATATCGCCGAGGACGGCCAGAAGCATGTCCCGGTGATGCTGCACCGGGCGCTGTTCGGCTCACTGGAACGCTTCACCGGCATCCTGATCGAGCACTATGCGGGCGCCCTGCCACTGTGGCTCGCGCCGGTGCAGGTGATGGTCACCACCATCACCTCCGATGGTGACGACTATGCCCGCGAAGTCGCGCGCCGGTTCCGCACGGCCGGGCTGCGCACCGAACTCGACCTGCGCAACGAGAAGATCAACTACAAGGTTCGTGAGCACAGCCTGCAGAAAATCCCGGTGATCATCGCGCTGGGCAAGCGCGAGGTCGAGGAGCGGACCGTCTCCATCCGGCGCCTGGGCGCCAAGGGCCAGCGCGTGCTGCCGCTGGACGACGCCCTGGCCGCGCTGCTGGAGGAGGCCGACACCCGCGGACAGCCGGCGGCGCCGGCAGACCGCGCGGGCGGTGCCGAGACGGCCCAGGCCCAGGGCGTCGGGACCTAGACACCTCGCCCGGGATCGGCACCTAACGGTCGCAAAACTCGGCGAACGCCGGCGCCCAGTCGCTCGGGGCGTCGGGCAGGACCTGGAAGGCGCACTCCGGACGCGCCAGCTGCAGCGCCTCGGCATGCGCGCGGGCCGGCGACCAGCGCGGCGCACACAGCAGCACGGGCGCCCTGAGATCCCGCAACCGCTCGCCCAGCGGATAGTCGCACTGGGCCTGCCAGGTCAGGCGGCTCATCTGCGGGGCCTTCTGCAGCTCGAGCACCCGCGCGTGGATCGCCACCGGGTCAATCTGCGGCGGCTGCCAGACAATTCCGGCGCGGCGACGACGATACCAGGGCGAGAACAGCGCCTGGTCGCGCACCATGTGCCAGCACAGCAGCAGATGGCCGCCATGCCACTGCGGGGTCCAGGCCGGCACCCCGTGCTCGCGCAGCTCCGCCACCCGGGCCGGATCACTGTCCGGGGGCTCCGCGAGCACCAGCCGATGGACCTGCCGCGGTGCGGCACGGGCGAGCTCGAGCGCCACCAGCGCACCGGCGCCAAAGCCGCAGGCATCGAGCTCAGCGATACCGAGGGTCTCGAGGGCGGCGGCCAGGACCTCGCGGTGGCGCTCGATCGTGACCTCCTCAGCGGCGAGCAGCGCGTCGGACTCGCCGTGGCCGGCCAGATCGATGGCCAGCACCGGCCGCCGGCCGGCCAGGGGCGCGGCCCGCGGGGCCAGCAGCCCCGCCGAACCGGTGGCATCGTGCTGCAGCAGCAGCGGGCGCCCGGAGGGCGCGTCGACCCGGTAGGCGCGCAGCTGGCCTCCCGGCACGGCGACCATGCTCTGCCAGGGCCCCGACGGCAACGGCGCAGTCTCCGGCGGCGGCGGCACCGGCCCGCCGGGATGCTGCTGCAGCAGCGCCAGGCAGGCGGCGTTCGCCGCATTGGCGTCCGGCGTCACCCGGATCTGCACGCAGGCGGCGGGGTCGCGGAGGCGCTCGAGCTGCCCGACGAGCGGGTCGGGCGGGGCGGCCGTCACCAGGGTGGGCACGGTCATCGCCTGCAGCGCCGGCACCGGCTCGAAGGTGAACGCCGCACGATAGCCGACGCGGTAGTGGTCGCCGGCGCGCAGCAGTTCCACCAGGCTGTCCTGCACCGCCTCGGTCGGTGCCGGGTCGAGATCCAGGCGCGCCTCGAGCGTGCGGTCATACCACGGGAAAAATACCGACTGGTCGCGCATGCGGTTCCACAGCGACGTCAGGTGGCTGCCATCGGCGAGGATCTCCAGTGGCGGCAGGTAGTGGCTGAGAATGTCCGCGCGCTCCTCGGCGGTTAGCGACACCAGGCCGTTGGCGGTGCAGGCCGTGACCCGCTCGGGCGCCAGCCTGGACAGCGCCACGGCCATGCTGGCCCCGGTGTGGAAGCCGAACACGCCGAAACGCTTGAGCCCCAGCGCGTCGGCCAGTTCCAGCGCCGCAGCGGCAAAGGTTTCCATCGGCGCATGCGCGAGGCCGAGCGGATCGCTCAGGCCGAAGCCGGGGCTGTCGGGGGCGATGATTGTGAACTGCGACTGCCAGGCATGGATCAGCGGCAGCAGGTCGGCCGAGGATTTCGGCGACTGGTGGAGCATCAGCAGGGCCGGGCCCTGACCCGCGCGACGGTAATGAACCTGCCGCGGACCCCAGTGTCCATCGAGGGTGACGAAATGACGTGTGACCATCGGATTCCCTGGCTGCGGCGCGCTGGCGCCGGTTGACTGGACCGTCCCGTCGGGCCTCACGGCCGCCCGGGAACGCTGGAGCGCGATGGTATAGTGCCCTCCACGGGGTAGGGAGACCACCATGCGGATATACAGGGCCTTCGCCGTGCTGGTCGCCGGGACGCTGCTCACGGCCTGCCCTGCAGGCGGCACGGGCACGCGGGCCGAGGCCCCGCCGGTGCGCTATGCGCTGCATGAGCATCGCCAGGAGAGCCGCGGCTGCGCGCGCGCCGGCGAGCCCTGTGCCGAGGTGCTGCTGCGCTGGCCGAGGTTTTCGCCGGACGCAGCGCCGGCGGCCGTGGCCGCCATGCAGGCCTGGATCGCCGATGAGATGGCCCGTGATCCGCTGGGCGCGGGCCTGGCCGCCTCGCCGGAAGCCGCCGCGCGCGCCTTCGTCGCCGCCTTCGAGGCCGAGGCGGCCACTGCGCCGGTCACCGAGTGGTTCCTCCGCCGCCAGGCCCAGCTGATCCATCAGGACGCCCGGGTGATCAGCCTGGCGGTCGACAGCAGCGTCTACGCCGGCGGCGCGCATCCGCTGTCCAGCCGACAGCTGGCGAGTTTCGATCGCGACACCGGCGAGCGCCTGGACATCGAGGCCGTGGTGCGACCCGAGGCCAGGGCGCTGTTCGCCGATCTGCTCACCCGTGCCCTGCGCCGCGAGCGCGGCATCGCGGCCGGGGTCAGCCTCGCCGACGCCGGCTTCTTCCTGGACGACGACCGGGTGCCGCCCACCGACAACTTCGCCGTCACCGCCGACGGCTGGCTGCTGCACTACGACCCCTACGAGATCGCGCCCTACGCGCTCGGCCCGGTGGAACTGGCGCTGGCCTTCCGGGAGATCGAGAACGTCGCCCGCCCCGACACCGCCGCCGCACCCCGCGAGCCGCCCCGGATCCTGGAGCCCCGCTGACATGCTGCGCACCCTGCTTCTGGCGTCCGCCGCGACGCTGGCCGCCGTCGTGCTGCTCGCGGCCTGGTGGCTGTTCGACCACGCCCGCCCGCGCCACGACCATTTCGTCGAGCGCAAGGGCCAGATCGTCGAGGTCCGCGCCGCACCCAGCGTGCAGGAGACGGGCCGCTATACCAGCCAGGGCGTGCGGCTGGTCGCCGATACGGGGCTTACGGTGGATCTGCGCGTGCTGCGGCCCAGCGAGGACAATGGCCCACTGCCGCTGATGGTGGTGCTCGGCGGCCACCGCACCGGCCAGGACGCGGTGGACCTGGTGGGCGACCCGGGCAACGTGGTGGTCGCCGCCCTCGACTATCCCTACGACGGCCCGACCCGGATCCGCAACCTCCGCCAGTTCATCCCGGCCCTGCGGCTGATGCAGCAGGGGCTGCTCGACACCCCGCCGGCAGTATCGCTGGCGCTGGACTGGCTGATGACCCAGGCCTACGTCGACACCTCACAGGTGGAACTGGTCGGGGTCAGCCTCGGCACCCCGTTCGTGGCGGTGGCCGGTGCTCTCGATCAGCGCTTCGCCCGGGTGTGGATCATCCACGGCGGCGCCGGCAACGAGGGCTGGATCGAATACAACCTGGGCTCGCGGGTGCCCTCGACATTCTGGCGCCCGCACATGGCCCGGCTGCTGCACCTGCTGGCCTACGGCCCGAGCTTCGATACCAAGGCCTGGGTGGCGCAGATCGCGCCGCGCCCGCTGGTCGTGATCGGCGCGACCGACGACGAGCGCCTGCCCCGCCACAAGGTCGAGCAGCTGCACGCCGCCGCGGGCGATCCGCGGGAGCTGATCTGGACCGAAGGCGCCCATGTGGACCCACGCCGCCCCGACATTGTGCAGGAACTCCTGGCGATCGTCAGACAGCGGATGGATGCGCGCCCGCCGGTGCAGGCCGAGCGCGATGAAGACCAAGGGCTCACGGCCGCTCAGGCCGGACGCTGAGTGGGGGTCTGCCGCTGACGGATGACCAGGTCGGCAAGCATCGCGTCGCAGCGCGCCAGGTCCTGACGGCTGACCTGTTCGTCAGGCTGGTGCGCCTGTGCCACCGAGCCCGGCCCGCAGACCACCGCCGAGTAGCCCGCCTGCTGGAACTGGCCGCCCTCGGTGCAGAAGGCCACCGCGCCCGCCGGCGCGTCGTTGTCCGTCAGCAGCCGCGCGAGCGCTTCGGCCGCTCCACCGGCCTCGGGCACCAGCGCAGGAATCTCGGCGAGCAGGGTCTCGCGCACCGACACCCGCGGCGAGATCTCGCGAGCCTCGGCCTCGACCTCGGCGCAGAAGCGCCGGAAGTCGGCCAGCAGCGCCGCCGGATCATCCTGCGGCAGGTGGCGGAGCTCCCAGGTGAAGCTGCAGCGGCCGGCCAGGATATTGACCGCCGTGCCACCCTGGATCTCGTTGACCGCCAGGGTGCTCCAGGCCGGGGTGAACCGCTGGTCCTGCAGGCCCTCCAGCCGGCGCGCCTCGGCGGCAGCCACCAGCCAATGGACCAGGCGGCCGGCCAGGCCGACCGCGCTCACGCCGAGCTGGGTCTGGCTGGAGTGGGCCTCGTGGCCACAGACCTCCACCCGTCGGGTCTGCATGCCCTTGTGGGCATTCATCACCCGCATGTCGGTGGGCTCGCCGATCAGCACCGCCTGCGGCGCGAAGCGCTGTGCCAGCATGTGGCGGATCATGTGCGGCGCGCCCAGGCAGCCGACCTCCTCGTCATAGGAGAAGGCGAAGTGAATCGGCGAGGCCAGCTTCGCCGCGGCCATGTCCGGCACGGCGGCCAGCGCGCAGGCAATGAAGCCCTTCATGTCGCTGCTGCCGCGCCCGATCAGTACCTCATCCTCGACCTGCAGGCGGAACGGATCGCTGTGCCAGGTCTGGCCGTCCACCGGCACGACGTCCGTGTGCCCCGAGAGCACCACCCCGCCCTCGCGACCGGGGCCGATGGTGGCCAGCAGGTTGGCCTTGGCGCCGTCGGCGGCGTGCAGCACCTCGACCTCGGCACCGAATCCACCCAGGTAGTCGGCAACGAAGTCGATCAGCGCCAGGTTGGAATTGCGCGAGGTGGTGTCGAAGGCCACCAGGCGTGCGAGCAATGTTTCGCTGACCATGCGGTTGCGGCTCATGCAGTCTCCGGTCCGGCGGCAGGCCGGGCATCATGATGTTCCGAGCCATGCTGACAGAGCCCGTCGCGACAGGCCAGCGGCGTATCATCCACCCTTGGAAGGCAGCGCCGGCAGACAGGGAAGGTCGATGGCACGTGAGGTGATCCGGGTCCGCGGGGCCCGCCAGAACAACCTGAAGAACGTCGATCTCGACCTGCCTCTGGGTGAGTTCACGGTGATCACCGGCGTGAGCGGCTCGGGCAAGTCCTCGCTGGCCTTCGACACCCTCTACGCCGAGGGCCAGCGCCGCTACGTCGAGACCTTCTCGCCCTACGCGCGGCAGTTCCTCGACCGCATGGACAAGCCGGCGGTCGACGAGATCAGCGGCGTGCTGCCGTCAATCGCCATCGACCAGACCAACCCGGTGCGCACCTCGCGCTCCACCGTCGGCACCATGACGGAACTCAACGACCACCTGAAGCTTCTCTACGCGCGCGCAGCCACCCTGCACTGCCGCGGCTGCGGCGCACCGGTGCGCCGCGACAGCGCCGAGAGCGCCGCCGCCGAACTCTTCGAGACGACCGCCGAGGCCGACGCGGACACCGCCCCCCGGGTGATCGTCGCCTTTGCCATCGACGTGCCGGACAGCGTCTCGGCCGAGGAACTCGAGCGCCTGCTGGCGGCGCGCGGCTACGTCCGCCTGCTCGGGCGCGACGGCCGGCGCGTGGAGGTGATCCAGGACCGCCTGCGCCTGACCCGCGAGAACGCGAGCCGCCTGAGCGAAGCGCTGGAGACCGCGCTTGCGCAGGGGGGCGGTCGGGCCTTTATCGCCGACTACGACGACCCCGCCCGCCGTCGGCACTATTCCACCGGCCTGCACTGCGCGGCCTGTGACATCGAGTATCGCGATCCCGTCCCCAACCACTTCTCGTTCAATTCACCGCTGGGCGCCTGCAAGACCTGCCGCGGCTTCGGCCGCACCATGGGCATCGACTACGACCTGGTGGTGCCCGATCCCCGGCTGACCCTGGCCGAGGGGGCGATCCGGCCCTTCCAGTCCAAGAGCTTCGGCGAATGCCAGCGGGACCTGAAGAAGTTTGCCAAGCGGGCCGGTGTGCCCATGGACGTGCCCTGGCAGGCGCTCACCGAGGCGCAGCGACACTGGGTACTGGAGGGTGAAGGCGATTTCGACGACGGCTGCTGGTATGGCGTCGCGCGCTTCTTCGACTGGCTGGAGTCGAAAAGCTACCGCATGCACATCCGCGTGCTGCTCTCCAAGTACCGGACCTACCGCGAGTGCCCGGACTGCCATGGCGCGCGGCTGAAGCCCGAATCGCTGCTCTGGCGCCTGCAGGAGTACAACCTCCACCAGCTCACCCGCCTGCCGATCGGGCGCTGCCGCGAGTTCTTCGACACCCTGGCATTCACCGGCACGCTGGACGAGGCCACGGCCCAGCTGCTGGCGGAAATCCGCGGGCGGCTGGCGTTTCTCGACGAGGTCGGCCTGGACTACCTCACGCTCGACCGCCAGTCGCGCACGCTCTCCGGCGGCGAAGTGCAGCGCATCAATCTCACCACCGCACTCGGCACCTCGCTGGTCAACACCCTGTTCGTGCTCGACGAGCCGAGCATCGGCCTGCACCCGCGCGATATCGGCCGGCTGGTGGGCGTGCTCCAGCGCCTGCGCGATGCGGGCAACTCGCTGCTGGTGGTCGAGCATGACCCGCAGGTCATGCTCGCCGCCGACCGGATCATCGACATGGGCCCCGGCCCCGGCGAGCGCGGTGGCGAGATCGTGTTCATGGGCACGGCGAAGCAGCTGCTGCGCTCGCGGCGCTCGCTGACCGGCCGCTACCTGCGTGGCGAGCAGAGCATCGTGCCGCCGCCGGCGGCACGGGCCGGCGCGGCGACCGCCGTGGGCGAGGGCCCTGACGCAGGCTGTATCGAGATCCTCGGGGCCAGCGCGCAGAACCTCAAGCACATCGACCTGCGTCTGCCGCTCCGGCAGATGGTGTGCATCACCGGGGTCAGCGGTTCAGGCAAGTCCACGCTGGTCGAGGAGGTGCTCTGGCGCGGGCTGCTCAAGCACCAGGGCCGGCCCACCGAGACCCCCGGTGCGCACCGCGCGCTCAACGGCGCCGAGCGCATCGACGACGTGGTGCTGGTCGACCAGAGCCCGATCGGCAAGACCGCGCGCTCCAATCCGGCCAGCTTCGTCGGCGCCTTCACGGCCATCCGCAAGGCCTTCGCCGGGGCAGCGCAATCGCGGGTCCGGGGCTATACCCCCGGCACCTTCAGCTTCAACTCCGGCGACGGGCGCTGCCCGGCCTGCGGCGGGACAGGCTTCGAGCACGTCGAGATGCAGTTCCTGAGCGACGTCTACCTGCGCTGCCCGGACTGCGACGGCACCCGCTACCGCCCGGAAATCCTCGAGGTGCGGCTGCAGCCGAGCGGGGGTGGCCCGGCCGCCTCGATCGCCGACGTGCTGGCCATGACCGTGCCCGAGGCCCTGGCCTTCTTCCATGACGACCCGGCCATCCGCGCGAGCCTCCAGCCGCTGGTGGACGTCGGCCTGGGCTACCTGCGGCTGGGTCAGCCCGTGCCCACGCTCTCCGGCGGCGAGGCCCAACGTCTCAAGCTCGCGGGCTTTCTTGCCGGCTCCCAGGGCAAGCCCCGGGCCCCGGGCGGCACGCTGTTCCTGTTCGACGAGCCGACCACCGGGCTGCATTTCCAGGACATCTCGGTGCTGCTCGCCGCCTTCCGCCAGCTGCTCGCCGCCGGCCATTCGCTGGTGATCATCGAGCATAACCTCGACGTCATCGAGGCCTGCGACTGGATTGTCGACCTCGGTCCGGAAGGTGGCGAGGGGGGCGGCCAGCTGGTCGCCGCCGGGCCGCTGGAGACCCTGCTCAGCTGCGCGCAGAGCCACACCGGCCAGGCCCTGGCCGACTACCGCGCGCAGCTCACGGCCGCCCGCGGCGGCGCGGCGGGGACGGCCATCGCCGAGACGCCGGCCGGCTACAGCGCCCGGCGCACCGACCCGGGGCGCATCGAGATCCGCCACGCCCGCGAGCACAACCTGCAGAACGTCGACATCAGCCTGCCGCGGGATGCGTTCACGGTGATCACCGGCGTCTCCGGCAGCGGCAAGAGCACGGTGGCCTTCGACATCCTGTTCGCCGAGGGCCAGCGCCGTTACCTCGAGTCGCTGAACGCCTACGCGCGCCAGTTCGTGCAACCGGCCTCGCGGCCGGACGTGGATAGCGTGGCCGGGATTCCGCCGACCGTGGCCATCGAGCAGCGCACCAGCCGCGGCGGGCGCCGCAGCACGGTGGCCACCCTGACCGAACTCTGGCACTTCCTGCGGCTGCTGTTCGTGCGCCTGGGCACCCAGCACTGCCCGGCCTGCGAGATTCCCATCGACGCGCAGCGCCCGGAGGCGATCGAGGCCCGGGTGATGCAGGCGTTCCGCGGCCGCGAGATCCACCTGCTCGCCCCGCAGGTGGTCGCACGCAAGGGCTACTACACGGATCTTGCCAAGTGGGCGGCCGCGCGCGGCTACGCCGCGCTGCGGGTCGACGGCGAGATGACGCCGACCGAGCCCTGGCCGCGGCTCGACCGCTTCCGCGAACACGATATCGAGTTGCCGGTCGCGCGCCTGAAAGTGGCGCCGGCCACCCGCGCGGCGCTGCGCGAGGGCATCGAACAGGCGCTGGCCCTCGGCCAGGGCAGCCTGCTGGTGGCCGAAGTCGGCGGCACGGCGCGCGGCACCCTGTACTCCAGCCGGCGCGCCTGTCCCGGCTGCGGCGCGAGCTTCCCCGAGCTCGACCCGCGCCTGTTCTCGTACAACTCCCGCCAGGGCTGGTGCCCGAGCTGTCATGGCACGGGCCTGGAGAACGCCGAGTTCGACCCGGAACACAGTGGCGAGGAGGACCGCTGGCAGAGTGCCGAGGCCGAGCCGACCTGTCGCAGTTGCGACGGCCGGCGCCTGCGGCCCGAGGCGCTGGCCGTGCGCTTCGCCGGACGCTCGATCGCCGAGTTTGCCGCCATGCCGGTGGCCGAGGCACGGCGCTGGTTCGAGCGCACCCGCTTCAAGGGCCGCGATGCCGAGGTCAGCCGCGATGTGCTCGGCGAGATCCAGGCGCGTCTGAAGTTTCTCGACGAGGTCGGGCTGTCCTATCTCAGTCTCGACCGCGCGGCGCCGACGCTCTCCGGCGGCGAGGCCCAACGCATCCGCCTGGCCGCCCAGCTTGGCTCGAACCTGCGCGGGGTCTGCTACATCCTCGACGAGCCGACCATCGGGCTGCACGCCCGCGACAACCGCATGCTGCTCGATACCCTCACCGCCCTGAAGGACAAGGGCAACACCGTGGTGGTGGTCGAGCATGACGAGGACACCATCCGCCGCGCGGAGCACGTGATCGACCTCGGACCCGGGGCCGGCAGCCGCGGCGGGCATGTCGTCGCCCAAGGCACGCTGGCGCAGCTGCTCGCCGCCGGCGACTCGCTGACCGGCCGGATGCTGGCCACCCCACTGGCCCACCCGCTGCGCGAACGCCGACGCAGCGGCGGGCGCGACGCGCCATTGATCCGGCTGCGTGGCGCGCGGCTGCACAATCTCGCCGGGCTCGATGTCGAGCTGCCGCTGCAGCGGCTGGTGTGTGTTACCGGGGTATCGGGCAGCGGCAAGAGCACGCTGGTGCGCGACATCCTGCGCGAGAACCTCACCCGCCAGCTCGGCCGGAAACGCGGCGCCCCACGGCCGGCGCCCTGGGCCTGCGAGGGATTCGAGGGGTTTGAAGGCATCGACCGCGTGCTCGAGGTCGACCAGACCCCGATCGGCAAGACCCCACGCTCCTGCCCGGCCACCTACGTCGGCTTCTGGGACGATATCCGCAAGCTGTTCGCGCAGACGCCGGAGGCGCGGCTGCGCGGCTGGAGCGCCTCGCGGTTTTCCTTCAATACCCCCGGGGGCCGATGCGAGGCCTGCGAAGGCCAGGGCATGCAGCGCATCGAGATGAGCTTCCTGCCGGACGTGCGCGTGCTCTGCGACGTCTGTGGCGGCTCGCGTTTCGATGCCGAGACGCGCAGCGTGCACTACCGCGAGCGCTCGATCGCCGAGGTGCTGGCGATGAGCGTCGACGAGGCCGTGGAGTTCTTCACCGTGCACCGGCGCATCCACCATGCGCTGACGCTGCTGCAGGCCGTGGGCCTGGGCTACCTCACGCTGGGTCAGCAGAGCCCGACGCTGTCCGGCGGCGAGGCGCAGCGGATCAAGCTGGTGACCGAGCTCGCCCGCGGCGAGCCCCAGGCGGCACGGCGCAGCCAGCAGCCGGCACACACCCTCTACGTGCTCGACGAGCCGACCATCGGACTGCACATGGCCGACGTCGAAAAGCTCATCGGCGTGCTCCATCGGCTGGTCGATGCCGGCAACAGCGTGATCGTCATCGAGCACAACCTCGACGTGATTGCCGAGGCCGACTGGATTCTGGACATGGGCCCGGAAGGCGGCGACGGCGGGGGCCGGGTGGTGGCCCGCGGGACGCCGGAACAGCTGATCCGGCGCAAGTCCCACACGGCGCAGGCGCTGCAGGGGCTGCTGCAGCGGGTCTGACTCAACGGCCGCAGCCCGGCGAGTGTCGTGCTATCGTCGAGTCTCCGGTGGTCTTCTGGGGGGAAGACACATGGATACACGGCGTCTCCTGACCGGCCTTCTGGTGGGCTTCGCGTTGCTGGCCTTGTCCAAGCTGTACGTCGGGCAGCGTATCGAGCGCGAAATCACCGCCCTTGCGGACATGCTCGAAGCCAGTCCTGACGTCACCGTCTATGCACTGGACTACACACCGGGCTACTGGCGGGGCGAGCTGCGGATCGACCTCGACTTTCGGCCGACAGCACTGGCTGAAGACCTCGCGGAACGCCAGGCCACCAGGCAACTTCCGCCCGCAGCCTCGCGACTCCGCGGCACCCTGGAGGTGCGCCAGGGGCCATGGGTCGGCCGTCACGGTGGCCTGGCCCTGGCGCATATCCACCGGCGCGTGGAGGTGCCCCCAGACCTCCGCGCCTGGCTGCGTGACACGATCACCTTCGATGCTTCGCTCACCCTGGGCGGCAAGTGGCAACTCGGTCTGCATATCGCCGACGCCGGCGGCGGCGGCACACCGCTGGGTCTGCGACTGACCGACTTGCGGGGCAGCGTCCGCAGTGATCGGACATTCTCCCGCCAATCCTTTGAAATCACCGCCGACACGCTGTCTCTGGGCCTCGACACCGGCGCATTCCAGTTGGGCCTCTCGATCGACGATTTCGCGATCGCCACCCGGCAGGAGCGCGTGATGCCAGGCGTCTGGGCGAGCGACACCCTGTATTCGCTGGCACGATTCAAGGTATCGACCCGCGGGTTACGCGTCGAGTGGTTCGATCAGTCAGGCACCAGCGAGGTCCGCTTGCACGACGGCAGGATGGAGGTCATCGGGGCAGGCTCACTTGGACCACTGCAACTGGGTCGCGTGCGGTTCGACCACGTGATCCTGCGCCAGCACCTCAGTCGTCTCGACCCGGACGCCCTGTCGAGCATGAACGCCGTGAGTGCTGACGATCCACCCGACGCGGGCCTCGTGGCGCTGGCGCAATTGCTCGCCGGCGGCCCGGCACTGACTCAGTCCGTTCGCGTCGCTCTCAACGCGACCGGCGAAGACCTCGCGATGGACCTCAGTCTTGCAATCACCCCGGCGCCGGCAGATACGCCCATCACCACGCTGCTCTTGTCTCTGCAGGGCGAGGGTCGCCTGCAGGCCAGCGAGGCGATGGTCCGGCAGGCCGCACGTGTCTTCGTGGACTACCAGGCTGCAGAGGCGATACTCAGCGAAGACCCAGAGGAAATGGCCGCCGTACTTGCCGAAGTCTGGCTGAACGAGGCGCGTTCGACTGCGGGCTTGCAGCTCTCGGATGATGGGATCAGCGCGACGGTGCGCCTCACCGATGGCATGGCGACGGTCGACGGTCTCGAGCCGGTGGCGCTGAGGACACTGCTCGAGCCAGTACTCGACAGTCTTCGCGGCCACGCCTATGCCGTCGTCATGCCCGACCATACCGGCCGGGCCCTCTACGGTACGCTGGAACTGGCAAGCGGCAGGTTCCCCGATCCGTATCGCATGGAAGTCGTGGCCGGGGGGGACCGCGACGTCACCGCGGCGCTTGGCGAGCCTTGTGCCGGACTCATCGATTTCGGCAGACCTGATCTGGTGCTGAACTTCACGGCAGGCACAGGTCCTCTGTACATCTACGCCAACTCGATCAGCGACACCACGCTGACGGTGCGGGACCCCGATGGCGATTGGCATTGCAACGACGACGTGTTGGGTCGCGGGCTCAATCCTGGTCTGGAAATCAGCCAACCACGAAGCGGCGACTATGCCATCTGGCTGGGCACCTGGGAGCGACGGCCGGCGGATAGCCTGCTGATGTTTTCCGAGCGCGGCATGATCGAGGCCACGATCGAGAACTGAGCGACCCGTCGCCGGCGAGGGCGCGGTCACGCGACGGGTGAGACGAAACCCTCAGGTTTGAGCGCCAGCACCGAGCAGTCGACCCGCGAGAGGATCGACTCGG
>RECU01000028.1 GCA_007693855.1 Gammaproteobacteria bacterium | reverse complement strand
GGTCAGCAGGAAGACCCGCGCGGTGAGGTCGGGGAGCTCGCCGATGCACTCGATCTCATGCCGCCGGCAGAGGTCCTCACGAATCATGGCCGGCGCGAAAAAAATCCCGGCGCCGGCCTCGCCAAACACCTCGCGCAGTGCCGCGTCGTCAAACTCGCCGATGATGCGCGGGCTGATGCCGCGGGTGGCGAACCAGTCGTCGAGAATGCTGCGGGCGGCACCTCCCGGGCTTGGCAGCAGCAGGGGCGCCCCATCCAGGGAGGCGGGGAAGTCCGGGCGATGATCGTGGGCCAGATCCCCGCGGGCAAAGGCGGCCAGCGGACTGGCCATGAGTTCCCGGGCGCTCACGGGCGGGCTGAGGCCCGCGGGCGCCCGGTCCGAGGAGAGTACCGCATCGATACGCCGGGCGGTCAGCTCGCGCAGCAGGCTCTCGTGTCCGCCTTCGCGGCATACCAGCCGTGGCGCCGGCTGCGTCGACAGCAGCGGATGCAGCACCCGCCGGACCAGCAGGCGCGGCAGCAGCGCGTTGATGCCGATACGGAAGTGCGGCATGCCCGGGCCGCGGCCCAGCTGTTCCAGCAGCTCCTCGCCGAGACGGAAAATCCGGTCGGCATATCCCATGACCAGGCGTCCGTCCTCCGTGGGGCCGACGCCGCGGCCGCGGCGTTGCAGCAGACGGATGCCCAGCTCGCGCTCGAGCTGGCGCAGCTGACCGCTGATGGTCTGTGGCGTGACGTTGAGGGTTTCCGCAGCCTGGCGCACCGAGCCTTCGCGGATCACCGTGCGCAGGTAGAGCAGATGGAGATAGTTCAGTCGGCGGATGTCCATAATCATCGATATTATCGAATTCAATACAGAAAAGAATCGACTATTTCTTTTCTCCTGCGTGTGGAACCATGGGTATTGGCCAAACCAGGCACAGGAGTGCGCAATGTCCGCCGCCAGAGAACAGCTGTCCCCATCCAATCCGCCCACGGATACCGGCTGGTTGCCCCTGCCGATGAACACCATGGAGCAGCATGCCGCGTTGCCAACGCTGGAGCATGACGAGCGCGTTCGCTACCAGGTGGCCGCCGGCATGAACACGTTTCTGGCGCAGCGCCTGCTGCCCGCAGTGCAGCAGGCCGCAGCCGAGCGGGTGGAACCGGCGCTGGAGGCCAGTCTTGGCCGTCCACCGGCAGACCGGCACGAGTACCGGCGCGGTCTCGAGCGCGACCTGACCTGGCAGATCTGGAGCCGGCTGCGGCGCAGCAACATGGAGATGGTCCAGCAGGCGACACGCCTGACGACGCTTCGCCAGCTGCCCGCGCTGGTCGCCACCTGTCGTGAACTCAACGCCGGCCACGACCGGTTGACGCTTGAGTCGTCGCTGCAGCCGCCAGGGTATCTCGCGCGCCTGCACTCGCACCTGATGCCGGGCGGCTACGTGACCGATCTCGGCCAGGATGATGTTGCCGCTGGTGCGACCTATGAGCTCGGGGTCTACGCCGTGCTGGGCGGCAAGTCCGGGCCGGCGTCGGACCGCGCGGGCCGCGCCACCGTGGCCTGGTTACAGGAAAACCGTCCGGGCTGGCAGCCGAAACGCATTCTCGATCTCGGTTGCGGTATCGGCGCCAACACCGCAGCGATCGCCCGCGCGTTCCCCGATGCGGAGGTCGTGGGGGTCGAGGCGGGTGCCGCCATGGTCCGCTATGGTGCCGCCCGGGCCGCATCGCTTGGGATCGAAAACCTCCGCTTCGTCCAGGGCGACATCGAGCAGCCGCCGCTGGACGACGAGAAATTCGACCTCATCGTCTCTTTGATGGTGTTGCACGAGACCTCGCGCGCAGCGCTCGGGCGGATCTTCGAGACCAGCCAGCGTCATCTCGCGCAGGGCGGCCTGACCTTCCACCTTGAGCAGCCGCCGTATCGCGACAAGCCCCTGCTCGAGCAGTGCCTGCGTGACTGGGACGGCCGCTACAACAACGAAGCGTTCTGGTCGTCGATGCATGAAACCGACCTGGCCGAGGCGCTGCGCCGCGCCGGCTTCGCGCCCGACCATGTCCAGGAAACCGAAGCCAACGCGCCCCAGGTCGGCGCCACGCCGAAGACCCAGGAAGACTATGGTCGCGGTGGGGCCTGGTATGTCGTGACCGGCGAGAAACCGCGTCTTGAGCAGGTGCGCGCATGAGCCTCGACAAGGATGTGCTGATTCAGGGCACCGAGCCCGCGGCAGGGCCGCGGCCGCAGTTCTTCGACGACCCGGCCATGGATCGCGTCTGGGACGTGCTGGTGGCGCTGACCACCGAGCTTGCGGTTACTCGCACGCGCCTGGATTCGCTGGAGCGGATCCTTGCCGAGCAGGGTGGGCTGCCGGCGGGTGTGGTCGATGGCTGGGAAGCCGACGAGGCCACCGCCACCGAGCAGGCGCTGGCACATCAGGAGCTCCTGACCCGCGTGTTCCGCGGGCTGCTGCAGGAGAAGCCCTCCGCGTAAGCCCAGCGCATTCGTCGGTACGATCTGGACTTTGCGGACGCCGTCGGGATTGAGGTCCGTCCGCCTTCATGGCGTGAGCGGTGGGAAGCCCTGAGGCGGGCGCCGGTGGGACGTGCCCTGTTCGTAGGCATAGGCCATCGCCAGCAGCCGCGCATCATCCCATCGCCGGCCGACAAACTGCAGGCCCGCCGGCAGCTCGCCCCAGAGCATGCCCATCGGGACCGTCACGGCCGGCAGACCCGCCGCGGGCACCACGCCCTGGGAATTGTCGCCGCGGTAGTCCTCTACGGCCGTCTCCAGTGCTGCCGGCGCATGCCGCCAGCTCGGGAACACCAGGGCGTCCACCGCGTCTGCATCCATCGCCGCGGTCACCGCCGCCAGCAGCGCCTGCCGGCCTTCATGTGCAGCGAACTCGCGGCAGTTCGGGTTGCTGTCACCGGGATGGCGGTCCACCGCGGTCTCCAGGGCACGCCGCAACCCCGCTTCCACGTCTGGGCTGTGCTGACCCGTATCGAGCACCTCCGCCACGTCCGTCAGCGGCGCCCTCGCCCCGAGGCGTTCCAGGTAGCGGGCCATGTCGTAGCGGAAGCGTCCGCAGAACATCTCCGGGGTCAGCAGGGTGTCGAGCTCGGGGACGCGCCAGGCGGGCAGTAGCGTGGCGCCGAGGTGCTCGAGGTCTTCGAGGGCGCGCGTGAACAGCGTCGTCACTTCGAGGTCGCTGTCCTGCGGGTCGGCGTGTGGCCAGAGCACCGCGAGGCGGCGCCCCTGCAGCGCGTCGCGATCGAGGGCCGCGGTGTAGTCTGCGGCGCGGCGAGCGTCGGCCGCGAGCGTATAGTCATCCTCCGGGTCCGACCCCGCCATCACGTCGAGCAGGCGGGCCGCATCCCGGACGCTTCGGGCCATCGGCCCGGCGGTATCCCGATCCCAGGCGAGCGGGACGATACCGCTTCTCGAGACCAGGCCGAGGGTGGGGCGCAGGCCGACCAGGCCTAAGTGGGCGCTCGGCCCGCGGACCGAGTTGCCGGTATCCGTGCCCAGTCCTGCCACACCAAAACTCGCGGCCACGCCGGAGGCCGTGCCGCCGCTGGAGCCCGCCGGCGTGCGCGCCGGCGCGTAGGCGTTCACGGTGCGTCCATGCGTTGAGGACACCGTCTGCCGCGGACTGAACGCCCATTCACCCATGTTGGTCTTCGCCAGCACGATCGCGCCCGCAGCCCGCAACCGCGCCAGCACGAAGGCGTCGGCCTCCGGACGATGCTCGGCCAGTGCGATCGAGCCGGCCGTGGTGGGCAGGTCATGCGTGTCGAAGTTGTCCTTGACCAGCAGCGGCGCGCAGAACAAGGGCCCGGGCGTCTCGCCGCGGGCCAGCGCCGCATCAAGCTCCGCCGCCCGGGTGGGGGCGGCGGGGTTCAGGAAGGTGATTGCGCCAAGCCCGCGGACCGTATCGAAGGCCTCGATCCGCGCAAGATGCGCCTCGACCACGGCGGCGCAACTGGTGTCACCGGACAGGATGGCCTGCTGGAGCGTCTCCAGCGAAGCCTCCAGCACCTGGATACCTGCCGCGGGCGGTGCGGCTGGCCGGCAGCCGGCCGCCAGCGTCAGCGCGCCGAGCGCAGCGAGTGCGACGGCCGCCGCACGCCAGGGCCTCAACGCTGGTAGCGTCCGGTCAGGCGCGCCTCACCCAGCTTCGCGCCCTCGACGAGAAAGGCCACCAGTGCGGTGCTCGCGCCCTCTGGAATCTCCAGCGACGGCGTATTCAGGGCGACCAGGGTGAAGTTGTAGTGATGCGGCTCACGGCCCTCTGGCGGGCAGGGTCCGCCCCAGCCGGGGACGCCGAAGTCGGTGACGATTTCGCGGCTGCCGGCGGGTGCCAGGCCTGCGTCCGGATCGCCTGCATTCGCCGGCAGGCTGCGGGTCTCGGCGGGAATGTCGATCATCACCCAATGCCACCAGCCGCTGGCAATGGGGGCGTCGGGGTCATGCACCAGCAGGGCGAAGCTCGCGGTGCCCTCGGGGGGATCGCTCCAGGCCAGTGCCGGCGAGCGGTTGTCGCCACTGCAGCCGAAACCGGCGAACACGTGATGCTCGGCCAGCAGGCCGCCATCCTCGAATTCCGGGCTGGTCAGCCGGAAGTCCGCGGCGGCCATGGCCGAGGCCAGTGCCAGGGCGCCTGAAAGAACCAAGGGAATCGCGAAACGCAGCATCGACATACCTCCTTGTCCGGTGCAGATTCAGCCCAAAGTGTGCCATATCCGCCATGCCGGCGGCGGCGCGCTGAATCCGCCGGACCGGCGGCGAACGAATACCCCCACACACACCCTCGTGTTGCGGAGACAGCCATGAATCACCGTTTTAGAGCGTTTTTCGTCGCCACAGCACTCGGCGTCTCGCTCGGTGCGCTGGCGGTCGCTCCCGCCGCCGAGGCGATCGAGGCGGGTGAACTCCGATTCCGCGTGCTGCTCGATGACCGCGAGATCGGCGAGCATCGCTTCGTGATTGCACCGGACGAGCGCGGCAGACAGATCCGCAGCGAAGCGAGCTTCGACGTGCGGCTGCTGGGTATTCCGGTGTTTCGTTACCGGCATGAAAACCTCGAGCAGTGGGGCATTGATGGGTGCCTGGATACCATCAGCTCCCGTACCCGCTCCAATGGCGAGCGCTTCGAAGTGGAAGGTCGCCGTGATCCGGAGGGCGGTTTCCGTGTCGCCACCGCCAGCGACGAACAGGCCATCGAGGGCGCTTGCCTGATGAGCTTCGCTTACTGGGACCGGAGTTTTCTCCAGCAGTCGCGGCTGCTGAACTCGCAGACCGGTGAGGTGGTGGCCGTCTCCGTCGAGTCCCTGCCGGCCGGCACCGAGTCCCGGGTGGCGAACGGACGCGCGCTCGCGGGCTACCGGGTCAAGACGGCAGATGGCGAGACCGATATCCGCGTCTGGTACGACCCGGAAACCGATCGCTGGATGGGGCTGGAATCACGCGTGGCCAGCGACCGTCTGCTGGCCTACATGCGCACCGACGACTGAGCCGAGAGCGCCGCCGCCAGGGCGCGCGCCATCAGGCGTGTGCGTACCCCCTGCGGCTGGTCCAGCCCCATGCGGGCCAGCGCCTCGGGCCAGTCGTCGGGCCTCCCCGTGAGCGCCGCCCGGAGCAGCTGGAAGCGGCTGCGACTGAGCTGCTTGAGGCGTTGCAGCGCCGGGATGAGCTGTTGCTCGACGTCGGTGAAGTCGCTGCCAAAGGGATAGGCTACGAAGTGCTCGCGGCCGGCGCCGCCGCGGGCCTGCAGGCGATCCGGCAGATTGCCGCGCGCCCGCGCCGGGATCTGCCAGTCCCGGGCCAGCTTGCCCGCCGCCTTGGCGCGGGCGGCCAGCGTCTCCTGAAAGCGGGCATCGCAGATGCCAAGCAGCGCCTGGATGCATTCCTCGTCGGTGCGTCCGCGAAGATCGGCGACACCATACTCGGTGACCACCAGATCCCGCAGATGTCGTGGCAGCGTCAGCTGCGGGTATTCCCAGACGATGTTCGAGGACAGTGCCTGGCCCTCGCCGCGGGTGCTGCGCAGCATCATGATGCTGCGCCCGTCTTCCATGGCATGGGCCATGGCGACGAAGTTGTACTGCCCGCCCACGCCGCTGACGACCTGGTGATCGGCGAGGGTGTCCGAGACCACGCCGCCGGTGAGCGTCACCATCATGCAGCTGTTGATGAACCGCGCCCGCTGTCGCTGGGCGATTTCGAGGCGCTCGTTGCCGCCATAGAGCTGGTTGATGCGGCTGACAGGCTGCATCCGAAAGCGGGGGCGCTCGGCCTCGTCCAGCGCCTGCAGGAAGTCATAGAAGCCCCGGCTGCCCAGGAAGAACCCGCCATCCATGAGGGCCCCGGTGCCGCGCAACGCTTCGGGCAGCGTGCCGGTGTTCGCCTGCGCCTGGGTGGCTTCGTCGTCGAACACCTCGCGGCGCAGGATGCCGGCGCGATACAGATGCATGAAGCCGTCCATGAACATCTCGCTCGCACCATACAGGCCCTCTGCGAACGGCTCGGTACCCCCCAGCCGGCAGGCCGCATCCTCGGCGTCGATGTCGCACTCGCCGAGCAGCCGGCGGTAGGCGGCGTTGTCGCGCTGGCGCAGGATGAGGGCATGGACCAGGGCATCGCTCAGCGAGCCGATGCCGATCTGCAGCGTGCCGCCATCGGCCACCAGACGCGAGGCGTGCAGTCCCACCCAATGGTCCTGCAGCTGCACGGGCGTGCGCGGGAGTGCGAACAGTCGGTGCTGGTGGGTGGCAGGCAGCACCTCGTCGAAAAACTCCGGCGCCACCACCGCCTCGCCATGCATGAAGGGCAGCTCGGGGTGCACCTGGCCAATCATCCGCCAGCGATGCGCAGGGCGCTGGGCGAGCCTCGCCTTGAGCTCTAGGGTGACGTCCGGGTTGCATGAGAGGCTCAGCCGTCGGTCACCGTCGAGCTCACCCTCGGCGACCAGCTGCAGGGCGAGGTTGACGCCACGGTCCACGAGGTCACGGGCCACGTGGGTGTAGTTGCTGCTGACGTAGCGGCGCTGTGCGAGCGGGTTGCCGAGGCGGCTGCCCGACTGCAGGTAAAACTCCGTTACCCGGATGTTGTCCGGCAGCCGCCGCGCCGACAGATCAGCCACGTAGTCCAGCCGTGGATAGTCCTCGCCAAAGTGGCGCGCTATGAAGGGTGCGAGGAACCTCCCCTCGAGATCACTGCCCGGCTGCGGCGGGTCCAGCGACAGCGCCGTGACGATTTCGAGCGAGAGGGCAGGGTCCGCCCTGGCCCGGCGATAGAAGGCATTCACCAGCGCGTTGGGCTTACCCAGTCCCAGCGGCAGCCCCATCACCAGGCGCTTGCCCAGGTGTGAGAGCGTGCGCTCGACACAGTCCTCCAGCAGCGTCTCCGCCTCGTCGGGACTCATCTGGCGTCCCCGCGCGTCATTCGCGGCGCCGGAACTGATAGCTGCCGGAGGCTGGCACCTGGAACACCACGCTGCCGTCCGGGCGCACGCCGGATTCGTCGTACCAGACCTGGTTCGCGCCGACGATGACCCGCGCGTTGATGAGCATCTCCGTACGCGTCTCCTGGGACACGATCCGGCAGGCCTCTGCCGGGATTTCTCCGATGAACACGTCGGCATGGCGCCGGAAGGGCAGTCGACACGCCGGCGGGTAGGGGATCAGGTCGTCACGCGTGATCTCGCGCAGGGCCGTATCCGGCGCGAGGTGGGCATCGCGCCAGCGTTCGGGGTCGCGCAGCGTGAAGAAATCCATCATCACGGCGTTACGCGAGGCGTCGATCTCGAAGACCCAGATGCGCTGGCGCTGCAGCTGACCCTCCGGGCTGCCCATCGGCCACTGCAGGTAGACCGCCTGCCCGCCGAGCGCCGGCGCCTCGACCTGCGCGAACACCGGAAACAGCAGATCGGGGGCGCGCTCGGCGTCCACCGGACCCTCGCGCAGGAAATTCTCGCCGTGCTCGACCTGCCGGGTGTTGTCGAAGCTGCCGACCAGCCAGTCCAGCAGCAGGGCCAGTTCGCCGTCCAGCCGGTCCTCGGCACCGGCGAGCGGCGCGCCCAGCAGGGTGACGGCCAGGGTTGCCATGGCCAGCCGTGAGATGCGCATGTCCGCCCTCCGCGAGTGTTGTGTCGGGCCAGTCTGCCACAGGCGAGCCGGCCCGCTCATGCGGGTGCTGCCCGTGGCAGGCGCAGGCGCACGCAGACGCCCCCCGGCACGTTGTCCGCCTGGGCCTGGCCGCCATGGAACTCCGCCACCAGGCGCACCACGTAGAGGCCGAGGCCGAGATGGGGTCGGCCGTCACTGCGCTCGCGCCGCGAGACCAGCGAGTCGAACAGCTGGTCCGCCAGCGCCGCCGGCAGGGGCGGGCCTTGGTTGCTGACCGCGATCTCGACAACCCCGTCGGCGGCGCTCAGCCCCAGGCTGATCCGGCCCCCCTCGGGGGTGAAGTCGACCGCATTGTCGACGAGCTTGTCGAGTGCCTGGGCGAGCAGTTCCGGCGAGCCTTCGAGTTCGATGGACGCGTCGCCGCCCCGGGCCTCGATGACATGCTGCGGGTGCAGGTCTGCGTAGGCTGCCGCACAGGAGGCGATGACCGGTGCCGGCCGATAACGCTCGCGTGGCGTGCTGCGCAGCATATCCTCGGCCTGGCTGGCCTCGGTCAGTGCCGCGAGAATATGCTGCAGGCGCAGCGTGCCCTCGCGTGCCCGGTTCAGTCCGGCTTCGATCGCCGCCGCGTCGCGGCTGTCGCGGACGTTTTCCAGCGATGCGCTGACGATGGCCAATGGCGTCTTCATCTCGTGAGAGAGCCGGCTGCCGAGGCCCCGCAGGTAACTGGTGTAGCCGGCGACCCGGCCGAGCAGCGCACTGAAGCTCCGCGCCAGGTCGCCGAGTTCGTCGCGCCCGCTCCGGCCCGGCAAGCTGGCGCGGACCTCGCCGCGCGGACCAAGCGCCTCGGCTGCGGCCCGGCTCAGCCGACGCACGCGCCAGGACAGCCAACTGGCATAGCCCAGCAGCAGCGCCGCGAGCAGCCCCGTGAACACCAGCGCAAGCGTCAGCATCCGCGTCAGGGCCCGGTTCCCCAGGGTCACGATGTCCGCGCTGCCCTGTTCCAGCAGCAGGATCCCCCCCGCTGCCAGCGGCACGGCCACGGCAAGACGCGTGCCGTCGGCGCCGCGATAGCGCGCGGTGCCCGGTTCGCCGGCCAGGGCCGCGATCACCTCTTCGCCCGTCGTCCGGGCCACAGGCTCCTGTGGGTCCTGGGGCCGGGCCGGCGCCGCGCCCTCCAGCCACCAGGTGAACCAGCGGTCGCGCAGTGCCGGGAACAGCGGGCCTGCCGGGTCGGGGGCGGTCACCGGTGCGATGCTGCCGGCCGTCGCCAGGCGCCAGCCCTGGGTATCGAGCACTTCCGCGCGGATGCCGGGCGGCAATAGCCCGCGCAGCTCTGCCGCCAGCCGCGCGTCGGGCTCGATCAGCCGCCCAGGCAGAAAGCCCGGCGACCAGCTCAGCACCGGGCGGGCACGCTCGCCCTGCTGGTCGACATCCATGAAACCCACGCCCAGCCGCTCGCCGACCAGCGGCAGCGGAATGCGGATCTCGACCTGGTAGCCGTCGCGTCGGAGCTGCCAGTTGGCCAGCAGTGTCGCGGCCGGGCGTCCGCTCGAGCGCCACTGTGCGTCCGCCTCGACCGGCGTGAACTGGCCGGGCGCTTCTGCCGCGAACAGCCAGCGGCGCAGGGGTTCGCCGCCCGCGCCGGCCGACTTGACCAGTACCCGGTCGAACGGCTCGGCCACCTGTCCCGCGCCCGGCGTCATCAGCACGATGTCATCGACCACCGACACAAACAGGTGCAGGTGGCGTTCGCTGCGGCCGATCCGCAGCCAGGAGATCCCGTCGGGCAAGCGGTGCCGCGCTTCGCTGGGCACCGGCCAGTTGGCGTCGAAGCCGTCGGTCTCCGGCGCCCGTGACAGTGGGTGCACGAACAGGCTCTCCCCGCGCGCGTTGGGCGCCACGTCGCCGGTGTCTGGCGCGCTGATGACCGTCGCCAGCGCCTGCGCGGTATCCCGAAGCGTCTGTGCCTGCCCGGCCCGCAGGGCCTCCTCGAGCTCCCGTACCGTCTGGCAGCCGGCCCAGGGCAGCAGCAGCGTCACCAGCAGCAGCGCCAGCAGTTGCGTGCGCAGGCTCATGGGTCTTCGGCCGCACTCCCCCGCCAGCGGTAACCGGCCCCATAGACCGTCTCGATGGCGTCGAACCGGGCATCCACCGCCTGGAATTTCCGTCGGATCCGCTTGATCTGCGACGTGATGGTGCTGTCGTCGAGCACCACGCTGGCGGCATCCATCAACTGCTGGCGGTTCTTGACGTGGCCGGGATAGCGGGCGAGGGCGTGCAGCAGCCAGAACTCGGTGAGCGACAGCGCAATCTCCTCGCCCCGCCAGCGCACGGTGAAACGATCGGCATCGAGCTCCAGGGGGCCGCGGCGCAACGGCGCGCCCGGGGCGTCCGCCGCCGCGCTCAGCGCCGAGACCCGGCGCAGCAGTGCCGCCACCCTCGCGCAGAGGTGCTCGAGGCTGATGTCCTTGGTCAGGTAATCGTCGGCGCCAAGGCGCAGCCCCGAGACCGCATCGATCTCCGAGTCGCGCGCGGTGAGGAAGATCAGTGGCAGGGTGGTGGAGCGGTGGCGCAGGGTCCGGCAGAGTTCGAAGCCGCCCTCGACCTCATCGCCGAGGTTGATGTCGATGATCACCAGGTCCGGGAGACGCGCCCCGAAGGCCGCCAGGGCCTCGGCACGTCCGGGGTAGCCACTCGCCTCGTAACCCCGCCGGCGCAGCGCCTCGAGGTAGTTCTCACGCAACGCAGCCTCGTCTTCGACGATGGCGATGCGCGGCTTCACCACCGCCCTCCCGGCGCGGGTGACGTCGCCCCGGTCGATGCCGGGGGCTCAGTCACCGAGCACGAACAGCGTATCGGCGAGCGGCACGTTGATGCTGGCTTCGGTCCAGTAGATGTCGTTGACCTTGATGCCGTCGTAATACAGCCGCACCCGCCCGGGCTGCATGAAACCCGGGTCGTCGATCCAGTAGAACTCGGTATAGACCCGCTGGTGAAAGCCCCGGGGTGTCGGCCAGGCCACCGCGCGGATCAGGCCGGTGGCCTGTTCGATCCAGAACAGCGTGCTGCCGCCGGATGGATCGCCGACCCGCACGGTGTAGCAGGCCAGCCCCTCGATGGTGTCGTCGACCAGCCGCTCCACCGGAAAGCCCTCGCGGCCGGCAAAGCGGATGGCGCTGAAGCCGAAGTTGCTTTGCTGTGCTTCCTGGGCCTCTGCCTCGGGGACGCGGCCCCGGTGGGTCCAGGAATGCTCGCCGTCGTAACTGTTCTGGAACAGGACTTCGCCCTCGACGAACGCATCCAGACGGAACTTGCCGGTACCGGCATGCACGTCGGTGATGTCGGTGGGGTAGAGGCGGTACATGACGTAGTCGTCGGCATGCACGCAGGCCTCCGGCCGGCCGTCCCGGCAGAGGGTGGCATGGCCCCGCATGACATTGGTCTGCGCGTAGCGCCAGGCATCGCCGCCTGCGGTCTTCGCGGCGAACTCGATGATCTCCTCAGGCGTGCGCTCGGCGGCCGCGGGGACGGCCAGCAGGAGCGCGAGCAGGGTGAGCGGCAGGTGCAGTCGTAGGGTCATGTGGAGATCTCCGGGAGGCTTGCGCCACAGCATGCCCGACTGGCCGGCCGGCTTGAATAGGCAGTCGCCACCCGGTGCTGTCTCAGTCGAGGGCCACGTCCAGGAACATCATGCCGGCAAACCCCGCGAGCAGGGCGAAGGTCGCGCGGGTGGCGTGCCCCGAGCGGTGGGTCTCGGGAATGATCTCGTGGCTGATGATGTAGAGCATGGCGCCAGCGGCGAAACCCAGGATGACGGGCAGCAACGGCTGCGCCGCCCACACTGCGGTCGCGCCGAGCAGGCCGCCGACGGGCTGGACCAGGCCGGTGAGCACGGACACCCAGAACGCCGTGGACATCGAATACCCGACGCTGCGCAGCGCCACGGCGACCGTGAGTCCCTCCGGGATATTGTGCAGACCGATGCCGATGGCCAGCGGCAGACCCGAGGTCAGATCGCCGCCAGCGAAGGCCACCCCCACGGCCATGCCTTCCGGGAAGTTGTGCAGGGCAATGGCGATCACGAACAGCCAGATACGATTCAGCCGTGCCGACGCGGGGCCTTCGCGCCCGCTGATGAAGTGCTCATGCGGGGCGAAGTGGTGCACCAGGGCCATCAATATGGCCCCCAGGGCGATCCCCGCGATCACCAGCGCCGCTGCTTGCGAGGTGCTGCCGGTGCGCAGTTCGCCCGCCGCGAGACCGGGCTCGATCAGCGAGAAGAACGAGGCGGCGAGCATCACGCCGGCGGCAGAGGCCAGCAGCAGATCCTCGCTGCGGGACGAGAGCTGGCGCAGGCCGAACACGCCGGCGGCGCCGACAGCGGTGCCAAGCCCGGCGAACAGGCTGCCGAGAAAGCCGACGAGAATGGGGTTGTCGCCGATATCCACTGGCACTCAGTCTGCGCCAGACACGGCGCGCTGTGAACCTCCCGAGCTGCCGTCGGGTGGCATCAGCCGCCCCTGTCGCAGCAGCCGCCCCAGCCACAGGTGCAGACCCAGGCCGCGCGCCGCCATGAACGCGAGAAACGCCGCCCACAGACCATGATTGCCGAAGCCCTGGAGCAGGAACCATCCTGGTACGAAGACCCCGAAGGTCGCGACCAGCATGGTGTCGCGCATCTCTCTTGCACGGGTCGCACCCACGAAGATGCCGTCATAGAGGAAGCCCCACAGGCAGATCAGAGGCGCGGCGACCAGCCAGGGCAGATAGGTCTGTGCCTCCAGGCGGACGTCTTCGAGGCCGGTCATCAGCCGGATCAGCAGCGTGCCCGCGAGTGCATAGGCCAGCATGAAGCCCGCGGCGACACCCACTGACCAGAGCGTGCTGACACGGATCGCCCGGCGCAGGCCGCGCGCGTCGCGGCGCCCGACTGCGCGGCCCACCAGCGCCTCGGCGGCGTTGGCCAGGCCGTCGAGCGCAAAGGACAGCAGGTAGAAGAACTGCAGCAGCACGGCGTTTGCGGCCAGAATCCCGCTGCCGAGACGAGCGCCCTGCGCGGTCAGGAACCCCAGTGCGAACATCAGCGCGAGGGTGCGGATGAACAGGTTGCCGTTCACCGAGACCAGTGCGCGAAACACGGTTGCGTCGGGGCTGCGCCAGCCGGCGGGCGCACCCTGGGCGCGCAGCGTGCGCCACGCCAGCCACAGCCCAAGGGTAGCCCCGGTGTACTCGGCGATCACCGACGCTGCCGCCACGCCGGTCACGCGCCAGTCCAGCACCACCACGAACAGCAGATCGAGCAGGATGTTCAGCAGGTTGACCGTGACCATGATCGCCAACGGCACCCGTCCGTTGGACAGGCCGATGAACCAGCCCACCAGCACGAAATTCGCCAGTACCGCCGGCGCGGCCCAGACGCGCACCTGGAAGTACTCCATGGCCAGGGCCGCGACTTCGGGTTCGGGCGCGATCAACCGCAGCGCCAGGGCCATGACCGGCGCCTGCAGCACCAGCAGCAGGCCGCTGATCAGCACGACCACCAGCAGCGACTGGCCGAGCACGGTCTTGAGACCGGCCACGTCGTCGGCACCGAAGCGTTGGGCGGCCACCCCGGTCGTGCCCATGCGCAGGAAATTGAAGGCGGTGAAGATGAACCCGAAGATCACGGCGCCGACCGCGACGGCGGCGAGGTAATCCGGCGAGTCGAGGTGGCCCACCACGGCGGTGTCGACGATGCCCAGCAGGGGCACGGTGATGTTGGAGAGGATCAGCGGTGCGGCAATCCGCCAGACGTTGCGGTGTGAGTAGGCGGGGTCTGGCGCCACGTGCCGCGCGGCGCTCAGTAGGGGATCCCCAGGCGGCGGTAGACGAAGCCCAGCAGCCAGACCGGCCCGATCATCAGAAACTGCATGTCCTTGAAAAAAGACGGCTTCCGCCCCTCGATCGCGTGGCCGACGAACTGCCCGGCCCAGGCGAGTACGAAAATCGCGCCCGAGAGGCTCCACAATGGCCAGTCGATCCGGTCGAGCCAGCCGACCGCGAGCACGACCAGCATGACGAAGGGCAGCATGCCGAGCGCCAGACTGAGCGAGAGGATGAAGTAATAGACGGTGGCGGCCATGATGAATGCCGTGCCCCAGTTCAACGCCGGCGAGATGTCGCGGAAGGCCTGCGGCACGGGCAGCGACCACAACAGGCCCACGAGGCTGATGACGATCAGCGGCACGCAGACCCAGTGCAGGGCCTTGTTGACCGGATGGCGGTGACTCTCGCCGTATTCCTCGAACCACTGGTCGGGCGTTTTAAGCATGGCGTCCTGCCGGCCGCGTGGCGGCTGCGAGTGGCTGGCCAATGTACCGCCGGCCGCCGGGGGCCGGCAAGCCGGCAACAGACTGTGATGCCGTACAGCCGCGGTTCAGCCGCACTGGCGTTACACTGATGGGAAGCCCTGATGCGGGCACGGTAAACCTACGGAGATTATCCATGTCATTTTCCCTTCCGAGAGCCCTGGGGGCCGGCGTACTGGCCGCGGCCGTGTTCGCCACCGGCTGCACCACGCTCGATCCCTACACCCGCGAAGAGCGCACGGCCCGTGCCACCACCGGTGCGGCCATCGGTGCCGGCGTCGGTGCGGTAGTCGGCCTGGTGTCGGGCAGTGATGCCGTCGAGCGCCGGCAGCGGGCGCTGATCGGCGCAGGTGTCGGTGCGCTGGCCGGCGGTGCCATCGGGGCCTACATGGATCGCCAGGAAGCCGAACTTCGTCGCCAGCTCGAGGGGAGCGGCGTCAGCGTCACGCGGATCGGCGACAACATCACGCTGAACATGGACGGCAACGTCACCTTCGACACCAACAGCGCCGCGCTGAAGCCGGAATTCTTCGAAGTACTGAACTCGGTGGCGCTGGTCGTCAACCAGTTCGACCAGACGGTGATCGAGGTGGCCGGCCACACCGACAGCACCGGTCCGCGCGAATTCAACATGACGCTTTCGCAGCGGCGGGCGGACAGCGTGGCCCAGTATCTCGGGGCCCAGCGGGTCAACCGTCAGCGGCTGCTCACGGCAGGCATGGGGCCGGACTACCCGGTGGCGGATAACGCCACCACTGCCGGCCGGGCGCTGAACCGCCGGGTGGAGATCACCCTGGTGCCGCTGACCGCCGGCTGAACGGCCAGCGCACTCGCGTCAGGCGGTGACGGCAGCCCGGAGACGGCGGATCGCGTTGGCCTCGATCTGGCGGATGCGCTCGGCGGAAACACCATAGGTGTCGGCGAGCTCGTGGAGGGTCGGCTTGTCCTCGCCGAGCCAGCGTCGCTGGACGATGTCCCGGCTGCGCTCGTCTAGCCCCTCGAGCGCACTGGCCAGCCGCGAGCTGGTGCGGGCATCCCAGTCCTCGGCCTCCACCGCGGCGGCCGGATCGGCGTCGGCGCTCGGCAGATAGGCCGCGGGGCCGAAGCTCGAGTCGTCGTCGCCGTCGGCGGGCGAGGGATCGAAGCTCATGTCCGGCGAGGCCATGCGCCGCTCCATCTCGGTGACTTCGCTCACCGGCACGCCAAGATCGCGCGCGACGGCCTCGGTTTCCTCGGCGGTCAGCCAGCTCAGGTTCTTTTTCATGCTGCGCAGATTGAAGAACAGCTTGCGCTGCGCCTTGGTGGTCGCGATCTTCACCATGCGCCAGTTGCGCAGCACGAATTCGTGGATCTCCGCGCGGATCCAGTGGACGGCAAAGGAGACCAGGCGCACGCCGAACGCCGGGTCGAAGCGCTTGACGGCTTTCATCAGGCCGACATTGCCCTCCTGCACGAGATCCCCCATCGCCAGGCCGTAGCCGGAGTAGCCGCGGGCGATGTGCACCACGAAACGCAGGTGGGAGAGCACCAGCGTTCGGGCGGCATCCAGATCGTTGTGTTCGCGCAGGCGTATCGCCAGCGCGTGCTCTTCCTCGGCGTCCAGGATGGGCACGGTGTTCACGGCCTGGATGTAGTGGTCCAGGCTGCCGACCGGCCCGGCGAGCATGAGGGCAGGATTCCGCGTTGCCAGGGCTGTACTCATGGAGACTCCGTCCAGCATGGTTTCATCTACTCATATTAGCACTCGCTACATTAGAGTGCTAAAAGGCCGACGGGTTCAAGGGCGCTGCGTCACGTTTTCGGGACGGCTCAGGTCGGCTCGATATCGCGCAGGTGGCGGGATGTCGCCACCCAGGCGCCCAGCCAGCCAAGCAGGGCCCCACCCCCGACCAGCACGCCGAGGCCGGTGAGCCCCGGCCCCTGCAGGGCAAAATCGGCGTTATAGAGGCCTGCCAGGCGCTGCACGGGGCCAGCCAGCGCCAGCAGCGCCGAGGCGTTGAAGACCACAGCCAGCAGTCCGCCAATGACGCCGTACCACAGGCCGCCGTAGAGAAAAGGCCGGCGGATGAAGCCGTCCGAGCCGCCGATCAGCTTCATGACCTCGATTTCGCTGCGCCGGTTCTCGATGTCCAGCCGGATGGTGTTGCCGACGATCACCACCACCGCAAACCCGAGCAACAGGAGCGTGATGCCGCTGGCGCGCCGGGCGATGTCGACGATCGCCAGAAAGCGCTCTACCCAGGCGGTATCGAGCTGCACGAGATCGATGCCCTCCAGCGACTCGAAGCCGTCAGCCAGCCGGCTGACGGCCTCGGCCGACAGGCCCGGCCGGGGCCGCACCACCAGCGTATGCGGCAGGGGGTTGTCGTCGAGGGCCTCGAGCGCCGCCTGCATGCCGGTAAACCGGCTGAGCTGCGCCAGTGCCTCCTCGGCGCTGATGACCTCGACGGCGACAATGTCGGCCTGCCCCCGTGCCTCGGCGGCCAGGGTCTCGGCCCGCGCGAGCGGTTGCCCCGGCTCGAGGTAGACACTGAAGTCCACGGCCGATGCCCAGCCGGCGCTGAGCGCCCGGGCATTGTTGACCAGCACGTCGAGCCCGGCCGGCAGTGCCATCGCGATGCCGATCACGGCCACGGTCAGCAGACTGGCGAGCGGCTGGCGGGCCAGTCGGCCCAGCGAGCCCAGCAGGTTCTGGGCATGCAGCCGAAAGTAGCCGCGGACACGGGTCAGCAGGCCCGGGGCGCCCCGGCGCAGCTCCCCGCCACGACGTTCAGGCGCGGCCATGGCCCAGGCCTGTATCGCCGACGAGCTGGCCTGACACCAGCTCCACGCGCCGGTGCCCGAGCTGGGTCACCAGGTCGATGTCATGGGTGGCGATCAGCAGGGTCACGCCCAGTTCGTTGAAGCGCTCGAACAGGCGCATGATCTCCAGCGACAGCGCCGGGTCGAGGTTGCCGGTGGGTTCGTCGGCGATCAGCAGTGGCGGCTTGCTCACCACCGCGCGGGCGATGCCGACGCGTTGCTGCTCACCGGTGGACAGGGTCAGGGGCAGCCGCGGTGCCTTGTCGGCGAGACCGACCAGGTCGAGCGCCGCGCGCACCCGCCGGTTGATGTCGCGTTCGGCGTAGCCCGCGATCAGCAGCGGCAGGGCGACGTTCTCGAACACGCTGCGGTCGGCCAACAGCTTGTGATCCTGGAACACCATCCCCAGGCCACGGCGAAACTGCGGAATCCGCCGGCGCGCGACCTTGCGGGTGTTCTGACCGTTGACGATCACCTGCCCCCGGGAGGGCCGCTCGATCAGCGCCACCAGCTTGAGCAGGGTGCTCTTGCCGGCCCCCGAGGGGCCGGTCAGGAAGACGAACTCGCCGGCTGCGATGTCGAGATCGAGGGTGGCCAACGCCTCACCGCCGCCGGGATAGCGCTTGCCGACCGCCTCGAAGCGGATCACGGTGCCGCGGCGCCGTCGCCCGCCGCCGGGCTGCCGAGCAGCGCCTCGGCGAAGGCATCGGCCTCGAAGGGCTGCATATCCTCGCGCGCCTCGCCGATGCCGATGAAGCGGATCGGGATGCCAAGCTCGGCCGCGATCGCCAGCAGGATGCCGCCCTTGGCGGTGCCGTCGAGCTTGGTGATCACCAGTCCCGTGACCCCTAGCGCCTCGTGGAACATGCGCGCCTGGGTCAGGGCGTTCTGTCCCTGGCTGGCGTCGAGCACCAGCAGGGTCTCATGGGGCGCCTCCGGATCGATACGCCCGGCGACCCGCCGGACCTTGCGCAGTTCGTTCATGAGGTCGGCCTGGTTGTGCAACCGTCCGGCCGTGTCGGCCAGCACCACGTCCGTGCCGCGGGCTTTTGCGGCATTCAAGGCATCGAAGATCACCGCGGCGGGGTCGGCGCCGGTACCCTGGGCTATCACCGGCACCGCATTGCGCTCGCCCCAGACCTTCAGCTGCTCCACCGCTGCCGCTCGGAAGGTGTCGCCGGCGGCCAGCAGCACCTTGAGATCCTGCCCGCGGAGCCGGTGTGCGAGCTTGCCGATGGTGGTGGTCTTGCCGGCGCCGTTGACGCCGACCACCAGCACCACGAACGGCCGTGGCGCCGCCGGGAAGGTCAATGGCACCGCGACGGGGGCGAGGATCTCGACGATACGGGCCTTCAGCGCCGCGTGCAGGGCCGCCAGATCGGTCAGCTCCGCGCGGCGTACGCGCCCGGCCAGTCCCTCCAGCACCCGGGCGGTGGTGTCGACGCCCACGTCAGCCATGAGCAGCCGGGTCTCCAGTTCCTCGAGCGTGTCCTCGTCGATGCGCCCGCCCGGCATCAGTTCGCGCAGGTCGCGCGTGAGCCAGGAATCGCCGCGGTTGAGCCGCGCGCGCAGGCGGCTGAAGAATCCCCCCTCCTCGGAGGTGGGCTTGCCGGGTGTGTTGCCGAAGATCATGCGCGGTGTCGGGCTGTCGCTGACGGGGAAAGTCGGCCGGATTATACGCGGCCGCGCCGGCCATCGCCCTACCCGGTCCGGCGCGCGCAGTTGTGGGCGATAATGCGCGCATGCCACGGAAACGCAGTCGTCTCCGCGCCGACCCTGGCAGGCCGCCAGGGGTCCTGCGCATCATCGCCGGCCACTGGCGGAGTCGGCGCCTGCGCCTGCCCGCAGACGCCGCGCTGCGGCCCACGCCCGAGCGGGTGCGCGAAACCCTGTTCAACTGGCTGGCGCCGCGGCTGGCGGGCGCGCGCTGTCTCGATGTCTTCGCGGGCAGCGGCGCGCTGGGTCTCGAGGCGCTGTCGCGCGGTGCCGCGAGCTGTGTGTTTCTGGAACAGTCGCCGACCAGTGCCCGCGCGCTTCGCGACACCCTGGCGCTGCTCGAGGCCCAGGGCGCCGACGTGCTGGAGACCGATGCCCTTGGCTGGCTGGCGCGCGCCGCAGGGCACCATGACCTCATCTTTCTGGACCCGCCATTCGACTCGCCCCTGCTGGCCGAGGCCCTGGGCCTGATCGAGGCGCGAGGGCTGCTGGCGCCGGCGGGGCGCGTCTACCTGGAATGGCCGGCCGGCCAGCCGCCCGCACTGCCCGGGCGCCTGGTGCTGCTGCGCGAGGGGCGCGCGGGCCAGGTGGGTTTTGGCCTGGCTGGCGTGAAAGACGCGGTGGATTCACGCACAATCCCGCCCTGATCCGGCCCGCAGCACCAGTGCCGTGGGATTCGGTCACCACAATAATGAGGGCTGGAACAGCAGGGGCGGGGAGGTGACATGACGGTCGGTGCGATGTATCCGGGGACATTCGACCCCATCACCAACGGCCACCAGGACCTGATCCGGCGGGCGGCCGGACTGTTCGACCGGGTGGTCGTGGCGGTGGCGGCCAGTCCGAACAAGAAGCCGATGTTCAGCCTGATGGAGCGTGTGGCGCTGATTCGCGAAGTCACGGCGGAATTCAGCAATGTCGAGGTGATGGGCTACAGCGGCCTGACCGTCGAGTTCGCCGAGAAGCACGCGCTGGCGGTCATCATCCGCGGTCTGCGCGCGGTCTCGGACTTCGAATTCGAGTTCCAGCTGGCGAACATGAACCGTCACCTCAAAGCGCGCGTGGAGACGGTGTTTCTGACGCCGACCGAGGAGTTCAGCTACATTTCCTCGAGCCTCGTCCGCGAGATCGCGACCCTTGGCGGAGAGGTTGGCGGCTTCGTGCATCCAAAGGTGGAGGCCGAACTGCTGCTGCGCTGCGGCCGCGAACCCGGGAAATGATTATGCCGATAGCCCGTCTGCTGATCGTCAGCCTGATCCTGTGCTGCGCCGGCCCGCTCCAGGCAGCGCCGGGGCCGGAGCGCCCCGGGCAGGCCGGCATCGCGAGCCCCCACCCGCTGGCGACCCGGGCCGGGGAGGAAATTCTGCGGGCGGGCGGCAACGCCTTCGATGCCGCGGTGGCCGTGAGTGCCGCACTGGCGGTTGTCGAGCCGTATGGCTCGGGCCTGGGCGGCGGCGGGTTCTTTCTGCTGCACCGCGCCGAGGACGGCCATGAGGTCATGGTCGATGCGCGCGAGACGGCGCCGGCGGCGGCGCAACGCGACATGTTCGTCGATGAGCAGGGCGAGCGGATCCCCGGGCTGTCGCTGGATACCGTGCTCGCGGCCGGGATTCCGGGGTTGCCGGCGGCGCTGGTCCACCTCTCGCGCGAATACGGGCGCCTGCCGCTCGGCAGCGTACTCGCACCGGCGATCCGCTATGCCGAGGAGGGCTTTGAGGTCTATCCGCGCCTGCTCACCGGTCTTGAGCGCAAACGCGCGGAACTCGAAGCCTCACCCGCGAGTGCCGCAGTGTTTTTTCCGGAGGGCGAACTGCCCGAGCTGGGCAGTCGCCTGCGCCAGCAGGACCTCGCCCGTACCCTGCGGCGTCTCGCTGAGCAGGGTCGGGAAGGCTTCTACCAGGGGCCGGTGGCCGAGGCGCTGGTGGCGGCCGTGCAGGCCGAGGGCGGGCTCTGGACCCTCGAGGATCTGGCTGGCTACCGCATCAAGGAGCGCGAGCCCATCGTCTCCCGCTACCGCGAGGCGCGCATCGTCTCGGCGCCGCCGCCCTCCTCTGGCGGTGTCGTGCTCGCGACGATCCTGAACATTCTCGAGGGCTACGATCTTCAGGCCATGCCGCCAGACGTCGCCACCCACCTGGTGATCGAGGCGATGCGCCGCGGTTACCGGGACCGCGCGCTCTACCTGGGGGATCCCGATTTCGTCGACGTACCGGTGGCTCGACTCATCCACCCCATGTACGCCGCGGGCCTGCGGGCCTCGATCCGCACCGACCGCGCGCTGCCGAGTGATTGGCTGCCAGGCATCCGCGCGCGCGAGGACGGGCCACAGACCACCCACTTCTCGATCATCGACGCCGACGGCAACCGGGCAGCGGTCACCCAGACCCTGAACTTCTGGTTCGGCAGCGGCATCATGGCCGCCGGCACCGGCGTGCTGCTCAACAACGAGATGGATGATTTCTCCGCCCGCCCTGGCGTGCCCGACGGTTTCGGCCTGGTCACCGGCGACGGCAATGCCATCGAGCCCGGCAAGCGCATGCTCTCCAGCATGACGCCGACCTTCGTCGAAACGCCGGGTGGCGTGGCCATCCTGGGGACGCCCGGCGGCAGCCGGATCATCTCCATGGTCCTGCTGGGTGTGCTGGCGCGGGTCGACGCGCAGGCCTCGGCCCGGGAGATGGTGACGCGGCGTCGCTTCCATCACCAGTATCTGCCGGATCTCGTGGTGCATGAGCCCGGCGCCCTCGATGACGCGGTGGTCGAGGGCCTGCGCGCCCGCGGCCACCAGCTTGAGGAGACCGGTGGGGATTACGGCAATCTCAAGGTGGTGACCTGGGACTACGAGGATAACCGCGTCGAGGCGGCCACCGATCCGCGCAACGAGGCCGGCGAGGCGCTGGTGTACTGACAGGCCTTGTTGGGACGTGCTCTGGGACGCGCTCCCCTAGCGCTGGCAGCGCGGGCAGAAATAGCTCGCGCGCTGGCCAATGACCTCCTGGCGCA
Organism: Gammaproteobacteria bacterium; assembly: GCA_007693855.1. Lineage (GTDB taxonomy): Bacteria > Pseudomonadota > Gammaproteobacteria > Steroidobacterales > PWYM01 > PWYM01. The sequence continues at coordinate 25,274 of RECU01000028.1, read as the reverse complement.
GCGGCGCGCCACAGCCCGGGCAGGGCGCATCCGCTCTGCCATACACCTGCAGGTGCTGGCGGAAATAGCCCGGCCGGCCGTCGCTGTCGGTGAAATCGCGCAGCGTGGTGCCGCCGGCCTCGATCGCCGCGGCCAGGACCTCACGGATCGCGGCCGCCAGGCGCTGCATCCGCGCCAGCGACACCCGGCCTGCCGGCCGGCGCGGGTGGATGCCGGCGCGGAACAGCGCTTCCGAGGCATAGATGTTGCCCACCCCCACCACCACCCGGGCATTCATGATGAACGGCTTGATGGCCACCCTGAGGCCCCGGGCGAGCCGGTAGAGATGCGCGCCGTCGAACGCCGCCGCGAGCGGTTCAGGCCCCAGGGAGGCGAGCAGGGGATGGGTCGCCGGGTCGTCGTCGACCCAATGCAGCGAGCCGAAACGCCGCGGGTCGTTGAAGCGGATGCATCGACGCGAGTCCAGCAGCAGGTCAAGGTGGTCGTGCCGGGCCGGCGGCAGCGTCGCCGGCACGACCCGCAGCGAGCCTGACATGCCGAGGTGGAGCAGGCCCGTGCCGCGGTCCGTCTCGATCAACAGGTACTTGGCGCGGCGGTCGACAGCATGCACCCGGGCGCCAGCGACGCGGGCTTCCAGGCCCGGCACGACCGGCCAGCGAAGCCGCCGCTCCCGCACCACCAGCTGCTCGATGATGCAGCCCTCCAGGTGCGGCGCGATGCCCCGGCGCGTGGTCTCGACCTCGGGGAGTTCAGGCATTGGGGGAACCTAGTCGCAGCCTACCGGTCAACACTGGGCTGGCGCCATACGTGTGATTCCGCACTGACAGCAATCCCCGCCTGCCCTATAGTGTCACGGCGTGGGTAATACCAGCCATGAATGCTGTGCGCCCAAGCCTTTTTTCAACGATTTCAAGGACTGAATAATGCCTGCTGATTTTCTGTACGGCCTGCTGGGCCTGAGCTTCTGGGGCTACGTCCTGGCCGCGTTCATCATGGTACAGGTGACCATGATGGCGGTCACGCTGTACCTGCATCGCGACGCGGCACACCGTGCCGTCGATCTCCATCCGGTGCTGCGCCACTTCTTCCGGCTGTGGATCTGGATGACCAGCGGCATGCTCACCCGCGAGTGGGTTGCCGTCCACCGCAAGCATCACGCCATGTGCGAGAAGCCCGGAGATCCCCACAGCCCGGTGGTCTTCGGGCTGCAGCGCGTGCTCACCGAGGGCGCTGAACTCTATCGCGAGGAGACCAACAACCCGGCCACGCTGGAGAAATACGGCCGTGGCACGCCCGATGACTGGGTGGAGCGCAAGATCTACTCGCGCTTTCCCTGGGCCGGGATTGTGCTGATGGTGCTGCTCGACCTGCTGCTGTTCGGGGTTCCTGGCATCATCATCATTGCGGTGCAGATGGCGGCGATGCCGGTGTTTGCCGCGGGCGTGATCAACGGGCTCGGCCACCATACCGGCTACCGCAACTTCGAGTCCGACGATGCCTCGACCAATCTGGTGCCCTGGGGCCTGCTGATCGGCGGCGAAGAGCTGCACAACAACCATCACGCCTTCCCGAGCTCGGCGAAATTCTCGATGCGGCCCTGGGAATTCGATATCGGTTGGGCATTTCTTCGCGTGTTCCAGGCCGTGGGTCTGGCGAAAGTCCGGCGGGTCGCGCCGCGGCCGAAGGTGAAGCCCGCGCCGGGGCGTACCGTAGACATCGACACGCTGCGCGCGGTGATTGTGAATCGTATGCATGTGCTGCGTGAATACACCCGTCACGTCACTCTCCCGGTGTTTCGGATGGAGCTGCGCCAGGGCAGCAACGCGCTGCTCCGACGTGCCCGCAGTCTGCTGGTGCGCCAGCCCGAACTGCTTGACGCGCCCGCACGGGCGCAGCTGGCAGAAGTGCTCGATCACCGCCCGACCCTGGCCACGGTGGTGGAGTATCGCGAGCGTCTGCGGGCCTTGTGGAACGGCGCGGCCCAGAGCAACGAGAAGCTGCTGGCCCAGCTTGCCGACTGGGTATACGAGGCCGAGCACTCGGGGATCAAGTCGCTGCAGGACTTCGCCGCACGCGTCCGTGGCTACGCGTTGACGCCACAGGCCAACGCGCCGGCCTGAGACGCGGGCTGACGGAAAACGAAAAAGGCCCGCAACTGCGGGCCTTTTTCTTATGCCAAGGCTGGGATGCCCGGGCTTACTTGATCTTCGCTTCCTTGTAGAGCACGTGCTTGCGCACTTTGGGATCGTACTTCTTCACCTCCATCTTCTCCGGATGGAGCCGACGGTTCTTGGTGGTGGTGTAGAAGTGACCGGTCCCAGCGGAGGACACGAGCTTGATCTTGTCGCGCATCGCCTGGTTCTCCTCAGATCTTTTCGCCGCGCTCGCGCAGATCGGCGACGACCTGCTCGATGCCGCGCTTGTCGATGGTCCGCAGCCCGTGGTTGGACACGCGCAGCTTGACGAAACGCCGCTCGCTTTCCAGCCAGAAGCGGTGCGTGTGCAGGTTCGGCAGAAACCGGCGACGCGTCTTGTTGTTGGCGTGGGAGACGTTGTTGCCCGTCATCGGGCCCTTCCCGGTCACCTGACAAACCCTGGACATGATGACTTATCCTCGCATACGACCCGGGCACAGCTGCGGAGGTGCCCGACAAAAGAGCGGGGATTCTACCCGCTGTCCCGCGGCAGGGCAATACGTGTTGTAGGCCCCCAGGCTCAGAGCAGGCCCCGTGCCGCCAGCGACACGCAGCCGCCGGCGCTGACGACCAGGTGATCCAGCACCCGGATATCGACCAGTCCCAGGGCGGCGCGCAGGCGGCGGGTGATCTGTTCATCGGCGATGCTGGGCTCGGCGACGCCCGAGGGATGATTGTGCGCCAGGATGACCGCGGCGGCATTGTGGGCCAGCGCGCTTTTGACGACCTCACGAGGGTAGACCGAAGCACCGTCGACCGTGCCGCGGAAGAGCACGTCCGGGTGGATCAGGCGATGGCGGTTGTCCAGGTGCAGGCACATGAACAGCTCGTGTTCCAGGGGGGCCAACGCGGCCCGCAGCCAGGCCTCGGTGGCGGCAGGGTGGTCCAGCAGCGGGCGCGAGGCCAGAGGCTCCGCGAGGCTGCGGAGATGCAGTTCCCGCGCCGCCTGCAGCTTGGCCCAGGCCATCAGCCCGGCCGGACCCGGGAATGCGCTCCGGGGCGCGCGAAACAGCGCCGCCACGCCACGCCCGCGTTCCAGCACCTGACGGGCCGCGCCGCCCGGACGGCTGCGCCCCAGCACCAGCGCGAGCAGCTCGCTGTCTTCCAGGCTTTGGACACCGCGCCGGGAGAGGCGCTCCATGAGTGGGTTGCGGGTGGTCATGCGGGCCATTGAACACCTGTGTCGCCGCTGTCGCGAGCGGTCTTTCTCGGCAGTTGGCCGACGAGTGGCATTCCGCCCGGGCCGCCCGTAAGCTTGGCCGGCGTCGATTCACGGGAGAGTGGTGTGGCCGGCCAACAGCGGGTGCTCCTCGGCGTGACCGGGGGAATCGCGGCGTACAAGAGCGCCGAACTGGTGCGTGCCCTGCGGGAACGCGGCTGCGAAGTGCAGGTGGTCATGACCCGCGGCGCCCGCGAGTTCATCGGTGCCGCCACCCTGCAGGCGCTGTCCGGACGCCCGGTCCGCGAGGACCTCTGGGATGCCGCGGCAGAGGCGGCGATGGGGCATATCGAGCTGGCGCGCTGGGCTGACTGCGTGCTGATCGCCCCGGCGACGGCCCAGTGTCTCGCCAGACTGGCCCACGGGCTGGCTGACGACCTGCTGAGCACGCTGTGCCTGGCTACCGACGCCCCGGTGTACCTGGCCCCTGCCATGAACCGGTTGATGTGGGCCCACCCCGCCACCCGCGCGAACTGCGAGGTGCTTGCGGCCCGCGGGGTGACCCTGCTCGGTCCGGGTATCGGCGATCAGGCCTGTGGGGAGACCGGCCCCGGGCGCATGCTCGAACCGCAGGCCCTGGTGGCCGCCGTGCTCAAGGACCCGGCCGGGCCACTGGCCGGCCGCACTGTGATGATCACGGCCGGGCCCACCCGCGAGCCCATCGATCCTGTGCGCTATCTCACCAACCGCAGCTCCGGGAAGATGGGGTTCGCGCTGGCCGCCGCCGCCCGTGAGGCGGGTGCGCGGGTGGTGCTGGTGACCGGCCCGGTGGCCCTGGCCACGCCGCCGGGCGTCGAACGCGTCGATGTCGAGACGGCCGCCGAGCTGCATGAGGCAGTGCACCGCCGGGTGGGCGACTGCGACATCTTCATCGGTGCGGCCGCGGTGGCCGACTATCGGCCCCGCGAATATGCCGGAGAGAAGATCAAGAAACGCGATGCCACCCTGACCCTGACGCTCGATCGCTCGCCGGACGTGCTGGCCAGCGTTGCCGCGCTGGCCTCGCGGCCCTTTACCGTCGGGTTCGCCGCCGAGACCTGCGAGGTCGAGCGCCATGCCCGTGAGAAACTGGCGCGAAAGCAGCTCGACATGATCGTGGCCAACCAGGTTGGGCCGGGACGGGCGTTCGACACCGAGGATAACGAGTTGCTGGTGCTCTGGCCCGAGGAAGGCTGTCAGGTCTTTGCGCGGGCGCCGAAGCGCGAACTGGCCGAGGCCTTGATCGCCCTGATTGCCACCCGCAGCCGCCCCGAAGATGCCGCGGTGGTCCCGTGAGCACTCACGCTGCGGTGCGTGTTCAGCTGCGGGTGCTCGATGCCAGGCTGGGTCCGCACTGGCCTTTGCCGGAATACGCCACACCGGGTTCGGCCGGCATCGACCTGAGGGCCTGCCTGGACGCGGCGCTCACGCTCGCCTCCGGGGAGACGGCGCTGGTGGCGACCGGCATCGCCATCCATCTCGCCGATCCCGGGCTGGCCGCGGTGATCCTGCCGCGCTCCGGGCTTGGACATCGTCATGGCCTGGTCCTGGGCAACCTGGTGGGCCTGATCGATTCGGACTACCAGGGCCAACTGATGGTTTCGTGCTGGAATCGCGGGCAGGCCGCCTTCACCATCGAGCCGGGAGAACGGATCGCCCAGCTGGTGATCGTGCCGGTGCTGCAGGCGCAGTTCGAAGTGGTGTCGGAGTTCGCCGCCAGTGAGCGCGGCGAGGGGGGCTTCGGCCACACGGGCAGAGGTTGATGGCTGCGGGCTACTGGCGTCGGCGCTGCTGGTAGGCCTGCAGTTCCTCGAAGCGCAGGATATCGGCTTCGAAACGGTCCATCAGCCGGAGCTGTTCCTCGCGGCCCTGGTCGAGCGTGCGCTCGTAGTCAAGCACGGAACCCTGCACCGCGGCCAGGTCGCGCGCAAGATCCTCCGGGATCCGTTCCGCCTCTGGATCGTCATTGTAGGGGCGATACTCCGCGGCAATCATCTCGAGGTCGTGCAACTGCTGGTACAGGCGTTCAAGCGTACTGGCGGTGACGTCGAGCTGGGCCTGCAGCATTTCCAGTCGCCGGTCCCGCAGCATGCGGATCTCTTCCACGGACAGGTAGGTGTCGAGTAACACCCGGTCGCGACGTTGCTGAGCATTGCGCTCGGCCCGCGCTTCCGCCTCGCGCGCTTCCGCCTCGCGTGCCTCCGCCGTGCGCACGCCTTCGCGGCTGCCGACGGCGACGCCGTGTCGGTTCAGCACATCGCTGCGTTGATCGGCATATTCCGGAGGAATACGATCGCCGTAGTGGACCACGCCCTGATCATCCACCCAGCGATAGGTGGGGTTGGCCGCCAGCAGGCCGCTGGCGAGCATCGCCGCGCCGGCGATGGCCAGAGCTGCCAGAGTAGGTATACGAACGGCAAAGCACATACCGAGACGATAGCAGACCGGGCCCGGAGCGCCTACTGGCGCGATGTGCGCCCGGTCACGTGCACGACCGAAAAAACGCGAACCGTGCCGCAGTGCGAGGTGTTTTCAGGCCAGCAGCTCGTCGCCGTTCGCACCGTAGCGGTTGCGGTAGGCCTGCACGGCCGGCAGGTGCTGGCCGAATTCGCTGGATTCCTCGAGGTGCTCGATGAGGTCTTCCAGGCGCACGATGCTGCGCACCGGTACCTCGAGGGCGGCCTCGACTTCCTGCACGGCCGAGCGCGTCCCCTTGCCAAGTTCCTGCCGGTCGAGCGAAATCACCACGCCGGCCGGGACCGCCCCCGCGGCGCGAATCAGATTGACCGCTTCGCCGATGGCGGTGCCTGCGGTGATGACGTCGTCGACGATGAGTACCCGACCCTCCACCGGGGCGCCGATGGTCAGGCCGCCTTCCCCGTGAGTCTTGGCTTCCTTGCGATTGAACGCAAAGGGGACGTCTTCGTCGTGGTGTTCAGCGAGCGCGGCGGCGGCGAGCGCCACCAGCGGGATGCCCTTGTAGGCCGGCCCGAAGAGCATGTCGAACTCGATTCCGGAATCGATGATGGCCGCGGCATAGTAGCGGCCCAGCTTGGCGGCCGCGTAGCCGGTGTTGAACAGCCCGGCATTGAAGAAATACGGGCTGACGCGTCCCGATTTCAGGCGAAACTCGCCGAATTTGAGCACGCCGAGTTCCAGCGCCAGCTCGAGGAATTGTGATTTGTAGGCCTGCATGTGGGCGGCTGCGCTACGGATGAGCGATTATGATACACCCGACACCTTGTCCGGTCAGGTCTCTTGCAGGCCGCGACCCTCCTGTCTGTTGCTCTGGAGCTTTCCCGGTTGATGCGCATCATTACCCTGAACGCCAACGGCATCCGTGCCGCGCATAGAAAAGGCTTCTTCGACTGGCTCGCCGCCCAGGCCGCCGACGTCGTCTGCATCCAGGAAACCAAGGCCCAGCAACACCAGCTGAGCGATCCCGCGTTCCGTCCGGAGGGCTATCACTGCTGGTATGTCGACGCGGTGAAGCCAGGCTACAGCGGCGTGGCGTTGTACACCCGCCGGCGCCCGCAACGCATCATCACCGCACTTGGTATCGAGGAGTTCGACGCCGAGGGGCGCTATGTCGAGGCGCAGTTCGACGACGTCGCCGTGGTCTCGGTCTATCTCCCCTCGGGCAGCTCCAGTGAGGCCCGACAGGAGGCCAAATGGCGGTTTCTCGACGGCTTCGGCCCGCATCTGGAACGGCTGCGCCGCCGACGTCGCGAATACGTGGTCTGCGGCGACTGGAACATTGCCCACAAGCCGATCGACCTCAAGAACTGGAAGAGCAACCAGAAGAATTCCGGCTTTCTGCCCGAGGAGCGGGCGTGGATGGACGAGCTGTTCGGCCGCCGCGGCTTCGTCGACGCCTTCCGTCAGGTCAACGACCAGCCCGACCAGTACACCTGGTGGTCCAATCGCGGCCGCGCCCGCGAGAACAACGTGGGATGGCGGATCGACTATCAGGTCGTCACCCCCGGGCTGGCCGGTCGGGTCCGCCAGGCGCAGGTCTACAAGGACAGCTGGTTCTCCGATCATGCGCCGTTGACCATCGACTATGACCACAAGCTCTGACTCGGGCACCCAGGGCGACCAGCACGCCTCGCCCCCGCGGCGCAGCTGGCGCGAGGCCTGGGCGGTCTACGCGCACCCGCGCATCGCCGCCATGGCCTGTCTCGGGTTCTCCGCCGGGCTGCCCTTCCTGCTGGTGTTCTCCACGCTCTCGGCCTGGCTGACCGAAGCCGGGGTCTCGCGCACGGCCATCGGCCTGTTCAGCTGGGTGGGGATCACCTACTCGATCAAGGTGCTGTGGTCTCCGGTGGTCGACCGGGTGGCCCTGCCACTGCTGCATCGCGTGTTCGGTCGGCGACGCAGCTGGATCCTGCTGGCCCAGCTGATGATCGCGGCGGGGCTGCTCGGCATGGCCCATACCGATCCGCTGCAGGAGCTCTGGCGCATGGCCGCCTTTGCGGTGCTGGTCGCCTTCGGCTCGGCCACCCAGGACGTTGCCATCGATGCCTGGCGCATCGAGGCCGCCCCGCCGGATCGCCAGGCGGCCATGGCCGCGACCTATGTGTTCGGCTACCGGCTGGCGCTGCTGACCGGCGGGGCCGGCGCGCTGCACATCGCCACCTTTCTGAGCTGGACGGGGGTCTACACGGTGATGGCAGGCCTGGTCGGGATCGGGGTGGCGGCGGTGCTGGCCAGTCGGGAGCCCGAGACCCGGCTGACCCGCGATACGGTGTTCATGGAGGCGCGCGTGCAGCGGTTCATGACCCGCAATGCGCACCTGCCCGAACGCCTGCGCAATGCCCTCGGCTGGCTGATCGGCGCGGTGGTCTGCCCGTTCGTGGACTTCTTCACCCGCAACGGCCAGCTCGCGCTGGTGATCCTGGCCTTCATCGGGCTCTACCGGGTCACCGACATCACCATGGGGGTGATGGCCAATCCGTTCTACATCCAGCATGGCTTCACGCTGGCCCAGATCGCCAATGTCAGCGGCATCTACGGGGTCGCGATGACCATCGTCGGCGGGGTGCTCGGGGGCGTACTGGTGCCCCGCTACGGGGTCATGCGGGTGCTGCTGGCCGGCGCCATCCTCGCCGCAGTCACCAACCTGCTGTTCGCGGTGCTTGCGCTCATGGGCCCGGAACTGTGGATGCTGGTGATCACCATCAGCGCCGACAACCTGGCCGGGGGGCTCGCGATCTCGGCGTTCATCGCCTATCTCTCCGGCCTGACCAACACCGCGTATACGGCGACCCAGTACGCGCTGTTCAGCTCGCTGATGACGTTACCGGGCAAGGTGATCGGCGGCGCCGCGGGCGCGGTGGTCGATGCCGTCGGCTATCCGCTGTTCTTCGTGTATTCCTGCCTGCTCGGCGTGCCGGCCATGCTGCTGGTGATCTACCTGATGCGCCGCATGCCGGTGCACACGCCGGCCCCGGCGGGCGCAGTGACATGACCTGTGCTGCGCGCCCGGCGAGCGCGTCAGTGCAGCGGCTGTCCCCGCGCCGCGGTGGGCGCGGGCGCAGGCGAGGCGTGATGCATCAGCATGCGCCACCCCTGGTCGGTCAGTTCATAGACGTTGGTGGCCAGCACCAGGCCGACGATGCGCCCGTCAGGGTCGAGCAGCTGTTCGGTGACGAGGTGGATGGCGAGGTTGGCGCCGACGCTGCTCGACAGCGGTTCGGCATGAATGCCCACCGCGCCACGGCCGAGGATGTCACGCCAGCTGTTCAGCACCGCCTCCCGGCCGAGCAGTGGCTCGCCCCGGGGATGGATGCAGTAAATGCTGTCGTGCGCGGCCCAGATCTCGCGCATGGCGGCCAGGTTGCCCGTGCGGAAGGCCTCGTAGAACGCCTGCTCGGCGGCATCGGATGTGGGATGGCTCATGCGCCGGAGTGTACTGATCGGGTGCCCCGGCGCCCAGCAGCCTGCTGCGGAAATCTCCACTGATGGCGCGTTGGCTGGCGGTCTGTGCGCTGACCGAGCTGGCGGACCCCGGGGCACGCGAATTCACCAGCGGCCAGGGGGACTGGCCGCTGCCGGGGTTCGTCGTCCAGCGCCAGCAGCGCCTGTTCGCCTACGAGAATCGTTGTCCGCACGCGGGACATCAGCTGAACTGGCGCCCCGATCGCTTCTTCGATCGCGACGGCCAGTGGCTGCTGTGTGCCTCGCATGGCGCGGTATTCGATCCGACGGATGGCCAGTGTGTCGCAGGCCCCTGCCCCGGCGCACGCCTGCGCGCGCTGCCCGTACGCTGCCGCGGCGGCCGGGTGGAGGTCGATGTGGAGGGGTGGGCGTGGTAGCGCTTTCCCGGGGGGCATCGCCGCGTCAGACCTTCCGGTAGAACAGATCCCGTACTTCATGGCCCAACTTCAGTCCGCGGCGCTCGAACTTGGTTTCCGGGCGCCAGGCCAGCGGCTCGGCCGCAACCTCGCCGTCCTCGATGCGGCGATACTCGGGGCGGGTCGCCAGCACTTCCGCCATGTGCTCGGCGTAGGGTACCCAGTCCGTGGCCAGGTGGAGCAGACCGTCGGTGACCTGCAGTTGCGCCAGTGCGCCGATCAACGGCGGCTGCACCAGCCGGCGCTTGTGGTGACGCTTCTTCGGCCAGGGATCGGGGAAGAAGATGTTGATCGCGGCGAAGGCGTCCACGGGTAGCCGGTGTTCGATCACCTCAGCGGCGTCGTGGCAGATCAGCCGGACATTCGTCAGTCCCTCGGCCTCCAGGCGCAACAGCAGGTGGCCGACCCCCGGCTCGTGCACCTCGAGCCCGAGAAAGTCCACGTCGGGCAGTCGCCTGGCCATGGCCACCAGCGCTTCGCCGTCGCCGAAGCCGATCTCCAGCACCCGGGGCGCCGTGCGGCCGAACACCGCGTCGAGTTCGAGCCGCCCGCCGGCTCCCGGGAGCAGGCGCCCGGGGCCGAGGACCTCGAGGGCGCGGGCCTGGGCCGGCGTGAGCCGTCCGGCACGGCGCACGAAGCTGCGTACCCGGCGCGCGAACGGCGCGGTGGGTGAGGAAGGGTCGCTGATCATCGCGCGGAGTCTACCGGAAAGCCGCCGCGTTCTGGGGTTGCTCTGGGGCGGCTTCGGGGTCGCACGGCCGGGCAGCGACGGATTCACCCGGCCTTGACCTCGCGCTATACTCCAAGGCTATGCGGGTGTAGTTCAATGGTAGAACCTCAGCTTCCCAAGCTGATGACGTGGGTTCGATTCCCATCACCCGCTCCAGTTTCCCGCCGCTGCAAGCACGGCAAACCACCTCATCAGTTTCTCCATCCAGTACCGCCGTGACATGTCGCGGCCACTGTCGTCGTAGTAGAGTGACGACACTGGAAGTTGCCGGGTAGTGTGTCATGGGTCGCCTGCTGAAACTGCTGCTGTTCGCCGTTGCGGGAATCGTCGGTGTGCTGGTGCTGGTCGTCGTGCTGGTCGCGCTGCTGTTCGATCCCAACGACTACCGCGACCGGATCGCGGCCAGCGTGGAGGCCGAGACCGGCCGCAGTTTCGTGATCGAGGGCGATCTCGAACTGCGGCTGTTTCCCTGGCTGCGGATCACCTCCGGCGCCATGGAGCTCGGCAATGCGCCTGGCTTCGGCGACGAGCCTTTTGCCCGGATCGAGGCGTTCTCCGCCAGCCTGCGGCTGCTGCCCCTGTTCTCAAGGGAAGTGGAGTTGGGGACGCTGCGGTTGGCCGGCCTGCGCCTGAACCTCGCGGTCGATGCCCAGGGCAACAACAACTGGGCGGACCTCGCCGGAGACGCCGCCGAGCCCGCCGACGCCGCACGGGCGCCGGCCGATGAGGGCGCTGCTTTCGACCTGGCTGACCTGCGCATAGGCGGGATCGAGCTGGTCGATGCCCGCGTGCAGTGGGTCGACGCCCAGGCCGACCAGGTCTACCTGCTGGAGAACATGCGCCTCGAGCTGGATGCGCTGGCTTTCGGCGAACCCGCGAATCTCTCGTTCGGTCTGGCCCTCCAGCAGCAGCGTCCTGCCCTGGCCGCCGAGCTTTCCGGCCGGGGTGTGCTGACGCTCGACCTGGCGGCCGGCGAGTTGATGCTCGAGCGCCTGCAGCTCGACCTGAGCGCCCGTGGCGACGAAATCCCCGCGGGCCGCCAGCAGGCGCGCGTCCAGGCCGCGGCGGTGCAGGCGGGGCTCGAGACCGGCACTTTCACTCTCGATGGCCTGCGCGCGGAGCTGCTCGGTCTGGTGCTGAGCGCCAGCCTGCAGGGCGAGACGGCCGATGCCCTGCAGGTCGCCGGCGCCTTCGAGGTGGCTCAGTTCTCGGCGCGCGAGACATTGCGCCTGCTGGAGATCGACTATACGCCGGCCGACGCCACGGCGCTGACCCGCGTCGATCTCCGCGGCGAGCTCGCGCTGGCGGGGGAGGACCTGCGGATCACCGGCCTGCAGCTGCGCCTCGATGACACGACCCTGACCGGCGCGCTGGGCAGCGTCGCCGGGCGGCTGTTCTTCGATCTCGACGTCGATCGCATCAATGCCGACCGCTACCTGCCGCCGGCGGAAGAGGCGACCGAGGCACCGGGCGAGACGGGCGATATCGACGCCGTCGAGATTCCGGTCGAGCTGCTGCGCGAGCTTGCCGCGGAAGGCGAGCTTCGCGTCGGCGAGGCGATCCTCGGGGGGCTGACGTTCCGTAACCTGGTGCTCGGGCTGAATGCCGGGGACGGCCGTCTGCGCCTGCATCCGGTGCGCTCGGAGTTTTTCGAGGGCCGCTATCAGGGCGATATCCGGATCGATGTGCGCGGCGAGGCGCCCGTGCTGTCGCTGAACGAGCGCGTCACGGGCGTGCAGCTCGGTGCCCTCAGCGCCGCGATGTTCGAGGTCGAGCACTTGACTGGCCTCATCGAGGGCGCCTTCGAACTGCGGGCCACTGGCGCGACGCTCGGCGACATGCGCCGCCAGCTGAACGGTGACATCGTCTTCGGGCTGACCGATGGCGCCTGGGAGGGCGTGGATGTTTGGCATCAGGTGCGCAGCGCCCGCGCGACACTGCGCCAGGAGGCCCGGCCCGAAGCGCCCACGCCGCCGCGCACGGAGTTCTCGGAGGTCACGGGCACCGCTCGGGTCACCGACGGTGTGCTGGACAACCGGGATTTCATCGCGTTGCTGCCGTTCATGCGCCTGGATGGACAGGGCCGCGTCGATCTCGCGGCGGCCACCCTCGACTATCGGCTGGATGCGACGCTGCTTGATCGGCCGGAGCTGGCCCGGGACCCGGCCATGGCCGATCTGCGCGGCCGGCGTCTGCCGCTGCGGATCGACGGGGCGCTCGCCGAGCCGCGCATCCGCCCGGACTTCGGTGCCATGGTCACCGACGAGGTCCGCGACCAGGTCCGTGGCCGCGCCGAGGAGCTGCTTCGCGACCGTCTCGGGATCAGCCGGCCACGCGATCCGGAAGACGACGACACGGCGCCCGATGAAGGCGAGGCGCGCGGTGAGGACGCCGAGCGTAGCGAGTCGTCCGAGGAGCGTCTGCGCCGTCGGATTGGCCGCATCCTGGGTGGCAATGGCTGAAGACTTTGCGCGGCAGCCGGGGCCGCGTCCTGGGCGTCAGCCGATGCTCGCGCTGCTGGCCCTCCTGGTGTGGACTGTCAGCCCGTCCGTGGCAATCGCCGAGGCCGCGCCCGCGATCGTGGCCCTGGAGATCGAGCATGCGCGCGGGACCTATACCCTGCACAGCGTCACCCGTTATCGTGCCCCGCCCGAGGCGGTCTACGCCGTGCTGGCCGACTACACGCTGTTCACCCGGATCAGCAGCGCGATCACCGCGGCCGGGGTCTGCGACAGCATCGGACCCGACGGGGAGCCCCGCGTCTACACGACGGTCCGCGGATGTGTACTGTTCTTCTGTCGCAGCGTCCACCGGGTCGAGCGCCTGGCACTCGAGCCCGGCGCGACGATCGTGGCGCGGGTGGAGCCTTCCGCCAGCGACCTGCACGACGGTCTGTCGCGCTGGCGTTTTTACGCGCTGCCCGACGGTGGCACCGAGGTGGTCTTCGACATGCAGATGACGCCGGCGTTCTGGGTCCCGCCGGTGATCGGGCCGGCGCTGGTGAAGCGTCGCCTGGCCCGCGATGGCGCGGACGCCGTGGGTCGGATCGACGCGCTGGCCCTGGCGTACCTGGCCGCTGCCACGACCGGAGAGCAGCCATGAGACTTGCCCCGGGGGTCGCAGGTGCCGGACTGATGGCGGCGCTCGCGCTGGTTCCGCTGCGGGTCGCGGAGGCCGTCGAAGTGCTGTCGCAGGCGTTTTCGGTCACCGACGGGGTGTATGCCCTGGAACTCGAGGTGCGGCTGGCGGCGCCGCGCGAGGCGGTCTGGAGTGTATTGACCGACTATGACCGGCTCGGTGAGCTCAATCCCGCGGTGACCGAGAGCCGCGTCGAGCGGTCGACTGGCGGTGAGCCTGAAGTCCTGACCGTGATCCGGGGCTGCGTGCTGTTTTTCTGCAGCAGCGTGGCCCGCGTCGAGCGCATGCAGGAGTCGGCGCCGGCACGCATCGTGGCGATCACCGATCCGGCGCGCAGCGATCTCCGCCAGGGGCGGTCCGACTGGCGGCTGAGCGACGAGGTGGGCACTACGCGGCTTGAGCTCACGGTCGCCCTGGAGCCGGATTTCTGGGTGCCGCCGCTGCTCGGGCGCCGTGCCCTGCGCCGCAGCCTGGTGGGCGGTACGCTCGACCTGCTCGCGGCGGTGGAACAGCGCGCCGGCCAGCCGGACGGGGCGCCTTGAGCGCACACCCGGTCGGGTTGCCCGCAGGCTTCCCCGAGCGCCTGCTCGCCTGGCACGCCCGTCACGGGCGCCACGATCTGCCCTGGCAGCAGCAGCCCACGCCTTATCGGGTGTGGGTGTCGGAGATCATGCTCCAGCAGACCCAGGTCCAGACCGTGATCGGCTACTACCAGCGCTTCATGGGGGCGTTCCCCGATGTGCATGCCCTGGCCGCGGCGCCCCTGGACGAGGTGCTGCACCTGTGGTCGGGCCTGGGCTACTACGCCCGGGCGCGCAACCTGCACCGCGCGGCCGGGCTGCTGGTCAGCGAGCACGGTGGCGCGTTTCCCCGGGAACTGGCGGCGGTGATGGCGCTGCCGGGGATCGGGCGCTCGACCGCCGGGGCCATCCTCGCGCTGGCCTGCGGGCAGCGCCAGCCGATCCTGGATGGCAATGTCCGCCGCGTGCTCTGTCGTCATCGCGGTATCGACGGCTGGCCGGGCGCGCCTGCGGTGGAGCGAGAGCTCTGGGCGCTGGCCGATGTGCTGACCCCGGTGCGCGACACCGCCACTTACACCCAGGCGATCATGGATCTCGGGGCCACCGTCTGCACCCGGCGCCGACCGGCCTGCACGCTATGCCCGCTGGTGGACGACTGTGTTGCCCGCCGCGAGGGCCGGGTGGAGGCGCTGCCCGCACCCCGCCCGCGGCGCGAACGGCCGCGACGCCGGACCCACATGCTGCTCGCCATGGATGGCACTGCTCGCGTGCTGCTGCGGCGACGTCCGCCGCGGGGCCTCTGGGGCGGCCTGTGGGCCCCTCCGGAATTCGCTGATCCCGGGGAGCTCGCAGCGGTGCTGGGGGGCTGCGGGCTGGTCGCCACGGGGCCGGTGCGGACACTGCCGGTGCTGCCCCACGCCTTCACGCATTTCGATCTCGACATCCATCCGCTGGCCGTGCCGGTCATGGCGCACGACACGGGGGCGGTAACGCCTGACGAGCCTGGCGTGGCCGATGGCGGCATGGAGGACGCGCCGCTGCTCTGGTATAACCCGCAGCAGCCACCTCGCCTCGGGCTGGCCGCGCCGGTGGCGCAGCTGCTCGCGGCCCTGCAGGGAGAGAACTGATGACCCGAATGGTGAACTGCGTGCTGCTGGGCCAGGAAGCGCCGGGCCTGGATCGCATGCCTTATCCTGGCGAGCTCGGCCAGCGGATTTACGCCAATGTCTCGCGGGAGGCCTGGCAGAAGTGGCTGGGTCATCAGACCATGCTGATCAACGAATACCGGCTCACCCCGATCGAGCCGAAGGCGCGCAAGTTCCTCGAGGAGGAGATGGAGAAGTTCTTTTTCGGTGAGGGGTCGGCGGCGCCGGAAGGCTTCGTGCCCGACAGCGACTAGCGCGCCGCTTCCAGCCACTGCACGCTGAACAGCGCCGCGGGGTCGGTCCACACCTGCGCGACCCTGAACCCGGCGCTGGCCGCAAGCTCGGCAAAGCCCTCGCGGGTGAACTTGTGTGAGTACTCGGTGACGATGACCTCGCCCTCGTCGAAGCTGAGCGTGGTGCCCGCCAGCGCCACCTGCTGCGTCCGCAGGGAGATGAGATTCATCTCGATGCGCCCGCGGGCGGCGTCGTAATGGGCATGGTGGCGGAAGGCGCGCAGGTCGAAGTTTGCCCCGAGCTCGCGGTTCAGGCGACGCAGCAGGTTGAGGTTGAACTCGGCGGTGACACCGGCGGCATCGTTGTAGGCCCGCTCGAGGAGGCCCCGGTCCTTCTGCAGGTCCACGCCGATCAACAGCCCGCCGTTGTCGCCGACCTGCTGGCGCATCACCTCGAGCAGTCGTCGGGCTTCCTTGGGTTCGAAATTGCCGATGGTCGAGCCTGGAAACCAGGCCACCACGCGGGCCATCGGTTCGTCGGTGGCCGGCAGTTCGAAGGGCTGGGTGAAGTCCGCGCAGACGGGCAGGACCTCGAGGGCCGGAAATTCGCGGGCGATTTCCCCGGCGGCCGCCAGCAGATGGCTGCGGGAAATTTCGACCGGCACATAGGCGGCCGGGTGGTCCAGGCCCTTTAACAGCAGGCGGATCTTGACGCTCGACCCCGAACCGAACTCCACCAGGCAGGCACGCGGGCCGACCGCCGCGGCAATGTCGCCGGCCCGCTCGCGCATGATGGCGAGTTCCGTGCGGGTCGGGTAGTACTCGGGCAGCTCGCAGATCCGGTCGAACAGCGCCGAACCGCGCGCGTCGTAGAAATACTTCGGCGCCAGGTGTTTCTGCGGCGCCGTCAGCCCGGTGAGAATGGCCTCGCGGTCGTCGGCCAGGGTCGGCTGGTAATCGCTGAGTTCTGGTACGGCGTCCTGCGGCATGGTCATCGTCCTTCAGTCGAGGTCCCGGGCCAGCCGGAAGCCCAGCACCTGCCAGCGCTGGTGGGGGTAAAAGAAACTGCGGTAGCTGGCGCGCAGGTGATCTACCGAGGTCAGGCAGCCCCCCCCGCGCACGCTCATCTGGTTGCACATGAACTTGCCGTTGTACTCGCCGAGCGAGCCGGCCAGGGGGCGAAAGCCCGGATAGGCCATGTACGGCGAGGCGGTCCATTCCCAGGCGTCCCCGAACAGCTGCGTCAGCCCGGGCGCTGCGGCGGCAGCCGGGGCCAGCCAGCCGGTCTCGAGCAGGTTGCCCTGGATGGGCCGGGTGGCCGCGGCCGCTTCCCATTCCGCCTCGGTCGGCAGGCGTGCGCCGGCCCAGCGGGCATAGGCCTCGGCCTCGTAGAACGACACATGACTGACCGGCGCGTGCGGGTCGATCTCCCGCCAGCCTCCCAGGGTAAACACCCGCTGGCCGTCTTCCGACCAGTACAGTGGTGCGCACCAGCCTTCGGTCTGCACCTGGGCCCACCCGTCGGACAGCCACAGGGCCGCATCGCGATAGCCGCCATCGTCGATGAAGGCCTGGTATTCGTCGTTGGTCACAAGCCGGCTGGCCAGTGCGTATGGGCGCAAGGCCACCGCGTGCCGAGGCGTTTCATTGTCAAAGCAGAAGTGTGGGCCGTCTGCGGCACCGATCATCACCTCGCCGCCGGGCTGCTCTTGCCAGCTCAGGGCGGGGGCTTCACGTGAAGATGGCAGGGGCAGCGCGGGGTCGTACGCCGGCCCGAGCGGATTGCTCCAGAGCACGTGCTGGATGTCGGTCAGCAGCAGCTCCTGGTGCTGCTGCTCGTGGTTCAGGCCGAGGGTGATCAGGAAGGCCAGCTCCGGGTCCTCGGTGGCGCGTGCCAGCAGCGGGGCCATGGCCGCATCGACCTGTGCCCGCCAGGCGAGGATCTCGGCGACGGTTGGTCGGGAAATCAGCCCACGGCGGGTCCGGGCATGCATCTGGCCGACCGTGTGGTAGTAGGAATTGAACAGGTAGTGCCAGCGCTCGTCACAGGGCCGGTAGTCGGGCAGCGCCGCCTGCAGCACGAAGCGTTCGAAGAACCAGGTGACGTGCGCGAGGTGCCACTTCGTCGGGCTGACGTCGGGCATGGTCTGGATGACCTGGTCTTCCGGCGCCAGCGGCGCGGCCAGCCGTTCACTCAGTCCGCGGATGCGGATCCAGGCGTCAGCGAGGCTTTCCCGGGCGTCCTGCCCTGGCACCGTCGCAGATGTCGCCGCGGGGGCAGCGGCAGAGACAGAGGCCATACGTCGTGCCTTCGGGCCCCGGCATCCTGCCGGCAGCCGCTTGCGGGTGAGCACAGGAGATTAAGCATGGCTTGTGGATATGTCAAAATGGTGGCGGGGGCAGCGACGTGCTGGAACGCGTGGCCGTCCTTGACTCCACCGGGGCCTGCCGCTTTAATACCGCGTCTTGCCTATGCGGCCAGGTAGCTCAGTTGGTAGAGCAGCGGACTGAAAATCCGCGTGTCGGTGGTTCGATTCCGCCCCTGGCCACCATTCAAGACCTCTCCCCGGTCACCCCCCCAGCAGCGCCCCGCGAATCCCGTCGAAGATGAACTGCGCGGCAAGCGCTGCCAGGATCACGCCGAGGATGCGGGTGATCATCGCCGCGAGCGTCTCGCCCATCAGCCGCATCACTGGGCCGATCAGCAGGAACACGACCAGACAGATCGCAAGATTCACGCCGAGGCCGAGCAGGATCGACAGCTGTGCGCCCACTGCGCCGCCGGCCTGCGACATGAACAGCATGATGGAGGCGATCGCCCCCGGGCCGGCCAGCATGGGGATGGCCATCGGGAAGACCGAGATGTCCTCGTGCGTCCCGGGGAGCGATTCATCGCTTTCGCTCAGGGCCTCGGCGCGCTCCTCGCGACGCTTGGTACGCTTCTCGAACACCATGTCGAGCGCGATCAGGAACAGCAGCACGCCACCGGCGGCACGGAAGGCATCCAGGCTGATGTGCAGCGCGCCGAGCAGCCACTCCCCGCCATAGGCGAAGCCGACCAGCACCACGGTGGCGATCGTCACCGAGCGCAGTGCCATGCGCCGGCGGTGGCGGGCGTCGGTGCCTTCGGTCAGGCTCGCGAAAATGGGTGCGACGCCAGGGACGTCGATCACGACGAAAAACGTCACGAACGCGGCGGCGAACAGGGTGAAGTCGAACATGGGATCCGCCGTGGGGCTCGGGTCGGCGAGGGGCTGGAGCGAAAGTATACGTCAGGCGGCGGTGTGGGCGCTCACCGGCTCAGCGGCGGACCGCTCGAGTGTCGCTGCGTGGCGTTGAACCGTCGCGATGAGCAGGCCCCGGTCGATGGGTTTGGTCAGGTAGTCGTCGCAGCCGGCGGCAAGGCAGCGCTCGCGATCGCCTGACATCGCGTGCGCGGTCACCGCGATGATCGGGCCGGTGAATCCCTGCTCGCGCAGGCGGCGGGTCGCGCCGTAGCCGTCGAGCTCCGGCATCTGCATGTCCATCAGCACCACATCCGGACGTGAGTCGGCATCGGCTGCTTCGATCTGCTGGACTGCCAGCAGCCCGTTCCCGGCCACGCTGACCCGGGCGCCGGCACGCTCGAGATGGAAGGAGATCAGGCGCTGGTTGTCAGGACCATCCTCGGCGAGCAGGACGCGTACGTCGGCAAGGCTGGCTGCCGCTGGCCGGCGGGTCACGGAGGCCTCACGCGCACTGCTGGCCCGATGGATGTCATCGCCCGATGCTTGCGCAGCCGGTGTCGGTGCAGGTGCCGTCACCTCCTCGACGTTCACCGGCAGCGTCAAGGTAAAGGTGCTGCCCTGGTCGGCGACCGACTCGATCGCGAGTGCGCCGCCCAACAGGCGCGCGAGGGCATGCGAGATCCGCAGGCCAAGCCCGGTGCCGCCGAAGCGTCGTGTGGTGCTGGAGTCGGCCTGGGAGAAGGCCTCGAAGCGCCGCGTGGTTTCCAGCGCCTCGGCATTCATGCCAATCCCGGTATCGATGACGCTGAAGGCGACGCGGTCTGCCGCCGGCGCGGTGAGTCGCAGGGTCACCGAGCCGTGGGCCGTGAACTTGACGGCATTGCTCAGCAGATTGAGCAGGATCTGGCGCAGCCGGGTGGGGTCGCAACACATGTGGGCCGGCGTCTGCGCCGCGATCTCCACGTGAAGCTCCAGGCCTTTCTCGCGCGCACGCGCCTCGATCATCGCCGCGGTTTCCTCAGCGAGCGCGCGCGGATCGACCGCCAAGCGCTCCAGGCGCAACCGGCCGGCTTCGATTTTCGACACATCCAGGATATCGTCGAGCACGGTCAGCAGGTGGCGGGCGTGCCGACGAATCGTCCGCAGCGCGACCGCGGCATCCTCGCCGGTCAGGCGCTCGTCTTCGCCGTCGGGATCCAGCAACTCCGCAAACCCGAGGATCGCGGTCATGGGGGTGCGGATCTCGTGGCTCATGTTGGCGAGAAACTCGCTTTTCGTCTGACTCGCCGCTTCGGCCTCGCGCCGGGCCTTCTTGAGTGAGGCCTCCTGCTCCAGACGCGCCCGGATATCGCGGACGATCCCGATGAACCGTCCCGCGCCGCTGCCGGGGACGTATTGCAGCGAGACTTCCACCGGGATGTCATGCCCGTCGCGATGTCGATGCACGGTCCGGAACACGAACGACTCGCCTGGGTCCTGTTGCAGGGGAATGGTCAGCGCCCGGATCTGGGACTCGTCGTATTGCGGGTTGATGTCCATGGGGGTCATGCCGGCCAGGGTCCCGGCGTCATAGCCGATATGCTGGCGGGCGCCCTGGTTGGCATAGACGATGCGCAGTGTCTCGGCGTCGAACATGAATATGCAGTCGTTGGCCGCCTCCAGCGCCGCGGTGATCTCGGCCAGCTCGCGTTCGCGCATGACCTGCTCGGTGATGTCGGTGGCCACGGCCACCAGCCGATCAAACCGCCCGTCGACCCCACGCAGCGGCACCTTGTCGTAGCGAATGGTGCGCTCGCGCTGCCCGTGGCCACGATAGCTTTTCAGTGCGCCGAGGCGCGGCTGACCGCTGGCAAGGATCTCGCGGTCTTCGGCGAGATACGCGTAGGCCTCCGATTCCGGCACGAGCTCATCGAGCGAGCGGCCCACGAGTTCATGCGCCGGGCGCTTGAGGGACGCTGCCGCCATGCGGTTCAGGCCGAGGATGCGGTTCTGGTCATCCTTATAGACGACCAGGGCGGGCAGGGCGTCGAGGATGATGCGCAGTTCCTCGCGCAGCGCCGTGGTCTGCTGAAACTGCTGGCGCATACGGTTGCCACTCAGCGTCACGTAGACCAGAAACATCGCGGTCATGACGCTCATGGCCGTGGGGATGGCGCCTCCCTCGAGCAGGTAGGCCAGGACGAGCGCCAGGGCGGTGGGCACGATCAGTGCCGCCAGCGCCAGCCGGTCCACCGACAGCGAGGTGCTGGCCGCGGCGCCGACGCCGGCGATGACGAAGCCGAGAAACACCTGATGAGCCACCTCGCCGGGTGGGAACATCAGCGCACTGGCAAGCGCCCAGCCCAGGCCCCCGCTCAGCGTCGCGGCACGGAACTGCAGCAGCCAGGCCTCCGGGTCGGTCCGTCCCGCAGCCTGGGCGCGCCGATACGCCAGCCATGCCCCGGTGCGCCAGGCGATCGAGGCGGCCATCACCCCGAGCCAGATGAACACCTCCGCGGCCGGGAGCAGAGGCCACTGGACCATGGCGAGCAGCAGTGCGAGGACCAGCGTGCCGCCCACCGCGACCGGCACACTGCCATACAGCAGATCGACGCGATCCTCCAGGACGCTGGAGGACCGGTGGATGCCTGTCGTGTGTAGGGTATCCGCCATGATCGCGTTATCGGCGGGCGGGCGGCGTTCTGTAGCGCGTTCAGCCCCGGGGGAGATGCAGCTCGGCCAGCATGCAGCGAATCCCCCCGCCCGCGTGATGTTCGATGGTATCGATGTTCACGGGCACCGGTTGGAGATGGCGTTCCAGCAGCCGCCGCTGGGCGGTGCTGAACGCCCTCCATGCGCGGGTGGAGACCGCGAGCATCGGGCCATCGGCGCCCGCCAGTTCCAGGACGTTGGCGCACAGGGCCGCCATCTGTCCGTGATCGATCCCGACCACCACCGCGCCGCCCGCCTCGAGCGCGTGTTGCAGGCCGTCCCGCTCTGCCCGGTCCGGGAGGCTGTCCAGACACGCGATGGCCACCTGGCTGCCGACCGCGAGCATGACGTTGGTGTGATACACCGGCTGCCCGCGGGGGTCGCTGGCCGAGAACATCCTGGCCTGGTAGCCGAGCGCCTCGCAGGCGTGGGTGATCGCCTCGGGATGCGAGCGCGCGGACAGGCAGGCGTAGGCGACCCGGCGACGACGATCCAGCACCAGGCTGCCCGTCCCCTCGACGATCAGGCCCTGGTCTTCCAGAGGGCTCAGGTCCAGCGTTCGCGCCACCTTGAAGCCGAACTCTGCCTGCAGCCGCTCGAGCATCAGAGCGTTGCGCTCGGCGCGCCGGTTCGCAGCCAGC
The DNA here is from genome assembly GCA_007693855.1 of Gammaproteobacteria bacterium. Taxonomy (GTDB): domain Bacteria; phylum Pseudomonadota; class Gammaproteobacteria; order Steroidobacterales; family PWYM01; genus PWYM01. The sequence goes on along the minus strand of RECU01000028.1, from coordinate 3,199 downwards.
ATCGGGTAGAGCACCACGGTGGCATCGGCGTGCGTGGAGAGCCAGTTGTTGGGAAACAGCGCATCCGGCAGGTCCTGCCCGCCTGCAGCATCCATCACCAGCACCTCGACGCCCGCCGCGCGCAGCGCCTCTGCCGCGGCGTCGAACTCCGCCAGCGCCTGGGCGAGCAGGGCTGGGCCACCCGCCAGGGTGTCCGCCTGGAAGGCATTGCTCGGCGCCGTCTGCGGGTTGGCGTAGAACACCCGCGGTCGGACCATGAGTACGGCGGGCGCCGCCTGGGGTTCTGCGGGAGGGGGATCAGGGGTTGCCGACATCGGTGCCTACCAGAGAAAGGCCAGAACGAAGATACCCAGCATCACGAACACCAGCGCGAGTTTCAATGCCGCGGCCACCAGTAACGCCATCCAGGTGGCCAGTCCGACGTCGGCAGCGGTACCAAGCCCGCGGCGGTAAACCAGTTCACCGAGGATGGCACCGGCCAGCGGCCCGAGCACGATGCCCGGCAGGCCGAAAAAAAGCCCCACGATGGTGCCGATGCCGGCGCCGATCAGCCCACCGCGGGTCGCCCCCGCCCGCTGTGCCCCGAGCAGGCTCGCCAGCAGATCGATGAGGATCGAGAGCAGGGTCAGTGCAGCGAGCAGCCAGAGGACGCCGCCGCCAACCCGCGAAAACTCATCCGTCCACGCCACCAACCAGAGTCCGAGGAAGACCATCGGCACCCCCGGCAACACCGGCAGGATCGTCCCCGCCAGCCCAGCGATGATCAGCAGTGCCGCGAGGCCATACCACAGCCAGTCGGGATCCATACGGGGATGGTGGCGCCGGAGCCGACGCCGGCGCAAGCATCAGCTGGCGCAGCGCGTCTGCTGCAGCCGTCGCCAGCGCCGGGCCGCCCACAGGCCGTAGGCCCATTCCAGGGGCGCGAGCAGGCGCAGCCCCCGCACCAGCCGGCCGACCAGCCGCCAGCCGGGCAATTCGGCCCACACCACGGTGAAGGCGTCCGCGCCGGAGCGGACCTCGCCCGCGGCGTCGATCACGTGAAAGCGGCGCATGGCGTCGAGCCGGTCGATCCCGTGGTCGTCGAGTGTCTCGGGGTGGGCGTCGATATCGTGCCAGGCGATTCGGCCGGCACGATCGAGCCGCTGGTAGTGGGCGATCTCGCGGCGGCAGACCGGGCAGCCGCCATCGTAGAACACGCGAGGCTGTCGCCGGGGTGGCGGCTCGACGGCCGGGGCCGTAGTGGGGATGTGTTCAGTTTTCATACCTTGAGGGTTCGTCTCCGCTGCCCGAGCGGATGCCGGCCTGCGCTACACTGGGCTCGCCATGGTTGTCGCACTGACCCGTCGTCTGCCCGCACCGCTGCGCTACTGGCTCGGTATTTTCGCCGCGGCTGCGCGCAACTGGCTGGAGAGCCAGGCCTTCATCTACGCCGCGGCGCTGGCCTTTTTCACCGTGTTCTCCATCGCGCCGGTGACCATCATCGCCGTGACGGTCGTGGGCCTGGTGCTGGGAGAGCAGGCAGCCGAAGGTCAGATCATGGCCCAGCTCGAGGAGTTCATCGGCAGCGAGGCGGCCGGCGTGGTCGAGACGGCAGTGCTCAACTCGCAGATCGACCAGGGCGGTCTGCTGCCCACGCTCATCGGCATCCTCGCGATCCTGGTGGGTGCCAGCACGGTGTTCGCCCAGATGCAGCAGTCGCTCAACCAGATCTGGGACGTGGCCGCCCGGCCCTCGCGCAACAGTCTGCTGCTGTTCCTGCGCAGCCGGGTGCTGTCGCTGACCATCGTGCTGGCCATCGGCTTCATCCTGCTGGTCTCGCTGCTGCTGAGCGTGGCGCTGCGCACGGTGATGGTTTTTGCCGAGCAATGGTTGCCCATGCCTGCGGCGGTGCTGGTCGGTTTCGAGGTGGCGCTGTCGTTCAGCGTGGTGACCCTGCTGTTTGCCGCGATGTTCCGCATTCTGCCCGACGTGCTGCTGCGCTGGCGCGACGTGCTGGTCGGCGCGGCGGTCACCGCGCTGCTGTTTACCCTGGGCCGCTCGCTGATCGCGATGTATCTGGCCAACACCGCCACCGCGTCGACCTACGGGGCGGCCGGCTCGCTGGTGCTGCTGCTGCTGTGGGTGAATTACTCGTCGCTGATTCTGCTGTACGGGGCGGCGTTCACACGGGCACACCTCGAAGCCCGTGGCCTGCCCGTGAGGCCCAAGAGCACTGCCGTCTGCGTGCACCGTCAGCTGGTGGAAGATCCGCCCGGCGAGGCATCTGCGCCCCCGCAGGATGCGGTTTCGCCGGCCGAGCTTGAGCGCAGTCCGTGACCCGCGTGGGGTGACGCGGCCACGCGCTCGCGTATACTCCGGCGCCATGATGAGCCGTCTATCCTCTGTGGTCCTGGGTGTGCTGCTGCTGGTGGCGATGGCGCTGACCCGTGTCGACGCCGCCTGGGAGGGCGATCCTGCGCGCCTGCAGCTCGCCTCGGTGCAGGCGGCGGTGGTCGATCTGGCGAGCGGCGAGCTGCTCTATGCCAAGCATGCCGATCGGGTCGTGCCCATCGCCTCGGTCACCAAGCTGATGACCGCCCTGGTGGTGCTCGAATCCGGGCTGGCGCTGGACGAGTGGCTGGAGATCGTGCCGCGGGCGCGACCGGCGCCGGTCAATGCCTACAGTCGCATCCGCGTCGGCTCCGAGCTGCGCCGGACTGATCTGCTGCGCATCACGCTGATGGCCTCGGAAAACCAGGCCGCGTATGTGCTCGCGCGACACCACCCGGAAGGCTATGCCGCATTCATTGCCGCGATGAACGCGCGTGCGGCATCGCTGGGCATGACCCGCACGCGCTTCGTGGACTCGACCGGGCTGTCGGCGGACAACCGCTCGACGGCGGCAGACCTCGTGAAGCTTCTGAGCGCGACCCTGGAGCAGCCGCTGATCCGCGAGTACACCGGCACGCCCGGTTTCACCGCCGAATTCCGCCAGCCGCGTTACACCCTGCAGTACGGCAATACCAACGTGCTGGTGCACCGTGACCGCTGGGACGTTGTCGTGAGCAAGACCGGCTATCTTCGCGTCGCCGGCCGCTGCCTGGCGATGGTCACCCAACTCGATGGCCGGCCGGTCGCGATGGTGTTTCTGGATTCGCTGGGCACCCGCACGCCCATTGGTGATGCCGGACGGGTGGCCCGCTGGCTGCGTACCGGCGAC
>RECU01000067.1 GCA_007693855.1 Gammaproteobacteria bacterium | reverse complement strand
GCGGCCTCAGCAGGCTGTGCGGCCTCGACTTCACCGCCCTCGTCGTTCCCGGCCTGCGTCTGTCCGTCACTGCCGCTGCGACTCCCACGCCGACGGCGCCGACCACGCCGACGACTGCTGCTGCTGCGCTCGCCGCCGCTTTCCGATGTCTCGCTGCTGTCATCCGCTGGCGAGGCCTGCGCCTGGCGCTTGTCCTGTTGCTCTTCGGACGCATCACTGGCCGGCGGCGCATCACGATCGCCACGCTCATCGCGGTCCCGGCCGCCGCGGCGCCGGCCGCTGCTGCGGGCTTCGCTGCGTTGCGATGACTCGTCGTCGCGCTCGCCGCGACTCTTGTCTGCAGTCTTGCGGCTGCGGCGCTCATCGCTGCGAGCCTCGCCGCCGGCGTCTTCGCTGCCACGGCGACTGCGCCGCCCGTCCTTGCGGGCTTCGCCACCCTTGCTGGCGTCGGCGGTATCACCCCGGCGGCGCTGGCCACGACGAGAGGTTCTGCCAGCGCCGTTGTCGGTGTCCGCGCCGCGGCGTGTTCGCCGCTGCTGGCGGTCGCGGTTGCCCCCGCCCTGGTGCGCCCCGTCACCGTCGGCACTGCCGCCGCCGCCGAACAGCCCCGATAGCCAGCCCCAGAAGCCACCACTGCGCACAGCCGCTGGCCGGACAGTCTCACTGCGCTCGGCCACAGGCTCGGGTCTCGGTGGCACAGGCGGGGGTGCCGGGCTGTCTGGGACCAGTCCTGATACCGCGGGCTGCTCCAGGCGCGGTGCCTGGGTGCTCGCGAGGTAGCGCTCGGTCACGTCTTCGGTCGGCGCGACCATCTGGTAGCTGACGCCGGCATTCTCTGGCAATTCGGCCTCGTCGTCACGGACCCGGCGGATGCTGTAGTTCGGGGTTTCGAGCGCCGGATTGGCCACCAGGATGATGCGGACTTCATTGCGGGTTTCGATGTTGTTGACCCAATCACGCTTCTCATTGAGCAGGTAGGTGGCGACGTCCACGGGCAGCTGGGCGATGACCTTCGAGCTTCGGTCCTTGCGGGCTTCCTCGCCCATCAGCCGGAGAATGGCCAGGGCCAGCGATTCCACCCCGCGGATCGAACCTGAGCCGTTGCAGCGTGGGCAGGTTGTATGCGTGGACTCATCCAGCGACGGACGCAGCCGTTGTCGCGACATCTCCAGCAGACCGAAGCGCGAGATCCGGCCGATCTGGATCCGCGCGCGGTCCATCTTCACGGCATCGCGCAGGCGGTTTTCGACTTCGCGCTGGTTTTTCTGCGGTGTCATGTCGATGAAATCGATCACGATCAGCCCGCCGATATCGCGCAGGCGCAGCTGGCGGGCGATCTCGTCAGCCGCTTCGAGGTTGGTGTTGAACGCGGTGGCCTCGATGTCGCCGCCCTTGGTGGCGCGCGCCGAGTTGATGTCGATCGAGACCAGCGCCTCGGTGTGATCGATCACGATGGCGCCGCCGGAGGGCAGGGTGACCGTATGCGAGAAGGCCGACTCGATCTGGCTCTCGATCTGGTAGCGCGTGAACAGCGGCACCGTCTCGTCGTCATAAAACTTGAGCTTGCGCAGGTTGTGCGGCATGACCCGCTCCATGAACTCACGCGCCTCGTTGTAGACCGAGGGGTCGTCCACGAGAATCTCGCCGACGTCATTGCTCAGGTAATCGCGCAGCGCGCGCACAATGGCCTTGCTTTCCTGGTAGATGAGAAACGGCGAGGGCCGCGAGACGACGACCTGCTTGATCGCCTCCCAGACGGAGAGCAGGTAGTCGAGATCCCACTGCAGTTCCTCGGCGCTGCGCCCGACACCCGCGGTGCGCACGATCGCTCCCATGCCCTCAGGCACGGCGAGCTGGGCCATGGATTCACGGACGATGTCGCGGTCCTCACCGGTGATTCGCCGCGAGACGCCGCCCGCCTTGGGATTGTTCGGCATCAGCACCAGGAAGCGGCCGGCGAGGCTGACGTAGGTGGTCAGCGCCGCGCCCTTGTTGCCGCGCTCCTCCTTTTCCACCTGGACCACGATGTCCTGGCCCTCGCGGAGGACGTCGCGAATCTGGACGCGCTCGCCGTCTTCGGGCTCGCGCACATAGTATTCGGGGGAGATCTCCTTCAGCGGCAGAAACCCATGGCGCTCCGCGCCATAGTCGATGAAGGCCGCCTCGAGACTGGGCTCAACGCGTGTGATACGGCCTTTGTAGATATTGGCCTTTTTCTGCTCGCGCGCCGGAATCTCGATGTCGAGGTCGTAGAGCTTCTGGCCATCTACCATGGCCACGCGCAACTCTTCCTGCTGAGTTGCATTTACCAGCATTCTTTTCATTGGAACCTGCTTCGTTGGGTTCCACGGGAGTGGCCGCGACCAGCCGCAGACGCAAAGGCGCCGCAGCCGGGTGGGACAGCATGGCGAGAACAAACAGCAGCATGTGCAATACTCAACCTGTCCAGTCGCTGTGGTGGCCAGTGGTGTATCACCGCCGACCGACTCCCCGGGGATGCCAGGAGGCCGTCTTGACGGCGGCCTGGCGTAACGCCCCGCGGAACTCCCGGGAAAACGTGTAAGGAAATCTAGCCTGAAATTCCGCGCTGCCCGGTCTGACCGGCCGACGCAGGAAACCTTTGGGCGGGGGCCGGTGCCATGTGCGCGCCGGATCCGCCACGTTTCATAATATAACAATGCGTCATGTCACCGGCAATTGAAAGTGTGTCGTGGTCTGGATGCGACATTCGTCAGGAAATCACCATGCGAATCATTAATTTGTCAGCGCGTCGTGCCGTCACGGGTGGCCGGCGCGACGGAGGCGCCGATGAGCGATGACGTCCGCCGGGCCGCCGTGCACCTCATCGAAGAGGATGCGGCCGGCCAACGCATCGACAACTGGCTGCTGCGTGAGCTGAAGGGCTGGCCCCGCAGCCAGATTTACCGGTTGCTTCGCTCGGGTCAGGTCCGCGTCAACAGCGGGCGCCGGCGACCGGACTACCGCCTGCGTGCGGGAGATCGCGTGCGGCTGCCGCCGCAGGCGGCCGCAGACCCGTCCGTGGGACGTCCAGCCGTGCCTGCGGCGCTGCGCGCGCAACTGGCGGCGGCGGTCATCCAGGACACCCCCGAGCTCATTGTCCTGGACAAGCCTGCCGGGCTGGCTGTGCACGGGGGCAGTGGTGTGAGTTTCGGCGTCATCGAAGGGCTTCGGGCGGTGTACCCCGATGGCGAGCGCCTGGAACTCGTCCACCGTCTGGACCGCGAGACCAGCGGTTGTCTGCTGGTGGCGCGCAAGCGCGGCATGCTCAAGGCGCTGCACGCACAGTTTCGGGATAACACGGTTGAAAAGCGCTATCTGGCGCTGGTTGCCGGGCGCTGGCAGCGTGGGCGCGATACGGTCGAGCTGCCATTGGATGTCCGGCATCGCGCCGGCGGGGAACGGCATGTCGTGGTTGCCGACAGCGGCAAGCCGGCGCGTACCGAGTTTCGGCTGGTGGAGGATTTCGGCTGGGCCAGCCTGCTCGAAGTCATGCCGCACACAGGTCGGACCCACCAGATCCGGGTCCATGCCCAGGCCCTGGGGCATCCGGTGGCAGGCGATGAGCGCTACGGTGACCCGGACTTCAACCACGATATGGCGGCGTTGGGCCTCAACCGGCTGTTCCTGCATGCCCACGCCGTGAGCTTCACCCATCCGGGCAGCGGCGAGCCCTGGGCGCTGAGTGCGCCATTGCCGCCGGCGCTCAGCGCCGTGCTGGAACGCCTGGGTCGCCCCCGGCGCGGCCCGGGGCGCTGAACGGCGCGCTCAGGACAGCAGGTCGACCCACGCGGCGCCGTCGCGGTGTGTCTCGGCGAGGCCGGCGGCATCCAGCCCGAGACGGCGGGATCCGGGGGTCTCAGCCAGCGCCTGCAGCGCATCAGCGTCCTCCGCGTCGGCGCCGGCAAGGCCTACGGCGATCTGCAGCAGGTCGGTGACCGGGTGGCGATGGTCCTGCTGCTCGTCCGGTGTGCACTGCTGCGCGATCGCCTGCATGCCTGCCTCGGGCAGCCCCCAGGATTCGGCGATCGCGCCGCCGATGGTCGGGTGCCAGTGGCTCATCAGGTCTTCCAGCACCGCGGGGTTGGAGAAGGTGATCGGATAGTGCTCGGCGTGGCTGAGAATGAAGATTCGCCCGACGTTGTGCACCAGGCCGATCATCAGCAGTTCGTCGGGGTTGGCGCGGCGTGTGCGCCGCGCCAGTGCATGGCACAGGCCGGCGACCAGCTTGCTGCGCCGCCATTCGGGTTTCAACAACGGTTCCAGATGCCGGAACTGCTTGGCGGCCTGCAGCTGTTGCATGGCGAAGTTCATGCTGGCGCTGCGCACCATACTGGCGCCGATGCGGGCGATGGCGGCGGTCAGGCTGGCGGTTTCGGCGGCATTGCGCCGGTACGTGACCGAGTTGGCGAGCTTGAGCACGCTGCCGGCGAGCACGGGCTCGCTGCCCAGCTGTCGGGCCAGTTCCTCCGCGTCGAATTCAGGGTTCTGCAGGGTCTTGCGGATCCGGATGACCACTTCCGGCAATGAGGGCAGCCGCAGCTCGCCGGTCGAGAGCTGGCTGGCCAGATCCTGGACCAGCTGGAAGGCTTCGCTGGTGTCATGCAGTTGCGGGCTGGCGGCAGGCGCGTCTTGGGGCATGGACGACAGGCTCCGAGGGGGTTGTGTGAAGGTGGCTTCCCACAGTGTCGGCCGGCGCCGCGCGATCTTGAGCCTCCCCGCCTGCGCTCAGGGCACCGCCAGCCCCGCCCGGCGCAGGGCGCTACTCAACCAGATCAGCGGCAGGCCGATCAGCGCGGTCGGGTCTGTGGTGTCGATGCGTTCGAACAGACTGATGCCAAGACCCTCGCAGCGGAATGCGCCGGCACTGTCCAGGGGTTGTTCGCGCTCGACATAGCGGTTGATTTCCGCGGCGGAGAGTGCCCGGAACACGACGGTGGTGACGTCGCGATGGGTCTCGGTGCGGCCCCCTGGCGGGTGCACACATACGGCAGTATGAAAGACCACCTCGCGCCCGGCACAGGCCTCGAGCTGGGCGCGCGCGCGGGCCGCGTCGCCCGGTTTGCCGAGCACCAGGTCGCCAAGCGCGGCGACCTGGTCGGAGCCGATGACCAGCGCGCCCGGGGCCTCGGCCGCGACCCGGGTGGCCTTGGCCACCGCCAGGCGCTCGGCCAGCGCGTCCGGCGCCTCGCCGCGCTGCGGGGTTTCATCGATGTCCGGCGAGTGGCAGGTGAACTCCAGCCCAAGGCGTGCGAGCAGGGCGCGGCGGTGGCGCGATGAGGACGCGAGGATCAGGGGCGCGGTCGACATGCTTATCCGTTTCTTTTGACAAGGAATTTACCGGAAACTATCATAGATCGATTATGGCTCGTCAGGCAGTGCTTCCCCACGGACAGCGCGGCTGGCTGGCCTGGCAGGATGTGTTCGACCTTGCGGCCCGCGGGAGCGTGTTCGAAGGCACGCTGCCGGTGTCGGTGTTTCCGCGTTTTTCCGAGTTGCTTGCGGCGGTCGAGGGCGACATCGACGCCCGGTTGGCGTTTGCCACGGCCGGCGTCGGGCGCGTGCGGGTCGAGGGCAGGGTCGAGGGGGCGGTGCAGCTGGTCTGCCAGCGTTGCCTGGAGCATTACAGTCAGCCCATCGGCAGTCGCGTTGGCGTGCTGCTGGTGACGGATGAAGCACTGATTCCGCATCTGCCGGCGGAGTTCGAGCATGAAGTCGTCAGCGAGCGTATTCGCCCGTTGGATGTGCTCGAAGATGAACTGATGATGAGTCTGCCGCTGGTGCCGGTGCATCCGGATCCGGCGGACTGTGAAGCAACGGCACGGCGCCTGCTGGCGGCGGCCCACGATGACCTGATGGAGTGAGATTGACATGGCCGTTCAAAAGAACAGAAAGACCCCGTCCAAGCGCGGCATGCGCCGCTCGCATGACGGGCTGAAAGCCCCGGCGCTCTCGATCGAGCCGACTACGGGCGAGACGCACCGTCGTCACCATATCAGCCCCGACGGATTCTACCGGGGACGCAAGGTGCTCGACGTCCGCGACGATCAGGCATAACACCGCCCTTGACGCGCTTCCGCTGTCGTGGAGGCGACGTATGACAGGCGCCCGTGCATCGGCCGGGCGCCTGTTTGCTTGTGAGCCTGCGCATGAGTGATGCCCTGACTATCGCGCTGGACGCCATGGGCGGCGACCTCGGGCCCGAGGCCGTGGTGCTCGCCGCCGTCGCAACCCTTGAGCAGGATGCCCGGGCCAGGCTGCTGCTGGTGGGCCGCGAAGAGGTGTTGTCTGGCGCCCGTGAACGCTATGCGGGGCGCTTTGGTGAGCGCCTGGGGTTCGTGGCGGCCAGCGAAGTGGTGGCGATGGACGAGTCTCCGCGCGAGGCCCTGCGGCGCAAGAAGGACTCGTCGCTGCGCGTCGCCGTCGACCTGGTCAAGCGCGGTGAGGCGGCGGCCTGCGTGAGTGCCGGGAATACCGGTGCGCTGATGGCCACCGCCAAGTTCGTGCTCAAGACCCTGCCAGGGGTCGACCGCCCGGCCATCCTCGCGCCGGTGCCTACGGTCACGGGCTTTGCCTGGATGCTGGACCTCGGCGCCAACGTGACCTGCGATGCCGAGAATCTGCTGCAGTTCGCCGCCATGGGCAGCGTGGTCGCGGCCGATCTCGGCGGTATCGAGGCGCCGCGTGTGGGCCTGCTCAATGTCGGCGAAGAGGACATCAAGGGCAACGATACCGTCCGCGAGGCGGCCCGGCTGATCGGTGCCTCCGGGCTGAATTACATCGGCTTTGTCGAGGGTAATGATATCTTCGGTGGCGAGGTCGATGTGGTGGTGACCGACGGGTTCACGGGTAACATCGCGCTGAAAACCATGGAGGGGCTGGCGCGGATGATCGCCGGGCAGTTGCGCGAGGAGTTCTCCTGTACTGGCCTGCGCCGGCTGCAGGCGCTCGCCGCGCTGCCCGCGCTCAGGGCACTGCGCCAACGTCTCGACCCACGGCGTTACAATGGCGCCAGTCTTGTCGGCCTGAACGGGATCGTGGTCAAGAGCCACGGCTCGGCCGATGCCACCGCCTTCGCCAATGCCATTCGTGTGGCACTCGCAGAAGCCCGCAAGGGTGTGCCCATCCATATCAGTCGCATGCTCGAGAACCAGAAAACGCCATGTATTCACGTATAGCCGGCACGGGCCGCTGCCTCCCCGACCGCATCCTCACCAACGCCGAACTCGAGCAGATGGTGGAGACCTCGGACGAATGGATCCGCTCGCGCACCGGTATCGAGCGCCGCCACATCGCCGCCGAGGGCGAGACCACCAGCGATCTTGCCTTGCGTGCAGCGCTGCAGGCGATCGAGGCGGCCGGGATCACGCCCGCGGACCTGGACCTCATCGTCACCGGCACCACCACGCCGGATCAGGTGTTTCCGAATATTGCCTGCCTGCTGCAGGATCGCCTGGGTGTGCATGGCACGCCGGCGATCGCGCTCGAGGCCGCCTGCAGCGGGTTCATGTACGGGCTGTCGGTGGCCGACAAGTTCATGCGTGCGGGTGAGGCGCGCTATGCGCTGGTGATCGGTGCCGAGACGCTGTCACGGATCACCGACTGGACCTCCCGCGATACCTGCGTGCTGTTTGGCGACGGCGCGGGTGCCGTGGTGCTCGAGGCCTCCGAGACGCCGGGGATTCTCGCCACGCATCTGGGCGCCGATGGTCACTACAAGGACCTGCTGTACGTGCCGACGGGCCCGTCCCGGCGTGCTGTCACGCCCAGCCGCGACGATGGCTTCATCCATATGCGCGGCAACGAGGTCTTCAAGGTGGCCGTGCGCACGTTGGGTGGCGTTGCCGAGGAGGTGCTCGCCAAGGCTGGCGTCGACAAGACTGAAGTCGACTGGCTGGTCCCCCACCAGGCGAATATCCGCATCATCCAGGCCACGGCGAAACGCCTCGACATTCCCATGGAACGCGTGGTGCTGACGGTGCAGGACCATGGCAACACCTCGGCCGCCTCGGTGCCGATGGCGCTCGACGTGGCGGTGCGCGATGGGCGCATCCAGCGCGGTCAGCTGCTGCTGCTCGAGGCCTTCGGGGGTGGGTTGACCTGGGGCTCGGCACTGGTACGTTACTGAGCCGGCGGTATACTGCGTTCTGGTGTTTCTGGCGCTTGCAGGTGAGGGGTCGATGCGCATGCGTACTGGCTTGACGGGTGTGGTGATGCTGCTGGTGCTGCTGGCCGGTCGGCCGGCGCTGGCGTCGGAGTTCATCCTCGAGGACGAACACCAGAGTGTGGTCGGGCAGGTGCAGATCGTCCATTCACGCTGGGAAGACACGCTGCTGGATATCGCCCGGCGCCACGGGGTTGGCTACGAGGAAATCCGCCGCGCCAATCCCGGCGTCGATGCCTGGGTGCCCGGTGAGGGCACGGAGATCGTCGTGCCGACGCGCTTCGTGCTGCCGGATGTGCCCCGGCGCGGCATCGTCATCAATCTGCCCGAATACCGGCTGTACTATTTTCCCACGCGCAAAGCCGGCGAACCGCAGCGGGTGATCACCCACCCGGTGAGTATCGGGCGGATGGACTGGGATACGCCGATCGGCCTGCACCGCATCACCGAGATGCGGCGCAACCCGAGCTGGCGTCCACCGGCCTCGGTACGTGCCGAGGCGGCGCGTGATGGCCGTCAGCTGCCGGCCGTGGTGCCGCCGGGGCCGGACAATCCGCTGGGCAGCCGGGCGCTGCGGCTGACCCTGCCCTCGTACCTGATTCACGGCACCAACCGCCCGGAAGGGGTCGGGATGCGGGTCACGCATGGCTGCATCCGCATGTACCCGGAAGATGTCGAGTCGCTGTATGAACTGGTGAGCGTCGGTACCGACGTGCGCATCATCAACCAGCCTTTCAAGGTGGGCTGGAACGGCGAGGTCATGTACCTGGAGGCACACCCGCCGCTCGAGGAATATGCCGAAGAGTTCGCCGAGCGCAGCCTCACCGTCTTGACCGAGATGGTGGTGCGGGGAACACGGGAACTCGCGGCGGTGGTCGACTGGGAAGGCGCCGAGTTCATCGCCGGCCAGGCCCGCGGGGTCCCTGCGGTGATGGCGAGCCTCGATCGTGTCAGCTCGCCGCCCGCCGATGAAGAGGGCCCCGAGGGGCTGGACGAGGACGCTGAAGCGCGGCTGGCCCTGGGAAGCACTGGAAGCACTGGAAGCACTGGTGGACTGCTGCCGGCTGGCGCAGAGTGAGCACGGTGTTCGTCCGCTGAATTACCCGCGATTAGGCCATTAAAAAAGCCGCGACCCGAAAGGGTCGCGGCTTTTTTGTCTTCGGCAAGCCTTTCAGGCAGGCCCGCGGTGCGGGCCTGGGGCTTACTTGGACATCCGATCCCGGAACATGCGATCCACCTTTTCATTGGTGGCGTCGCAGCAGGCCTGGGCGGCGTTGGCGGCCGACAGTGCCTGGTTGGCCGTGCTCTGGGCACCGGAGGCCAGCTGACGCGCCTCATTGGCGGTGCGCTGGGCTTCGGCAGCCGTGGTCTGTGCGGCAGCAGCATCGCGGGCAGCGCGCTCGGCCGTGGCCTGTGCGGCCTCGATGGCTTCCATGTTGGCACAACCCGCGGCCAGAACGCCGGCAACGGTCAGCGCCCCAACCTTCAGGGCGGTCTGGAAAGTGGTTCTCATCTGGATGTCCCCTGTGTGTGATCCGGATTCACGATAAACGCTGCGCGCGAGCGCAATTGTTGTTGACGGACACCATGTCCGCCATGTTCATCGCTGCGCAGATAATGCGTGAAAGTCTGCAGTACTGCAATGTCTTCCGCGGGTTTTTAGTGCCATGCGGGTCTGCTGGCAGGACGCGGCGACAGGGTCTTGGCGCGCGCCCATGGGCTGTCATCCCGGCCCTCAGGCAGAGCTTGCGCCGGAAGCCAGGCACCTGTATATACTCACAGTGACTGTTCATCCATACAGGTGCCGAGATGTCCACTGAACTCACCCCCCGCCAGCATCAGGTGCTGGCGCTGATTCGCGATGCCCTGGAGGAAACCGGCATGCCGCCCACGCGCGCCGAGATCGCCCAGGCGCTGAATTTCCGCTCGGCCAATGCGGCGGAAGAACACCTGCGCGCCCTCGAACGCAAGGGCGTGATCACGCTGCTGCCCGGTGCCTCGCGCGGCATCCAGCTGCGCGACTCGCTGCGCGAGCAGATCGGCCTGCCGCTGGTCGGCCGGGTGGCTGCCGGCAGCCCGATCCTGGCCGAGGAACACATCGAGGCGCGCTATCGTATCGATCCGGCGCTGTTCGCCCGTCGGCCGCATTACCTGCTGCGCGTCAGTGGCATGAGCATGCGCGATGCCGGCATTCTCGATGGCGACCTGGTCGCGGTGCACCGCACCCCGGAAGTGCGCAACCGCCAGATCATCGTCGCGCGCCTGGAGGACGAAGTCACCGTGAAGCGCTACCGCCAGCAGGGCCGTACGGTCTGGCTGCTGCCGGAGAACCCTGAGTTCGAACCGATTGAAGTCGACCTCGAAGTCCAGTCCATGGTGATCGAGGGCGTTGTCGTCGGTGTGCTGCGCGATCGCCTGCCCAACTGACCCCCTGGCGTGGATGAAGGGCTCGACAAGCTCCTGCGGCAGGGGCGGGTGTGGCAGGCCGTGCGAGGTCCGCAGGCCGAAGGGCAGGGCATCGCCAGCGGCTTCGCCGCGCTCGATGCCTGTCTGCCCGGCGGCGGCTGGCCACGGGCAGCACTGACCGAGCTGCTGCTAGACACCCATGGCCGCGGCGAGCTGGCACTGGTATTGCCAGCCCTGGCCCGGCTCTGCACCGCAGCGGCCGATGGCGCCCGGCCGCGCTGGGTCTGCTGGGTCGCGCCGCCGTTCATGCCCTACGCCCCGGCGCTGGCCGCGCGCGGCCTGCCCCCGGAATACATGCTGGTGGTGCATCCGCCAGGCCAGGCCATGCGCGGCGAGCCGTTATGGGCGGCAGAGCAGGCGCTTCGTTCCGGGCAGTGCTGTGCGGTACTGGTCTGGGCGGATACGGCGGGCGACCGTCACCTGCGGCGTCTGCAACTGGCCGCCGAGGCCAGCGATGCCTGGGCGGTGTTGTTCCGTCCGGCCGCGGCGCGTCGCCAGCCGAGCCCGGCTGCGCTGCGTCTGCTCCTGGATGCCGAGGGTCTGGAGATCCTCAAGTGCCGCGGCGCGCAGCCCGCGCGGTTGTCGCTGCCCCTGCACCAGGCCTGGCCGGGGGTCTGTCCGGCACGCCCAGGGTGAGGCGCCATGCGCCGCGCACCCCGCACACTGCCTCTGTTCCCGGAGGAGAGCCTCCCGCCCCCTGACGCTTCGGCGGCGCCTGGCAAGGTCCCGCCCCGGCCGGTACAGGCTGTCGACGACCCGGCCAGTCCCGATCTGTTGGCGCCGTCTGCGGCCCTGCCGAAGGCACTCTGGCTGGCGGTGCAGCTGTCCGCGGCGTCGCACACTGCGCCGGCTGCCGCCCGGCCGCTGCTCGAGCGCCTCGCCACCCGGCTCGGCGCCTTCTCGCCGCGCATCAGCCTGGTCGAGCCCGATGGCCTTGTGCTTGAGATCGGCGCCAGCCTGCGCCTGTTCGGTGGGTATGCGGCATTGCGCGAGGCCGTCACGGTGGCGCTGGCAGAGATCAATGAGACGGTGCGGCTGGCCTGCGCACCGACGCCACTGGCGGCGACCTGGCTGGCGCGGGCCGATGGTGACGATGTGCTGGAGATCGGCCAACTGGCCGGACGGCTGGGTGAGCTGCCGGTGACGGTGTGGCGGGGGGATGCGGCCAGCCTGGCGCTGCTCCGCGAACTGGGTGCCAGACGGCTGGCCGATTGTCTGCGGCTGCCGCGCGATGCCCTGGCCCGTCGCTGCGGCGTCGCGCTGGTGCAGGCGCTGGCGCGCGCGCTCGGGCAACGGCCTGACCCACGCGCGGCCTGGGTACCGCGCCGGGGTTGGCGCGAGACCTGCGAACTGCCGGCCGAGACCGAGCTGCATGCGCAGCTGCTCGAGGCCCTGGCGGGCCTGCTCGAGCGCCTGAGCCACGCGCTGCGT
The DNA here is from genome assembly GCA_007693855.1 of Gammaproteobacteria bacterium. GTDB lineage: Bacteria > Pseudomonadota > Gammaproteobacteria > Steroidobacterales > PWYM01 > PWYM01. The sequence goes on along the minus strand of RECU01000067.1, from coordinate 1,396 downwards.
ACCCGCGATGCGGCTGTGCAGCGCCTGCGACTCGAGCTGTTCCACCTGGCGCGCCCGGCCAGCTCGGTGGTGCTCGAGCTGCTCCAGCCGAGCCGTGACGCCGCACACCTGCACGAGCTCTACGCGCGCCGTCTCGAGCAGACCGCGCTGCCGGCGCCCGTGATCGCGCTCGCCCTGGTGGCGCCGCGGCTGGAGCACGACGTCATGCCGGCCGCTGCCGGGCTGTTCACGCCCGGGACGGGGCCGGCGGCCTGCGAGGGCGTGCCGCAGCTGGTCGAACGTCTGCGGGCGCGGCTGGGCGTCTCGGCCGTGCATGGCCTGTGCCTGGTGCCCGAGCATCGCCCGGAGGCCGCCTGGCAGCCGGTGGCGGCCCCCGGCCAGGGGGTGCGCGATGCGCCGTTGCCCCCCGCGGCCGTGCGCCGGCCGGTGTGGATGCTGGCCGAGCCGGTCGCGCTGGAGAGCCATGCCGGCCACCCCTGGCACCACGGCAGGCTGGCGATCGAACAGGGGCCGGAGCGCATCGAGACCGGCTGGTGGGACGGGCGTGATGTGGCACGGGATTACTACATCGCCCGTGATCGCGCCGGCGTGCGCCTGTGGGTCTACCGTGAACGCCTGGGCGCACGGCGCTGGTGGCTGCATGGCGTGTTCGGATGAGTGCCGTGCATCTGCCCGAGTACGCCGAGCTGCACTGTCTCAGCAACTTCAGTTTCCAGCGTGGCGCCTCGCATCCCGAAGAGCTCGTCGAGCGCGCCGAGGCGCTGGGCTATCGTGCCCTGGCGATCACCGATGAATGCTCGCTGGCCGGGGTGGTGCGGGCGCATGTCGCGGCACGTGGCCGGGCGCTGGGTCTGATCATTGGCAGCGAGCTGCGTTGTGAAGATGGCCTGAAACTGCTGCTGCTGGCGAGTGATCGCCAGGGGTACGGCCGGCTCGGTGCGCTGATCACCCGCGCGCGCCGCCGCAGCCCCAAGGGCGGCTACCGGCTGCAGCGCGATGACCTGGCCGACGGCGTGCCCGGTTGTCTGGCCCTGTGGCTGCCCGAGCCAGGCGATGTTGCCGGGGAGGATCCCGGGGAAGGTCCCGGGGGGCAGACACTGGCCGATGGCCGCTGGCTGGCCGAGCGGTTTGCCGGGCGGCTGTGGCTTGCGGTGGAGCTGCTGGCCGAGGGCGATGATGCCGCACGCCTTGCCGTGCTGCAGGCCCTGGGCCGGCAGCTGGGCATTCCCTGCGTGGCCAGCGGCGACGTGCACATGCATGTGCGCCGCCGGCGCGCGCTGCAGGACGTGCTGGTGGCCATCGGCCACGGCGTGCCCGTGAGCCGTGCGGGCTTCGCCCTGTTTGCCAGCGGCGAACGTCATCTGCGTCGACGCGACCAGCTTGCGCGCCGCTATCC
>RECU01000088.1 GCA_007693855.1 Gammaproteobacteria bacterium | reverse complement strand
GCGAGACTCAGTCCGCCGCCTGGAACGCGAACGGCTCGGCAGGATCGAACGCAAACGACACCTCGCCCGAGAGCACCCGCTGCATGTCCACGCCGAGATCAAGTTTCATCACCTCGGCGCCCTCGGAGAAATCCAGCCGGTCCAGATCCACCCAGAACACGCTGGGCGAGATCACCGACTCGACGTAGTAACGGCGGTCCTTGTGATCGGCCACCACCCGCCAGCGGGTGGTGGAGAGGTTCGGCGCATCTGCCACGCTGATCCCCCAGGGCACGGAGGTCTGGCGGATCACACTGAACACCGAGGCCGCCGCCACGCGGGGATCGGCGCTCTGCTCCACGGCGTTGATGTAGAAGTGCGCGCGCACGAAGCGGTCGGTGGCACGTACCGTGCCCGGCAGGAACTCGCGCGGATTCACGCCCTGCCAGTACTCGAGCACGGCAAGCTGGCGCTCGTAGGTCGGCTCGTTGGTCATGACCTGGTAGTCACGGCTGTGGTGGATCACCATCTCGCCATCGACGAACTCGATCACCGCGCTGTCGCCCGTGGCGTCCGACAGCGAGACGTGTACCGTGGCCTGGCGCCCCGGCGGCCCGACCGGCACGTCACCCGTCACCACCAGCAGCGGATTGTCTGCAAGGTCCTGCACGGCCTCGGCGACGGTGGCAAAACGATCGAGCAGGTACTGCGGGAAGATCGCCACCGAGATCTGCGGCGTCACCCCATCGTCCTCGGGGTAGTTCGCCTCGACTTCCCACAACAGGTTGGCCACCAGCCCGGCCTCGTTCATGCCATCGGCGGTGGCGATGTCGTAACCGGAGACGATCAGGCTGCCGTAGACCGCGCGCCAGGTCACGGAACGCTCGCCCCCGGCCCCGTCTCGTTCCATGCCGCGGGGAAACACCCACAGGTTGCTCACCATCGGCAGTTTCCAGTCCATGCTCCGGCCGGTGAGGATGCGGTCTTCCGGACCAAGATAGACGGCGCGGGTGCACGCCTCGGCCGGCAGCATGACAGGCAGCATCAACCAGGCGGCGACGAGGACGAGAGTCAGTGAACGTTGCATGGCTGTGATTCCCCTGCAGAGCGGTTCCGGAGGCTGCCGACACCGCAAAGTCGCTGAGGCTATCACAGCCGGGCCGGCCTGGGCCCCTGCCGCTCGGCGATGCGCTCAGGGGCCGAGATCGGCCAGCGGATGCGGCCCGTCGAAGCGCGGTCGCAGATGATCCTCCAGCCACTCGGGCGTGACTTCGGCCAGCGTGGCCGGCTGCCACTGCGGGTTACGGTCCTTGTCGATCAGCAGCGCGCGGACGCCCTCCGGGAAATCCGGATGCGCACAGCAGCCCATCGAGGCCTGCAGTTCGAGCCGGAAGGTCGCGGCCAGCGACAGGTGCCTGGCCCTACGCTGCATCTCCAGCCCGAGGGCAGCCGAGGTGGGCGAGCCCTTGATGAAGGTGGCGGCCGCCTGTGCCAGCCAGGGATCGGCATCGGTCGCGAGGACCTGCAACCGCCCGGCCATGTCGGCCAGCGTGTCGTGGCCAATGAGCGTGTTGATCCGGTCGAAATGCCCGCGCAGCGGTGATTCCGGCAGGGCATCACGGAGTGCCAGCGACGCCAGCAGCTGGCTCAGCGCGGCGGCATCGGCCTGACCGTCCCCGCGCCAGGCCGTGGCCCTGATCGCCTCGATGACCGCCGCATGCTGCTCATGCGTCAGCACGAAGTCCGCCAGGCCGACGAACAGCGCATCGGCGGCGTTCAACTGCGCACCGGTCAGGGCCAGGAATGGCCCCGTCCGCCCCGGCAGGCGGGACAGCAGCCAGCTGCCGCCCACGTCCGGATACAGGCCAATGCTGATCTCCGGCATGGCCATGCGGGTCCGCGGCGTGGCGACCCTGTGCGACGCCCCTGACATCAGCCCGATGCCGCCGCCCATCACGAACCCGTGCCCCCAGCAGATCAGCGGCTTGGGATAGGTGTGGATGCGGTGATCAAGCCGATACTCGTGCTCGAAAAACGCCGCCGCCTCGGCCGGCACCTCGCCCGCAGGCAGCGCGCGGATCGCATGGCAGATGCTGACCACGTCGCCGCCGGCGCAGAAGGCCCGATCGCCCGCGGCATCCAGCAGCACGCCGGCCACGGACGGATCTTCCGCCCAGGCCGCCAGCTGCGGATCCAGCAGGTCCACCATGGCCAGCGAAAGTGCATTGAGGCTGGCCGGGGCGTTCAACGTGGCGCGGCCGAAACGGTGGCCGCTGGCCGTGTCGAGGATTTCAAAGAGCACTGGGTGATGGTCAGTCACAGGTATTCCCAGACGTTCAGTAGCGCGGCGGCTCCAGCCAGGGCACGGTCGCAAACGGCGCGAGGTCAGGCGGCAGCACCGGGCGGTAGGGTGCATCAAAATCGAAGGGCGCTTCGCCCTCCGACCAGACGTTCACGTGCGCCCCACCGACGAAGCGGATCAGCATCACGCAGCCCCAGCGGGTGCCGAAGGGGCCGTGGGGGATGCCGGGCGGACGCCAGAAATAGGCGCCCGGCTGCATCGTGCCATGCGGGCCGGTCAGGGAACCGCTGATGACATAGCATTCCTCGACCACGGGGTGATGCTCCTGCGGCCCGCGGCGGCCCGGCGGTTCGGAATGCGGCAGCACCATCGACAGCAGCGTGCGCTCGCCGGTCTCGGGGTCGTGCCGGAGATCCTTGCGGCTGATGCCGAGATGGGCGAGCTTCGGATCGTTCACCGAGAGATCCCACGGCGTATGAAGCGCATCCACGCGCAGCAGCTCGCCCGCTACGCCCTCGCCAGCATGGGCCGCCGGCTCGCGATCAAAAAAACTGAGCACCACCGCACCCCCCGGGGTGCGCATCCGCGCCCGTGTGGTGCGGGCCGGGACGTGGCCGTAGCAGTCGTGGCCGAACGACTGGCCGTTCAGCTCCACCGTGCCGTCGAGCACGTAGAACTCCTCGGCGGCCTCGAGATACTCCGGCCCTTCGCGCTGCCAGCCTGGCGGGTAGCGGATGAGGATGGAGCAGGCGCCGTCGGCAGGGTCACGGCTCAGGAACTTGAACTCGGCGTCGGGCCGCGCGAGGCCCGGGCCGATGCGCATCCAGGGCAGGATCTGCGCCTGCAGGAATTCGATATGGGGGCGGTCAAGCATGACGGCTATGCCTCTGCCAGTTCGCCCTCGACGAGTGCCATCGCCTCGATCTCGATCATCAGCTCCGGCAAGGCCAGCGACTTCACCTCGACGATCGTGTCCGCCGGATACGGCGGCGAGAACCAGTGCCGGCGCAGTTCGACGATACGCGGGAAGTGGCTCATGTCGGTGAGGTAGATGGTCACCTTGAACACCTTCGCGAGGGACGAGCCCGCGGCCTCGAGGACCTGCTGGATGTTCCTGAAGGTCTGTTCGGCCTGGGCGTCGAAATCACCGACGCCGACCAGTTCGCCGGCGGGACTGATCGCCGCCTGACCGGAAAGGTGGAGCACATTCCCCACCCTGAAGCCCTGGGAAATGCAGTAGGGCTCCAGCGGATCGGGCTCGGTGCGGATGCGGGTGGCCTGGGTGTCGCTCATGTCTTGCTCCTTGAAGATGTTCGCGGTCGCTGGATCACGGTGCCTCGACCAGCTCGATCAGTTCTCCGGCGGGGCCGATCACGGTCGCTACACGGCTCTCGCCATAGGCGCGTCCCCCCGGGCGGTGAGGTGGGGTAATGAACAGGGTGGGATCGATGGCGTCGAGATCGCGCACGGTAAAGGACGACATCGCCACGCCCGGGGGCAGATCGCCGTCGGCGACCGGCCGCGGGCCGGCACTCTCGGGGTAGCCGTCAATCTCGATGGAATGGCTGAACTCGGCCAGGCGCACCAGCGCCAGCGGAAAGGCGTGGTCTTCGGGCAGGCCCTGGGCCCGTGCGATGATCGCGACCGGCGTTGTCATGAAAAACGCCTCGCGGGCGCCGAAGGTGTCCACGTAAAAGTCCGTCAGGGCGCGCGCATCCGGGCCCGCGACCACCATGATGAACGGCCGGTCGATCTCCACCCGCGGGGTCAGCAGCGTCGAGCTCGCGCGATCGCCGGTCTCGGTGGTGAAATAGAACAGCTCCTGCGAAGGGCCGGTGAACTGCACGGCGCGGATGGTCGAGGTGCCGCCGCCCAGGTAGTCAGGGCCACCGACATGCACGAACGGGGACTCGAGCAGGCGCTGATGGACCGCGTCCGGGTCCTCGACGATGATCTCGATCGCGTTCCAGCCCCAGGTGGTCATCGCCCGGTAGTCTTCAGGGACTGCCACCTCGACCACGCGGAGAAACACCTCATCCCCGCTCTCGCCCTGCAGCAGCGCGTAAGGCCGGCCGGCGACCGCCGGCGCGCCCCAGCTGGCGGCGAGCGCCTCCGGCACCGCCCCGCGCTCAACGATGTCGTAGCGGAGGTACCGGCGGTAGAGTTCCGCCGTGGTCTCGACATCCCGGGCCCCGACGGTGGCGATCCTGATCTTCTGCATGTTCGGTGTCGCGTCCTCTGCGTGGCTGGCATGGCTCCCCGTGAGCCCCAGGGTGACAACAAGGGACACTCCGAGCATGAGTGCCCGCAAGGCACGAAAGCCCATGTGCGTTCTCCCTCGAAGTGGCGTGCGGGCCCAGTATAAAAGAGTTCACGGCCAGGCGAACGGACCGCTGGCGGGCGCGGGCGACCTCAGGCCTGGAAACGCCGCCAGACGACAAACCCAAGCGCCAGAAACGGCATGCCCATGACGCTGAGCGCCACCGGACTGAAACTCAGCGCCGAGGGCACACCCAGGAACAGCATCAGTACACCGACGGCCAGCACCGCCCGCCGGTCAGACATGCGGAATTCCTCGGCCACGGCGGCAATGATGACCTTGAGCCCGGCAAGGCATGAACTGAAGGCCGCCAGGAAAAACAGCGAAAAGAAGCCGATGGCGAGCCAGGCGCCCTGCGCCATCTCCTCGAAGACCCGTGGCAGCGTATCGAACGCCAGCTGGCTGCCGGTGCCGGGGTCGAAGCCGTAAGTGAACACGAACCAGCCGTAAGACGGTGCCGAAGCGGTTGACCTGGCGAAACGTCCCGACCACGCTGCCCTGGGCGAGCCGTCCTGCGCCGACTTCAAGCATCATGATCGGTAACGCCGCCGGCATCCGCGCGAGCACGGACCATCGAGTCAGCCTATCGAGTCGATAGAGACCTGCAGTTGGACCCCCGGCAACTACCGGCGTATTTTGTTACAGGCGCGTAACGTGTCGCGCTAATGGGGAGAAGCCAAAATGCACAAACTAGTCACGTCCTGTGTCGTGGCCGGGCTGCTCGCGCTGTCACCGGGACTGTCCGGGACCGCGCAGGCGGAAGGCCAGGCCAAGTCCGCTCAATTCTGGTGGCCGGACCAGCTCGATCTCACGCCGCTGCGACAGCATTCACCGCGATCGAACCCGTACGGTGACGACTTCGACTATGCAGCAGCGTTCAGCAGCCTCGACCTCGAAGCGGTCAAGGCCGACATCGAAGCGCTGATGACCGATTCGCAGGACTGGTGGCCTGCCGACTTCGGACACTACGGGCCGTTCTTCATCCGCATGGCCTGGCACAGCGCCGGCACCTATCGAATCTTTGACGGCCGCGGCGGTGCCCGCGGAGGCCAACAGCGCTTCGAGCCACTGAACAGCTGGCCGGACAACGTCAATCTCGATCGCGCCCGACGGCTGCTCTGGCCGATCAAGCAGAAGTATGGGCGCAGCCTGTCCTGGGCTGATCTCATGGTGCTCACCGGCAACGTTGCACTTGAGTCCATGGGCTTCGAGACCTACGGGTTCGCCGGTGGACGTGCAGACGATTGGGAGCCGGACCTGGTGTACTGGGGCCCTGAGGTAGAGTTTCTGGCCGACGAGCGCTACAGCGGCGACCGCGAGCTCGAGCGCCCGCTCGCCGCCGTGCAGATGGGGCTGATCTACGTCAATCCGGAAGGCCCGAATGGCGTGCCCGATCCACTGCTCGCCGCCAAGGACATCCGCGACACCTTCGCGCGGATGGCCATGAACGACGAGGAGACCGTCGCGCTGATCGCCGGCGGTCACACCTTCGGCAAGGCGCATGGCGCCGTGGACCCTGAGGAGTGCCTGGGCCCCGAACCGGCGGCAGCTGGCGTCGAGGAGCAGGGCTTCGGCTGGGTGAACCAGTGTGGTACCGGCAAGGGCGCCGACACCTTCACCAGCGGCCTGGAAGGCGCCTGGTCGGTCAACCCGATCGCCTGGACCACGCAGTATCTGGACAACCTCTTCGCCTTCGAGTGGGTGCAGACCAAAAGCCCAGCGGGTGCGATCCAGTGGATCCCGGCCGACGGCGAGGCCGCGACTCTGGTGCCCGACGCGCATGACCCGGACAAGCGCCACGCGCCGATCATGTTCACCACCGACCTCTCGCTGAAGGAAGACCCGGCATACCGGGAAATCGCCCTGCGATTCAGGGACAATCCGGACGAGTATGCCGATGCCTTCGCCCGCGCCTGGTTCAAGCTCACGCACCGCGACATGGGGCCCCGCTCGCGCTATCTCGGCCCCGACGTGCCTGCCGCAGAGCTGCTGTGGCAGGACCCGGTACCGCCAGTCGATCATCCGCTGATCAACCAGCGTGACATCGCCACGCTCAAGGCACGGATTCTGGCGTCCGACCTGACCGTACCCGAACTGGTACGTACCGCCTGGGCCTCGGCGTCGACCTTCCGTGGCAGCGACCTGCGTGGCGGCGCCAACGGCGCGCGGATCCGCCTCGCACCGCAAAGCGACTGGGAAGCCAACACCCCCGAAGAGCTCGCGCGCGTCCTCGCTGAACTCGAGCGCATCCAGAGCGAGTTCAATGCTGCGCAACGCCGCGGCAAGCGGGTGTCGATGGCCGACCTGATCGTGCTCGGCGGTGCTGCGGCCATCGAGCAGGCGGCACGGGATGCCGGTCACTCGATCGAGGTCCCGTTCACGCCCGGGCGCACCGATGCCACGGAGGCGCAGACCGACGTCGAGTCCTTCGCGGTCCTCGAACCCACAGCCGATGGCTTCCGCAACTACTTCGGCAATGGCAACCGCCGCTCGCCGGCCACGCTGCTGGTCGATAGGGCCGCGCTGCTGACGCTGACGGTGCCGGAGATGACGGTACTGGTCGGTGGCCTCCGGGCGCTGGACGCCAATACCGATGGGGCCAGCCACGGGGTACTCACCGCGCGGGCCGGCACGCTGAGCAATGACTTCTTCGTCAACCTGCTCGACATGTCGACCCAGTGGGTGCAGTCTGCGGACAGCGAAGGCCTCTACGAGGGTCGCGACCGGCAAAGCGGCGAGCTGCGCTGGACGGCCACGCCGGTGGACCTGATCTTCGGGTCTAACACCGAGCTGCGGGCCGTCGCCGAGGCCTATGCGGCGGATGACGCCCGCGCGATGTTCGTCGAGCATTTCGTCCAGGCGTGGACCAAGGTCATGAACCTCGATCGCTGATCGGGATCCATGGCCAGGCACCCACCGCGTGCGGTGGGTGCACCCCGAACGGCGACGCGCAAGCGTCGCCGTTTTTCATTTCAGCCCCCGGGCAGATGTCCCCCAAGGTCACAGTTTCCGCTGAAATGTTTCCGAAAGGTTAAAGATACGCCGGTTGCCGCCGAAACGCCGCACTAAGCTCCCTGCCCGCACCGCTGATGGCAATTCGGGTGACCCTGAAACAATTCCAAGAGACAGGCGATATGAAGAGTCCTCTGCGGCGGTTGAATCTCGGTCTGCGCGGCAAGTTGATGGCTGCCGTTGGCCTGAGCCTCGGCCTGATCATGGCGGCCGCCATGATCGGTCAGGGTATCGCCTGGTCTGAACTGAGCGCCGAACAGCCGCCAGCGGTGCGGATCGACAACCAGGTCAAGGCGATGGAGCTGGATTTCCGCTTCCAGGTCCAGGAATGGAAGAACGTGCTCCTGCGGGGCGCCGAGCCCGCGCAATACCAGCGGTTCCTGAACGCGTTCGAAGAGCGTGAGTCGGCGGTTCGCCAGTCCGGACGTGACCTGCTGACGCAGCTGGAAGACCTTCAGGCCAGAGAGATGCTTGGGCAGTTCATGGCCTCCCATGAGTCGATGGGAACAGGCTACCGCGATGCGCTGGCGGAATTCGAAGCGTCCGGCTTCGACCCTGTCGCCGGTGACCGCGCCGTCGCCGGCATGGATCGTGCGCCTGGCCAGCAACTGGGCGCGCTGTCGGCACTTACCGCCACGCTCGCCACCGAACAGGTCGTCGGCACCTCGACCTCGGTCAGACGAATCATCATGTTCAGTCTGGTACTGATCGCCGTGCTGGTGGTCGCGACGCTCATCGGCCTGTCCATCTGGATCAGCCGGGGCGTGGTCGGTCCTGTGCGCGATGTGGTGGATGCCGCCCAGCGGGTCGCCCGCGGCGACTTCACCCTCGCGGAAGCACGCGAGCGCCGCGACGAGATCGGCGTACTCGACCAGGCCATGCGCGACATGGTCCGCACCCTCGAGCGGTTCAGCAGTGCCCAGCAGACGCTGGCAGAGCAGCATGATCAAGGCAGGATCAGTGAGCGCCTGGACGAGGCAGCCTTCTCGGGCGCCTACAGCGCACTGGCACGGCGGGTGAACGAGCTCGTCGCCAGTCACCTGGCGGTGCAGACCAGGATGGCCGAGGTGGCCGCAGCCTATGCCCAGGGCGACTTCAGCGCACAGATGGACTCGCTGCCTGGTGAGAAGGCACGAATCACCGAAGCCATGAATACCGTGCGCGACAACCTGAGCGCCATGAAGGAAGACATCCTGACGCTCTCTGCCGCCGCCGGACGCGGTGACTTTTCCGCGCGCGGTGACGCCGAGCGCTATCGCTTCGCCTTCCGTGAGATGGTCGAGGCGCTGAACAGCCTGATGGAACAGGGCGACGCAGGACTGAGCGATGTCGGGCGGGTACTCGGCGCCCTGGCCGAGGGAGACCTGTCGCAGAAAGTCGATCGTCACTACGAGGGGGCGTTCGGGCGCCTGGCTGGCGATGCCAACCGCACCGTGGCACAGCTTGCCATCCTGATCGGCGGGATTCAGGAAACTGCAGAGTCCGTGCGTGCCGCAGCGCGCGAAATCGCAGCCGGCAACACCAATCTTTCCCAGCGGACGGAAGAGCAGGCAGCCAGCCTCGAGGAAACCGCGTCCAGCATGGAGGAAATGACCTCCACAGTCAGCCAGAATGCCGACAATGCCCGCCAGGCCAACCAGCTCGCCCGAGGCACACATGATGTAGCAGGTGCAGGCGGACAGAAAGTCCGTGAAGTGGTGCAGTCCATGGCGGCCATCACCGAGAGCGCCCGCAAGATCGAAAACATCATCAGCGTGATCGATGGCATCGCCTTCCAGACCAACATCCTGGCACTCAACGCGGCGGTGGAAGCTGCACGCGCCGGCGAGCAGGGTCGGGGCTTCGCTGTCGTCGCGAGCGAGGTACGAACACTGGCTCAGCGCTCCGCGCAGGCGGCCAAGGAAATCAAGGCGCTGATCGGCGAGTCGGTGGGCAGCGTGGAGGCGGGCAACGCACTGGTCTCGGAGGCTGGCGAAACAATGAGCGAGATCGTCACCTCCATCAAGCGCGTCACCGACATCATGAGCGAAATCTCGGCGGCCTCCGACGAACAGCGCCAAGGCATCGAGCAGGTCAATACGACCGTCTCCCAGCTCGACGAGATGACACAGCAAAACGCCGCCCTGGTCGAACAGGCCACAGCGGCCGCCGGAGCTCTCGAGCAGCAGGCCGACCAGCTCGGGCAGTCGGTCAGCGTATTCAGGCTGCATGCGGCAACGACGCAGCCAGCACCGACCCGCTCGGCGCTCGATGGTCGCAAGCCGGCTATGCCGACCGTGGCCCGCGACGACGCGACCGCGCTGGCTGAGGAGATGCTCGCGCCGCTCGCGAGCTGAGACAGCGCGCGCTAGAGGAACACATCGCCACCATTGGGGCTGATGCACTGTCCCTGGTAGTGGCGAGCATCCTCGCTGGCGAGAAACACGTAGCTCGGCACGATGTCAGCGACGTCCGCGAGCCGGCCCAGCGGAATGCCGGCGCGGATGGCCTCCAGCACCTCGTCCGGCACATCCTCGAGCATCGGCGTGCGGGTCGCGCCGGGGGCCACGCAGTTGGCGGTGATCCCGGAACTGCCGAGTTCCAGCGCCAGGGTGCGTGTGAACGACAGGATGGCGCCCTTGGCTGCAGTGTAATGTGCGAAGCCGGGCGCGCCCTTGTAAGCCAGCTGCGACGCGGTGTTGATGATCCGGCCGCTGCCGCGGGCAAGCATCTGCGGCAATAGCGCACGCGTCACCAGGAACGTGCCGCGGAGATGCACGCCGAGCACCCGATCCCAGTCATCGACCGTGATGTCCTGTACCGGCGCACTGGCCGCGACCCCGGCATTGTTGACCAGGATGTCCACCCGGCCGAACTGCTCGAGGGCCGACTGCACCATCGCCGCCACGGCCGCCTCGTCGCTGACATCCGCCTGACAGGCCAGCGCGCGGCGGCCGAGTGTTTCGATCTCGGCCACCAGCCCGGCGGCCGCGTCGGCCTCGGCGGGAGACGGGTGATTGACGATGACGTCGGCGCCTTCGCGCGCGAACGCCAGTGCCACCCCACGGCCTATCCCGGAACTGCTGCCGGTGACCAGTGCCACACGCTCGGCAAGTTTCATCTGCATGATCCTCCAGCGACGTTGTTGATACACAGTATAGGTCGCTGGCCCCGGGCCTGGCGCTGGGTTAGCGTATCGCGCATGTCCTGTATCGAGACCTCATGGACCGAGTCTCCCGGCTACCTTACGCGGTCACGCTGCAGCGCCCGGCTCCGGCCGCTCGCCGGTGTCCTGGCGGCGCTGGCCATCACAGTATCGGCGCACGCCGAAACGCCACCGACGGGCCGCGCGCTGGAAGGGGACGACAGCCGACTGGCCACGCTGGTGGCGACCGCGCCGGAATTCTCGGCGGACGCCCGTCTGGAGCTTGCCGGCATGATCGTCGAGGCGGCACTCGCCGCCTATGAGCAGGAGCTCGAGACCGTCCGTCAAGACCTCCAGCGGGAAGGCGGAGATCCGGCCAGGCTGACCCGCTGGTATCGCGCCACCGCCCCCATCGTGGGCGGGCTGCGCGCGGCCCAGGCGCAGATTCCTGTCGCCCAGCGGCTCGTCCTGCATACCGATCGGCAGGGACAGGTGCTGCTGCTGATCGACGGGGAAGCCTTGTGGATCAGCTGGCCGCGCCCGTCTGCGCAGCGCCGCCTGGAGCGCGAACTGGTGGAAGCCTTCTGCCAGCGACACGACTGCCCGGGCAGGGCGCGCAGCGACCCCGACGAAGCCTCGACCGGCATCACCGTCACACAGGACACCCCCCTGACGGGCCAGTGGGCACTGGCCCAGCTTGCCGCGCCCACCTGGACCAGCACCGCCGGTGTGCGGTGCGAGTTCAGCGATCTGGCCGGCCGCGCAGACAAGGAGGCGCTGTGCCGCGCCCTGATCGGAGAACTGGAAACACTCGCCACCGCCCTGCGTCGGGCGCTGCGTCGGGGCGAGCAGGTGGACTGGCCCCGGGTGCGTATCGCCCGCAGCCTCCCCGCGGGAGAGCATGCCTTGGTGGTCAATGCCCAAGGAGATTACCTGCCGGTCGTCGCGCCGCTACTCGCCAGTGAACCTGTCGACTGGTCGGAAGCCCAGCGCTGGCTGCAGGCGCGGGTTGACGGCCACCCGGCACTGGCGACTGTCCGCCGTGCCGTGGATCCGCGGTGACGCTCGCGATAGAGTCGGGCGGCAGCGTCACCGCGTGCCAGCTGCTCAAGCCCTGAAGCACCGTCCGGAGTTGTCATCATGCCTCTATATGCCGTTGCCTGCCGTCGCGCCCTGGTCCTGGGGGTCGCCCTGCTCGCCGGCGCCTGTGCCACGCCCCAGGCGCCACCGCCTGCCCAGTCACAGGCTGCGACGCCCGCCGCGGTGTATCCGACGGAAGAACTCTCGATCACCGAGATCCAGGCGCGGATGGCGGCCGGAGAGCTCAGCGCGTACTCCCTGGTCGAGGGCTTTCTCCAGCGAATCGAGGCGATCGATCGCAGCGGCCCGACACTGAATTCGATCATCGAACTCAATCCTGACGCCCTGAGCGAAGCCCTGCGTCTCGACGAGGAACGCGCCGCCGGCCAGATCCGTGGCCCCATGCATGGTGTGCCCGTGCTGCTGAAGGACAACATCGATGCCGCCGGCATGGTCAACTCGGCGGGCTCGCTGGCACTGGCCAGTCATCGGCCCGCCGAGGACGCCTTTGTCGTCGCCCGCCTGCGCGAGGCCGGGGCGATCATCCTCGGCAAGGCCAATCTCAGCGAGTGGGCCAACTTCCGCTCGACGCGCTCGACCAGCGGCTGGAGCAGCCGCGGCGGCCAGACCCGCAACCCCTATCTGCTCGACCGCAACCCCTGCGGCTCGAGCTCGGGCAGCGCCACGGCCGTGGCGGCCAACCTGGTCACGGTTGCGGTCGGCACCGAGACCGACGGCAGCATCATGTGTCCGGCAGCGGTCACCGGGCTGGTGGGCATCAAGCCGACGCTCGGCCTGGTCAGTCGCCAGGGCATCATCCCGATCGCCATCAGCCAGGACACTGCCGGCCCCATGGCCCGCACGGTGGCGGATGCCGCGGCGCTGCTCGGCGCGATGGCCGGCGCCGACCCGCGGGACCCCGAGGCCACGGTCGCCGAACCGCATATCCGCAACGACTACACCGTCCACCTGCGGGCCGATGGCCTGGCCGGCGCGCGCATCGGGGTGGTGCGCGAGACCTTCGGCTTCCATCCCGGCGTCGATGCCGTGCTCGAGGCGGCGCTGGAGACCCTGCAGGCCGCCGGGGCCGAGCTCGTCGATCCCGTGGAGATCGCCACCCACGAGCAGTACCGGGAGGCCGAGTATGCCGTCCTGCTGCACGAGTTTCGCGAGGGTCTGAACGGCTACCTGGTCGAGAGCGGTGCGCCAATCGCGAGCCTCGCCGAGCTCATCGCCTTCAACCGGGCGCATGCCGAGGCGGTCATGCCGTGGTTCGAGCAGGAGATCCTGGAACTCGCCGAATCCGTGGGCAGTGCCGAGAGCCGTGCGGATTACCTGGAAGCCCTCGATACCGCCAAGCGACTGGCGCGGGTCGAGGGGCTTGAGGCCGCGCTGGCGGCCCATGGCCTGGACGCGCTGCTGACCGCGGCAGTGGGACCAGCCTGGCCGACCGACCCGATCAACGGTGATCATTTCCTCGGTGCCGGCTATTCGCTCGCCGCCGTGGCCGGCACACCCAGCCTCACCGTGCCGGCAGGGACGGTCAACGGGCTGCCCATCGGCATCGTGTTCATGGGGCCGGCGTGGAGTGAGGGCCGGCTGATCGAGCTTGCCCATGCCTTCGAGCAGCATCAGCAGGCGCGCCGCCCGCCAGCGCTGAAACCCACCCTGCCGATGCCGT
>RECU01000093.1 GCA_007693855.1 Gammaproteobacteria bacterium | reverse complement strand
CGAGCGATTCCGCGTGCTGATCACAGAGTACTTCCAGCCTCTGGAGATCACCGGTAAGCGGTGCGTTACCGGCACCCTTCTCGGCTGATCCTGGGTCACGCGGGCTCATAACGCCACGCTCGCAGCCCGCGCGGGCAACTCGCGTACCAGATCCATGTTCATGTACTTTCTCAGACCCCAGCTGGTGGTCGAGACGTGTCGCAGACTGGCGGCTACCAGCATCAGCGCCGACTGGCCATCACGGAATGCCCCGACCACTTCTGTATTGGTTCGGTACGGCAGGTCATCTAACGCCTGTTGCGTTGGTTGGCCCGGTCCATCTGGCCGTCCTGTGATGGCTTCCTAAGCATCAACGCGATCGCAAGATGCGCGGAGATAAACAATGCTCCCATCCCGATGCCCAAACACAGGGGTCCGATTGGTACCCAAGCAATAATCAGCAACAAGTGATGCCAGAGTACCTGCAAGGCGCTGTCCGCATTATGGTCGTCAGGTACCAATCTATCGCCGGGACTCCAAAGTGCGTAAATCCACGTCAGCGACGCAAGCAGCGCGACTGTGCCGGCGGCCATCAGCCTGCGGGGCTGCCTTTTGCCGACTGCAGAATCAGTCTCTCTGGCATTACGCCCAACCGAGAACAATATGGGCGCAGTTTCGGCGCTCAGGAGAACCCAATATACTCCTATGCTCGCGATCAGAATCGGGCCCAAGAAAGGCTGTACGCCGTCGAATCGAAGGATACTGTCGAACCAACCCGCGAGAGAGAACATGGCTGAGTACGATATCCACAAAAAGACGTATCCCCATGTCCATGTAACGAGATTTCTTTGCACAACCACCCCGCAAAGCGCACATTGCTTCTCACCAATGCTTACTAGAGCATACTCAGCATCCAGACAGGTAATCCACGCGATATGAGAAATTGTACTCTATGGCGATCTTTCGTGTGGAGGACACAGGTCTACACGTGCCTAGCAATCCGGGGCTGCTCCAGCGTGTATTGAGCGTGATATCCCGTAGATTAATGAAGCCTATTCATCGGGGCATGCGTGCACGGCCAGCTTGTTGCAATCGAAGACACCTTGGTTTTTGGCATGGTCGCAAACAGCAGCTCCAACGTACGATCCCATCCCCCCCCCCATGAACAGGCCTATCGCGTTTCCGATGGGATGGCTTTTTATCATGTTAGCCAGGGACCCCTTACGAAGCGGTTGTCGCTGCTGGATTCCATGACCTGCTGCAGCGCCGAAAATGCCTCCAGTTCCCATACAAGTGTGATACCAAGCGCTGTAGGCCTGGGTGCACATTAACTGCCGTTCCTCGAGTGAGTTCTCGGCGCAAAAGGCTTCGTTTTCCGCGGTATATTCCGGAGGCGAATAATCCTCAATTTCAAAGCTTGCCCAATCATGATTTTCTGGCCCAAAAGCAAGATAAGGATTATTAAGAAAAAACAGGAAAATAGTGAGTGGATCGTCATCAGGGTGGGGCGCTGTCACGATCAACTCTTGCATCTCTTCGTCTCCATCCAAAAAACTATTGTTAAACAAGCCCATAATAAGCTGGTTTTGCTGCCACGCAGCAGGATCCGGAAAATCAATAAAGTCGCCCTGTCCCGGTGGAAGAAACTGCCCGAATGCAACCCCAGAACTCAGCATAAGTGCGATTGTCGCAAAGCCATATTTTAAAACCATGGTTTTTACCCTCGCCGTGAATTAAGAATACAAAGGCCGTTCTGCTCTTCTTCCCGTGGCGTCATCACAACCAAAAGTTTGCTCGCGAGTTAGAACCCGTGTTTTTGGAGATCTTCGTACCCCGACTCGGCGCGATCTGTGCTGACTTTGATGCGTCTACTTCCATCGGCAGATGCTATGGGGGGGTTCCAAGTAGTTCATTAAGGCGGCTGCGAACATCGGGATCTCTAATAAATTCGAGATTCAGGCGTTGGTGTTCTGCGGTCAGGCTGACGGCTCCACCATCTATCAGGCTACGTGCGATTTCTAGCGGCACTTCTGGATTCCCCCAGCGGCGCCCAGTCAACACGTAGGTCACCAGGTCGCTGTCATTCTCGCCTACCGGCTGAAGACCTGTTTCAAGGAGCTGATTAAACGCTGCTGCGGCCTGCGCAGGAGAATAACTCTGAGCCGAGACATGGTCGGCTAGTCGCATTAGGGCGTTAGGGCGACCGACACGCATATTGAGATGGTGCGAGGAAATCAGCCCCCGGCGATCCAGCTCGACAATCTCGTCAATCTGTCCGTTGCCGGCTAAATTAACCACGATGGACTCTGGCATAGGAACGCCCGCGTGGAGGAGCTGCTGCATTTCATCTACTGTCATTTCGCCACTTGCCATACCAAGGTACATCTTCATTTCGTCGTAGTTTTGGCCCGTGGCCTTGGCGCGATCATCGAGGAGCTGTCGAATCACCGACCAGCTCTCGCCATGGCTCTCAATAAGCTTGAGGCGAAAGGCAGTTTCATCATCTCCGAAAACCGATACCATCCGGTCTGTTACAGCTTGCCTTGCCGCTTCAGGGGACTGATACGAAGGCGCTTGTTCCGGGCCCGAATGCGCTGGCACCGGCACGATTCTAGAGTCGTCCGATTCAGTGCTTGCCCGCAAGCCGTCGTCGGGGCGCTGAGCACTCTGGTCAATTATCGGCGATGGACCCTCTTTTCCGGGGCCCTCTACCCTCGCCGTTTGAACATACGAAAACATTGCGATGCACACTGCAACGCCAAGAATTGTTGCGACCAGGCGAGGACTCACCAGTCCCTCCATTGGTCGTCGATGGAAGCTCTCGCAACATCTACCACAAGCAAACCAATTTCACGCTTCATGACCATTTTTTTGTTTCCGCGGGGTTAACTGCTTCTAAGGAGAAGCTGCCGCAGTCGCCGCAATTTTTAAAGATATCTTGCTAGCTACTAGTGTCACGGGTGGCGACGAGAGAAAAATCACCATGCACAATTTGAATTTTGTTGTCAAGTCGTCATGTGCATTGGTCTAACGACGAAGCTGCTTGGTGTGCGCATTCATAGATGTCGCGCTAGATCTGCATTAACTGTAAATTCCAATGTTGGAAGCCGTGAGTGTTTTACGACTCGTAGACAATATTAGTTCTCGCGAAGCGTTCGCGAACCTGTGTTTCCGTCCACGCACGAACCACTCATACGTGTGATCTGCGCATGCTCACATCGTTACGCTTAGCCAGGGAGGTGCGCAGGAACGGTGAGACTAACGCCAGCACAATCAAGCAGCAGTATCACGCTGAGAAGGAGTCTACGGACTCAACTGCTGTATACAATCGAACGTGTCGGAACATGCATGCCATCAGCTGAGCGCAGAGCATTGAACATCGTGCTGTTAACTTGCGCAACCGATGTTGATTGACGGCAACATACGAAACGCCGATCGGTGTGCGGATGCCGCAGGAACTCGGCGCAACAACACCCACGTCATCGATCAGGACGATGTTGCCAACGAGCGGTAGCGATTGAGGCGACAGATCGCCCTTACTTTATCCGTGCTCAACATGCCTTTGCGCGGCTAAAGCGCTTGTACCCAATGGCAGCAATGCCTCGATCGCATCCACCGTCGTGGCCTGTGGCAGTTCGGTGAACACGGTGCGCAGATAGGCATAGGGCTCGATGCCGTTGGCCTTCGCTGTCTCGATCAGGCTGTAGAGGTTGCCACTGGCGTGTGCACCGGCAACGGTGTCGGAGAACAGCCAGTTCTTTCGGCCAATCACGAACGGCCGGATCGCGTTCTCCGTGAGGTTGTTGTCGATGGGCAGCCGCCCGTCGTCAACGTAGACGGTCAGCTTCGGCCACTGCTTGTGTGCGTAGTTCATCGCCTTGCCCAGCGCTGAGCGCGGCGGCACGATCGGCAGATGCTCGTCGAGCCAGGCACGGATTTCACTGAGCAGTGGCTTTGCACGTTGTTGCCGGACGCGCTGTCGTTCCTCGATCGACAGGGATCTGGTCTCGCGCTCGATGCGATAGAGCTGCTGGATCTTTAGCATCGCCGCACTGGCCAGCGAGGCCTTGCGCTTCTCTGGACCCAGTAGCCCCTGGACCTTGATCGCCTCATCGAACTTGCGCCTGACATGGGCCCAGCAGCCGACGGGGGTCAGCTGGTACTGGGCACAGACACTGGCATAAGCCTCGTAGCCGTCTGTCATCAGATAGCCCGAGAACCCTTCCAGTAGTCGGATTGGTACACGCTGACTTCGCGATGGATCATAGTCATAGAGCACAATCGGGTGATCGGGCGGCCCGCCGCGCTGTACCCACAGATACGACTGGCTCTCGGCGCGCTTGCCCGGTTCCTTGAGTACCTGCAGCCGGGTCTCATCCATGCAGACGATGTCATGAGCCAATAGCTGGTCCCGAAGCAGATTCACCAGCGGCTGGACGAGCTCGCCGGCTTTCACCATCCAGTGGGCCAGCGTCGAGCGCGGCAGCTGCACACCGATCCGGGCGAGCTTCTTCTCCTGGCGGTACAGCGGCAGGCCATCGACGTACTTGGCCACCGCCACATGGGCCAGCGTGCCCGGCGAGGCCAGGCTCTTGGGGATGGGCTGGGCTGGCATCGGCGCGGTGACGAGTTGCCCCTCGCAGGCCGTGCAGGCGTAGGTCTTTCGGATGTGGCGCAGCACCCGCACCCGGGCGGGCTGGATATCCAGCTGCTCGGAGATCTTCTCACTGATGGGAACAAGTGCACCGTGGCATTCGCCGCACTGGCAGTCAGCTGCATCGATTTCGTGGATGATCTCCACGCGTGGGAAGGCCTTCGGCAACCGACGCCGGCCGCCCTTGGCGCGCCGATGGGCCGGGACGGCCACGCTGCCCAGCAGATCCGGCTGTGCGATATCGGAGCCATCGCCCATGGCGGTTGCAGCTGCGGCCGCCTCGGCCTCGTTGAACACCAGCGCCATCTGGTCGACCGAGAAGCGCTCGCTTCTGGCACCGAAGTGCTGGTGGCGGGCCAGTCGGATCTGCTCGAGCAGCTGCTCGATGAACAGCGACTGCTGCTCAAGCTTCTTCTGCTGCTCGAGGACCAGCGCACGCAGCTCGGCGACGCTGCCCGGCAGTGCTGGCGTGGCGCTCATCGTCTCGTGGTCACCTTGTGGCTGGTCCATTTAGAGTACCCGGTGGTGCGGCAGAGATCCGTTGGCCCGGGTCACCGTCAGCGCATACCCGTCAAGCAGCCAGTTGATCTCCTGTAGGGTTAATTGCACCACGGTCTTTGATCCTGACAAGGGCCATTTGAAGCGCGAGTCCTCCAGGCGCTTCATCCACAGCACGAAGCCATTGCCCTCCCAGGCCACCATCTTGACCAGCGTCCGGGTGCGGTTGCAGAAGACGAAAAGATCGGCACTGAAGGGATCGGCGTCCATCTCGCCCTCGACGATCGACACCAGGCCGTTGATGGCCTTTCGCATGTCGACCGGCTCGCGGTACAGGTGGATGCGCACATCCCCTGATGGGCGGATCACGGCAGGCGGCTCGCAACGACTACCAAGGCTTCAAGCTGTTCGGGTCCAAGCTCGCCGTGGCACTCAAGCCGAATGCCGTTGGGCAGCACCAGGCTCACGCCTGAGGACCTTACCCGGGAGATCACCTGGACGAAGCCTGAAGGGCTACTCGCAGCCGGCGGGTCGAGCAGCCCGCGGCTGCCCAGTATGCTTTTCCAGGAATACAGCTCCTTCGGCTTAAGACCCGCCGATCGTGCGTACTCGGCCAGGGTGCCGTCGAAGTCGCCGGCGGCTTGGATATGATCGAGCCAGTACTGCTGGCGTTCGGTGATTGCGATATCGCTCATGCCTTGCTCCTCGTAGAGAAGCCATGAGCTTGCGTAATCCCGTATCAGCCGAAAAGGGTGCCGGCAACGCACCGCTTACGATCACCGGTGACATCGGCCAGCTCGAAAGCGTTTCGGGTAAGATGGTAAGACCACGGACGGTTGCCGAGCACGCCTTGCACCTCGAGAACATCCACGGCGACCAGGTGCTCGCGGACCCTTGCGGCATGGTCGGCGAGCTCTGCGGTCATGTCGCCCGCGGTGTCCACCGCCTGTAGCCGGGCGAACGTCTGCAAGGCCTGCTGCAGCTCGCCCGTGCGGATGTAGTCGACATAGAGCTCACGGAGGGCCATGACGTAGACGTCAGGGGGCAGGAATGCTTCCTCGTAGGCGACAGCGCGGCGCAGACTGAGACGTCGCGCCTCCTGATCGCCGGTCTGCTCCTCGTACAGCGATCTCGCCCACCAGTACCAGGCATCCTCGTAGAGGTTCCAGCGAGGCCGTGCGCGCATCCGCTCAAGACGCTGCGCGGCGCGTTCCAGGTCGTTTCGCGCGAGGTCGCGGCGGAAGCTCGCCAGTTGCCGACCAAACAGCTCCGTTGCCGCGCTGTCGCCGCCTTCCAGGCGAAAAGTGATTTTCTGCCGGTGCCTGGTGGTCTCCACGGGTACGCCATCGCGGCGGGCCGGGTGGTACAGCCAGGACGACACGGCGTCGACGGCGGCGCGCTCGAAAAGCTGCTGGCCGCTGGAGTCTTCCACGAACACGTCGCGCACCGTGCCTTCGGTCGTGATCACGTAGGCTAGAACGACCCAGCCCTCGCGCTCCTGCTGCTGGGCTGCCTGGGGGTACTTGGGTGGGGCGTACTCGAGCGGCAACGCCGGTTGAAACCCTGTCGCCGCGGTATCTGCCAACGCGCTGGGCGCCAGCAGGACGGCGAGGATCGACAGGCAGCAGGCGGCGATTCTGATGCGCATCCGAAACACCTCCTGACTCGCGGGGTGCGCAATGGGACTGAATATAGCAGCAGTTGCCGCGCGTATTCCATCGGCGCTCAGAACACACCGAAGACCCCATTCGGGGTGATGCCAAGGAAGCGGAACCAGGTTTCTCCCATGACGATCACGGCCAGCCATCCCAGGGTGATCATGATCATGCCGTACTTGATCGCATCGGTCAGGGAGTACATGTCGGTCTCGTACAGCAACGCGGCGGGCTTGGAATTGAACGGCAGGACGTAAACATGCTCGATCAGGAAGGCTACCGGCAGGGCCAGACTGATCACCGGTTGACCGAAATGCTCGGCCGTGCCGATGGCGATGGGCACGAAGATCATGGTGCGCATGGTCTTGGACTGCGACACCAGTGCCGAGTAGGCCATGACCGCCGTCAGGATGAGATACAGCACCCAGAAGGGTGTGTCCTGGTCCAGCCCAATGCCGGTGAAAAAGGCATCGACGCCGAGGTTCGGCAGGCCGGTCTGCGCAAAGCCGGCGCCCAGGCAGTAGGCTCCGGCCGAGAACAGCATCAGGTGCCACGGGATGTCGACGTCATTCCACTCGACGATGCCGACCCGCGGCATCAGTGCCACGATGCCACCGACAAAGGCCACCGCGGTGGCGCTGATGCCGTGCAGGCGGTCTGTGGCCCAGAAGGCCAGGATGGTCAGGAAAATGATGGACGAGCGAATCTCATCCCAGCGGACCGGGCCGAGCGCGTCATATTCCTCCTGCAACCGCTGCATGCCACCGGAGATCTGCGGCAGTTTTTCCCGCGCCTCCAGCGGAAACACCATACGCATACCGAGAATGTAGCCAATCAGCATCAGGCCAAGCATGGTCGGCAGCATGGCGACCATCCAGTCGGCAAAAAATACCCCGCCCGAAATGGCACCGGTGATCAGGGCGGCAGCCAGGAGATTCGCACCCGATCCGGTGACAAAGGCGCCGGCGCCGAGGTTGATGTTGAGCAGTTGCTGCAGCACGATGTTCCGGCCGAAGTTGGTCTTTCCAGAGCCTGATCGGGCAGGCTCTCGGTGTTGAGGGCGACCAGGAACTCGGGCGTCCAGATAAACCCGAACAGGATGAAAGCGGCGGCCGCCAGCGGGATACCGGCCCGTGCCATCCAGACTTCGGCGGTTGATCGCTCGCGCTTCGGCAGACGGTCGATCCGATACTGGCTCATGTCCAGCGCATCGCCGTTGGCCATGGCGGCCTGCTCCGCTTTACTGCTCATGGGTCTCGCTCCAACTCCGGTTTCAGCCGTCCGCTTGAACGTGGGCTGTTCTGGGTCTTCAGCGGGCCCCGGGGGTCTCGCCGGTCATCCGGGGGCTTGCAAGGACGCAAGGGCCTGGCCAGGACCCAGCGGCAGGTTGAGCGCGAGAAAACCCAGCAACAACAGCGTGCCGATGCAGAAGATCATCATGGCGTAGGGCACCATCGTTGCGATCATCCGGCCGAGGGTGAAGCTTGGGACGTAACGCACAGCCACTGCCAGAACCAGCGGGAGATAGACCATCGTGGGTGCGAGGATGTTGGTGAAGCTGTCACCGACACGATAGGCGCCCTGGGTCAATTCCGGTGGCAGCCCGACGAGCATGAACATGGGCACGAAGATCGGTGCCAGCAGTGCCCACTTGGCGCTCGCGGAGGTGATGAACAGGTTGATCAGGCCGCAGAACAGGATGAGTGCGACCAGCAGTGGCCCTGGGCCGAGACCACTGGCTTGCAGCAGTGTGCCACCACCGATGGCGATGAGCACGCCGAGGTTGGACCAGGTGAACAGGGCGATGAAATGGGCGGCGACGAAGACGATGACGATGTAAAGCGCCATGTCCGAGACGGTGCGCTCCGCCATCTTGACTGCGTCCCCACTGGAGCGGATGGTGCCTGCGGCGTACCCATAGGTCAGGCCGAGAAGGCCGAGTGACAGTGTGAGGATGGCGATGATGGCCTGAAAGAACGGCGCGCTCGAACCGGTCTCCGGGTCTCGCAGCACGGCGTTCTCGGGGAGGGTGAGCGCGAGGATGATCGCGAGGAGCGCGACGGCCACCCAGCCGGTACGGCGCAGCGCCCGGCGTTCGCGAACGGAAGCACAGTCCACACCAGGTGCCTCGAATCCGGAGGGCGCGGTCCACTGGCCGAGGCGCGGTTCGACGATCCGGGTGCTGACGAAGGCGCCGCCGATCGACAGCAGTGGAACCAGCGCGGCCATCATGAACCAGTTGGCGGTGGCCAGGACTTCGAGTGCCGGATCCATGATCTGGGCGGCGGCCTGGGTGAGACCGGCCAGCAGGGGGTCGAGGCTGGTGATCAGCAGGTTGGCGGAATAGCCGCCGGAGACACCGGCATAGGCGGCGGCGACGCCGGCTACCGGATGGCGACCGGCGGCGGCATAGATCGCCGCGGCCAGCGGCGGAATGATGAGAAAGCCGGCGTCCGCGGCGATCGACGACATGATCCCTGCAAACACCACCGCAAACGGCAGCAAGCGGGCAGGGGCCCGCTGGATGAACCCACCCACCGCAGCGCCAATCAGGCCGGACCGGTCGGCGATACCGATGCCCAACATGATGGTCAGCACCGTGCCCAGTGGTGGGAAGTCGGTGAAGGTCTTCGGCATCTCGGTGAGCAGACGGCGGATGTGCTCGGCACCGAGGAGGTTTTTCGCGCGTATCGCCTCTCCCGTGGCGGGATGGATGGCTTCAGCACCCGCCAGACTCACCACGACCGATGCGATGACGACGACCAGGGACAGCCAGAGAAACACCTGCGCGACCCCGGGGACGCGGTTGGCGAGGCGTTCGACCAGATCGAGAAAATCGCCAGATTTTCGGTTAGTCATGGGATCAAGCAACCACTCGCGAGCGAGGCTCGCGGCACTGGGAGTGTACTGCTGGACGGACGACCTGTTGCATGGGCGACAGCCTGCTGACCAGGCAGTGGGTCGGTCAAGACCTTCAGTGGCAATACCCCGTCATTTCTGCGTCAATGCTCCACTATGCCGGCGTGGCATGCGGAGTTGTGCTTGAGCTCTTATACTCCGGACTATCTCACAATAACCGATCTGTCCGAAGCCACGTGATTGAGGTGAATGCACGTTAGTGAAGTCATCGGGAGTCCCGATTCCAGGCTGCGCATCACGCTGTTCGGCACCTTTCGAGTACAGCTCGACGGGGGCAGGGAAATTGACATCACCGGCAAGCGGGCCCGGGCGGTACTGGCGATTCTGTGCCTGACCCCGGGTGTCGCGCTTGAGCGCACACAGCTGTGCGAGCTGTTGTGGCATGGGCGGTTCCAGGCGCAGGCCCGGGCCAGCCTGCGCCAGACTTTGCTTGGGTTGAAAAAGCAGCTGGCGCCGTGCCAGCCCGATCTGTTCGTGATCACCCGCGAGAGCGTCGCCGTGAATCCGGCATGCATCACTTCTGATCTCGCTGAACTCGAAGCGACGCTGGCCGCGCATGGCAACCCGCGGGCCTGTGAACTCCTGCTTGAAATCGGCGCCAAGGCGCTGCTCGCCCGGCTGGACTTTGGCGAGGCTTTCGAACACTGGTTGTCAACCCGCCGCGCACAGGTCGAGCAGCGGCTCAAGCACGCCGTAGACGCAGCGCTGAGCGGATTGCAGCAGGGCGGCGACGAACAGGAATATCGTCGACTGCTGGAGGCCTGGCAGCTTCGCGCGCCAGACGCTGCGGTCAGCGATGATGAGGCGAGAATCCGGATCGGGATCGTGCCGTTTCAGACTCTCGGCGCGGATGATGCGTCAGCGTATATTACCCAGGGGCTCTTCGACGAACTGGTCACCACGCTGGCACAGGTGCCGCAGTTGCTGGTCGCCGGGCGTGGCACTCCACTCGTCGCCGCGAGGGTGGATAAACCGCTGGTGGCGCTGGCCCGCGAGTTGCGTGTCGCCTACCTGGTCCTGGGTTCGATCCAGCACCAGGGCGACGAGGTGCGTGTGCATGTCTCGCTGCTGGACGGCGACACAGGTCTCGAGCGCTGGTCTTACGGTTGTCGCGGAACTACCGCGGATATATTCGCGCTGCAGGACGATATCGCGCGGGCCGTGCGCCACGAACTCGCCAGCGCGCTCAACCTCGATCTCACCGACCCGCTACCGCGCCGCACGACGCCGAGCAAGTCAGCCTATGAGCTCTACCTGCAGGGCCGGGCGCTGACCATGCGCGCCATTGGCGACGGTGTCATGGCCAGAGCGGTTGAACTGCTCGAGGCCGCGGTGGCGATGGACCCGGGATTCGCAGAAGGCTGGACAGCACTGGCCGAAGCGCATGCCTGCACCGCGGTGTATACCCCGTGTCTCGACCGACTCGAGCAATCGGCACGCATGGCGGCCTGTGCGAGGAAGGCGATCGAACTCGCGCCAGATCAAGGTCATGCCCGCGCGATACTGGGCATTCACTGCTGGACCGAGAACAATCCGCGCGGTGCGCTTGATCTCGCCCACGAGGCCTACCGCCTGGAGCCCGACAATCCTGAGGTCGTGTTGCGTTTGGGCTCGTTCCTGCTTTACATCGGCCGCACCCGCGAGGCGCTGCCCTACATCGAAGCTGCGATCGATCTCGATCCGGTCAATGGGCGAAATGTCGCCATGCTGTGTGTCGCACGCCTGAACCTGGGAGAGATCGAGGAGGCGATGGTGGCGGGGCAGCGCATGGTCGATCTTGGCCTGCCGTCGATGTGGCTGGCGGTGGCCACCGCCGCGTCCGGCAATCACGCGCTGGCGGTGGAGCAGTATCGGCAGACGCGCTTGCTGATGAACACGGTGATCTTTCCGCCGGCGGGCACCAAGCCGCTACGCGGGCCGGCGCTGAGAGCGTACTGGCAGATGGCCGCCAAGGGCGTATGCAGTGGTGGGCCCGTGCACCGAGCGGTCTACTGCGCGCTGCTGGATTACCTGCACACAAGTCTGCCCGACCCCTGCGACACCAGTATCGTTGCGCCCGCCATCTGGATGGGCCACAGCAAGCTGGTCTTCAAGACCCTCGGCACCCAGATCACCCCGGCCAATATGTATTGCCTGATGTCGCTGTGGGCCGATATCGAGCCCATCCGCAAGACTCGCCTGCATCCCGATTTCCTTCCATTTGCCAAGCACATCGGGTTGGTGGCCGCCTGGGAGAAGTACGGCTGGCCTGATCTGTTGCCGGCGCCGACTCCCCAGCCCTCAAACGCGTGATCCGCGCTGCCCGAAACGCGGGCTGAGGCAGAAATGACGAAAGTTTGACGCTCCACGCATTGCCCGATGGTGTGAGCGGGCGCACTGTGTGTCAGGCAGAGCGTCGCCAGTCAACCGCTGCATAGGCGCAAGTGTCGGACGCCCGTCGTCATCACGGGCGCCCACCTTTTTTATCACCCAAGAGGAACTGTCATGTCTCGTTCGACCCATTTGAATTTCTGCGCGGTGTGCTTCGCGCTTGTACTCGGCGTGAGTATCGCTACGCCCTCCTCGGCACAGTTGAAAGTCTGGGAAGACTACGAGATCTCGGATGCGATGTGGTCCCTGACGATGATCACGATCAAACCGGGTACTCAGAACATTTATCTTGAAGGTCTGAAATCGACCTGGGTTGCGGCAAACGAGGTGGCCAAGTCCCTGGGCCATGTCGAACATTATGCGATCTATGCCAACCAGGCCGTCGCGCACGGCGCGTTCGATCTTCTTCTGGTCATCAAGTTTCCGAGTACGGCAGCCGTGGCTCCAAGTCGCGAACGCTACAACGAGTTCATGCAAGCCTGGGGCGAGGAAAACCAGGCGGCGAGCAACCAGACGGTCCTCGAACTGTACAACGAGATCCGCGAGCTCCATGGGGAGTACATGCTTCGAGAGATTACCCTGAAGTGACTGGGGGGTCTGCCGGACTGCAAGGGCAAAACTCCCTTGCAGTCCGGTTCGACCTAAGGAATGGCCTTGGATTGGCCCCCATCCACGACCAACGCCGCGCCATTGACCCAGCCAGCGCGTGGCGAGACCAGCCACACGGCGGCATCGGCGATCTCTTTCGGCGTGCCAAGCCGTCCCGACGGCACACTCTGGCGAACTATCTCGTAGATCGTGGGCTGGTGCTCACGCATCATCTCCCAGCCACCGCCCGGAAACTCGGTCGAGCCGGGTAGCAGGGCATTGGTTCTGATGCCGTGCGAGCCCTCGACCACGGCCAGCTTCTTGGCATAGGCATTCAGGGCCGCCTTGGCGGCGGTGTAGCCGAAGTCTTCCATGGGTGCGGCTTCGATCGACGAGGTTGAGGATACGAGGAGCACCGAGCCCCCACCCTCGGCTTTCATCATCGGCAATACCGCCTCGACCAGCCGGACCGCGCCCATCACATCCACGTTCAGGCTCGCCTCCCAGCTCGCCCGATCACCGCTGACGGCCAGTGCCGAGGCGTTGCTGATCAGAATATCAATGCGCCCGAAATGTTCGCGGGCTTGCTCGACCAGTGCAGTGACACTGGTATCGTCGCCGACATCAGCCGGCACGGCCAGTACCTCGGCGCCGGTGGCTTGCAGCGCGCGTTGCGTCTCTTCGAGTGCCTCGGCCCCGCGGGCCGTGATCACCAGCCGAACCCCTTCGGCGGCCAAGCCCTCGGCAATGGCTCGCCCAATGCCGCGACTGGCACCGGTGACCAAAGCGACTTTGCCATTCAATTCCAGATCCATGATCGTGACTCCTGAGTGTTTGACGGCGAGAACTGTCTGCCGTGGACGTCATATTCGGTCAGGCTGCTCATTGGGCCGGCTCCAGCTTCACCAGCGTGTCACCCAGCCCGGTCAGGTAGATCGGCCCGCCTTCCGTGGTCAGGATCAGGCCGGTCAGCAGACCCGGCAGCGGCGACCACATGTCCGGGCCGATCAGTTCCAGGCGTGATTCGCCGGTTT
>RECU01000029.1 GCA_007693855.1 Gammaproteobacteria bacterium | reverse complement strand
TCGACCCCTACGTGAAGGCCGGCTACCGCCATCACTTCGGCTTCGGCGAGAGCACACTGCTGCGCTTGCGTGAAACGCTGTTCTGGCGGGACAGCCGCGGCTTCGGCTCGACCACCGAGCTGCTGCTCGACCGCATGCTCGGCGACGACTTCATGCTCCGCTGGAACAATACCGGCACCCTCGCCCGCGACACCGAAGGCCTCGAGTGGGGCAGCAGCCTGAGCCTGTTTCATAACCTGAGTGAACGCCGGGCCATGGTCTACTCGCTGCTCTCCGAAGGCGAGACCGGAGCCGACATCCGCTTGCAGAACTACGGCGTCGAGACCCGCTATCGCCAGCGCATCGCCCGTCGCTGGCTGTTCCTCGAGCTCTCGGCCAGCGCCACCTGGCCACGCGAGACGCTGGACGAGCGTCGCCGCATCAATCCTGGTCTCGGCATCGGCTTCGAAATGTATTTCGGACCGGTGCCCGAGGGCTCGATGCGCTGAGCGCAGGAGCCACCGCCCCCACCGCCCACAGGCCGCGGCACGGGGTCCGCACCCCGCGACAATGGGTGTAGCATTACGGATTTGAGCCTGCCTGCACGGAATCTCGATCATGCTGGATGCGACCCCGCAAACCATTTACCTCAAGGACTACACCCCGCCTGCCTTTCTCATCGATGATGTGCAGCTGGCCTTCGATCTGCACGACGAGGCCACCGAGGTCACCGCCGACCTCAGCATGTGCCGACATCCAGAGACGAATGCCGATGGCGACCTGGTGCTCGACGGCGACGGGCTGGAATTCATCTCGATCGCGCTCGACGGCGAGCCGCTGGCAGCGGCACGCTATACCGTCGAGCCCACGCGACTGGTCGTACGTGGCCTCCCGGAGCGCTTCACACTGCAGACGCGTGTTCGCATCCACCCTGAAGCCAATTCCCAGCTGATGGGCCTCTACGCCTCCCGCAACGGCTATTTCACCCAGTGCGAAGCCGAGGGCTTTCGTCGGATCACCTATTTCCTCGACCGCCCCGATGTCATGTCGCGCTACACCACCACCATTCGTGCATGCCGGAAGCGCTTCCCGTTGCTGCTGTCCAATGGCAACCTCGAGGCCAGCGGCGACGACGGGGACGGACGACACTGGGCGCGCTGGGTCGATCCTTTTCCCAAGCCCGCTTACCTGTTCGCGATGGTGGCGGCGAAACTCGACTGCCTGGAAAGCGATTTCGTCACGCGCTCCGGGCGTACCGTGCGACTCGGTGTGTACGTCGAACCCGGCAAGCTCGACCAGTCCGACTTCGCCCTGGAGTCCCTGAAGTCCGCCATGCGCTGGGACGAGGAAGTCTATGGGCTGGAGCTCGATCTCGACCAGTACATGATCGTCGCCGTAGGCGATTTCAACATGGGCGCGATGGAGAACAAGGGTCTCAACATCTTCAATACGCGTTATGTGCTGGCGCGACCGGATACCGCCACCGACCAGGATTACCAGATGCTCGACCGGGTGGTGGCCCACGAGTATTTCCACAACTGGACGGGCAACCGCGTCACCTGCCGTGACTGGTTCCAGCTGAGTCTCAAGGAAGGCCTTACCGTCTTCCGCGATCAGCAGTACGGCGAGGACCGCTACTCCGGCGCGCTGCAGCGTATCCAGGAAGTGCGCCTGCTGCGCGCCGCACAGTTCCCGGAGGACGCCGGCCCGATGGCGCATCCGGTACGCCCGGAGGCCTACATCGAGATCAGCAATTTCTATACCGCCACGGTCTACAACAAGGGCGCCGAGGTGGTCAGGATGATCCATACGCTGCTCGGGGCGGAGCGCTTCCGCGCCGGCATGGATCTCTACTTCCAGCGCCACGATGGCCAGGCCGTCTGCGTCGAGGAGTTCGCCGCGGCGATGCAGGACGCCTCGGGCGTGGACCTCAGCCAGTTCCGGCGCTGGTATTCCCAGGCCGGGACCCCGGTGGTCGACGCCGCACTCACCCACGACCCCGAGACCCGCCGCTGCACCCTGACACTGCACCAGCACTGCCCGGCCACACCGGGGCAGCCGGAGAAACTGCCCTTCCATATCCCGGTGGCCATGGGGCTGTTGAATGCCCAGGGCGAGGACCTGCCGCTGCGCCTCCAGGGGGAGAGCTCAGCCACCGGCACCACGCGCGTGCTGTCGCTGCGCGAGCCCGAAGAACACTTCGTGTTCGAAGACATTGCCGAACCACCGGTGGCCTCACTGCTGCGGGGCTTCTCGGCCCCGGTCATTCTCCGCTACGAAACCTCCGACGCGGAACTTGCGCAGCTGATGGCCCATGACAGCGATGCCTTCAACCGCTGGGAAGCCGGCCAGCGGCTGGCCCTGCGCGAACTCCTGCGCGGCATCGAGTGCTGGCGAGCCGACCAGCCCCTGAGCTTTTCAGCGACCTATATCGAGGCCTGCAGACAGGTTCTCGACGGCGCCGCCAGTGATCCCGCGCTCGCCGCCGAAGCACTCACCCTGCCCTCGGCGGGCTATATCGCCGAACAGCTGGACGAGGTCGACCCGGAGGCGATCTACGAGGTCCGGCTCGCGTTGCGGCAGCGACTCGCCAGCGACCTGCGCCCGGCCTGGGAGACCGCGTATGCACGCTTCCGCGTCGACGGCCCCTACTCGCCGGCACCCGAGGCGGCCGGGCAGCGCAGTCTGCGCAACGTCGCACTGGCCTACCTGATGGAACTCGATGCACGCGAGATCCGCCAGACCTGTCTTGCGCAGCTCGAGGAGGCGGACAACATGACCGACGCCATGGCCGCACTGACCGCACTGGCCAACTGCGCCTGTCCGGAGCGCGAACAGGCGCTGACAGGGTTCTATGCCCGCTGGCAGGACGAACCGCTGGTGGTCGACAAGTGGTTTGGCGTCCAGGCCATGTCGCGCCTGCCCGATACGCTGGAGACCGTCCGCGCGCTGCTCGCCCACCCGGCCTTCGATCTGCGCAACCCGAACAAGGTGCGCGCCCTGATCGGCAGTTTCTGCCACGGCAACCACGTGCGCTTCCATGCGGCGGATGGCTCGGGGTACGCCTTCGCGGCCGACCAGGTGATCGCGCTGGATGGCTTGAATGCCCAGGTCGCCGCCCGTCTCGCCCGTGCCTTCGATCGCTGGCGCCAGTTCGATACCGGACGCCAGGCGCATGCACGCGCGGCGCTGGAGCGCATCCAGGCGCGCGAGGGCCTGTCCAGAGATACCTATGAGGTCGTGAGTCGCGCACTCGCCGCGGCGGAGGCTGCATGATGGACGAGTGTTACATCGATCCCACCCGGGAGAGTTTTGCCGCCTTCAAGTCCTTGCCGCGGGATGCCCCCATTCACATGCTGAACCTGCTGCAGTTTCGCGAGCAGGCCGACTACCCGAGCGACCACTCCAATGCTGCGCGCGGACTGAGCGGCGCCGACGCCTACCGGGAATACGGCCGCGCGAGTACGCCTGTGCTCGCGCGGGTCGGTGGCGCGGTCATCTGGCGTGGACGCATGGAGGCGATGGTCATCGGCCCCCAGGACAAGGCCTGGGATGCCGCATTCATTGCCGCCTACCCGACTGCTGCAGCCTTTCTCGCCATGGTCACCGACCCGGAGTACAAGCTCGCGGTCGTACACCGGCAGGCGGCAGTCCTGACCAGCCGGCTGATCCGCTTCGCGCCGCTCGAGACGGACGGCGGCAGCTTCGCCTGACCCATACACAGGACACTGGATATGTCGATAACCCTGCTGTACGCGGGCATGCTCGCGGTGCTATTGCTTGCGCTGTCGTGGAATGTCGTGCGTTTCCGCCGCCGCCTGCGGGTCGGGCTCGGCGATGGTGGCCACCCGGAGCTCCAGCGCGCGATACGCGTTCATGGCAACTTCCTGGAGTACGCGCCACTGGGCCTGATCCTCCTCGGCCTGCTCGAGGCGGATGGTCTGCCTGCAGGGTGGCTCCACCTTGCCGGCGCCTCGCTGGTCATCTGCCGGCTGCTGCACGCGTTCGGCCTGTCAGGCTCGGACGGGACGAGTTTCGGCCGGTTCGTCGGGACGCTGGGGACCTGGATCGTCCTTGCAGCCCTGGCGGTCACCGCAATCGCCAGGGCACTGATCTGAAGCTCGAGACTTCCGTCGCCCCGCCGCGAGCGTGATACGCCGCGGCGTCATGGATTCAGCCGGTCAGCGAGTCCGGGCTCAGCCGGCGTCGTAGACCAGTTCGAACGGCTCGATCCAGAACGGCATGTCCTCGGTGACGGTAAGCCCGTAGGGCTCGAGCAGGTCGTTCCAGAAGCGCGTGTGCAGGGCTTTCCAGACCACCGGGTCGCGCACCGGCGAGCCATCGACTGCCGTATGCTCCGCGGTCACCTGGCCGAACACCGCCTCGCGCACTTCCCGCAGCCGCACCAGCAACGTCGGCCGTCCGTGCATATCGACCAGCACCAGGCACAGGCCGGCGTAAGGCAGCTTGCGTTCCGTGCGTGCCACGATCCACGGCAGGGTGAAGGTGCCGGTCTTGTCGCCGGCCCGAATCAACTCGAAGATCCGCAAGGTGGTCTCCTCGTCGAGGCCGATCCAGCGGACTTCCCAGTTGTCGGTCAGGTCGAGGTCCGGCCGGGCCGCGCGCGCAGCCTCGAGAAAGGTCTCGAGTGCTTCTGGTGCAGGCGGGGTGACACGGGGGGACAGGTGCATCGTGGGTTACCTCGCGATCAGGGTATCGCCGACGGCGATGGTCTCGCCCTCGCCGGCAAGCAGGCTGGCATTCTGCCCGAAGTAGGCCCCCGGCAGCTCGGGCTGTGTCTTCATCGCCATGAGCGTGCGCAGCGGCTCCCGGGCATTGACGATCTCGCCGGTGGCCTGATCGGTGGTGGTGATCGCACAACGGCTGCAGGGTTTGCGCAGTCCAAGATCATAGGCACCATCGGCGCGCTGCAGCCGGTCGAGCCGGTCCTCCTCGAAGGCCGTCAGTCCGCGCACCACGATATTGGGTCGAAAGCGGTCCATGGTCACACGCTCGAGCCCCTGGGCCACCAGTCGGCGGTTCAGCGCGTCGAGCGAGCGCTCGGAGGTCACCAGAAACGGAAAGCCGTCGGCGAAAGCGGTGTGTGACTGTTCGCCCCGCAGGTGACGCGCGTCCACCGACCGGCGATGTTCCTCGGCGAACCTGACCAGCCGCAGCGGCCCGCCCCGCCAGGCTCCGAGCACACCGGTCAGCCAGTGCGACGCCGCGTCGCCTTCGTCGGTCGCCAGGCAGCGATCCTGCCACACGACCACCTCCACCCGGGATTCGCTGGTGGGCGCAAGGTCGACGACGAGCGGTGAGGCGGATGCATGCTCAAGCATCAGCGCCTGCGCCGACAGCCGCACCGTGATGGTCGCCATCGCCGGCAGTTCCCGCTGGGTAACGAACCGACCCGAGTCATCGGTGACCATCCAGTGTCGGTCGAAGGCCAGTCCTCGCACGTCCAGGCGAGTGTGCTCGAGCGCAATGCCCCGCAGTGACTTCACCGGAAACACGTTGAGTTGTGCAATCTCGATCATGCGTATCGCCCGCCGTGATACCCGGCCGTACAGCCCGAGCGGCCACGCCCGGAATCGCGATTATCGCGCGTCCTGCGGCATAATGCTGCGCGTGATGATCAGGCACCCCGGTAACTTCTGAGCGTGGCCACTGCGCTGCACCGTGCAAGAGTCGACGCGGTCGTGAGCGCCCTGCTGGCGAATGACGCCCGCCATATCGTCGACCTCGGCTGCGGGCCTGGCGAATTGCTGCAGACGCTGCAGGGTTACACGCAGTTCCGCCGGCTGCTGGGCATCGACATCGATGCACGCGCGCTGGCGAAAGCCCGCGGAGCGCTGGGACTCGATCTCTTCAATCGAAATGAGCGGCTCGACGTCTGCCTGGGTTCTTTCGAGGACAGCGACTGGCATCCCGCAGGCGTGGACGCCGCGGTCATGCTCGAGACCATCGAACATGTCCCCCCCGGCCGCCTGCCGAAAGTCGAGCAGAGCGTCTTCGGCGAGCTGGCGCCAGCCCTGGTGCTCGTCACCACGCCCAATCGCGAGTACAACCCGCTGCATGGCATGGCGCCTGGCGAGCGCCGTCATCCCGGCCACCATTTCGAGTGGACGCGCGAGCAATTCCGCTGCTGGGCGCAGGCGGTCGGGGACCGGCACGGCTACCGCGTAGACTTCTCGGATATCGGTCCCCGCGACCGGGTGCTGGGCAGCTCCACCCAGATGGCGAGTTTCCGCAAGGCCGCCTGAGGCGGCGCCGGTCCCCGACCGCGGGCGTTCAGTCGTCCGACATCGCCAGCAGGCTCGCATTCCCGCCCACCGCCGCGGTATTCACCGTCACCACACGCTCATTCGCAAACCGCGCCAGATAATGCGGCCCACCGGCCTTCGGGCCAGTGCCGGAGAGGCCTTGGCCCCCGAACGGCTGCACACCGACCACCGCACCGACCTGGTTGCGATTGATGTAGATGTTGCCCACCCGCGCCCTCGCCGCGATGTGCCTGGCGGTCAGATCTACACGACTGTGGATGCCGAGGGTCAGCCCGTAGCCGGTCGCGTTGATGTCGTTGATGACGCGGTCGAGCTCGCGCGCCCCATAGCGTACGACATGCAGCACCGGACCGAAGACTTCACGCTCAAGCTGCGCGATGGTATCGATTTCCACGGCCACCGGAGCGACAAAGCTGCCCGCAGCGCAGGCTGCAGGCAGCTCGCAGCGATACACCATCCGTTCCCCGCCAGCAACGCGCGCGACGTGCGCCTCCAGCATGTCGCGCGCGGCTTCATCGATGACTGGACCGATATCCGTGCGCAGGTCGGCCGGGTCGCCAATCACCAGCCGACGCATGGCACCCGCCAGCAGGTCGAGCACACGATCAGCAATGTCCTGTTGCAGGTAGAGCACCCGTAGCGCAGAACAGCGTTGTCCGGCACTGCCGAAAGCCGACTGCAGCACGTCGATGACCACCTGCTCGGGCAACGCGGAGCTGTCGACGATCATGGCGTTCTGCCCACCCGTCTCGGCGATCAATGTGGCAATCGCACCTTCGCGTGCCGCCAGCGCACGGTTGATACGCCATGCCGTCTCGGTCGAGCCGGTAAAGGCCACGCCCGCCACGCGCGGGTCGGCCACCAGGGCCGCACCGACCACCGCGCCCTCGCCCGGCAGCAACTGCAGCGCCTGCCCTGAAACCCCCGCCTCGTGGAACAGCGCCACGGCATGGGCGGCGACCAGCGGGGTCTGCTCCGCCGGCTTGGCGATGACCGTGTTGCCGGCCACCAGCGCCGCGGCCACCTGGCCGGTGAAAATCGCCAGCGGGAAGTTCCACGGACTGATGCACACGAACACACCTCGCCCATGCAGTGACAGCTCGTTGCGCTCGCCGGTCGGCCCTGGCATCCCCTGGGGACGGGCCAGTCCCTGCTCGGCCTGGTCGGCGTAGTAGTAGAGGAAATCGACCGCCTCGCGCACCTCGGCCAGGGCATCACGCAGCGTCTTGCCCGCCTCGCGCAGACACAGCGCCATCAGCTCGGCGCGATGGGTCTCGAACAGCACCGCCGCCCGGCGCAGCCGCCCGGCCCGCTCGCTCGCGCCCAAGGCATCCCAGCGCGGCCAGTACGCCTGCGCCACATCGACCGCCTCACGGGCCATGGCAGCATCCGCCCACACGGCATAGCCCACGGTATCGGCCAGGCGGGCGGGGTTCACCGAGGCATGGCCACCACCCTCGCGGGCCTGCCCGTCGATCAGCGGATAGGCACGCATGCCGGTGCGGCCAGGCATGGCGGAGGCCAGCTGCCGCAGCAGCATGCCGTCCGCGAGGTTCAGCCCGGCGGAGTTCGGCCGGGACTCCCCGTAGAGTTGCGCCGGGAGCGGGATACGGGGATGCGGGTAGTGCGTGAGCCCGGCAAGACTTTCCAACGGATCGGCGATGATCTCATCGACCGGTGCGTCGGCATCGACGATCCGGTTCACGAACGAGGTGTTCGCGCCGTTCTCGAGAAGACGACGTACGAGGTAGGGCAACAGGTCCTTGTGCCGACCGACCGGGGCATACACGCGGCAGGGCGGCGCAGCCTCCAGCCGGGCGACCTCGGCGTAGAGCTCTTCGCCCATGCCATGCAGGCGCTGGAACTCGAAGTCGCGCTCACCGGCCAGGGCGAGGATGCTGGCCACCGTGTGCGCATTGTGCGTGGCGAACTGCGGATACAGTGTCGTCGGCGCACGCAGCAGCTCGCGTGCGCAGACCAGGTAGGCCAGGTCGGTCGCAGCCTTGCGCGTGTACACGGGATAGCCCGGCAGCCCCTGCTCCTGGGCCCGCTTGATCTCGGTGTCCCAGTAGGCGCCCTTGACCAGGCGGACGAAGAGGGTCTCACCGACCTCCTGCGAGAGCCCCGCCAGCCAGGCGATGACCTCGGGCGCACGCTTCTGATAGGCCTGCACGGCAAGGCCCAGGCCACCCCATCCGGCCAGCGAGGCATCGCGATAGACCCGCTCGAAGATCCGCAGGGACAGCTCGAGCCGCTCGGCCTCCTCGGCATCCACCGTGAGCGCAATCCCCACTGCACTGGCGCGCTGCGCGAGCGCCAACAGTCGCGAGACCAGTTCCTCGATCGCCGTCTCGGCGTGCAGGAACTCGTAACGGGCAGTGAGTGCCGAGAGTTTGACAGAGACGCTGTGGCGCGCGGCCATCGGCTGAGCATCCTCCGCCCCCATGGCCGTGTGGTCGATGGCCCGCGCATAGGCCTCGAAATAACGCTCGGCGTCGGCGTCTGTCAGTGCGGCCTCACCCAGCATGTCGAAGGAATAACGCCAGCGACGATTGTCGCGCTGGGCGGCGCGCTTGAGCGCCTCGGGGATGTCCCGGCCCATCACGAACTGGTGGCCCATGATCCGCATCGCCTGGCGCATGGCCGCGCGCAGGACCGGCTCGCCGGCGCGGGTGGCAAAGTCCTGCAGCAGACGTTGCGGGTTTTTCTGGACCTCCGTCCGCGGGCGCATCAGCCGGCCGGTCAGCATCAGCCCCCAGGTCGAGGCGTTGACGAACAGCGACTCACTGGTGCCGAGATGCTCTTCCCAATGCCCCGAGGCGAGCTTGTCAGCGATCAGCCGGTCGGCCGTGTGGGCGTCGGGAATGCGCAGCAGCGCCTCCGCCAGACACATCAGCACGATGCCCTCCTCGGAGGAGAGGTCATACTCCTGCAGAAACGCATCCAGCCCGCCCCTGTTGGCCTGGTGCTGGCGCACGCCCTCCACCAGGCCTGCGGCGCGGTCATGGATCGCCTCGCGCGTGTTCGTGTCCAGCCGGTAGCGGTCGAGCAGTGCCCTGACCAAGCCAGTTTCATCGGCCAGCCAGTGACGATTGATGCGCTCAGCCGGCGGCCAGGGCGGCGGCACGCGCAGCGCCTCGCCGTTGACAGGTCCAGACGGGGCGTTGCTTGCGGCCATGGTCATGAGACCCGGGCGAGACGGCCCTGCAGATCACGCGACACCGCAGCAGCGGTCGCCGCGGCGGCCGACGCGTCGGCGCCGATCAACCCGAAGAGGTCCTTCGGGTCGAGCATGTCGGGGACCAGTGCCAGCGGCTGGCCCAGCCCCAGCTCGGCGGCGGCATCGCGCAGGAACCTGAGCGCGGAAAAATCCTCCAGCGCAAACCCGACCGAATCGAACACCGTGACCTCATCGGCCCGGCGACGGCCCTCGGCCTCGCCCGCCAATACCCGCCAGAGCTCGGTGACGCGGAAGTCTGCCGGCATCTGCTGCAGCTCGCCCTCGATCCGTGTCTGCGGTTCGTACTCGACGAACACCGAGGCGCGCGCGAGCACGTCGGCCGCGAGCTCGGTCTTGCCCGGACAATCGCCGCCGATGGCGTTGATGTGCATGCCAGGCTCGATCATGTCGCCGGTGAGAATGGTGGCGTTGGTCTTGTCGGCCGTGGCGGTGGTGACGATGTCGGCACCCGTCACCGCCTCACGCGCGCTGCGGCAGGCGACGAACTCGAAGCCGCTGTCGGCGAGATTCGACAGCGTCTTGCCGGTGGCGGCGCGGTCGACGTCGTAAAGACGGAACTCGCGGATCCCCAGGAGGTGCGCAAAGGCCAGGATCTGGAACTCGGCCTGCGCACCATTGCCAATCACCGCCATCGAGCGGCTGTCCGGCCGGGCCAGCGCGCGGGCGGCCAACGCCGAGACGGCGGCGGTCCGCAGCGCGGTGGTCAGCGTCAGCTCCGAGACGAGCTCCGGTGCGCCAGTGGCCACGCGCGAGAGCACGCCAAACGCCATCACCGTCGGCAACCCCTGGGCGGGATTCTGCGGATGACCGTTGACGTACTTGAATGCGTAGTGTTCTGCGTCGGCCACCGGCATCAGCTCGATCACGCCCACCGGCGAGTGACTGGCCGTGCGTGCCGACTTGTCGAACTCGCCCCAGCGCAGGAAATCCCGCTCCAGGGCGGCCGTGAGCCGGCGCAGGCAGGTGTCCATGCCCAGCGCGCGCAGAATATTCGCAACGTCGGCTGGGGAGAGAAAACGGGAATCGACGGATACGCTCATGCCACACCTCGGTGTTTGTCCAAGTCCCAGTCTCGGCCAGGCTGCCGACAATGTAAATAAGCAATAAGGTGGCTTTTAGGCTAATCTATTGTCGTTATGGCTAGTGTGATAGAGCAAAATGACAGGACTGGATGAACTCGACCGCCAGCTGATCGAACTGCTGCGCAAGAATGCGCGCAGCAGTATCGCCGCGCTGGCCAAGGCACTTAGCGTAGCGCGCGGCACGGTGACCAACCGCATCGGCAGGCTCGAGGCCAGCGGGGTGATCGCCGGCTACACCCTGCGCTTGCGCGCCGATGAGGCCGACGCCGGCATCCGGGCCTGGGTGAGCATCGCGATCAGCGGACCGCAGACCCGCAGTGTCATCACCCGCCTCCTGGCGGAGCCGGACGTGCAGGCCGTGCACGACACCAACGGACGCTGGGACCTGCTCGCCGAGGTCAGGACCACCGACCTCGGGGCGCTCTCCCGCCTGCTCGAACGCCTGCGCAGCCTGCCGGCGGTGAGCACCACCGAGACCAGCATTCACCTGGCCACCTATCGCGTCGGCTGAGTACGACCCCCCAATGCGCTCAGCCCTGCTTGAGCTCGCGCAGCCGCCGGCGTGTGCGCGGGTCCGGCCGGCCCGCCGTGCCGGGCGCGAGCTGGCGATCCAGGCGCAGCTGCTCCAGCTGGGCTTCGCGGCGGACCTGGCTCTGGGGATCTTCGCGGTAGCAGGCGCTCGCCTCACGCGCCGGCCCGCGACGCGGCGGGATGGCCAGGACCTCGACCCGCCAGCGTTGCTGCGCCTTCACGATCTCGAGCCAGTCCCCCGGCCGCACCCCCCGGGCCGGTTTGGCGCGCTCGCCGTTCACCGTCACATGCCCGCCCTTCACCGCCGCGCTGGCCAATCCACGGGTCTTGAAAAACCGCGTGTGCCACAGCCAGCGATCCAGGCGGGCGGCATCAGCGGACGGCGCCGTGGCGGCCTTGTCCATCAGTCCGGCCGCGCGCCGAACCGGGCGCTGACGTAGCAGGTCTGCCCGGTTTCGAACCAGCGGGCGGCGACCACCACCGGGCCGGCGCGTGCCAGCAGTTCAGTCGACACCGGTTTGTCGATCTGCCACTCGCGAGCATATGGCCCGAAACGCGCCACGAACGGTTGGGCAAAGTCATCGCGCAGTTCGGCACAGGCGCGCTGGCTGGCCGCGCGGGTCGGCGCCAGCAGCGTGGCCTCCACCTCACTGATCCTGCCGTCCTCGCCCATGGCCATCAGGCCAACGGGCGCATTGCCGAGCCGGATGTCATAGCGGATTTCCTGCAAGCCCGCGCAGCCTGGCCCGGAATACAGTGCCGGGGGCGCCAGACGCGCCGCCAGGCGTTCGGCCCGCTCGAAGCTGAGCCCCACGCGCAACGGACCGATGCCTTCCTCACTCAGGACGCCGGCCGCATCTCCCGATGGACCCGAGCACGCGCCGGCGAGAAGCAGACTGCCCCACAGCCCCAGGCGCCACGCACGGGGCATGCCCGTGGCCCTGACGACGGTCATTCGGCAGGGGTCACCACACCACAGGCGATTCTGGGACCGGCGCCCCCGATCGGCTGGCTGATGTGATCGTCACGCATCTGGTGGATCACCAGTGCCGCGCCATCCTCGTCAAGGATCGCTGCGCGCCCCGGCGCGCCATACAGCGACGCCAGGTGGCTGAACAGCTCCACCTGCACTGTCCCGTCCTCGCGCACGATGATGTTGGGCAGATCACCATGGTCCGGACCCTCCGGATTCATCAGCCCGTGCGCCCTGCCTTCCGGGTTGAGATGACCGCCGGAGGCGACGAACCCCTCTTCAGGATCATCGCAGGTCCCGATACTGTGGATATGAATGGCCCGCCGACCCGGGGGCAGCCCGTACAGGTCGAGGTCGATGAGTACCCCATGCGGGCCCTCGATCAGGGTGCCCGTGCCCACATCGTTGCCGTCGCGATCAGCAAACGCCACGCTCGCGCGCTCAGCGGTCTGCCCCGACAGACTTCCCGGCAACATCGCAAAGCCCGTCAGCAAGGCTACAGTCATCATCGATCTCATCGCTTTCCTCCCTGGAGCGGTTTCACCGTAAATCATCAGTGGCAACGCCACCCTGCTCCCGGCACCCGCGCACAACCGTCGGCGCCGCCCTCACGGTCCCAGAGCTGGGTGAGGCCCGCGCGCAGCATCGCATCACCAAACGCAGGCTGAGTACGCATATCGGCAAGCTCGGGCCACCATAACTGTTCGAGCCAACCTGCCGTGCTGCGTTCCGTCGCCTCGCGCACCGCGTCGGCGGCACGTTCGGGCATCCCGAGCAGCGCGTACTCCAGAAAATGTCCGGCCGCGCGCACGCGTCCCGACGGCGGCAGCGCTTCGATCGCCACCAGCGCCTGATCGCGCGCAGCCTCGTCGACGACACCTCTGGCCACGCGCTGCGCAGCCTCGGCATCACCGTACAATGGCGTCAGCCAGTCGGTAAAGTGTTTGACAAACCCTGCGGTGTCGCCAGCGCGACGCGCCAGTACCGCCTCGATCAGCGGCACACCGTGGCCGCTGATTTCCCGCGCGATAGCAGCGAAACTGCGCATGGCATCATCCTCCCCGAGGATGCCGTGCGCCTGCGCAAGCACGCGGTAGGCCTGGGCATCCAGTGGATCGGCGACTGCCGCCAGCCGGGCCTGTGATTTCGCCCGCGCGGCATAGCCGGCATAGAGCTGCAGCTGGGCGTGAATCCTGGCGCCACCGGGCCGGCCTGCCGGGCCCTGGGCCAGCCTCTCACCGTGCTGCAGCGCGGTCACCCAGCGGCCCTGCTCGACCGCGGCATTGAGCAGCAGTGTATGTCCACGCCAGTCCTCGGGATCGAGCTGCAGCAGGCGCTCGCCCAGCAGCCGCGTTTGCTCAAGCCGCTCCTGGTTGCGCTGCAGCAGCACTTCCGGTTCAGGCGGCGGCTCGCCGGGCCTTGCAAAGCTCGCCGTCATCGAGCGCAGCGCCAGCTCGGAATACAGGGCCGGACTGTAATCGGGGGCCTGCGCGAGCACGTCCTGCACCAGCCGCAGCGCCTCGAACCGCTGCTCGGTACTGCCTCGCGCCAGCTGCGTCGCGCGCAGATACTGGCCATACAGCAGCGGCGGGATAGGCGCGACCTCGACCTCGGTCTCGATGCCAACGCCCGTCAACACGCGATCGCTGACCCTCCTGACCACATGGGCGACACGCTCGGGCGTCGCGTCATCCTCAAGCGCCCAGACCTGCGCGACACGCTTCAGCTCGCGCATCTGCAAGTGCAATCTCGGGTGTCCGCCGGCATCGCGCGAGAGTTCCCCGTCCACGGCATAGTCAACGCCCAGCAGATGACCAAGATTGGCGCCGGCGAGATTCGCCTGCATGGCGGCGCGGGTGGACGTGCAGGACACCAGTCGCAGCTGTCGTGTCGCCACCAGCCGCTCGGTGATCGCATCAC
The DNA here is from genome assembly GCA_007693855.1 of Gammaproteobacteria bacterium. GTDB lineage: Bacteria > Pseudomonadota > Gammaproteobacteria > Steroidobacterales > PWYM01 > PWYM01. Next base: position 33,919 of record RECU01000029.1, on the reverse strand, counting down.
ACAGCAGGGTGCTCAGCGACAGGAGTTCCGCATCGGCCTCATCCGCCGCCGGCGCAAACACGGCCACCCCGGGCAACTCGTAGACATCGGGTCGCTCCAGCACCTCATCGAGCGTCGCGGCCAGTGCGAATGAACCCTCCAGGGGAGATCCGGACTCGCCCGCAGGCGGCAGCAGCGTGCGGCCCATGAGCATCAGCCCGATGATCCCCAGCAGCGCGAGCGGCACGACAAGACCGCGTTTGATCCAACTCGCCATGCTCAACACTCCGGCACGTTCACCGCGAGCCCTCCCTCCGAGGTCTCCTTGTAAATCGTCGACATGTCACGACCGGTCTGGCGCATGGTGCGGATCACCTGATCGAGCGAAACCTTGTGCGTGCCGTCGCCGCGCAGCGCCAGCCGGGCGGCATTGATCGCCTTGACCGAGCCCATCGCATTGCGCTCGATGCACGGAATCTGCACCAGCCCGGCCACCGGGTCGCAGGTCAGGCCCAGGTTGTGCTCCATGCCGATCTCCGCGGCGTTCTCGATCTGCGCATTGCTGCCATGCAGCGCCGAGACCAGCCCGGCGGCCGCCATCGAACAGGCCACGCCGACCTCGCCCTGGCAGCCCATCTCCGCGCCTGACAGCGAGGCGCGTTTCTTGTAGAGCATGGCGATGGCGCCGGCGGTCAGCAGGAAACGGATCACGCCGTCCTCGTCCGCGCCTGGCTCGAAGCGGCCATAGTAGTGCAGGACGGCCGGAATGATCCCGGCCGCCCCGTTGGTCGGGGCCGTGACTACGCGGCCACCGGCCGCGTTCTCCTCGTTCACCGCCAGGGCCCAGGCATCCACCCAGTCGAACACCTGCAGCGGCCCGCCATTCTGCGTCTGCAGCTGTCGGTAGAGTTTCGGAGCCCGGCGACGCACCTTGAGCACCCCGGGGAGCAGCCCCTGCGCGCTGAAGCCACGGCGCACGCAGTCCTGCATCACCTCCCAGAGCTCGAGCAGTCGCGTACGCAGGGTCTCCGGACTCGCCCAGGTCTTCTCCCGCTCGGCCATGAGCTCATGAATCTCCAGCCCCTGGTCGCGGCAGTGCTCGAGCAACTCGCCCGCGGTATCGAACTCGAAGGGGGCAGGCGCCCGGGCTTCCCCGGCCTGCGACTCGTCGCCACAGACGATGAAGCCCCCACCGAGCGAGTAATACTCGGCCTGGTGAAGCGCGGCGCCGTCGGCATCGCGGGCGGTGAAGCGCATGCCATTGGTGTGCCGCGGCAGCGTCTCGCGTTTGTGCAGCGTCACGCCAGTCGCCCGGTCGAACTCGATCTCGCGCGTCCCCTTGAGCACCAGCCGGTGGGCGTCGTTGACGCGGCGCACGACAGCCTCGGCCTCATCGGCCTCGATGCTCTCGGGCCGATGACCGGCCAGGCCCAGCAGTACGGCACGATCGGTGGCATGGCCTGCGCCGGTCAGCGCCAGCGAGCCGTACAGCGCCACCTCGACTGCGCAGGTGCTGTCGAGCAGGTCACGCTCGGCCAGTGTCGCGACGAAATGTCGCGCGGCATTCATCGGCCCGACCGTATGCGAGCTCGAGGGCCCGATACCGATCTTGAAGATGTCCAGGACGCTCAGCGACATGGTTCGTCCCCGTGACAGTCGTTCTTCGCATTGTACGGCAGACCCGGGAGGCCGATGCCACCCGGTATCCCTGACTGCGGCTTAGCGTCATCATAGCCGCCCGTGCGGCACGCCCGCGGGCAAAGGACCTCGACATGAACCCGCTGATCTACACGCTCGACCTGACCGGCACCTTCGTGTTCGCACTCTCCGGGGGGCTGGCGGCCGCGCGCAGCCGGCTGGATATCTTTGGCTTCGTGGTGGTGACCATGGTCACGGGGCTGGGCGGGGGGACGCTGAGAAACCTGCTGCTGGACCTCCATCCGGTCACCTGGGTGGCCGACCCGCGCTACCTGCTCGTCTGCCTGGCCGCGGCAGCGATCAGTTTCGCCTGGGCGCGCCAGCTCGAGTCGCGACTGCGCTGGCTGCGTATCGCCGATGCGCTGGGCCTGGGCCTGTTCGCGGTGGCCGGCACCCAGCTCGCGCTCACGGCCGGCACCCACCCGGGCATCGCCGTGATGATGGGGGTGACCACCGGAATTGCCGGCGGGATGATCCGCGACGTGCTGTGCAACGAGGTACCGCTGGTGCTGCAGCAGGAGATCTATGCCCTGGCCGCGCTGGCCGGCAGCGTCGTCTACGTACTGCTGCATATGGCCGGTGCCGCGCCCGCGATCTCGGCCATCGTGGGCGCCGTGCTCTGCAGCGGCCTGCGGCTGGCGGCCATCCGCTGGAACCTCTCGCTGCCCGCCTATGGCGGCGGACGGATGCCGCCGCCCGGCTGATATAGTCGCGGCTTACCCTGCCGATCAGGAGCCTGCCCCTGTGTCCGAGTCCTACCTGCAACAGCTGGCCGAGCAGCTCGACGCCCTGCGAAGCGAAGGGCTTTACAAGACCGAACGTGTCATCGACTCGCCACAGCAGGCGGTCATCGAGGTGCCGGCCAGCCAGCCGCATGAGGTCATCAACCTCTGCGCCAACAACTACCTCGGCCTGGCCAATCACCCGGCACTGATCGAGGCCGCCCACGCCGCCCTCGACCGTTACGGCTACGGCATGGCCTCGGTGCGATTCATCTGTGGCACGCAGACGCCCCACCGGGAGCTCGAGCAGCGGATCAGCGAATTCCTCGGCACCGAGGACACCATCCTCTATCCCTCCTGCTTCGATGCCAACGGTGGACTGTTCGAGACGCTGCTCGATGAGCGCGATGCGGTGATCAGCGATGCGCTCAACCACGCGAGCATCATCGACGGCATCCGATTGTCGAAAGCCATGCGCCTGCGCTATGCGCACGACGACATGGACGAGCTGAGCGCGAGGCTTGAGGAGGCGAAAGACGCCCGTGCGCGCCTGATCGCCACCGATGGCGTGTTCTCCATGGACGGCACCATCGCCAACCTGCCAGCGCTGTGCGACCTGGCTGAGCGGCATGACGCGATGGTGATGATCGACGACTGCCACGCCACGGGATTTCTGGGTACCCGCGGCCGCGGCACCCACGAATTCCACGAGGTGATGGGCCGTGTGGACATCATCACCGGCACGCTGGGCAAGGCCCTGGGCGGCGCCTCGGGCGGCTACACCTCCGGGCGTCGTGAGGTGGTCGAGTGGCTGCGTCAGCGTTCGCGGCCGTATCTGTTCTCCAACACCCTGATGCCGGTGATCGCGGCAACGTCGCTGAAGGTGCTTGAACTGCTCGAGGACGGCGACGATCTGCGCCGCCAACTCTGGGACAACACGGCATACTTCCGTGCGGGCCTCACCAACCTCGGCTTCGATCTGCTGGCGGGCGAGCACCCGATCATCCCGGTGATGCTCGGCGAAGCGAAGCTGGCCGCCGAGATGGCAGAACGGCTGCTGGCCGAGGGGGTATACGTGGTCGGGTTCTCGTTCCCGGTGGTGCCGCAGGGCCGGGCGCGCATCCGCACGCAGATGTCGGCGGGGCTCACACGTACGCAGCTTGATCGGGCGCTGGCAGCGTTCGGCAAGGTAGGCCGGGCGCTGGGGGTGCTTGGGGGCGCATGAGCAGGGTCACGCGGGCGTCAGCTGGAGTTTTCCTGTCTTGGCGAGACCCTTAAGATAACGGGCTGCGATCCACCCTTCGCCGGCGCCGGTCCGGCCACGGAGCAAATATGTCCATGTCACCTTGTCGCTTCTCGCCGATTTTGCCCGGTGTTCTGGCTCTGGCATTGAGCAGTGCCGTCCTGGCCCAGCCAGGCCCTGGCGAAGGACCGGATGAGACCCTGGAAGCCATCGAACCTGCGCCGGAGCCGCTGCGCATCGGCCTGGCGGGCGAGTACCCGGCCGACATCGCCCGTTTCCTGCTGGTTCAGGGTGTGTCCGGTGCGCAGCTGTCGCCGACTGGCGAGTACGTCGCGGTGTCGAAATCCATCACCGGCGAGCCGCAGCTGTGGCTGATTCCCACCGACGGCGCGCAGGCCCGTCAGCTGACCTTCGGCAACGGCATCACCTTCTTCCGCTGGGCCCCGGACGGGCAAAGCCTGGTCTATGGCGCGGACAACGCCGGCGACGAGCAGGAAGCCTATTTCCGCATCAGCGTCGACGGCAAACGTGAGGTCGAGCTGGTGCCGGCCCTGCCCGGTGCCTTCCGCGTGTTCGGCGGCCTGCTGCCCGATGACCGCAATATCGTGTTCGCCTCGACCGAGCGCAACGGCCTGGATTTCGATATCTACCTGCGTGATACCGAAACCGGTGAACAGCGCATGATCTACGAGGGCGAGTTCGCCTGGTGGCCACGCTCGATCGCGCCGGACGGCAAGTCCCTGCTGATGACCCAGGGCGTGGGCGAGGATTCCAACAACCTCTTCCAGCTGGATATCGAGTCGGGTGAAGTCACGACGCTGTCAGCGCCGGAACGCCGGGCCAATACCCAGGACGGCGGCTTCGCCTGGACCGCCGACGGGGAGCAGGTCTTCCATACCTCCAACGAGGACCGCGAATTCCGCGCACTGGTCCAGCGGCATGTCGACAGCAACGAGGTCGAGGTGCTGGTCGAGGTCGACCACGACATCGACAACGTGCAGCTGTGCGGCGCGAACGACCGCTTTTTGCTCTGGACCACCAACGAAGACGGCTTTTTCCGCCTGCACGGACACGACCGGCTCGAGGATCGGGCGCTGGCCACACCGACGGTGCCGGACGGTGTGTACGCCCTGTCCTGTCCGCGTGGCAGCGCCAAGGCGGCGCTGGTCGTCAACGGCTCGACCACGCCGGGCGATCTGCTGCTGTGGGACCTGGCGACCGGCTCGGCCGATACCTTATGGGCGGCCAACCTGGCCGGCCTGGACCCGGCGCGCCTGGTCGCCCCAGAATCGATTCGCATGACCGCCCGCGATGGCGTCACGCTCCAGGGTCTGCTGTATCTGCCGCTCGCCGATGCGCGCCTGGACGACGGCGCCCCGCCGGTGGTGTTCGATGTCCACGGCGGCCCGACCGCGCAGTCCATGGCCACCTACTCCGGCGCCACGCAATACCTGCTGGGCCGCGGCATCGCCGTCTTCCGCCCCAACATCCGCGGCTCGAGCGGCTTCGGCCACACCTACGTCACCCTGGACGATCAGGAACGCCGGCTGGACAGCATCCGCGACCTGGTCGACATGCTGGAGTTCTTCCGCGAGGACGGCCGGGTCGACGCCTCCCGTGCCATCGTGCGTGGCGGGTCTTACGGCGGCTACGCGGTGAACGCGGTGCTGGCCAACCATCCCGGATACTTCATCGCCGGCGTCTCGCTGTTCGGCGTGGCCGACTGGGTCACCGCCCTGGAAGTCGCCTCACCGGCGCTGAAAGCCTCCGACATCATCGAATACGGCGATATCCGCGAGGAGCGCTGGCGAGCCTTCTACAGCACCTATTCGCCGATCCGCCAGGCCGACCAGATCAACGTGCCGGTGCTGTATTCGCACGGGGTGAATGATCGCCGCGTCGAGATCTACGAGAGCGAGGTGATGGTCAGAACCCTGCGTGCCAACGGGATCGATGCGCCCTACATCCGCTTCCGCGACGAGGGCCACGGCTGGCGCCGGCTGTCGAACCGACTGTTCTATCACCGTCGCGAGGCGGAGTTCCTGCTCGAGCAGTTCGGGCTGACGGACACGGCGCAGTGAAGTTCCGCGTACTGCGCCAGCGCAGCCTGTCATGACCACTCTGTTTGCAACAGCCCTGAAACTGATCATTCTCGCGGGCTTGATGCTGCTGCCACTGACGCAGTCCGGCGCCGAGACAGAGCCCCTGTCGGCGCTGGAGGCCGACCTCGCCACGGCCCAGGCCGCCTACGACGCCAACCCCGACGAGATGAACACGATCTGGCTCGGCCGCAGGCTGGCCTACCTGCAGCGCCACGAGGAAGCGGTGGCCGTGTTCTCGGCGGGGCTGACGCGCTTCCCCGAGTCCTACCGGCTGCTGCGCCATCGCGGCCACCGGCACATCACGCTGCGCGACTTCGACGCCGCCAGCGAAGATTTCCAGCGCGCCTACGCGCTGATGCCCAAGGGCGTGACCGAGACCGAGCCCGACGGTATGCCCAACGCACTCGGCATCCCGCTGTCGAACACCCAGTTCAACATCCTCTACCATCACGCGCTGGCGCGTTACCTGCAGGGTGACTTCGCCGGCGCCGAGCGACTGTGGCGCGAGTGCCTGGACTACGCCGACAACCCCGACCTGCAGGTGGCCACCCGTGACTGGCTGTACATGACGCTGCGCCGGCGGGGCGACGTCGAGGCTGCCAACGAGGTGATCGCCGCCCTCCCGGCGGACATCGAGGTGATCGAGGACCAGGCGTACCTTGCGCGCCTGCGCCTGTATCGCGGCGAGCTCGCCCCCGAGGACCTGCTGGCCGAAGGCATCGACGACAGCCTGCTGCTGGTCACCCAGGGCTACGGGGTTGGCAACTGGTATCTCTACCAGGGACAGCCCGAGCGGGCCATGGAAGTCTTCCAGCGCGTGCTTGACACCGGGGCCTCTGCAGCCTTCGCCTACATCGCCGCCGAGGCCGACCTCCAGCGCCTGAGGTAGACTGGTCACCATGAAAGCCCTGGTCAAATCCCATGCCGAGCCCGGCATCTGGCTCGAGGACGTCCCCGAACCCAGCATCGGGCCCAACGACGTGCTGATCCGCGTCAGTCGCACGGCCATCTGCGGCACCGACATGCACATCTACAACTGGGATGCCTGGGCGCAGCAGACCATCCCCGTGCCGATGACCGTCGGCCACGAGTTCTCCGGCACCCTCTGCGACATGGGCAGTGAGGTGCGCGGCTATGCCATCGGCGATCGGGTCTCCGCCGAGGGCCACATCACCTGCGGCGTGTGCCGCAACTGCCGGGCGGGACGCCGGCATCTGTGCATCAACACCGTCGGCATCGGCGTGAACCGCCCCGGGGCGTTCGCCGAATACATCCAGGTGCCGGCCAGCAACCTGTTCAAACTGCCCGACGCCATCACCGATGAGATGGCCGCCCTGCTCGACCCGTTGGGCAACGCCACCCACACGGCGCTGTCGTTCGATCTGGTCGGCGAGGACGTGCTGATCACCGGTGCAGGCCCCATCGGCATCATGGCCACCGCCATCGCGCGGCATGTCGGTGCACGCCACGTGGTGGTGAGCGACGTGAACGACTATCGGCTGGAACTGGCGCGCCAGATGGGTGCCACCCGTGTGGTCAACGTGGCGCGCGAACCGCTCGACGGCGTGATGACGGAACTCGGCATGGCCGAGGGTTTCGACGTGGGGCTCGAGATGTCGGGCGTGGCCGATGCCTTTCGCGACATGCTGCGCCTGCTGCACCACGGCGGGCGCGTCGCGCTGCTCGGCATCCCGCCGGGGGACATGGCCATCGACTGGAACCAGGTGATCTTCAAGGGCCTGGTGATCAAGGGAATCTATGGCCGGGAGATGTTCGAGACCTGGTACAAGATGGCCGCGATGCTGCAGAGCGGTCTGGACATCTCGCCGATGATCACCCACCGCTTCCCGGTGAGCGATTACCGCGAGGCCTTCGAGACCATGGGCTCGGGGCGTTCGGGCAAGGTGATCCTGGACTGGGCCTCGGTCTGAGGCGCGAGAGCCGCAGGGGGCGCTGTCAGGGGTCCAGAGTCTCGCAGGCGAAGCAGTACGCCGCCACGCCCCGTGGATCGTCGAAGGCCCGGATCACCTGCAACTCCCGCTGCAGCTGCGCCGCCAGCGTGTGCAGCATGCCGCCGGTGGACTCCGTACCCCGTATGGCCTGGGCCACAGCCAGGCCAGGACGCCCGACACTGAGCAGGCCCATGGCCAGGCGCTGCGCGAGCCCGAGCTCGGGCTCGATGTGCCGCACCACCCAGGCCCCATCCTCCAGGCCGGCAAGACTCGCCGCCGAGGCGACGGCATCGTCGAGTTCACCGAGTCCATCGACCAACCCTACCGCCTGGGCATCGGCACCGCTGAACAGGCGTCCTTCGGCAACGCTCGCGACCGCATCGGCATCCAGGCCCCGGCGGTCCTTCACCAGGTCGGTGAACCGCGTGTACGCCTCTTCCGCGGTCAGCTCGAGCAGCCGCCGGGCATCGGCACCGAGCGGTCGGTCGACGCGCAGCTCGCTGGCCAGCCAGGTGGTCGCAACGCCATCGATGCCGATGCCCAGCCGGTCCAAGGCCCTGGGAATCGTCGGGAACAGGAGATACACGCCGATCGACCCGGTGAGGGTACTGGGGCTGGCCCAGATCTCGTCGCCGGCCAGGGCGAAAAGATAGCCGCCGGAAGCTGCGAGACTGCTCATGGAGATCACCACGGGGCGACCGCTCTGGCGCACGCGTTCGAGCTCCCGGTAGATGACATCCGAGGCGAAGGCGCTGCCGCCTCCGCTGTCCACGCGCAGCACCAGGGCACGCACCCGCTCGTCGTCGGCGGCCTGCCGGATGAGTCGTGAGAGGGTCTCGCTGCCGATGGCCCCAGGCGCCTGCTCGCCCGGCAGAATGATCCCGGTGGCGGTAATCACCGCCACACGGTCGGTGTTCTGTTCGCGTTTCAGGCGCGCGCGCATGTCACCGGAGGCGCGGCGGGCCGCCAGGTATTCGGTGTGCTGGATCGCCCTGAAGCCCTGCTCCTCGGCGGCCACGAGTTCCCGCATCCGTGCTTCGAATTCGTCGCGGTGCACCAGCGCATCGACCAGCCCGGCCTCCAGGGCAAACGTGGCCAGGCTGCCACCCGCGGCCTCGAGACGCGGAAGCGTCTGTTCGATCAGCTGCTGCAGCGCCTCCGGGTCGAGGTCTCGGCCGACCGCCACCCGTTCCCGGTAGCCCTGCCAGAGCGATTCCAGCCACTCGCGGGTGATCTCGCGCCCGCCCTCGCTCAGGTCGTCGCGGGTGAAGGTCTCGACATCGGACTTGAAGTCGCCGACGGAGATGACCTCCACGTCAATGAGGAGAGTGTCCAGCGCGCGACGGATGAAGGGGCGGTACGAGCCGAAACCCTGCAGCAGCACACCGCCAGAGGGGTGCAGCAGAAGTTCGTCCGCCTGGGAGGCGATCAGATAGTCACCCTGGCTGAAACCCTCGCCCCAGGCGATGACCGGCTTGCCACTGTCACGCAGGTCGCGCACCGCGGCGGCGAGGGCATGCAGATGGCTGAGGCCGCCACCGGTCATCATGGACAGGTCGAGGACCACCGCGGGAATCCGCTCATCGTCACGTGCGGCGTGCAGTGCCTCGAGGAGGTCACGCAGCCGCGTTTCCTGGGCGGGCAGACCCTGGGCGGCCGCCAGGGCGCGATCCAGGGGTCGGCCGCTGAGCTCGTCGACAAGCTGCCCGCTGGGCGCGAGCACCAGCGCCGCATTGGCAGGCACGACCGGGCGCTCGGGCGTCAGCGCCGCCACCACGACCAGCGCGACGACCAGCAGAATGACCAGATGGATGACCTTTCTCAGGCCATCCAGCGCACCCCAGAGTCCCCGGAAGAACCAGACCAAAGGATTGCTGCTGCGCCGCTGCTCGCTCATCTGATCGTCCCTGACCGGCTAGCCATTGCCGACGGCGGCTCAGATCTTTTCGCGGATCCTTGCGGCCTTGCCGGTCCGTCCACGCAGATAGTAGAGCTTGGCGCGACGCACGTCACCCCGGCGCTTCACCTTGATCTCGGCAATCGCCGGGCTGTAGGTCTGGAACACGCGTTCCACGCCCTCGCCATGCGACATCTTGCGTACGGTGAACGCGGAGTTGAGGCCACGGTTGCGCTTGGCGATGACCACGCCCTCGAAGGCCTGGAGACGCTCACGGGTGCCTTCGACCACCTTGACCTGCACGACCACGGTATCCCCGGGATTGAACTCGGGAATCTCGCGCGTCATCTGTTCCTGTTCGATCGCTTCAATCAGCTTGCTCATCGTCTTCACCCGCGGGCCGCCTCGGCCCCTGTATCCCATGACCCTCGCGCGCGGCATCAGCCTCGCGCCTGACTTCCTCGAGCAGCGCCCGCTGCTCGGCATCAAGTACCTGGTCGACCAGCAGCTCCGGCCGCCAGGCCAACGTCCGTGCCAGTGACGCTCGCAACCGCCAGCGCCGTACCGCTGCATGGTCGCCGCCGAGCAGCACCTGCGGCACCTCCCGACCCTCTATCCTCTCCGGCCGCGTGTAGTGCGGACAGTCCAGCAGTCCCGCCACGAAGCTGTCCTGCATCGCCGACGCCTCGTCGCCCAACGCCCCCGGCAGCAGCCTCACGCAGCCGTCGATAATGACCGCCGCGGCCAGCTCACCGCCAGACAGCACATAATCGCCCAGCGACACCGGTTCCAGCTCGAACGCCTCCACGAGACGCTCGTCCAGACCCTCGTAACGGCCCGCCACCAGCAACACGCCGGGGCTCGCCGCCAGCGCTGCCGCCTGCGCCTGATCAAAGCGCCTGCCATGCGCCGCGAGCACCAGCCGCCGGCTGCCCGGTGGCAGGTCCGCCATGGCCTCACGGATCGCCGCGGCCATGGGCGCATATTTCAGCACCATGCCCGGGCCGCCACCATATGACCTGTCGTCTACCGTCCTGTGCCGGTCGGCGGCATGCTGCCTCGGATCGTGGCAGGTCAACGACGCCAGCCCCCGGGCAAACGCCCGCCCCACCACACCGTGCTCGGTCACCGGCCGGACCAACTCCGGCAGCAGCGCGACCAGCGCGAATTTAAGCATCAGAACTCCGGGTCCCAGTCCACCGTGATCCTGCCGGCTTCGAGATCAACCTCGAGCACGTAGGGCCCCTGAACGAACGGCACCAGGCGTTCACGTTCTCCCTGGATCACCAGCACGTCGTGCGCCGGCGTCTCCAGCATGCGATCTACGCGGCCGAGCGCTACCCCTTCCCGCGTGACCACGGCCAACCCCTCGAGGTCGGCCCAGTAATACTCGCCAGGGGCCGGCGGCGGCAAGGCGTCGCGCGGCACCCTGATTTCACTGTCGACCAGCGCGACAGCGGCATCCCTGTCCTCTATGCCAGCCAGTCGGGCGATCACGGTCTTGCCGTGTTTGCCCCCTTCAACCACCTGCACCGTGCGCCAGTAGCACCCCTCGCGCCAAAGCTGCCACTGCGGATATCCCGAGACATTCTCCCGGGGCTCGGTGAACGAAAACACCTTGATCCAGCCGCGGACCCCGAACACCCCGGACACCCTGCCGAGCGGGACACTGGACTGTTCCAAGGCGTCCGCCCCCGCCGTCCCGGGCGCGCGCCGGCTCAGGCCGAAGCGGCTTGTTCCGCTGGCGCCGCCGTGGAGCCCTTGCGAGCGTGCTTGATCAACTGAGCAACGCGCTCGGACGGTCTGGCACCCTGGCCGACCCAGTGATCGATGCGCGCCAGATCGACACGAAGCTGCTCGACGTCACTGCCGGCGAGAGGATTGAAGAATCCCAGCCGTTCGATGTAGGCACCGTCGCGACGGTTGCGGCTGTCGGTCACGATGATGTGATAGAACGGACGCTTCTTGGCGCCGCCCCGGGTGAGCCGGATACTGACCATGTCTCCTGAATCCTTAAATCTGGCAGGGTAAACCCGGAATTCTAACTGATTCCAGGGAAAAAGGAACTCTCCAGGTGGCGCGAACGCCGCCCATGGGCGCCGCACCCTGGCGCCCTCAGCGGTTCAGCGCATGGGCCGTCCCGCACCCAGGCCCCGCATCATGTTCTTCAATCCCCCGCCCTTGGTCATTTTCTTCATCATCTTCTGCATCTGGGCGTGCTGCTTCAGCAGTCGATTGACGTCCGGGATGCTCAGCCCGGCCCCGCTGGCGATCCGGCGCTTGCGCGAGCCGTTGATCAGCTTTGGCTGACGGCGTTCTGTCGGGGTCATGGAGTCGATGATGGCGATCTGCCGGCGGACCTGCCGATCGTCGAACTGGGCCTGGGCGGCTTTCAGTGCCCCACCCCCCAGTCCTGAAGGCAGCTTGTCGAGCAGCGCGTCCATGCCGCCCATCTCGAGCATCTGGCCGAGTTGATCACGCAGGTCGACCAGGTCGAAGCCCTTGCCCTTCTTGAGCTTGCCGGCCAGGGCTCGCGCCTTGTCCTGGTCGACCTTCCGCTCGACCTCCTCGACCAGCGACAGGACATCGCCCATGCCCAGAATGCGTGAGGCCATGCGGTCGGGGTGGAAGGCCTCCAGGGCATCGAGCTTCTCGCCACGACCGACGAGCTTGATCGGCACCCCGGTGACCTCACGCACCGACAGCGCGGCGCCGCCCCGGGCGTCGCCGTCGATCTTGGTCAGCACCACGCCGCTCAGCGTCAGCGCCTCATGGAACGCCCGGGCGGCGTTCACCGCGTCCTGGCCGGCCATGCTGTCGACCACGAACAGCGTCTCCTGCGGCGTGACTGCCGCCTGGACCTGCGCGGCCTCGGACATCAGCCCTTCGTCGATATGCAGTCGCCCAGCGGTGTCCAGAATGAGTACGTCGACGCCGCTCAGACGCGCTTCCTGGCGGGCCCCGGTCGCGATCGCCGCCGGCTGGGTCCCGTCGGGTGCCCGCCAGAACTTCGCGCCCACCTGCTCGGCGAGCCGCTCGAGCTGGTCGATGGCCGCCGGCCGGTAGATATCGGCGCTGGCCAGCATCACGGACTTGCGCTGGGTCTCCGCCAGCCAGCGCGCGAGCTTGCCGGCCGTTGTCGTCTTTCCGGCGCCCTGCAGACCGACCAGCAGGATGACCACCGGCGGCTGGGCGCGCAGATCGAGCTCGGCCGCCGCGCCGCCCAGCAGCACCACCATTTCGTCGCGAATGATCTTGACGAAGGCCTGACCAGGCGAAAGGCTGCGCGTGACCTCCTGGCCGAGCGCACGCTCGCGCACCCGCGCGATGAAGCTTTTGACCACCGGCAGGGCGACGTCGGCCTCGAGTAGCGCCATCCGCACCTGGCGGACGGTATCGGCGATGTTCTCCTCGGTGATCCGGCCCCGGCCCTTGAGGGCATCGACGGCGCGGCCGAGGCGGCTGCTCAGAGTTTCGAACATGGACGTGTCAGGCGACTGATAGGACGCACATGATGCAACGTCGCGCCGCGCCGAACAACGCCGCCCTCAGGGCAGCGCAGATCAGCGGACTAGAGCGAGAGCACCTGGCCGGTCTGCAGCATCGCCAGGCGCCGGTGCGGCAGCGCCCGTTGCAGCTGTCGCAGGATGACCTGCTCCTCCCCGGGCTTCATGGCCGTCACCCAGATACGGGGATCGTGGCGCAGACGCTCGAGGTCGGCACCGAGGGTCGCCGGGCAGTAGTGGCCGGCCACGTCGGCCAGGCGCCGCTGCTCGTTCGGAAAGGACACTTCGACGATCAGCGCATCGAGACTGGCCTGCGCGTTGAGCTCCGACCAGAGACTGTCGTTGGTTCGCGTATCGCCGCTGAAACCGAAGGTGTGCCGACCATCACTGACCCAATAGCCCAGCGCGGGGACGGTATGCGCCACGTCGACGGCGCCGACGCGACAGACCTCGAGGTCGACCACCTCGCCGGCGCGGATCGGCTGATAGACCAGCAGGGGCCCGTAACGACCCTCGATACGGCTGAAGTCCGGCCAGATCACGTCGTTGAAAATGTGCCGGCGCAGCGCGGCGATGGTCTCCGTACGCGCATGCACGGTGACCGGCGTACGGCCCTGGCGGCCTTGCGTGGAGTCGACAAACAGCGGCAGTCCGGCGATATGATCCAGGTGCGCATGGGTCAGAAACACGTGCTCGATCCGCCGCAGCGCATCCAGCGGCAGATCGCCCAGGCCGGTGCCGGCATCAATGACGATGTGCTCGTCGACGAGCATCGCGGTGGTCCGCAAGCCCCGTGCGATGCCGCCGCTGCAGCCTAGAGCCTGGATCCGCATGTCGTCGTGCATCCTGCCTCAACGACACGCACGGATGCGCCTGCCGCCACGGTTTCGAGCCTTCTACAGAAGGTCGCCCTGTGAGACCATGACGACCTGTTGCGAACCTTAGACCGCGGCGGGAAAGGCATCTGTGTTGAATCTCACAGTTCTTCTGGGCTACGCGGTGGCGACACTCGCCCTGTTTGTGAGCCTGCGCTTCGACCGCGAAACCAGCTCGCCGCTCACCCCGGGCAGCCTTGGCGCGCTGCTCGGGCTTGGCGCGGCGGTGCTGCACGCCCGTGCCTTGTATACGGCGGTGCTGCGCCCCGAGGGCTGGCTGCTGAACGTGCCGAACGTCCTCTCGCTGTTTGCCTGGCAACTGGGGCTGCTCGCGGTCATCGCTGCGGCCAACCGCGAACTGCGGATCATCTCACTGCCACTGTTCATCATCGCCGCGGCCGGGGCCCTGCTGACCGGCCGCGGCACCGAGGCCTTTACCCGCGCCGAGCCTGCCCTGGAGTTGAAAATTCATGCGCTGCTGTCGCTGCTCGCCTTCGGGCTGCTGGCGGCGGTGGCCGTGATTGCCGTGTTTCTGCTCTTCCAGGACCGCCGGCTGCGCCATGGGCGGGTCAGCGGTTGGATGGGCACCCTGCCCCCGCTGTTCGTGACCGAACGGCTGCTGTTTTCCGTGCTGGCGGGAGGCTGGGTGCTGCTGACCCTGTCGCTGGGTTCAGGGTTCATGTTCATCGACAACATGTTCGACCAGCATCTGGTCCACAAGACCATCCTGAGTCTGCTCGGGTGGGTGATCCTGAGTATCCTGCTGCTCGGACACCGGCTGCGCGGCTGGCGCGGTCGGCGCACGGTGCACTGGGTCCTCGGCAGCTTCGCCCTGCTTCTGGTGGCCTACTTTGGCAGCAAGACCATCCTCGAGGACGTCCTCGGACGCACCTGGGGCTGAGCGGGGCGAGGCCGCCCGTGGCCCGCCTGCTTGACACTCGCCGGGTGCGTCGGGAATATCCGGGCTTCCATCGTCGCGGACACACGCTACATTGATCCAGGACGTCCCCCTGGGACTGCTGTTCGGCATCATCGCCGGCCTGCTGGTGCTCTCAGCCTTTTTCTCCAGCACCGAAACGGCGCTGATGAGCATCAACCGCTACCGCCTGCGCCACCTCGCCCGCCAGGGTCATCGTGGCGCGCGCCTGACCGAACGCCTGTTGCGTCGGCCGGACCGCCTGATCGGCGTCATTCTGCTGGGCAACAACCTGGTCAATATTGCGGCCGCCTCGCTGGTGACGCTGGTCAGCCTGCGGATCGGGGGTGAGTCGGCGGTCGCTGCCGGCACGCTCATCCTGACGGTGGTCATCCTGATCTTCGCCGAGGTGGCGCCCAAAACCCTGGCGGCCATGCATCCACAACGCCTGGCCCTGCCGGCGGCCTTCATCTATTACCCCTTGCTGAAGATCTCCTATCCGGTGGTCTGGATGCTCAACCTGACAGCCAACGGGGTGCTCTGGCTGCTCGGGATCCGCCATCTCAACGCACCAGGCTCGGCGCTGAGCACCGAAGAACTCAAGACCGTGGTCACCGAGGCCGGCGCCATGATCCCGCGACGTCACCAGAACATGCTCATGTCGATCCTCGACCTGGAGAAACTCACCGTGGACGACGTCATGGTGCCGCGGGCGGAGATCGCCGGAATAGACCTGGCTGATCCCTGGCCGGAGATCGTCGAGGCCCTGCACAGCAGCCACCACAGCCGCCTGGCCGTCTGGGAAGACGACGTCGACAACCTGCTCGGCCTGCTCACGCTGCGCACCATCACCGCCGATCTCGCCAACAAACGGCTGGACGCCGATCTCCTGCGTTCGCGGCTGAGCGAACCCCAGTTCGTCCCGGAAGGCAGCCCGCTGAACCGTCAGCTGGTGGAATTCCAGCGCACCGGGACACGGCTGGCGCTGGTGGTCGATGAGTACGGCGACATCCAGGGCCTGGTCAGCATGGAAGACATCCTGCGCGAAATCGTCGGCGAACTCGGCACCGAGGGCACACCGGTCAGCGCCCAGATCAGCCGTGAGGCCGCGGGTGGCTTCCTGGTGAACGCGGCGCTGCCCATCCGCGCACTCAACCGGCGCCAGGGCTGGCAACTCCCCACGGACGGCGCACGCACACTGAACGGCCTGCTGCTCGAGCGCCTCGAGCGTATCCCCGAACCAGGTACCGGGCTCGATCTCGATGGCTACGCCGTGGAAGTGGTGGAGACCAGCGAGAACGCCATCCGCAGCGTCCGCATCCAGCCGCCGGGCGAGCCCGATCATCCGAGCAGGTAGTCGACCGCCTCACTGAGATGCTCGACCGGGTGCACCTGCATGCCCTCAGGGGGCTTGCGCGGCGCGTTCGCCCGCGGCACCAGGGCATGCCGGAAGCCGTGCTTGGCCGCCTCCTGCACCCGTTCCTCGCCATACGGCACGGGACGCACTTCACCCGCGAGGCCGAGTTCGCCGAAGATCACCAGGTCCCGCGCCAGCGTGCGGTCGCGGTAGCTGGACAGCGCGGCCATCAGCAGTGCAAGGTCTGCCGCGGTCTCGCCGATCCGCACGCCGCCCACCACATTGACGTAGACATCTTCGGCCATCATTGCGATGCCTGCATGCCGATGCAGCACCGCCAGCAGCAGCGCAAGGCGATTCGCATCAGTTCCCACGGCAACCCGTCGCGGATGGCTGCCGGCAGCCTCGTCGACCAGGGCCTGCACCTCGACCAGCAACGGCCGACTGCCTTCCCAGGTCACCAGCACGGCACTGCCCGCTACCGGACGCTCCTGACGCGACAAAAAGATCGCCGAGGGGTTGCGCACCTCGCGGAAGCCCGCCTCGCCCATGGCAAAGACACCGATCTCGTTGGCCGCCCCGAAACGATTCTTCACCGCCCGCAGAATGCGATACCGGCTGCCCGCGTCACTTTCGAAATACAGCACACCGTCGACCATGTGCTCGAGCACTCGCGGCCCGGCAATGGCGCCCTCCTTGGTCACATGGCCCACCAGAAACACCGACACGTTGCGCTGCTTGGCGAAACGCACCAGTCTTGCCGTGCTCTCGCGAAGCTGCGCCACCGATCCGGGCGCCGAACTCAAGGTCTCGGTCCACAGCGTCTGCACGGAGTCGACCACCAGCACGGCGGGCGGGGGCGTACCCAGCGCCGCGATGATCCGCTCGACGCAGGTCTCGGACATCAGCTCGAGCTCAGCCCCGGAGATCCCGAGACGCCGAGCGCGCAACGCGATCTGCGACAGGCTCTCCTCACCGGTCACATAACAGCATGTAGCGACGCCGGCGAGGTGGCAGGCGGCCTGGAGCAACAGCGTGGATTTCCCCACGCCGGGGTCACCGCCGATGAGGTTGACCGAGCCGGCGACCAGACCGCCGCCAAGCACACGGTCGAGCTCCGTGAGTCCGGTGGAGACGCGACTTTCACGCCCGATACTGACCTCGGAGAGTCGGGCCCTGGCGGTCTCGCCCGCATACTGTCCGCGCATGCCCGAGGCTTGAGACACGGTACCCGGCGGTGCCTCCACGAGACTGTTCCAGGCCCCGCAGTCGGGGCACTGACCCTGCCACTTCAGGTGCTGGGCACCGCAATCGCTGCAGACATACAAGGTTTTTGCTTTCGCCACGGGCTGACCCCTGCTCGACCGGGACTTCAATACCGGCGGTAAAAACCGAGAATTACATCCGATTCCCGCTGACCGATGCGTTGCTATACTCAGCCGGAAGCCGCGCGCGCCCGCGACAAGAACCGGGACACGCTTTGCGTGTACGCCATGCTGAATAGCGTGCCCAGGAATCCGTCCGCCCATGTCTGAAGTCATCGCCCGCAACCGACGTGCCGACCTGGTCGCCGCCATCGTACTGGTGTGGGCGATGCTGCTGGCCGCTTGGCCACCCTCTGCAGGCGTACTGGTCGCCGTACAAGAGCTGCTCGGCAGTTTAGCAGGCGCCTCGGGGCAAAGCCCGCCACCACCCGCCTGGGCCTGGCCGATCGAGGCGCTGATGATCGGCGTCGCCGGCCTCGGTGTCATGCTGTGGGGTCGCGGCCAGCCGCCGGCCACCACGCTCGCGCTGGCGGCAGCCGCGGCGCTGGCCCTGCTCGGCCTGGACGTCGTCCTGCGCACGGCAGGCGTCGGTCCGCTGCAACTGGTCGCTCCGGCCCTCACCGCGATCGCCGCCGCCGGGCTTTGCGTGGCCATGGGCGAGCGGCGTGGCGACACCGACTCCGGTGCTGACACCCGGGCGCCGGCGCCACGAGTCGCCGCCGCCGCCGTGCGGAAGGCCCCGGACCTGGGCGGCAATACGGCCAGCAGTGGCAATGCAGCGCTGCGGCGCGCCGGCGAAGCGCTGCGCAGCGGCGATTTTGCAATGGCCTGGGCCAGCCTCAGGAACGCGCCGCTGGCCCGCGAGGACTTCGAGACACTGTACTCGATTGCTGTGGGTCTGCAGCGCCAGGGGCAGCGGGCTGAAGCGCTCGCCGCATTCGAACGGCTGCGGGATCGGGATCCGGATTACCGCGATGTCGCCGCGCGGCTTCGCGATCTCGAGCGCTTGGCCAGTGGTGGGCGCACAGCGGCGCCCACGCCTGCGGCAAAGCCCGCTGGCGACGGGCCGAGGACGTCAAACTCCGGGCTGACCGGGGAGCCGGTCAAACTGATCGAAGGCCAGGTCGCGCGTCTCGGTCGATACGAGCTTGTGCGGGAGCTCGGTCGGGGTGCCATGGGCGTGGTCTATCTCGGCCGTGACCCGCGCATCAATCGAGTGGTCGCCATCAAGGCCATTCCGCTGGCCGAGGAGTTCGAAGCCGAGGACGTACAGGAAGCGAAGGCACGCTTCTTCCGCGAGGCAGAAACCGCAGGTCGCCTGAATCACCCGAACATCGTGACCATCTATGATGTCGGCGAGGAACACGAGCTTGCCTACATCGCCATGGAGTACCTGGAAGGCACGCATCTTTCCGGACACGTCAAGCCGGAGACCCTGCTGCCCATGCCGGTGGTGGTCGACCTGGTCGCCCGTGTGGCCGACGCGCTGGGCTACGCACATCGTGAAAACGTGGTCCACAGGGACATCAAACCGGCCAACATTATGTATGATCGAGCGGCGGACACGCTGAAAATCACCGATTTCGGTATCGCCCGGCTCACCGACTCGAGCCGCACGCGCACCGGAATTGTCCTCGGCACACCGTCGTTCATGTCCCCGGAACAGCTGGAAGGCAAACAGGTGACCGGACAATCGGATCTGTTCTCGCTGGGCGTCACGTTCTACCAGATGCTGACGGGCCAGCTGCCGTTTCGCGGCTCATCCATGCCGAAACTGATGTTCGCGATCGCCAACCTTGCCCATGCTCCGGTGACGCATGTGCGACCGGAACTGTCCGCGGATCTTGACCGGATCATGGATCTCGCACTCGCGAAGGATCCCCGGGAACGCTTCGAGACCGGTGCGCACATGGCCCAGGCGCTGCGCGCATTCACTGCCCGCCTTGGACGTTGAAGACGATGCCACTTCGCGGCAAGCTCGCCTTCGCACAGTTCACCGACACGGGCCGGGTCAGGGATCACAACGAAGACGCCATCGGCTCCAATGCCGAAATCGGCCTGTTCGTGGTGGCGGATGGCATGGGCGGCTACAGCGCCGGGGAGGTCGCCAGCGGCATCGCCGTCAAGACCGTGGTCGACCTGGTGACGGAAGCGTGCCAGCGAGAAACCCGTGAGGCGGTCGACCCGCCTACCGGGCTGATGCGCCAGACCATCGTGCTGCGCGATGCGATCATGCGCGCCAACAAGATCATCCACAACACCTCGCAAACCCAGAGTGAGTGCGAGGGCATGGGCACAACAATCGTCGCCTGCCTGTTCTGGGACAACAGGATCTCGATCGCCCATGTCGGCGATTCGAGACTCTACCGACTCCGTGGCGAGAGCTTCACCCAGGTGACCTCTGACCACTCGCTGCTGCAGGAACTGGTCGACCGCGGGTTCTATTCGCAGGAGGAGGCACAGCGCTCGACCAACCGGAATTACGTCACCCGCGCGCTGGGCGTCGAGGCGACCGTCGACGTCCAGGTCGCCGAAACTGACGCCAGCAAGGGGGATGTCTTCCTGTTGTGCTCGGACGGGCTGCCAGACATGGTCGAGGATGACGACATCCAATTAACTATCAATACCTTTAGTGCTA
Organism: Gammaproteobacteria bacterium; assembly: GCA_007693855.1. Classification (GTDB taxonomy): domain Bacteria; phylum Pseudomonadota; class Gammaproteobacteria; order Steroidobacterales; family PWYM01; genus PWYM01. The sequence goes on along the minus strand of RECU01000029.1, from coordinate 13,769 downwards.
GTCTTGACATGGCTGGCAAGCAGCTGGTCCAGCTCGGCAACGATAATGGCGGAAAGGACAACATCTCGGTCGTGCTTGTTCGGTTACTCGATGAGTTCCCGGCCAGGTCCGGTCTTCTGACACGAATCCGCAGGCTGTTCGGCTAGGGAGCACACATCACGATGGCACGCCTCATACTGAGTCTGGAAGGCCAAGTGCTGGCCGAATACAACATGAACAAGGAACGCTACACGGTCGGGCGTCTCCCAGATAACGATATCCGCATCGACAATCCCGCCGTCAGCGGTCACCACTCGCTGATCATCAACATCCTCAATGATTCGTTTCTCGAGGACCTGAACAGCACCAATGGCACGTACGTCAACGGCAAGCTGATCAAGAAACACGCTCTGCAGCACGGCGACGTGATCACGGTCGGCCATCACCAGCTGCGGTTCGTCGATCAGCGCAGCGAGGAACTTGACCAGGACGAGTTCGAGCGCACCATGGTGATCCCCCCGAGTGCCGCGCAGGTGGTCTCGGCACGCAATCGTGCAGTGGCCTCGGGCGCTGCCAGTGCAGACGCCATGGCCACCGGCCAGCACGATGCGCCAGTGCTTAAGAAAGCCAAGCTGCAGGTGCTGAACGGCACCTTCGCCGGCCGGGAACTGGAACTGAGCAAGGCCCTCACCACCCTCGGCCGGCCGGGGGTGCAGGTCGCCGCCGTAACGCGCCGGTCAGACGGCTTTTACCTGGTCCACGTCGAAAGTGGCCGCACCGGCGATTATCCGCTGGTCAACGGCGAGCCCATCGGACAGCAGGCACAGCGCCTGAACGATAACGACGTCATCCAGCTCGCCGGCGTCAAGATGGGGTTTTTCGTCGACTGAACCTCAGCGGGCCGCGAGCTTGCGCTCGAGCAGGGCGCGCAGCTCATCGAGCGTACACTGGGCGTTGCGCGTCTGCGAAAACAGGTGCAAGGGCCGCGGCCGGCGATCGAACCAGATGACCTCCGGCCGGGGCCGGGGCCGGGTCGCACACAGCCAGAGGGCAGTGTCCGCGCCTTCCAGCGGGCTTCTCAATATAGGGCGCTGTACCCGCCAGAATACCGGCAGCGACCGGCGCACCCCCTCCGTGCGCACCCAGCCGGGATGCATGACGTAGACTGCGATGCCCCGGCTGGCCAGCCGATCCTGCCAGTCCGCAGTCAGTGCGACCTGGGCACGCTTATGGCGGGCGTAGGCGAGTTTACCGACATGGCGCGAGGGATCAGTGACATCAAGCCCCTCGAGACCCAGCGGCACACTGTACATGCCACCTGAGGACATGTTGACGAGGGTCGATCCGTCGGCGAGCCCGTCGGCGGCGATCAGGCCTTCGGTGAGTTGGTAGTGGCTGAGCAGATTGACCACGAACGAGGCCTCGTGGCCCTCGCTGGTGAGCTGATGGTCATTCAGCAGCACACCAGCGTTGTTGATCAACACATCGAAGGGTGAGCTGCGGCGGGCCACGGTGTCGAGCAGTTGCGCCGTCCCTGAGATCAGCGACAGGTCGGCGGCGAGCGGCGTAAGCCTGCCGGCGGCATCCGCATCGAGTCCCTGGCCGATGCGCTCGAGACGCGTCGACGCGCGGGCCACCGCCAGGACTTCCGCGCCCCCTGCTGCGGCTGTTCTCGCGATGGCCCGCCCGATGCCCGCCGAGGCTCCGGTCACCAGCCAGCGCTGCCCGGCAAAGCGCCAGGGCACGTGGCGCCACCCCAAACGCCGGGCCTGGAAGCCGATGCGCGAGAAACTCGGTGTGAACCGCCCGTAGAAACCCGCGACGGCCGCAAGCTGTGCGAATGTCATGCCCTGTCCTCTCTGTGGGCCCGTCAGTCCACCAGTTCCATGGCCACCCGCTGGGTGATCCCGCAGACGAGTTCATAAGGTATCGTCCCGGCCGCCTCGGCCACCAGTTCCACGGGCAGTCCGCGCCCCCAGAGCGTGACGGTATCACCCACCGCGGGGGTGACTGGATGATCCGTCAGGTCGACGGCCAGCATGTCCATGGAAATCCGCCCCGCCAGCGGCACGCGGTGGCCACCGACCAGCACAGGCGTGCCGCTGGGCAGGCTGCGTGGATAGCCATCGCCGTATCCGGCCGCCGCGATGCCGATGAGCGTATCGCGACGCGCGGTCCAGGTCGCCCCGTAGCCCACGCTCTCCCCGGTGGCGACTCGCCGCAGGGCAATCAGTCGGGTCTCGAAAGTCATGGCAGGGGCCAGACCGACGGCGCCGGCATCTCGCCCCGGCAAGGGCGAGATGCCGTAGAGCATGATACCGGGACGAACCCAGTTGCAGGGTGTGGTCGCTGCCTCTGCAGCGGCCGCAGGTGCCTGCAGAACCTCCGGCAGACTCAGGACTGCCGCGGAATTGGCGACGCTCAGGTCACAGCCGCGTGCCGCAAGCCCGGTGCGGATACGCTCGAGCTGTCGCTGGGTATGCGGATGGCCACGCTCTTCCGCGCAGGCCAGGTGAGTCATCAGCCGCAGCGGCCGGGCGACGCAGGTCAGCGACTGTACTCGTGCCATCACGGCGTCGAACGCCTCCAGCGGGAAACCCAGGCGATGCATGCCCGTATCGAACTTCAGCCACAGGGTGAAGCGAGCCGGTCCGCGATAATGCCCCAGCATCTCCAGCTGCTCCCCGGTATGCACCACCAGGTCAAGATGAGAGCGCGCCGCCTGGTCCAGGTCGGCCGCCTCCAGCGGCCCCTCGAGCAGCAGCACGGGGTGCGCCAGTCCCGCCTCGCGCAGCGCCAGCGCCTCCTCGATACGGGCTACCGCGTAGGCGTCGGTGCGCGAGAGCGCGCGCGCCACCGGCAGCAGTCCATGGCCGTAGCCGTTCGCCTTGACCACGGCAATGACTCGGCACCCCGGTGCCGCGGCCCGCACCCGCGCGAGATTGGCGGTGAGCGCGGCGCGGCTGATCCGCGCCCGGGTCGGCCGCGTCACGGAAAAGGTCCGCCGGCAAAGCCTTCGCCAGCGTAGTTCTCGAACTTGGTGTACTCGCCGAGGAAAGTCAGCGAGACCTCGCCGATAGGCCCATTGCGCTGCTTGGCGATGATGATGTCGGCAATGCCCTTGCGATGGGTCTCCTTGTCGTAAACCTCTTCGCGGTAAATGAACATGATGATATCGGCATCCTGCTCGATAGCGCCCGACTCGCGCAGGTCCGACATCACCGGGCGCTTGTCGGTGCGCTGCTCGACACTGCGGTTGAGCTGCGACAGCGCGATCACCGGCAGACCCAACTCCTTGGCCAGCGCCTTGAGCGAGCGCGAAATCTCCGAAATCTCCGTCGCGCGGTTCTCCTTGGTGCCAGAGACCTGCATCAGCTGCAGGTAGTCGACCACGATCAGGCCGAGATCGTGCTCGCGTTTGAGCCGGCGCGCGCGAGCGCGCACTTCCGAGGGCGTGAGCGCAGGGGTGTCATCGATGAAAATCGGTGCCTGCGACATGATGGTGACAGCAGAGTTGATCCGCGACCAGTCTTCATCCGAGAAGTTGCCGGTGCGCAGGTGCGACTGGTTTACCCGCCCGATCGAACCGATCATGCGGAAGGCCAGCTGTTCAGCGGGCATTTCCATGCTGAAAATCGCCACCGCCCGGCCGCTGCCAATGGCCGCGTTTTCCGCCATGTTCATGGCCAGCGAGGTCTTGCCCATGGAGGGGCGGCCGGCGACGATCACCAGGTCGCCTTTCTGCAGCCCGGCGGTCATGCGATCGAGTTCCGTGAAGCCGGTGGAAAGGCCGGTGACATCGCCCTCGCTGTTGGAGAGCAGGTCCAGACGATCGACCGTCGATGGCAGAATCTTTCGCAGCGCCACGAAGCCTGTGCCGCGACGGGCCCCGCGCTCCGCGATCTGGAACACCCGCTGCTCGGCCTGGTCGAGCAGCTCGGGGACGCTGCGGCCTTCGGGGCGGTAGGCACTGTCGGCGATATCGCCACCGGCGCTGATGAGCTCGCGGAGCACGGCGCGCTCGCGCACAATGGCTGCGTAAGCCCGCACGTTGCTGGCACTCGGCGTGTCCTGGGTCAAGCGGCCGAGGTAACCAAGACCGCCGATGTCCTCGAGGTTGCCCTGGCGGTCGAGAAACTCGGCGACGGTGACCGCATCACAGGGCTGACCGAGGTCCACCAGCTCGCCGATGGCGGTAAAGATGATGCGGTGATCGCGACGGTAGAAATCCGCCTCGCTGACGGCGTCGGCGACCTTGTCCCAGGCCTCGCCATCGATCATCAGTGCGCCGAGCACAGCCTGCTCCGCCTCCACCGAATGCGGCGGCACCTTCAACTCGACTGGGCCGAGCATCCGCAGGCTGTCCTCAGGAATGGCCATGTCAGAACGATCCAGACGCACCGCCCGGCGCCCGGTGCGCCGGCGTTGCGATCACCCTACCACAGCCCGAGACGACCAGCGCCTCACTCCTCGGCAGTCACCTTGACGGTGATCGGCACATCCACGTCACTGTGCAGGTGCAGGATCACCTCCACCTCGCCGGTGGTGCGGATCGGGCCTTCGGGCAGGCGGACTTCCGAGCGCTCGATCTCGTGACCGAGGGCCGCGCAGGCCTCGGCAATATCGACAGTACCGATCGAACCGAAGAGCTTGCCCTCGCCGCCGACCTTGGCGCCGACAGTCAGCTCCAGGCCAGCCAGTTTCTCGGCGCGCGCCTGCGCGGCGGCCAGTTCTTCAGCGGCCTTGCGCTCGATGTCCGCGCGCCGGGCCTCGAAGGCAGCGATGTTCTCGGCGGTCGCCGCGGTTGCCTTGCCCTGCGGCAGCAGGTAGTTGCGGGCATAGCCGGAGCGGACCTTGACCCGATCGCCAATGCCACCCAGATTCTCAACCTTGTCCAGCAGAATCACTTCCATTTCCGTCTCTCCGTTTGCACGCGGACAGCCCCGTGCTCCAGTCGTCAGATCAGTTATCGCCGCCAGCCGGCGGACCGCCAGTACCGGTGGTGCGCCGCAAGCCCAGCCAGTTGTCCATATACCCGGTGGCGGCCATGCCCATGACCGCAAAGGGCGACAGCGGTGTCGGCAGCAGCACCAGCGCATACACCAGCACAAGCCAGGCCCGGTTCAGCGTGTGCCGCACCGCCAGCCAGTGTGTGACGGCGAACCCCTGCAAGGTCATCGCCAGCACGAACACGATCGCCGCATTGCCGAGCCCGCCGCCCGCCGGGGTGAACAAGGCGCCGACAAACACCACGCTGATGATCAGACTCACCAGCCGTCCCGCCTTGAGCCCGCGGAACTCAAGCCCCGCGCGGGGCGGCGGCCGGAGCAGACCTTCCAGCCAACGGCCCAGGAGCAACGCCACAAACAGGCTGACCAGCAGGCCGCCAAACGCCAGCCCGAACAGCAGACCGGCCACCAGTTCACCGACCTGCGCCGCTTCAGGCCCCCCGCCACCGAAGGCCCGAGCCAACTCTGGCGCCACCTGTGCCGCGATCTCGCGACCTGCGGGCAGCGCCGCAAACACCCCGGCCAGCGCTCCCAGCACCAGCGTGCCCGCCTGAAAGGCGAAGTCCAGCGAGCCGTAACGCCCCACCAGGCTCGCAGCGCCGACCACGGCACCGAGGATCACAATGGCGCTCAAGCCCATGGCCAGACCCTGCGCACCGCTCTGAATCGCAGTGACGCCTGCCAGAACCAGCGCGGCCGCGACTGCGGCAAGCACCCCCTCGCGCGGCCCCTTCAGGAGCGTGGCGAACGCCACCAGAGCCGCCGCCAATGGCATGAACAGCGGCACCAGAAACAGCGCGGCGGCCAGCAGAATGACCCGGTGGCGGGGCCCGCCGAGCCAGGCAGCAACTCTCTCCATCAAACCGGACTGCCAGAGCGCCAGTGACGCTCGGGCAAGCGCCTCAATGCCGGTCGGTGTAGGGCAGCAGCGCGATGTATCGCGCGCGTTTCACGGCGGTGGCCAGCTGGCGCTGATAGGGCGCCTTGGTCCCCGTGATACGGCTCGGGACGATCTTGCCGGTCTCTGTCACGTAGGCCTTGAGGGTCGCGAGATCCTTGTAGTCGATCTCCTTGACGTCCTCGGCGGTGAAACGGCAAAACTTCCTGCGACGGAAAAACCTGGCCATGTTCCTGTCTCCCTGTGCTTGCGATCAGGACGAGCGACCGGCGTCATCGCCGTCGCTGTCATCGTCGTCGCTGTCGTTGTCGTGGTCGCTGTCATCATCGCGATCGCCACGCTCACGTCGGCGGCCGTCGCCCTCGTCACGACGGCGCGAATCCCGTGACTTCTCTTCGTCCGCGGCCTTGGCCATCAGCGAGGGCTCGGTCACCGCCTCCTCGCGATGGATCACCATGTGACGAAGCACCGCGTCGTTGAAGCGGAACATCGAGACCAGCTCGTCGAGCGTGGGCTTGTCCGACTCGATGTTCAGCAGCACGTAATGCGCCTTGTGGACCTTGTTGATCTGATAGGCGAGCTGGCGGCGGCCCCAGTCCTCGTGGCGATGGATCTGGCCCCCGTTGCCCTCGATAAGGCCGCGGTAGCGCTCCACCATGGCGGGCACCTGCTCGCTCTGGTCAGGGTGGACCAGGAACACGATTTCGTAATGTCTCACTGTCTCTCCTCGTGGATAAATCGCCTCCCGACGCCCGCCTAAGTGCGCCTTCGCGCCGGCGGTTGCGGTGAAGCAAGGAGTGAGCAGGCCAAGTGCCCTGCCCTTCGACGGTCATGCCGCCGAAAAATAACCGCTCCCTGAGGAGCGGCAGCCGCCTATCTTAGTGGATGGAGCCCCATCGCAGCAAGCAAAACTCCTCGCGGCACAGCGGCCGCCAGCACCCTGCCGCGTGAATCATCCCGGCGCCCCCCGCCGCTGGCGCAACGCCTCGTACAGGCACACCCCCGTCGCCACCGACACGTTCAGGCTCTCGACGACACCGGCCATGGGTAACCTGACGAACGCGTCGCAGTGCTGGCGGGTGAGGTGCCTGAGCCCTTCCCCCTCGCCCCCCATGACCAGCGCGAGGGGACCGGTGAGCTCGACCGACCACACTGGGTGCGGCGCGTCTCCGGCCGCACCGATGATGCGCAACCCCTGTTCGCGTAGCGCCCTGAGCACCCGCGCGAGGTTGACCACCTGCGCGAGCGGCACATTCGCCGCTGCGCCGCTCGCGGTCTTGATCGCGGCCGCGGTCAGTGAAGCCGCCCGGCGCATCGGGATGACCACCGCGTCCACGCCGGCCGCATCGGCACTGCGCAGGCAGGCCCCGAGGTTGCGCGGGTCCTGGACCCCGTCGAGCACCAGCACCAGGGGCGGATGCGCACAAGCCTCGAGGCGCATCATCAACGCGTGCTCATCCATGGGCTCGCGCGCCGCCACCTCGGCCAGGACGCCCTGGTGGACGGCACCTTCGGCCAGACGATCAAGCTCACTGGCGGCCATGACCTCCAGGGTGAGCCCGGCGTCCGCCACCGCTGCTCGCAGCTGCTCAAGCCGCCGATCCCGCCGCTGCGCATCCACCAGCACCCGGATCAGACGCTCGGGTGTGCGGGCCAGAACCGTGCCGACGCTGTGCAGGCCGTAGATCCATTGCCTCGCATCCGCGCTCCGGCGGCCCGCCCGACCGCGCTCCGGCGGAGCAGGCGCGGGCGCACCCTTGCGCCGCCGCCCGCTCATCGGCGGCGGCGACGACGGCCCTTGCGGGCCGGAGCCGGCTCCGGGGTGTCGACGCTCTCAGCCACCTCGACAAGTTCGAAGTCGATCTTGCGGTCTTCCAGGTTGACCCGCAACACGCGGACACGGACATGCCCGGTCAGCCCGAAAACCGTGCCGCTGCGCTCCCCGACCAGCGCCCGGCGGACCGGATCATGGCGGAAATACTCCTTTCCGAGGTAGGACACATGCACGAGCCCTTCGACATGGACCTCGCTCAGCCGCACGAACACGCCGAAAGGCATGACGCCAGTGATGACACCGTCGTACTCCGTGCCAATGTGATCCTGCATGAACTCGCACTTGAGACGGTCATGGGCATCCCAGGTGGCCTCGTCAGCCCGGCGCTCGGCGCGCGAGGTCAGATCACCCAGTCGCTCCATGTCCGGCATCGCGTAGGCGAAACCCTTGGCCGACCCATGCTCGAGCACCTGGCGGATGCCGCGGTGGACGAGCAGATCGGGATAGCGACGAATCGGCGATGTGAAATGCGCGTAGCCAGGCAGCGCCAGGCCGAAATGGCCGATATTGCGCGGACGGTAGACCGCCGCCTGCATCGAACGCAGCACCACCATTTCCACCAGCTCACGCTCGGGATGATCATGCAGACGTTCGACGGCACGGTAGAGATCCCGCGGCTTCAGGGTCTGGCCCTTGGGCAGCTTGACCTCGAACGTCGCCAGGAACAGGCGCAGTTCCTCGAGCTTTTCGTCGGCCGGGCCTTCATGCACGCGATACAGCGTGGGCATGCGATGGTGGCGCAGAAAGCGTGCCGCCTCGACATTGGCGGCGATCATGCATTCTTCGATGATGCGGTGGGCCACACCACGGTGACGCGGGCTGAGCCCCGTGACATGTCCATGCTCGTCGAAGTCGAAAGCCACTTCGGGCACATCGAAATCCAGCGCGCCCCGCCGGCGGCGCGCCGCAATCAGCGCCTCCCAGGCCGCATGCAGTTCACGCAAGGGCCCGGCGAGACGCTGGAGGGCAGGCCGTCCGCGGCCCGTCTCGAGCAGCGTGGTCACGTCGTCATAGGTCAGGCGGGCGGCCGAGCGCATCACCGCCGAGTAGAACTCCGAACCCGTGACCTTGCCGTCACGGCCGAGGTGCATGTCGCAGACCATGCACAGACGGTCGACCTGCGGATTCAGCGAGCACAGCCCGTTCGACAGCGCTTCGGGCAGCATCGGGATGACGCGGTTGGGAAAGTACACCGACGTACCGCGGCGCTGGGCCTCTTGGTCGAGTGGCGAGCCTGGACGGACGTAATGCGAAACATCCGCAATCGCCACCAGGATGCGCCAGCCGTCATCGGCGGGTTCGCAGTAGACCGCGTCGTCAAAATCCCGCGCGTCCGCCCCGTCGATGGTCACCAGCGGCAGCTCACGCAGATCCACCCGCCCCTGTTTGGCTGCGGTCGGCACGCGCTGCGGCATGGCCTCGGCCTCGGCAAGCGCCTCTTCCGGCCACTCGTGCGGCAGGGCGAAGGCGTGCACCGCCATTTCCACTTCCATGCCTGGCGCGCCGGGGCTGCCGAGCACGCGACTGACCCGACCAATGGCCAGGCGGTGCTCTTCGGGATATTCCTCGATCCCGACCAGCACCGCCTCACCCGCCTGCGCGCCACCATGGCCGCCACGCGGGATCACCACGTGATGCGGGATGCGCGGATTGTCCGGCACGACATAGGTCACGCCCGACTCGCGATGGAGCCGGCCCACAAGCTCGGAATGCGCGCGCTCGAGCACTTCCATCACCGAACCCATCGGCCGCCCCTGCCGGTCCTGGCCGCGCACCTGCACGGCCGCGCGATCGCCGTCGAACAGGCGCCGCATCTGGCGCGCCGGCAGAAAGATGTCCTGGTCGCCGTGATCAGGGATCAGAAACCCGAAGCCGTCCCGATGTCCCTGGACCCGTCCGGGCACGAGATCGGCCTTGCGCACCAGCAGATACTCGTCGCGACGGTTGCGCAGGACCTCGCCCGCGCGGATCAGGCCGGCCAGCTGCGCCTCCAGCGCCGCCAGCGCCTGTGGTTCGGCGGCGACCTCGACCTGCTCGGCAAGCCGCTCCAGTGTCGCCGGCGCGCCCTCGCGCTCGAGCGCCGCCAACACCTGCTCTGCCGCGGGCACGTCCGCCTCTCGCCGTGTCCGCCCCGCGCGGCGGCGGCTTCCGCTTCTTCTGCTCAAACCCGTCTCCTGAACAATTCACCGGGCAAATTGACAAGGCCCGGGACAGTGATTACATTGCGCGTCTTCCTGACGCGGACCTCGTTCGTGTCAGAGCCGAGGTGGCGGAATTGGTAGACGCGCTGGCTTCAGGTGCCAGTGGGGGAAACCCCGTGGAGGTTCAAGTCCTCTCCTCGGCACCATCCTTGCAAGGTAACACAGGCCTTGCCTGGCCACAGTCGCGGCTTGCCGAAGCTCGGCGCGAGCGCCTACACTGGCCAAGCGACCATTCAGCCGGGTCAGGGCATGTTTCAAAGCCGGGAAGATGCTGCCGAACAGCTTGCAGGCCGTCTTGCAGGCTACCGCGGCGCGATGCCCCTGGTCCTCGCCGTCCCGCGCGGGGCCGTGCCGATGGGCGCGATCGTGGCCCGCCGACTGGACGGCGAACTGGACATCGCCCTGGTTCACAAGCTCGGCGCACCCGGCAATCCTGAATTCGCCGTGGGCGCGGTCGACGAACACGGTCATGCGCTGTTTACCGCCGCGGCGGATCGGGTGCCACAGGCCTACCTGGACGCCGAGATCGGCCGACAGGTGGCGGCCTTGGCAGCGCGGCGACACCGCTATGGCCACGCCCCCGCGGACCCTGCAGACCGTATCGTGATCGTGGTCGATGACGGGATCGCCACCGGCGCCACGCTGCTCACCGCCCTGAGGCTGGTGGCCAACCGTCGGCCCCGACGCCTGATTGCCGCGATCCCCGTGGCGCCGCGCGAGACCCTCGCAGAGGTGACGGCCGTGGCCGACGAGGTGATCTGCCTGGAAACACCCGAGTGGTTCACCTCGGTAGGGCAGCACTATCAGGACTTCCGCCAGGTCGACGATGACGAAGTCGAGGCACTGCTGGCAGCCCGGCCCCATGGGCCCGAGGGTGCTTGATCCCCCGCACTGCTGATTGCGTCTGCCTCGTCGCCAGCGACCAACGCCTGCAACGCAGCAGACACGGTGTCGACCGCCTCATCGGAGAGACCCGGAAAAATCGGCAGCGAGAGGCAACGGGCCGCCACGGCGTCGGTGACCGGCAGGACAACGTCCGCGCAGTGGGCCGCGAATACGGGTTGCCGATGTAGCGGCGTCGCGTAGTAGACGCCGCAGCCGATGCCGCGCGCGCGCAAGCCGGCAACGACCGCATCTCTGGAGGGCACCAGCACCGTGAAATAATTCCAGCCATGACGACAGCCGGAGGCAGTCGACGGCAGTGCCACCGGGCTATCGACGAGGCATTCGAAATAGCGTCGGGCAATCGCACGCCGCGCCGCGGCCGCGGCGTCTGCATGACGCAGTTTGACCGCGAGAACAGCCGCCTGAACATCATCCAGGCGGCTGTTTCGGGCCACCTCGACATAGCGGTAATCCTTACGCTGACCGTGGTTGCCGAGCCGGCGCAGACGCGCAGCCAACTCGGCGGAGTCGGTGGTGATCATGCCGCCATCTCCCCAGGCACCCAGAGTCTTGCTGGGGTAGAAGCTGAACGCGCCGGCGACGGCCAGGCTGCCGACCTGCCGATCGCCGACACGGGCACCGAACGCCTGGGCGCAGTCCTCGACGATCGCCAGGCCGTGATGGTGTGCGAGTGCGCCGAGCGCACGCATGTCTGCCGGGTGGCCGAACAGGTGCACCGGCAGCACGGCCCGGGTCCGTGGGGTGATCGCCGCCGCCACGGCTTCGGGATCGAGCGTATAGGTCGCCGGATCGATGTCGACGAAAACCGGCGTCGCACCGCGTTGGCAGATCACCTCGGCGGTCGCGAAAAAAGTGAATGCGCTGGTGATGACCTCGTCCCCCGGCCCGATGTCCAGGGCCTGCAGAGACAACTCGAGGGCATCCGTCCCCGAGGCCACCCCGACAGCGTGGGCCACACCCACCCGGGCGGCAAAGTCGCGCTCGAAGGCCTCGAGCACCGGGCCGCGGATGTAGCGCCCGGTGCCGGCCACCGCCAGCATGGCCGCGCGCAGCTCCTCCAGCAGCGGCGCATCCTGGACGGCGAGGTCGAGCATGGGCACTTTCATAGACGGACTCCTCCCTGGCCTTCGGCGATGAGATGACTGATACGTGAAGCCAGGGCAAGCGCAGCCCGCGCCTCCGCCCCCCCCACCCGCGGGGTGACCCGCTGGCGAATACAGGCCACGAAGTGATGAATTTCATCGCGCAACGAATCGCCAGCCTCGACCGTCGCACGTTCAAGGGCAATCCCCGGGATCGGCGGTGCCGAGCTGTCAGGATCGCGGTGGCAGCGGGTAAAACTGCGCTGGTGAAAGTCCAGCGAAATATAGCTGTCGGCGAAGAACAGTCGCATCTTGCGCTGTACGTCCAGACTGACGCGGCTGGCGGTCACATTGGCCACGCAGCCGCCGGCAAAGGTCAGGCGCGCATTGGCGATGTCGGGCGTGCTGGTGAGCACCGGCGCGCCCACCGCAGCCACCTCCACCAGCTCGTCATCGACCGCGTGCAGGATGATGTCGAGATCGTGAATCATCAGGTCGAGCACGACATCGACATCGGTCCCGCGACCCGGGAAAGGCGCGAGCCGATGCGCCTCGATGAAGCGCGGCGCCGCCGGCAGCGGACAGGCGGCCAGGACCGCGTTGAACCGTTCCAGATGACCGACCGCCAACACCCGCTGCTGACGGGTGGCAGACTCGATGAGCTCGTCGGCCTGGCTGACCGAGACGGTGATGGGTTTTTCCACCAGCACATGGACCCCCGCCTCCAGGAATGTCCGCGCCACGGCGTAGTGGTGTTCGGTCGGCACCGCAATGCTGACCGCGTCGACCCGGTCGACCAGCAGGCGGTAGTCTGCAACCGCTTCACACCCCAGGCGTGCCGCCACCGCAGCCGCGCGAGTGGCGTCGATATCGGCCACCGCAACGAGCTCGCAGTCTTCGTGCGCGTGGTATTTGTCAGCGTGCCAGCGACCCAGGTGACCGACACCCACGACGGCGCAACGCAGCGGGCTGACCGGCGAGGTGGGCTCAGCCATCATCGACCACCCGCGCCTCACGGCGCTTGGTCGGGCGCGCAAACGGGGCCAGACCGCGGCGCGACGGCGCCTCATGCCAGTCCAGCAAGCGCTGCAGTGGCGACGGCTGCGACGCGTCATGTTCCGGCCGGGGGTGAGCGGTCTGCCCCGGCTGGCGACGCCGCAGGGCTCGAAAGGCGGTCTGCAGCGCCGCGATCTCCTCCCGCGCGAGACCGGCACGACGCAGGCCCACGAGGTTTAAACGATAGTGCTGCACCGGATTACCAGCGACCAGGCTGAACGGCAGTACATCCTTGCCGATGCCGGCCATGCCGCGGACCATTGCCAGCTCGCCGATGCGGCAGAACTGATGGACCATGACGCCGCCACCAAGAAAGGCCTCCGCCCCGATCTCGACATGACCGCCGAGCGCCACGCCGGTCGCCAGGATGACGCCGTCAGCCACACTGCAGTCGTGGCCGAGATGCACGAGGTTCATGAGATAGCAGCGGCTTCCGATCGTCGTCGGCGCCGCCGGCAGGCTCGCCCGGTTGACCGTCACACCCTCGCGGAACACGTTATCCGCGCCGATGCGCACACCGGTGGCCAGGGCGGGGTCGAAGCCCAGGTGCTGCGGGTCGCCGCCCAGGACCGCATGGGCACCCACACGATTGCCCGGTCCCATCTGCACGCTGCCGTGCACCACGGCATGCGGGCCGATCACACATCCCGCGCCGATCTCGGCACCGTCCTCGATCACCGCGTACGCGCCCACCCTGACGTCGGGCGCGAGTCTCGCCCGGGGTCCGACCACCGCAGTCGGGTGCAGCTGGTGGTCGCTCACAGCCTGCTCCATGCCGGCAGTGTACCCCGCCGGCGCAGGGAA
>RECU01000031.1 GCA_007693855.1 Gammaproteobacteria bacterium | reverse complement strand
TTCCGCTACGACTTCTGAAGCAAGGCTCCCCAACGGGCCCACCCCGGCCCGCTCCCCCCGCAAGGAGGAGGCTTGGACCCCGTCACCTGGTGGCGGGGTTTTTTTATATGCTCATGCCGTAACGCGCTTGCATCGACGACATGTTCCCGTAACCTTGGCGCCGCCCGCGACCTGAAGAGTGTACGCGGAGTGATTTCCCGGATAATCAAGGAGAGCGCTGATGCGCGGAACAGGGGTAGTACTCGGGGTCATGCTGGCCGCCGGCCTTGGTCAGGCCGTCCAGGCCGAACAGGTGCAGATCTACGGCGAGGCGCACATGAGCGTGGAGTGGCTGGACGATGGAGATCGTTCCGGCATGAACACCTCGAGCAACGCCACCCAGATCGGCTTTCGCGCCAGCACTGAGCTCCAGCCAGGGCTCGCGGCCATCATGCAGATCGAGCAGGGCCTGCGCATCGACAATGGCGCGGGGAGCTGGGCGAGTCGGGATTCGTTCGTCGGCCTGCGCGGGGATTTCGGTACCGTACGTCTGGGCTTCATGCAGTCACCGCTGATGCTGATACGCTCGCGGCTCGACTTGTTTGGCAACCGGATCGGCGACATCCGTAACGTCACCAGGCTCGACGACCAGTTCGGCGGCAAGAACTGGGATGCCCGGCTGCGCAACGGCATCCATTACCGCTCGCCGGTGTTCAACGGGTTCGTGGCGGATCTGCACTACTCGACCAACGACACCACCGGGACCAGCCAGGACGGGCGCAACCAGGAGGTGATCAGTGCCGGTCTGGGCTATACGGCAGGAAATCTGCTGCTGCTCGGCGCCTGGGAGCGTACCGGTGGCACCCGCCCGCAGGCCACCCGGCTGGCGGCCCAGTGGCAGCATGAGGACTGGACGGTGATGGGACTTGCGCAGTTCGCACGCCTGCGCGCAGCGGGGAATGTCGACACCTATGGGGTCGGGGTCAGCCGCCGTTGGCAGGACTTCACCTTCAAGGGCCACGTGTTCACCGTCGACAGCAGCCTGGCGGCCCGCGATGCGACGATGTTCGCCCTGGGGGCCGACTGGCATCTGGGTGAGCGTGCAGTGCTTTATCTTGCCTACGCGGCAACGCGAAATGATCGGCTCGCGAACGTCAACATGTCGGGCGGCGGCGCCCATGGCGCGGAACTCGACTTGACGGGCCTGCAGGGCAACACGCCGCAGGGTCTTGCCGTCGGTTTCATCTATCCATTCTGAAGGGCGTCAGAAGCGCAATGTCACCCGGACATAGGCGTCGCGGTCGTGTCGGCGCCGCTCGCCCGGGGCAGGCACCAGGGTATCGCGGTAGCGGCCACGGATTTCCATGGACACCGCCGGGCTGAAACGGCGCTGATAGCGAAGTTCGGTCAGCCGGTCATTCGCACGGAAGTCGTTAGACAGCAGCCAGCCGCCCCCTGCCTGGCCGTGTACGAGGCCGAGGTGATGGCCGGGGCGGATGTCGTAGAGGTTGAGCGATGCCTGCCAGGCCAGCCCGGACGCCCGTTCACCGACACCCTCCGTGGCCGGCAGCCGCGGGGTGGTGGGTGCATAACCCAGCTCCGCGCCGGCCAGCAGCCGCATGCCCCGCGCGCCGAGCGGCCACTCGGCGGCCCCGCGGGCGACCAGGGCGAAATAGTCTTCGCGCCGTGACTGGCTGATGCCATCGGTGGCCAGCGCGCCGGGCAGCCAGTCGATGCCGGCCATCTGCAACACCACCGGTCCGCGGGGCCGCTCGCTTGCAAGACCGGTAAACAGGCTCATCCGCCAGTCCGTGGCCGTGAAATCCAGGGGCGCACGGCGGACGCTGCCACCGCCCTCCCGCGGCCTGTGAATGGCGATGACATGCGCGCGCCAGTCCTCACCCAGCCGGTGTGAGTAATGCAGACCGTCGCGCCAGGCCACGCCGACGTTCGAGCCGTCGTTGCGGTCGAGGGACTTGGCTGCCACTCCGGGCAGCAGAAACCGATTCTGGAAGCGTCCGACCACCAGCCACCAGTCATCGTCAGCGCCGCGCAGGCGCAATTGCAGTTCGTCGAACGTGACATCTCCGGGGGCCACGCCGGTGCGCGTCGGGCTGGACGCCCGGAGGTAGGCCCGCGTGTCGAAATCGTCGGCTGACCAGCTGCCGGCCAGCCGGCCCCGAAATTCCAGCCGGTCAGTGAGGCTGCGGCGCGCGGACAGTCGGAGCCGCCAGCGCAGGTCCTCGCTGCGCGCCAGGGTTTCGCCGCCGGCACGGCGCTCGCTGACGAACACCCCGCCGCGGAAATCGCCGCCAAACCTCCAGGGCTCCTCGGCGGCAGCCTGCGCCCCCATCAGACCGTCGGCGCCGAGACCCAGCCAGAGGGCCAGTGCGGCCAGCAGCGGCAGGTGCGGGCGGCGGCGTCCGGTCACGGCGCGAGGGTCATGATTGGGGTTCAAAGGGCCGCGAGGGCGGCGTGCAGCACGTGGCCGCAGTCCCCCGACAGCCGCAGGCTGGCGAGTTCGTCGGCGCGGGTGCGACCGAGCCCGAGAATGGCCACGGGCTTGCCGGACCGCGCTGCATGGCGCACGAAACGAAAGCCGGAAAACACCATCAGCGAGCTGCCGACGACGAGCAGGGCCTTGGCGCTGTCGACATCCGCCATGGCCTGGCTGACCCAGGCACGCGGCACCCCCTCACCAAAAAATACCACGGCCGGCTTCAGGTCACCGCCGCAGCGCGTGCAGGCGGGGACCTCGAAATGCTCGTGGTCATGCCCCGGCGTGAGCTCGGCGTCACCGTCCGGTCGGGTCACGTCAGCCGTGCCGGTGAATCCGGGGTTGGCCGCCTGGAGCCGCAACTGCATGTCTTCGCGCGCGCTGACATCGCCACAGCCCATGCAGACCACCCGATCCAGGCGCCCGTGCAGGTCCAGCACCTCCCGGTGTCCGGCCTGCTGGTGGAGGCGATCGACGTTCTGGGTGACCAGTCCGCGCAGATGCCCGGCATCTTCCAGGCTCGCCAGGGCCGCATGGGCGGGATTTGGCAGGGCCCGTCGGAAATATTCCCAGCCGACCAGGCTGCGCGCCCAGTAGCGTCGGCGCACCTGCGCATGCCGCCGGAAATCCTCGTACATCACGGGGCGCGAGTGTTTCCACTGGCCGTCGGCATCGCGATAGTCGGGGATGCCTGAGGCCGTGCTCACCCCGGCACCGGTCAGCACGGCCACCCGACGGTGAGCGCGCAGGAAACGTGCCAGGGCGTCGCCCAGTGCCGGCGTGTCACCCTCAGGCGGAACCGGCCAGGCGTCCATGCAGATCGTACGTGTCGGCCGAGAGGATCTCGACCTCGCAGAACTCCCCTGCGCGCAGGGCGGGATCCGGGGCCACGTGGACCACGCCATCGATTTCAGGGGCATCCGCCGCGCTGCGGCCGATGGCGCCCGTGTCGTCAACCTCGTCAATCAGCACCTGGAGTGTTCGGCCGATTTTCGCTGCCATGCGTGCCGCCGAGATCTCTGCGGCCGCCTGCATGAAGCGCGCCCGGCGCGCCTGCTTCACCTCCTCGGGCACCGGGTCTGGCAGTGCATTCGCCGCCGCGCCAGCCACCGGCGAATAGGCGAAACAGCCCACGCGATCGAGCTGCGCTTCTGCCAGCCAGTCCAGCAGCGTCTGGAACTCCGCCTCGGTCTCGCCGGGGAAGCCGACGATGAAGGTGCTGCGCACCGTGAGGTCCGGGCAGATACTGCGCCACGCCGCAAGTCGCGCCAAGGTGTTCTCGGCTGCGGCCGGTCGGCGCATCAGCTTGAGAATGCGCGGGCTGGCATGCTGGAAGGGGATGTCCAGGTAGGGGAGTATCCGGCCTTCGGCCATCAGCGGAATGACCTCGTCGACATGCGGATACGGGTAGACATAGTGCAGGCGAACCCACGCGCCCAGGGAGCCCAGCGCGCGGCAGAGGTCGGCGAACCGGCTGCGCAGCGGCCGGCCATCCCAGAAATCGGTGCGATAACGCAGGTCGACACCGTAGGCGCTGGTGTCCTGTGAGATCACCAGCAATTCCCGGACACCGGCATCGACCAGTCGTTCGGCCTCCTGCATCACCTCGCCGATCGGTCGACTTGCCAGATCACCCCGCATCGAGGGAATGATGCAGAAGCTGCAGCGGTGGTTGCAGCCTTCCGAGATCTTGAGATAGGCGAAGTGTCGCGGTGTGAGGCGGATGCCCTGCGGCGGTACCAGGTCGAGGAACGGATCATGGGCCGGTGGCAGTGCCTCATGGACGGCCGCCATGACCTCCTCGTACGCCTGCGGTCCGGTGACGCCGAGTACCCCGGGATGGCGCGCGGTGATGGTCTCGGGCTTCGCGCCCAGACACCCCGTGACGATGACCCGGCCGTTGGCCTCGAGCGCCTCGCCAATGGCCTCCAGCGACTCATGGACGGCATCGTCGATGAAGCCACAGGTGTTGACGATCACGAGATCCGCCGCCTCATAGCTCGGCGAGATCTCGTAGCCCTCCACCCGCAGCTGCGTGAGAATGCGCTCCGAGTCTACCAGTGCCTTGGGGCATCCAAGGCTGACAAAACCGACTCTGGCCATGACGGTCTAGCTGAGGACGCCGGTCACGCGCTCAGCCCTGGTCCTGAACCTGACCCTGGGCGAGTTCCTCGGCCGTCGCCTCGCGCACGCCCGCAACCTCGATGGCGAAGTTCAGCGTCTGCCCGGCCAGCGGGTGGTTGCCGTCGACCGTGACCGACTCGTCGGCCACCGCTGCAATGGTGACGATCCGCGGCCCCTGGTCGGTCTGGGCCTGGAACTGCATGCCGGGCTGGAGATCGCCCAGCCCCTGGAAGGCGCTTTTCGGTACCGCCTGCAGCAGCGACTCGTCGCGGGGGCCGTAGGCCTCATCCGGCGGGATGCTGACCTCGAACTGATCGCCTGCGGCACGACCGTCCAGGGCTTTTTCTAGGCCAGGGATGATGTTGCTGCCACCGTGCAGATAGCTCAACGGCTCGTTTCCCTCGGAACTGTCGAGCACCTGGCCGGCGTCACTCTTCAGTGTGTAGTGGATGTGCACGACGGTATCCTGCGCGATCTGCATGAGCGCTCCTGAAATTTGCATGAGTTGCAAAGTTTACCGCGTCACACGGCCTGCGTCAGGCTCCGTGGCCACGGGGGCGCGAATCGTTGCGTGCCGCCCGGCACCGGTTTAGTCTGCTGTGAGACAAGCCGCCTTCGGGGGAGGGTTGAACATGCACGCTGATGCGCTGGCTGCGGAGGCTGAAATCCTGCTCGATCACGTCGCCCGCAAGACGACCTGCCTCGACGAGGCGGAGATGATCCTGTCCAACAGCAGCTACCGGGATCCCGGGCAGTTCGCTGAGGAGACCCGACGGCTGTTCCGCGAACACCCGCTGTGTGTCGGGCCGAGCTGTCTGCTCCGCGAGCCGGGGGACTACTTCACCTTCGACGATACCGGTGTACCCATCCTGATCCTTCGGGATCGCGACCGCGGTGTGCGAGCCTTCCTGAATATCTGCAGTCACCGGGGCGCGCCGGTGGCTGTGGGTAGCGGCCAACTGCCGGGTGGGCTGCTGTCCTGTCCCTACCATGCCTGGACCTACACGCTGGAAGGCCGGCTGCGCGGTATTCCCGGGCGCGAGGGCTTTCCGAACTGCGATCGCGCCGAACTTGGCCTCACGCCACTGCCGGCGGCCGAGCGTGACGGCATGATCTACGTGCTGGCCGATCCAGGGGGCACCCTCGATATCGCCGCCGTACAGGGCGATCTCGGTCGTGACATGGCCGGTTTCGGTCTGGAAGATCATTACCTCTTCGACACCACGTGCATTCCTGTCCGGCAGAACTGGAAGTCGCTGCTCGAGGGCTACCACGAGTTCTATCATTTCGCCGCCCTGCACCCGAATACCATCGGTGCGATCAGCTACAACAACATCTGCCACTATCAGCAGCTCGGCCCCAACCACCGGCTCTCGGCGCCGAAGCTCACTATCGCCGAGCTCAGGGAGACACCGCGGGCCCAGTGGCGACCGCGAGACCATGTCTCGTTTGTGTACTACGCGTTTCCGGCGACGGTATTCTTCGTGGTGGAGGATCACTTCCAGCTGTGGCGGGTGTATCCCGTGGACGCCTGCAATTCGGTGGTCTACCAGTCGCTGTTTCTGCCGCGTCCGCCGGCCGACGAGGCCGAGGAGCATCACTACCGCGAGTTCTTCGAGATGATTACCCGCGTGGTCATTGACGAGGACTACTGGCTGGGCGAGATGCTCCAGCGGGGTATCGACTCCGGCATCGAGCGCAACGTCATCATCGGGCGCAACGAGATCGGCGTGCAGAACATGCACCGCCAGATCGGCCGCGTGCTCGGCCGTCCGCCTCGGATGGCCAAAGTCGCCTGAGTGGGGTCGCTCGTCGCATGTATACCTATCGCTATCCACATCCTGCGGTGACAGTCGATGTGGCGCTGTTTGCGGGCGCGCCAGCGCGTCGTCGGCTGCTGCTGGTCAAGCGTGCGGCGCCCCCGTTCGCTGGACACTGGGCACTGCCCGGTGGATTCGTGGATATCGACGAAGACCTCGAGGATGCGGCCCGCCGGGAGCTGCTCGAGGAGACGGGTCTGGCCGCGGGGCCGCTGCGGCAGCTCGGCACCTGGGGTACCCCTGGTCGGGACCCGCGCGAGCGGGTGATCAGCGTGGTCTACCTCGGTGAGCTGCCGGCGGCGGCGGTCCCGGATGCCGGCAGCGACGCTGCCGAGGCGATCTGGTGCGCTACCGAGGCGCTGCCGGCGCTGGCCTTCGATCACCCGGAGATCGTGGCCACGGCCCTGAGGGTACTTGGCGAACAGGAGTAAGCCATGATCAGGACAATGCTGTTGGTGTTGTGGCTCGCAGGCTCGTCGCTCGTGCAGGCGGCAGACGAGGCCTGGGTGTTCACCGATGTCAATGTCGTGCCAATGGGCACGGACACGGTCCTCGAGGACCGGCATGTGTTCATCCGCGGCGGGCGGATCGAGCGCATCATCGAGGCCGCCAGAGTCTCCTCCGAGGACTTCGGCGACTATCGCGTGATTCCCGCGGCCGGGGCCTATCTGCTGCCCGGGCTGGGGGAGATGCACGCGCACATCCCGGGCCATGCGCAGCAGGACTTTGCCGCCGATGTGCTGTTCATGTACCTCGCCCATGGTGTCACCACCATCCGCGGGATGCTTGGCGAACCCTGGCATCTGGACCTTCGCGAGGCGGTGGCGGCGGGTGATCTGCCCGGCCCGCGGATCTACACCTCCGGGCCCTCACTGAACGGCAACAGCGTACGCAGCCCGGAAGACGGCGCACGCATGGTGGCGGAGCAGGCTGCGGCCGGGTATGACTTCCTGAAACTCCATCCGGGTCTCAGTCGTGAGGCCTTCGATGCCATCGTCACCGCCGCGGAGGTCCATGGCATCGAATTCTCCGGACATGTCTCCACCGCCGTGGGTGTACCGCGCGCGCTGGCCGCGCGCCAGCACGCGATTGATCATCTCGACGGCTACATCGACGCGATGTTGCCGCGGCCGCCCGCCGACGTGCCCCCCGGATTTTTCGGCTTCAATCTCGTCGACCTCGTCGACGAGGGGCGGATGCCGGGGCTGGCGCGAGCCACCCGTCAGCAGGGGGTATGGATCGTGCCCACCGAGACGATCATGCTGAACGGGCTCTCACCGGAGCCCGCGGAACAGCTTGCCGCGCGCCCGGAGATGGCTTACCTGCCGCCTGCCATGGTGGAACGCTGGGTCGCGGCCAAACAGCGTTTTCTGGGCGACCCCAGCTATTCCGCGGAGCGTGCGGAACGGTTTTTCGAACTGCGCCGACAGCTCACGGCACAGTTGCATGCCGAAGGCGTCGATCTGCTGCTCGGCTCGGATTCGCCGCAGTTTTTCAACGCACCGGGCTTTTCCATCGTGCCGGAGCTCGAGGCCATGCGTGCCGCCGGGCTGACGCGCTACGAGGCATTGCGTGCCGGAACCGTGAATGTTGCCCGCTTCTTCGCCGCTGACGAGATCGGCCAGGTCGCCGAGCGCCATGTGGCGGACCTGGTGCTCCTGACCGGAAATCCACTGGAGGATTTCGCCCCGCTGCGTCGTCCGCTGGGGGTGATGGTGCGCGGCGAGTGGTTCGATCGCGAGCGCCTCGATGCCGGTCTCGAAGAGATCCGCACGCGATACGCCCAGGCCACCCCCTGAGCTTCAGGCGATCTGCTGGTGGTCTCCATCCGCAGTGCTCTGGGTCGCCTGGCCGCCATGTGCCGCACGCCAGGCGGCGGCGCCGTCGATCCCCATGTAGCGCTGCAGTGACGCATCGTCAGTCTGCAGCAGATCGACGACGATCAGGCCGTCGAGGGCGTCGCGGAATTCCCGGTCCACATTGAAGCCGATAATCCGGCCGCCGAGCTTGAGGTAGTGGCGCAGCAGCACCGGCACACCTCGGCCTTCGCGGTCGCCAGCGCTCAGCAGGTTGGAGAACAGGTCGACGTCGGACACACTGCGGACCTCCCGCCAGAGGTGCTCGTGGTTTCCCGGCAGCGGCCAGCTGCGGTAAGGCCGCCTCGGTCGGACGCGCCTGGCCAGACGACGGTTATAGGCATGGCGACGCAGATAGCGCACCAGGCAACGTCGGGCCTCCGGTGGGTAGTCGGCGCTGATACTCACCGGCCCGAACAGGCAGCGATAGTGCGGATGCTGCGCCATGAAGGCACCGATGCCCCGCCACAGCAATAGCAGCGGGGCGAAACTGCGCTGGTACTCGGGGATGATGAATGAGCGGCCCAGCTCCACGGCCGGCCCGATGTCCTGCAGCAGCGCGGCGGAGTAGCGGAACAACGAGTGCGTATACAGGCCGTCGCGACCCCGCAGTTTCAGGATGTCATCCACCGGGCCGAGCCGATAGGCGCCGACCACCCGCCGCGCGCTGGCATCCCAGATGAACAGGTGCCGGTAGTCCTCGTCGAAGCGGTCGAGGTCCAGCGGTCGGCCGGTGCCCTCGCCGACACGTCGAAAGGTCAGCTCGCGGAGCCGGCCGATTTCCCTGAGCGTCCAGGGAATCTCACTGGCACGGGCGAGGTGGACTTGCAGGCTGCGGTTCTTGAGCAGCAGACCCTGTGCCGGCAGCGCCGCAATTTCGGCCTGCAGCAGCTCAGGCGCCACGGCCGTCGCCAGCGGTGCGGGGCGCCAGCGCGTGGTGTCGTCTGCGGCGCCAGCCGCCGCCGGTACCTGGGTGGACAGGTTCAGCGTGAGTGCGCGGAGCACGTCGCTGATCGACTGCTCGCAGGCGAGCTTGTCCAGGCGCCCGTAGGGAATCCGGGCGCCAAGATGCAGACGGAAGCGCTGCCCGGCCTGGCTGAGCAGCACGCGGGGTAACAGCGCAGAACGCAACAGGGGATGCACGCCGCCGGCCACCTGGAACCACCATGGGTTCCGGCCTTCGAAACAGGCGGGTACGACCGTGGCACGGGCGCGCCTGACCAGCCAACCGGCCGCGGCACTCCAGCGCCGGTCGTTCACCCGGCCGTCGATACTCATATGGGCCACTTCGCCTGCGGGAAACAGCAGGACAGCGCCGCCGTGGCCCAACCAGCGTGCCGCCGCGCGCAGGCTGCGGCGGTTGCGCGCCGAGCTCCGCGCCGCGCCAAAGATATCGAGCGGCAGCAGGAGCTCGGCGAGCTCGCTGAGACGCGCGAGTTCGCTGTTGGCAAGCACTTTCAGGTCGGGGCGTCGCCGCAGCAGCAGACGGGTCAGCAGGATCCCGTCTGCGCCGCCGAACGGGTGATTGCAGACGATGACCAGCGGTCCGTCGGCCGGGAGCGAGTCGAGATCGGCGCCGAGCAGGTCGCAGTCGAGTGCCAGCGCGTCGGCGGCAGCGTCAAGCAGACCAGGCGCGTCCAGTCCGGGCGGCAGGCTGCGGTAGAGCTGGTCGAGGGTGCGCAGGCCGAGGAGCTGGTCCAGTGCGCTACGCCAGAGTGCGCCGAGCCCGGCATGCGCAGGGTCGCGAAGCTGCAGTGAGTTGCGAACGACTGTCACCATGGTGCGACAAGCCTCTGGAATCTTGGAGATTCGATTGCGCCATACGGAGATGTCAGCCGCGCTAAAGCCCTGTGACAGTCCGGCGACATTCCAGGGCGGGCAGAGGCCGTGTTTGCATCTGCGTCTGCTTGTGTAACCATTCCGCGCGGAAAGCTACCGGCATCGCCAAGAGGGAGGCAGAGCGTGGATACCGATCAGCTGCTGGAAACCGTGCAGGAAGTTGGGGCGAGCTTCGGCCTGAACCTGCTTGCGGCCATCGCGATATTCGTCATCGGCCGCTGGGTGGCGAAGATCCTGCACCGGATCCTGGTCAAGGGGCTCGAGAAGGCCAAGATGGAAGCCATCCTGGTCAAGTTCCTGGGCAACATCGTCTACACGCTGCTGCTGGTGTTCGTGGTGCTGGCGGCCATCAACCAGGTCGGCGTTCAGACCACCTCGCTGATCGCCGTCCTCGGCGCGGCCGGCCTTGCGGTCGGTCTGGCCTTGCAGGGCTCACTGGCGAATTTCGCCGCCGGCGTACTGATCATCATCTTCCGGCCCTACAAGATCGGCGATTACGTCGAAGGCGGAGGCGTGGCCGGCACCATCGAGGAAGTGCAGATTTTCACCACGATCCTGAAGTCGCCGGACAACAAGAAAATCATCGTCCCGAATGGCCAGATGATGAGTGGCACCATCGTGAACTACTCGGCCCATGACACCCGTCGCGTGGATCTCACCGCCAGCGTCAGCTATGAGGATGATTCCGATCATGTGCGCCGGGTGCTGATCGAGATTCTGGAGGGCGATGAGCGGGTGCTGCAGGAGCCGGCCCCGGTGGTGCGGATGATGACCCACGGCGACTCGAGCATCGACTGGGTGGTGCGCCCCTGGGTGAAGGCCAGTGACTACTGGCCGGTTTTTTTCGACCTGACCGAGCGCATCAAGCGGCGTTTCGATGAGGAAGGCATCAGCATCCCGTTCCCGCAGCGCGATGTGCACGTGTATCATCACGACAAGCCGACACCGGCGCTGTCGGCGAACTGAGTTCGCCCGGCCTGTAAACTAAAAACAACACGTTACAAACGGAGCAGTTCGTAACGCGACCGGTCTTGCCAGTCTGCCTGGACCCGTGGCTTGGGCGCCGGTGCGTGTCTTGATTGCGCGCCGTGTTCGTCAGTCTCCCGTGCCGGCAGGGCAGCTGCAGTCAATCGGTCACCTGACGGACAGAAAACTGTCATGTTCGGCCTGCACACTACGGGTTATCGGCGTACAGGTGTAGCGCTCAGGCAACACTTGCAGGGCGCTGCCGTCGTATCGGTGCAGCGACCTGACGACACAATTCTCCAATCACAGCTACAGGCGGGATAGACCATGTTGAAGCAGGCTTTGCGGGCAGCGCTGGCGCGCCCGAATCGGACGTCCGTTGCAGCATCCATTGCCACCGTGCTGGCCATGGCGCCAGTGGCGGCAGTGCATGCCCAGATCACCTCCTCCGAGCTTCGCGGTTCGGTGGTCAGCGTGGAAGGCACCCCGATCAGTGGGGCCACCGTGACAGTGACTCATGAGCCGACCGGCACGTCGAGCAGCTCGACCACGGGTGCGACCGGCAGCTTCCTGCAGGCCGGCCTGCGGGTTGGCGGGCCCTACACCATTCGGGTCACCGCTCCCGGGTTCGAGGGCGGCGTCGTGCAGGACCTGCGGCTGCAGCCGGGTACCCAGCCGGCGCTGCGCATCACCTTGGGTGGCGTGCAGCAGCTCGACGAGATTGTCGTCGTCGGCCAGGCGGCGCAGCTGCTCGACCTGAACAGTGGCGTGGGCTCGAACTTCACCGCACGGGACATTGCCAACCAGCCCTCGCTGACACGTGATGTCATCTCCACGCTGGCACGTGACCCGCTTGCGGTGTCCGGTGGCCCGAACAACCTGTCGGTGGGTGGGGTCAACCCCCGCTTCAACGGGGTGACCATCGACGGCGCGCGCCAGCAGGACAACTTCGGTCTCGGCTCGAACACGTTCGCGACCGCCCGTTCGCCGATCAACATCGACATCATCGAGTCGGTGTCGCTGGTGGCCTCGGAATACTCGGTGACCAGCTCCGGATTCACCGGCGGGCTGGTCAATGTCGTCACGCGTGGCGGCAGCAACGAGTTCGAGGGCGCGGCGTTCTACTACTATCGCGATGAAGGCTGGATTGGCCGCAAGCCCTTCGGCGGCGAAGGCGCCTTCCGTCCGGGTGACTTCGAGGAGAAGGAATACGGGATTTCCATCCGTGGTCCGATCATCCAGGATCGCCTGTTTTTCGCCGTGTCCTATGACAAGTTCGATACCGCCCGGCAGCTTGATTTCGTGGCCACCGACGCCAACAACAATGTCGATCCGGCCTTCTTCAGCACGCTGAACCAGATCGTGCTCGACACCTACGGCATCGACATGCTGGGGCGCCCGCAGCAGGCGGCCGTGCCCGAGCAGACCGAGCGCTGGTTCGTGCGACTGGACTGGGACATCAACGACTCCCATCGCCTGCAGATGAACTATCAGCGCAGCGAGGACACCGGCGTCAGCGGGATCTCGGCCACCAACTTCCAGTCGGCCTGGTATGACACCCCGACACTGCTCGAGAACTACACCGTCCAGCTGTTCTCCGACTGGTCGCCGAATTTTTCGACCGAGCTGCGGGCCAGCTACATCGACTACACCCGCGGTCAGAACTGCCGCTCGCCAGCCGATGTCGGCACGCTGGAGTTCCAGCTGAATGCCGCCTCGGTGGCCGGCTCGCCACTCGAGGGCCTGTTCACACGCGCGAACAATCTGA
Source organism: Gammaproteobacteria bacterium (assembly GCA_007693855.1). Taxonomy (GTDB): domain Bacteria; phylum Pseudomonadota; class Gammaproteobacteria; order Steroidobacterales; family PWYM01; genus PWYM01. Next base: position 35,467 of record RECU01000031.1, on the reverse strand, counting down.
CCTTCACCGGCGGCTGCGATCGCTTCCGCCACGCCAACGACTACGCCGATGAGCGCCTGCAGCTGTTCGCCAAGGCGGACTACTTCATGGACGACTTCATCTTCACTTTCGGGATCGACTACGAAAATCTCGATATTTTCAACGAGTTCGTCGAGCGGTCCCGCGGCCTGTTCCGCTTCCAGAACGCCGACAACATCGCCAACCAGGTGGCGAACAGCGTGCAGTATCGCAACGTGCCGTCCAACGTCTCGCGCGATGGTGCGGCGGAGTGGGGGTACTCGACTTTCGCACCGTTCGCGCAGGTGCGCTGGCAGGCCCGCTCCGATCTCGAGCTTGGCTTCGGTCTGCGTTATGAGCGGATCTCGACCAGCGACCGTCCGACACTCGACCCGAGTTTTGCCGAAGCCGTGGGCTTCGCCAACACCGCGACAACGGATAGTCTGGACCTCTGGATGCCGCGCTTCTCGTTCCGCTGGGATGCGGCCGACCGCACCACCGTGACCGGTGGCCTCGGTCTGTTCGCCGGCGGCTCGCCCGGGGTCTGGACCTCCAACGCCTTCCAGGTGCCGGCAGTGTTCGCCTCGGCGGGCAACGTGGCGGGCGTCACCGGGCGGGATGTGCCCCAGGCACTGCTCGATGCAGTGGCCTCCGGGACACCTACCGCCATTGATGCCATCGATCCCAATTTCCGGATCCCCTCCGACTGGAAGGCCTCCGTTCGCGTCGAGCAGCAGATCGACCTGGATTTCGAGGGCCTGAATCTCGGCCGCGGCTGGCTGGGCACCGCTCAGTTGCTGCACAGCCGCTCGCGCGACTCTTTCGTCTGGATCGAGGGCGCACAGGTGCTGCAGGCACCGTTCAACCAGACCGGCGTCGCACCGGACGGTCGGCCCATCTACGCTGACCTGCAGGCCCTGGGGGTCTCGAACCGGACCATCCTGGCCAACACCTCGGGCGACAAGAACTGGATCATGACCCTGTCGATGGCCAACCAGTTCGACAACGGTCTCGGTGTCTACGCGGCGTACTCGTATCAGGATGTCGATATGATCACCGAGGGTTCATCCTCGCGTGGCATCTCGGCATTCCGTGGCCAGGTGACCGCGAACCCGAACGATCCTGAGCCGCGCACGTCTCTGTACCAGATCCGTCATTCGCTGAAACTCGGGTTGTCCTACGAGCGGAACTTCATCCGTGACCTGATGACCCGCGTGGATGTGTTCGGCCAGTTCAATTCCGGCAGTCCCTTCACCTTCACCTACGACGGGTTCTCCGGCGGCGGTGGCAACCCGCTGTTCGGCCGGCCGGGTAACTTCGAGGCGCCGTTCAACAACAGCCCGGTGTATATCCCGACGGTGGGTGACCCACGGGTGGTCTATGGCTCAGGGTTCGACGTGGCGGCTTTCGACAACTACATCGACGCCAACGGGATCCCACGCGGTGCCATCCATGCGGTCAACTCCGGCCGGGGTCCCTGGAGCCAGCGTTGGGATCTCAAGTTCCAGCAGGAACTACCGGGTTTCTTCCGCGAGAACCGCTTCCTGATCGAGCTGGACGTCCAGAACGTGGCCAACATGCTCAACAAGCGCTGGGGTACGGCGAAGAACTCTCCGGGCTTCGGTCAGCGTCCGATCCTGAACGCGAACCTTGTGCGTGCTGAGGATGTCGCCGAACTCGGTATCGACGGTGCCCCCGCACTCACCGGGGATGCGCCGCGGACCAACTGCCAGAGCGCGGATGACTGTCTGTTCCGCTACGACTCGTTCGGTGGCGGCGCGACCAGCTTCCGCTCGAACGCGCAGGCCGTCTGGTACGCGAGGATCGGTATTCGCTACGAATTCTGATCCTCTGCAGGGAGAGCCCCACAAGCGGCCGGCATTCGCCGGCCGCTTTTTTTTCGGAGTGACAACCACCCGTATCCTGAACCGATTTGGACAGCCCGCACGGCGGCGGCTATCCTCACAGCTTGCTGGCGCTCGTCGCCGATAGTCTTTTCAGTGCCGGAGAGCCTCATGCCCACCCGCCGCCTACCTTCGCCAGTGTCCGCCGCCTGCCTGTGCATGGTGTTGTCTTGTCTGCTCGCAATCGCGCCGGCGGTCGCGTCGGTGAACGGGGAGGGCCCACGCGTGGTGGCGATTCACGCGGGCACGCTGCTCGACGTCGAGCAGGGCAGGACGCTGCGCGATCAGCTGATCGTGATCGAGGGCGAGCGGATCATTGCGGTCGGGCCGCTGGCGGAGACCACGGCACCCGAGGGCGCGCAGCTCATCGATCTGTCCAGCGCGACGGTGTTGCCGGGCCTGCTCGATGGTCACGTGCATCTCACCAGTCGGCATGATCAGCACGGCTATCGCGGCCTGGCGGTGTCCACGCCGCGCGCGGCGCTCACCGGCGTGGCCAGCGCCCTGCACACGCTGCGGGCGGGGTTCACCACCGTGCGCAATGTCGGTGCCGGCGGCTTCGCCGATGTGGCCCTGCGCGATGCGATCAACGATGGCGAGGTGGTGGGGCCGCGGATGCTGGTCTCCGGGCCCTCCATCGGCATCACCGGCGGCCATTGCGACAACAACCTGCTGCCGCCGGAATTCCGGGCGTTCGCCGATGGCGTGGCCGATGGTCCTTGGGGAGTTCGCCAGCGGGTGCGCGAGAACCTCAAGTACGGGGTCGACCTGATCAAGTTCTGCGCCACGGGCGGGGTGCTGTCTGCCGGGACGTCGATCGGTGCGCAGCAATACACCTTCGAGGAGATGGAGGCGATCGTGCAGGAAGCGCAGATGCTTGGCCTGCGTGTGGCGGTACACGCCCACGGGACCGAGGGCATCAAGACCGCCATCCGTGCCGGCGCGGACTCCATCGAGCACGCGAGCCTCATTGATGACGAGGGCATTCGGCTCGCCCGTGAGCGCGGGACCTTTCTCTCGATGGATATTTATGTCAGCGACTTCATCCTCGGCAGCGGCGAGGCCATGGGGATTCTGCCGGAGTCGCTCGAGAAAGAACGCATCGTCGGCACGGCGCAGCGCGAGAACTTCCAGCGTGCGCTGGAGGGGGGCGTGCGCATGAGCTTCGGCTCGGATGCCGGGGTGTTCCCGCATGGGCATAACGCGCACCAGTTCGCGCGTATGGTCGAGTGGGGCATGACCCCGATGCAGGCCATCCAGACGGCCACGGTGAATACCGCCGAGCTGCTCGGGATGCGCGAAGACATCGGCTCGATCACCCCTGGCCGCTACGCCGACATCATCGCTGTGGCCGGTGACCCGTTGGTCGACGTGGCCGAGCTCACACGGGTCGGCTTCGTGATGAAGGGCGGTCAGGTCTATCGGCGCGATCTGCTGGTGAGTGCTGCTGCGCGCTGATTGGGCTCGCCGTTCAGCCGCGCAGCAGTTTGCGGCGGACGGACCCCGACACCATGTCGATGGCCAGTACCACCAGTACCGTCAGCACCAGCACCGCCGCGGCCATCTCGAACTGCCGATAGCGCAGCGTATTGAGCAGCAGGCCGCCTACGCCGCCTGCGCCGACCACGCCCAGCACCGCCGAGGCCCGCAGGTTGAGCTCGAAGCGGAACAGCCAATGGGCCATCAGTTCCGGCAGCACCTGTGGCAGGAGACCCAGTCGGATCGCCGCCAGCCGTGAGCCGCCGGCGGCCTCGACCGCCTCCATGGCGGCGAGGTCGGCCGACTCCACCACCTCTGCGCCGAGCTTGGAGAGCATGCCCACCGAGTTGATGCCCAGTGCCAGTGCCCCGGCGAAGGGCCCCAGCCCCACGATCGGCACCAGGTACAGTGCCCAGAGGATCTCCGGGACCGCGCGGATGGCTGCAGAGATGCCCTTGACGACCCGTGCGGCCCAGGGAAACAGGGTGCTGGCGCCGAGGATGGCCAGTGGCAGCGACAGCGCCGCGCCGATGATGGTGCCGATCCAGGCCAGCTGGATGGATTCGACGATCGCTGGCAGTACACGGGTATGGCCATAGTCCCAGTCCACCGGCCAGAAGAACCCGAGCACCTGGGCGAGTTGCGACGGCAGGCGCGCCAGGCGTTCCGGCGACGCCTCGATCGCCCAGAGCGACCACAGCAGCAGGACGCCGACGACAAGCGTTGTCCAGCTCGCAAAGCCGGGCCGCCAGCGCTGCGCCGGCAGGGGCCGCGCGCTCATGTGAGCCGCCTGCGCAGGGCAATGCTGAATTGCTCGATCAACAGCACCACCACGAGCACGGCGAGGATGATCATGGCCACCCGCTCATACTCGAAGTTGGCGCGCTGGGTTTCGAGGATCATGCCAATGCCGCCCGCGCCCACCAGGCCCAGCACCATCGAGCCGCGGACATTGAGCTCGAAGGCATACAGCACATAGGCCGCGTACTGCGGCCACACCTGCGGCAGGGCGCCCAGGCCGATCATCTGCAGCCAGCTGCCGCCGCTGGCGCGTACCGCTTCGGTGAGATTGAGGTCGATCGCCTCGACCGATTCGGAGAACAGCTTGCTGATGACCGCCACGCTGAACACCGACAGCGCCAGCGCCCCGGCCAGTGGGCCGAAACCGACGGCGGTGGCGAACAGCATGGCCCAGAACAGGTCCGGCAGCGTGCGCAGGATGTTCATGAAGTTCCGGTCGAGGATCCAGGTCAGCCAGTTCGGGCTGACCGGGCGGGCGGCCAGCACCGCAACCGGGATGGCGATGACGGCACCGACCACGGTGCCGATCAGGGCAATCTGCACGGTCTCGAGAAACGGGCCGATCAGCCGCGGCAGAAAGGCGAAATCCGGTGGCCAGGACTCGCGCAGCAGGCGACTGCCCCCGGGGGCGTTGCAGACCAGTTCGCTGATCGAAAACCCGATGCTCACCCCGGACCAGACGGTCATGGCCACCAGCCCGGCGGCGATGGTGAACCACAGGCCCAGCTGGCGATCGGGGGGCGCGGGACGGTTCACGCGCGCGCCTCCTGCAGGAAGTCGTCTTCCTCCGGGCGGCGACCGTAGATGCGTTGGAAGTCGGCATCGGTGACGTCGCTGCCCGCGCCGTCGAATACCAGCCGCCCCTGCTGCAGACCGATGATCCGCTGGCCATAGCGTCGCGCCAGATCGAGAAAGTGCAGGTTCACCAGCGTGGTGATGCCCAGTTCCCGGTTGATGCGCAGCAGGTCCTCCATCACCTGGTGACAGGTGACCGGATCAAGCGATGCCACCGGTTCGTCGGCCAGAATCACCTCGGGCTCCTGGGCGAGCGCGCGGGCGATGCCGACCCGCTGCTGCTGGCCGCCGGAGAGCTGACCTGCCCGCGTGTAGGCCTTGTCGACGATGCCGACGCGTTCCAGCGCGCCGAACGCCAGCTCGACATCCGCGCGCGGCCAGAGGTTGAGCACGCTGCGCCAGCCTGCCACCCGTGCCACCCTGCCGATGAGTACGTTGTTCAGCACCGAGACCCGCCGGACCAGGCGGAAGTCCTGGAAGACCATGCCGATGCGGGCGCGCAGCTGGCGCAGCTCGCGGCCCTGCTTCCGTGGCACCGGCTGGCCGGCGACCTCGATGGACCCGGCGCTGAGCGGCGTCAGGCCGTTGATGGTACGCAGGAAGGTCGACTTGCCGGCGCCTGAAGAGCCGACGATCACCACGAACTCACCGCGCCGGATATCCAGGCTGACGTCCTCCAGACCCACCACACCGTTCGGGTAGGTCACGCCGGCGCCGCGGAAGCGGATCATGGCGTCGTGGCTGTCGGCGTTCGCAGGCATGGGGTGCTCCTAGCGCCGCATGAAATCGTAGGCGGCGGCCACGGGGTCATAGATGTCCGGCGTGGCCGGGATGAAATCGTCGATCTCGTAGATGATCCACAGCACGCGCTGCTCGCGCGGCAGTTCGGCCTGTTCCCGGGTCAGGGCGACGAAGGCCTCGCGGATGGCGATCTTGAGATCCTCGGGGAGGTCGGCGCGCAGCAGGACGCCGTCGTTCGGGATGCGCCGTGAATGGGCGAACACGATCACCCGCTCGCCGACGTCCGGGAACTGCGGACGGACCATGCCGCGGGCGTCCTCGTAGGACACGCCTACGCTCACGTCGCCGCCGTAGACGGCCAGGACCGCGGCGTCATGTGCACCGACGAACAGTCTGCGGAGTTCGCGTTCCGGGTCCATCCCGAGCTCGACGAGCTGCAGTGAGGGGAACAGAAAGCCCGAGGTGCTGTTCGGGTCGGTGAAGGCCACCGAGCGTCCGGCGATGGCCTCGAGCCGGCCCTGGCAGCTCAGCATGCCGCGGGCGTCGGCCACCGGATCGCTGTCGCACAGCGCGCGGTCATTGGTCATCCACTGGGAGCGGTAGCCGGTCTCGCCATTGCGCACCGAGACCAGGATGGGCTCGATGTCGTAGCGACGCATCCCGAGCATGGCGGCGAACGGGGGCAGCATGCCGATGTCGGCGCGACCACTGCCCATGGCCTCGACCACGCCGGTGTAGTCCTGCGGCACGAACGCGCGCACCGACAGGCCGAGCCGTTGTTCGAGGAAGTCGGTCAGCGGCCCGAGGTTGTCGACCATCGCCTCGGCCTCGTTGGCCGGTACCAGGCCGAGCACCAGCTGGCGTGGCCAGCCACGCTCATCCGTGTCGGGCGGTGGGCAGCAGCTCGCGCTCACCAGGGCGGCGAGGAGCGTGAGCAGAAGAGCGCTGGGTCGCAGTCGGTGGTTCACGCGGGTCGCCGTCGGCATCCAAAACTTCAAAGTATGGTCGTTCGGGGTTACGAAATGACGACAGGACCAGACGCTTGCGCGCGCCGCTGCGCCCGCTTACCGTCGCGGCTGCACTCTTCAGCCAGTCACGGAGGCCGTCGACCGCAATGCTACCCGAAGCCAGTACCAACAGGCGCTCTCCCGGAACATGGGCCCGCATCGCGCTGGCCTGTCTGCTCGCGCCCATGCTGTCGGCGCAGGCACAGCCCGCGATCGTGCTCGACGGCGAGTTCGGCGACTGGCCCGCAGGCCAACAGGTACTGGCCGATCCCTGGCACCTCTACCTGCGCCTGGCGCTGCCAGAGGCGGTGAGCCTGCAGACCTCGACAACGACCACCGAAGTGCTGATCGACCTGGACGACGAGCCCGCCACCGGGCGGCAGGTCACGCCGGCCGATGGCGCCGCAGCTCTGGGCGTGGATCTGGCCCTCCTGTTTGCGCCGGCGGAGAGTCGCGACGATGCCGGCCTCGGCAGCGGTGCCGCCGCGCGCGCCTATCGGCGTGATGGCACGCCGCGGCGCCTGCGCCATCAGCAGGTCGGCTTCGCGGCGCTGCCGACCCACCTCGCCGATGAATTCGAGCTGCGGATTCCGCGCCATGTGCTGGAGGATCGGCGATTGGGACCGCTGTTGCGCGCCGAGGGCACGGCACGGGTGCTGGTGCGGCGGCTGGCAGCGAGCGGACGCGTGGTCTGGGAGTCGGGGGTGATGACGTTGTCGCGGCCGGCGGCCGCCGCCGGACCCTGGCAGGTCGACAGCGGCCTGCCAGCCAGGCCGGCCGAGGCCGTGCGGGTGCTCTCGGCGAACGTCGAATGGGCCAGTCCGCTGGAGAATCCTGCACCCTTTGCCCGGCTGCTGGCGGCCGCCCAGCCGGATATCGTGCTCCTGCAGGAATGGGACCGTATCGAGCGTGATGCACGGGGGCGGCCGCCTCCGCGACTGTCCGCGAGGTCCATTGCCGAATGGTTCGATACGCATGCGCCGGCTGAGCGGCCGTGGGAGGTTCATCGTACCGGGGCGCTGGGGGTGGCGATCGCCTCGCAGCTGCCCCTCACGGCCGTCGGTGAGGCGCCGCTGGCGTATCGGCTGGCCGCCGGGGAAGAGGCCCTGCTGGCGCGCAGCGTACGCTATGTCGCCGCGCTGGCCGAGTCCCGGATCGGCCCGCTGCTGCTGGCCAATATCCATCTGAAGTGCTGCGGGGGAGCCGCCTCCGCCGAAGACCTGCAGCGCAAGGCCGAGGCGGTCAGCATCAACCTGGCGCTGCGTCGCGCGCTGGCTGAGACCGATGCCGAGGTGGTCCTGGTGGGCGGCGACTTCAACCTCGTCGGCGTCACGGCACCCAGGGAGATCATTGCCGCCGGCCTCGATCCCACCGGGGGGAACCTGGTGGCCGCGCGGATCCTGACACTGGCAGGCGATTCAGCCACCACCTGGCGCGATCCGCGGTCGCGGTTTCCGCCGTCGCGTCTGGATTATCTGCTGTATCCGCCGTCGGTGACCGTGGCCGTCAACGCGTTTCTGTTCGACACCGCCGGCCTGGGGGAGGGCGCGCTGCGCAGGCACGGCCTGGCCGCTGGGGACGCCGCCTACAGCGACCACCTCCCCCTGGTGGTCGATCTGGAGCGGCGCCAGCGCTGAGACGCGGTCGACGGTCGCGCGTCTTGACGCAGCGTAGACTGGGGACTCTGCCGGTTTTGGGATGGACACTGCGTGGGTCCGATAGGGTTGCGAATCCGCTCACTCGGCCGCCGCCTGCTGGCCAGACAGTCGCAGGACACCAACACAGCTGCGCCGGCGATCGGGCCTGCCACCCGGATCGTCGATCTGCTCGTCGTCCCACTGGCGGATCGCACCGCGGACGCCTCTGCCGCCGCCGTGGTTGACAGCTTTACCGATGATCTCCATGTCGCCCTCGCCCGGCTGCCTGGCCTGTCAGTGGCTCGGGCGCTGGTCGATGTCGGCGAGGCCCGCTGCGAAGCGAGACCCGATCGTCCCGTCGAGGGCCGCTGGCGGCTGTCCGGCGAAATCCATGGCGATGTGGCCGGTGCCGGCTCTCGGCTGAGGTTCGACCTGCGCCCGGCCTCCGGCCGGGCGCGCTGGGCCGGGCACTTCGCGGACTGCGACCCCGACTACGCGGTGATTCTGGGCGCCGCGGTCATCGAGGTCGCCGATGCGCTGGGCGTGGCACCGTCACTGGCCCCGTCGGTGACCGATCTGCATGGCCGTCGCGGAGGTCCCGCTTATCTTGCGGTGCTGCAGGGTCGCCACTACGCCTCCCAGCCGGGTCGCCGCCGGCTCGAGCAGGCCCGTCGACTGTTCAGGGATGCGGCTACCCTGGACAGCGACTATGCGCGGGCATGGGCGGAACTCGCCGGTTGCAGTGCGCGGATCTACGCCTACTCCGTGGCGGAGGAGGGCCTGCGCAACGAGGCGGCCGAGGCGGTGGCGCGGGCGCTGGCGCTGGCGCCGGAGCATCCGGGCAGTCATGTCGCCGCCGGTCTGGTGGCGATGCTGTTCGATCGCTGGGGGGATGCGCAGGCCCATTTTGGTCGTGCACTGGCGCTGCAGCCTGATCACTACAACGCGCTCTATCAGTTCGGGCGCGCCTGCATGCACCAGGGTGAACCCCGCCGCGCGGCCGAGCTCTATCGGGTCGCCGCCGGGGTGATGCCCCACGAATACCAGGCCACCCTGCTGGCCGCCCAGGCCTACGCGCAGCTCGATGACGAGGTTCAGGCGCGGGCCTGGACACGGGAGGGCGTGGCGCGGGTGAGTCGACACCATCAGGCCTTTCCCGACGATGGCCGCGCGCTGTCCATGGGGGCTGCGGCCTTCCTGCGGCTGGGCGAGTGCGCTGCGGCCCGAGACTGGATCAACCGGGCGCTGGCACTCGACCCGGAGGATATCGCTGTGCACTACAACGCCGCCTGCCTGTACGCTCGCCTCGGCGATGTGGACACCGCACTGGCCTGTCTCGAGCGTCTCGAGCTCCGCGAGATGGTCAACCGGGGCTGGGTGGAGCAGGATCCCGACCTTACGGCCTTGCGAGGTCACCCCCGTTTCGAGGCGCTGCTGACCGCCTTGCGTGACTGAACCCCGCCGGCTGGCCTTGTCCGGCGACTCAATCCGCAGCGAGACCCTCGGTCAGCGTCGCGGCCTGCGACGCTGACACCAACGCGCGCACGTTGACGGGAATCGTGCTCATCCGGGGAATCCCGGTGTAGGGGTCATAGTCGCGATCCACGGGTGTCAGCCGCCCGGTGTTGCTGCCCTGCGTGAGCACGTCGTGTTCATCTTCGGGGAGATCGCCGAAGCAGTGGGTCATCGAGATCACACCGCGACGGACGTCCTCGGCCGGCTCCACGACCCCGCGGATGCTGGCATGGCTGGAGCTGATTTCCACCACGTCGCCCACGCCCACACCGAGCTCGGCCATGTCGTCGGGATGCATGAACGCCGGGTTGTAGCGCCAGCGCCGCATGAGCTTTGCATTGCTGTGCCATGCGGAGTTCAGGACGTCGGCCAGTCGCCGGCTGACCAGCCGGAACCGGTAGTCACCATGGGCGGCGTCAGGGTCCGCGCTGTGCAGCGCCACGAGTTCCTCGAGCATGACGGGGTTGCCCACGTCCAGCCGCCCGGTGTGGGCCGGATCGCCAGCGGCGACCCGCGATTCCCCGCGGTCGAACACATGGCCGTCGGGATACTTTCTGACTTCGGACAGCGGGATGGGTGAGCCCTTCAGGAGTATTTCCCAGAGCGCCTCGCTGGAGGGTGGCTGCTGCATGTCCAGCGCGGTGGCTTCGCGCGCTTGGGCGGCCGGATCGAGGTGGCTGACGGGCTTGACCGAGAGCGCAAGCCCGAGGCGCTGCGCCAGGCCGTAGAAGAGTTCCCAGTCCTCGATGACGTCACTGCCAGGCGGCGGTTCCACCAGGGGATCAGCCCATTGACCGTAAGGCCGGGGGTAGCCCCAGCCCTGGATCACGCCGAGAAACTCCTGCAGTACCGAGCATCCCGCCATTTCGAAAGTCAGCTTCGGCGGGATCACGTAGTGCGCCAGCCGGGCCGTGGCGGACATGACCGGCTCCACGCAGACCAGCAGTTCGAGCGCGTCCATCGCCTCGCGGGTTTTCAGCTGGTCGGGCCAGGCCATCATCGGATTGCCGCCGAGCACGATCAGCGCGCGCACCTGGCCGTCTCCAGGCAGCAGGATCTCATCGGCCAGCGCCGCGGTCGGCAGACCGGCGGCCGTGTCTGTCAGACCGCGCACCCGCAGCTGTTCACCGAAGCCCCAGGCTGGCATCGGGTCGACGGCCTGTGCCAGCGCCGGCATCGGATTGACGAACACGCCAGGATTGGGCACCGGGTCGCCGGCCTGGAGCCAGTGACCGCAGACACTCATCAGCACCTTGGAGAGATACTCGGTGAGATTCCCGTGGCCCGACATGTTCGGGCCGGTACCGACCGTGGCCACCCCGCGCCTGCCGCCGGCGTAGAGGCGCGCGGCTGTCACGATCTCCTCGGGTTGCAGCCCGGTGCGGGCGGCGACGAATTCCGGGGTGTAGGCGCTGACCGCCGCCTGCAGTGCCTCCAGGCCCCGGGTGTGACGCGCCAGGAACGCCGCGTCATGCAGGCCTTCGCGGAAAATGACCTGTAGCAGCCCGGCAAGGATGACCGGGTCCTGGCCGGGGCGGGCCTGCAGGTGGAGATCGGCGCGCCTGGCAAGTTCGGTGCGCCGCGGGTCGATGACGATGAGCTTCATCCCCCGCGCCTGCGAATGCTTGAACGTCCAGGCTGGGTTGACCGGCCCGAGCATGGAAACGATCGGGTTCGCTCCCGTCACCAGCCAGCTGTCCGCCTCCCATGCGTTGCTGGCCCCGGCCAGCCAGGTACCGTGAAGGGCCTGAGAGATGGCTTTGCCCGGCTGGTCGATGGTCACACTGGTGAAGACCATTTTCGAGCCCAGCGCCTCCATGAACGCCAGCGCGAGCTGCGTGGAGGCCAGGTTGTTGTACCCGTGTGTGCCGATGTACAGCGAGATCGCGCGTTCGCCATGGCGCTCACGGATGGCCGCCAGCCGTGTCGCGATATCGTCCATCGCCGTGGCCGAAGCGATGGCATGGTGGCGGCCATCAGGCCCGCGCCGCTGCGGGTGCAGCAGGCGATCGGGCGCGTCGTGGAAGCGCGGCAGCTCGCGGCCCTTGGCGCAGGCATAGCCGTGGTAGATGGGGTGATCCTTGACCCCGTCGACCCGGATTGGCTTGCCGCGGTCCAGCTCCACGTGGATGGCGCACTGGGCGTGACAGAACCTGCAGATCGATGAAACGCGTTCGCTCATGACACCTCTCCCCCCGGAGCCGCACGGAAACCGCTGACCCCAGTGTAGCCCAGGCTTCAGCGGCGTGCGCGCACGATCAACCACCAGGCAAGCCCGCCGATGGCGGCGAGCCAGGACAGGGTGACGGCATGCGCCAGCAATGCATTGAGTCCGTCACCGGTGAGCTGGCCGTCCAGCACGAGATCACGCTCACGTTGGCGCACATACAGCGCTCGACGCAGGTGCCAGGCCTGATAAACGGTACCGGCAAGCGCGATGAGCAGTCCGCTGCACAGGACCACAGGCAACGGACTCAATCGATTCAGGCGCCGCAGCAGCAGCCACAGAGGAATGCCCACGCCGAGCGCCAGCGCATACACGCCGGGCAGCCCCTGCACGAAGGCGATCACGTTGAAGCCCGACGGACTGACCGCCCAGATCGCCAGCGGCAGCAATGGCGCGACCAGGAATCCGGCGCACAGGCGCATGGCGGTGGTGGTCACAGGGATTGCGGTCCGCTGTCGAGCGCGGCAGCGCAGCCGCGCACTCGCGGGATGACCTCGGCGAGTGCGCTGGTTTCCCAGGGCACGGCCGCTCCGACACCCCAGACCGGGTCCGGCCACGCCGCATCGGCGCTATGGCGCACGACAATATGCACGTGCAGTTGAGGGACGCGGTTGCCCAAGGCGGCGACGTTCATTTTTTCCGCGTCGAAGGCCGTGTGCAGGTTGGCGGAGAGCTGACAGACAAGCTCGAGGAACGCGCTTCGCTGCGGTTGTGGCAACTCGTGGAGTTCACGCAGGCCGGGATATTCCGGTACCAGCACGCACCAGATGAACCGGCTGTCGTTCATCAGCAGCAGCCGGGTGCCGCCAAGGCGGCTGATCGGGACGGTGTCCCGCGCAAGTGCAGGGTGCAGGGAGAACTTCATTTTGAGATCAGACGGTGCCCGAGTGCGGTATGAGTGCGTTATAGTGACGCCCTGCAACATCCTCAGGAGTTTTCCGTTGAAGATCAAGTTGTCTGCCGCCGCGGGGGTGGCACTGTGGTTCGCTCTCGCCGCGCCGCTGGCGCAGGCCGAAGAGAGTGGTGTCGTCGGCGAGGGTCGCGAAGTCACCATTGAATACACCTTGACCCTCGACGATGGCAGCACGGCTGACAGCAACGTCGGCGGCGAGCCGCTGGTCTACACTCACGGGGCGGGCCAGCTGCTTCCGGCGCTGGAAGCCGCGCTTGTTGGGCTGGGGCCGGGCGAGGAACGTGAGTTCCGCCTCGATGCCGAGGACGGGTACGGTGAAGTGGACCCGCGGGGCTTCCAGGAAGTCCCGCTGGATCGTATCCCGGAGGAGGGCCGGCAGGTCGGCGAAATGCTGGTCGGTGTCGATCCGGACGGGATGCCGTTCCAGGTGCGCGTCGCCGAGGTGCGCGATGACCTGGTCGTGCTCGACTTCAACCATCCGCTGGCTGGCCAGGCCCTGAATTTCGCCGTGAAGGTCCTGACGGTGAACTGAGCCGGCGGAGGCGGGTTTCCCGGTGAATATCAGCTCGCCGGAGCGCCGCCCTGAGGGTCGCTATCCAGCCATGCGGCGTGTCACCGTGGTGGGCGCGCTCACCAATCTTGGTCTGGCTGGTATGCAGCTGGCGGGTGGCGTCGTCTCCCAGTCCCAGGCGCTGATTGCCGACGGACTGCACACCCTTTCCGATCTTGTCAGCGATGCGGTGGTACTGCTGGCGGCACGCGAATCGAACCGTCCTGCCGACAGTGCACATCCGTATGGGCATGGTCGTATCGAGACACTCGCGTCGGTGATCGTGGGCCTGCTGCTCGCCGGCGTGGCCTTCACGCTGGCGCTGTATGCCGCGCGCCGGCTGCTTGATCCCTCGGCCCTGGTCGCGCCGGAGCCGTTGGCCCTGCTGTTCGCGGCGGTCGCGGTGCTGACCAAGGAGGCGCTGTTTCGTTACACGCGGCGCATGGCACGAACGCTGCGCTCGACGCTGCTGGTCGCCAACGCCTGGCACCATCGCTCCGATGTGGCCTCCTCTCTGGTGGTGCTGGTCGGGGTGATCGGTGCGCTGGCGGGGTTTCCCTGGCTGGACAGTGCGGCAGCATTGCTGGTGGCCGCCATGATCGCCTTCATCGCCGGGCGGCTGGTGTACCGAGGGCTCGCCGAACTCATCGATCGCGGTCTCGACCCTGAGCGCCTTGCGCGTATCGATGCCGCCATCCGTGCAGTCGATGGGGTCCAGGATCTGCACCTGCTGCGGACTCGCCGCATGGGCGGGAATTCGCTGGTCGACGTCCATGTCAGGCTCGCCGCGCGGATCAGTGTCTCCGAGGCGCACCATATCAGTGAGTGTGTTCGTGCCAGGCTGCTCGAGGCCGATGATGACGTCGCCGACGTCACTGTGCATGTCGATCCCGAGATCGACGAATCCCGCGAGCGCCTGAGTCTGACGCTGCCCACCCGTGCGCAGCTGCTAGGGGAGCTCGCCACGTACTGGCAGGGTCTGGACTCGGCCACCCGGATTCACCGGGTCGACCTCCATTACCTGGACGGCCGAATTCACGTCGAGCTGTTCCTGGCACCGGTAGCCGACAGCACCGCAGGTCGCGCGTCTTGGCAGGCGGCCCGGCTGATGGCTGCCACGCGTCGTCACCCACGGGTGGGCGATGTACAGGTCTGGTTTGCGCCGGGCGACGCTGGGGGTGGGCGCCGGTCAGGGCCGGATGATCCAGTCACATAGGCGTTCGATCCCATCGAAGGTCGGCTGGCAGTGGCGTGCCAGGAAGCCGGTATCGGGCAGTTCTTCAGGGGGCAGCTCGTCGAGGGCAGCCATCGCGCGCGCGCCGTCGAAATCAACGCAGGCAATGCGCACGGAGAGCTCGTGCTCGGGCCGGCCGAAGGCCGTACCCGGCAGGAAAGCCACGCCAGTGCGTTCCAGTGCACGTTCGCACAGCTCCGGGCTGGTCAGGGCCCCCTTGGCATTGAGCTGTTCCCGGAGTGGCGTGAAATTGGGGAACACGTAGAACCCGCCACGCGGTTCGGTGAGTTCTGCGCCAATGCCCTCGAGCCTTCGCCAGGTATGGCGCATGAGGGCGGCAAGAATACGTCGCGCCCGCGACAGGTAATCCTGCATCTCCGGGCTGTCCTCGAAGCCGCGAATGGCAGCGTACTGGATGGGTGCTGCTGTCGCCGTGAAGGTCTCGCTGGCCACCGCCGCCATGGTGTCGACCAGCCACTTCAGTGACTCCGGAAAGGTGAAGGCGCCAAGACGCCAGCCGCCTGCGCCCGCCCATTTCGACAGCCCGTTGCTGATGATCGTGCCCTCCGGGTAATAGCGGGCGATGGACACATGCTCGCCCTCGAAGTGCAGACCGCTGTAGATCTCATCGGCCAGCACCAGCAGGCGATAGCGCCGGGCGATCGCGGCGATGGCCTCGAGCTGGGCCGGAGGATAGGTCGTGCCCGTGGGGTTGCCGGGGTAGTTGAGGATCAGCAGCCGGGGGCGGTCTGGATCGGCCGCGCAGAGACGCTCCAGGGCCGCGGGTGTGACCCCCAGGCCGGACTCGATTTGCGTGGGCAGCCAGTGGAGATGACGGCCGATGATGCGCGCCTGTGGGGCATAGGATACCCAGCTGGGCGCCGGAATCACGAGATCGCCGTAGTACACCAGCTGCACGAGGAACATGAGCTCCTTGGTGCCCGGCCCCACCAGCACGTGATCGGGGTGGTAGTCCAGTCCTTCGGTCCGCCGGTAGTACTCGACGATCGCCTGACGCAGCGCGGGCAGACCTTTTACCGGGAGATAGTCCTTCTCGCCTGCAGACTCCCTGAGGGCTGCGACCATGGGGGCCGGGACCGGGAAGGGAGACTGGCCGAGCCCGAGCCGTACCACCTCGCGGCCCTCTCGACGCAGGGCGTTGCTGCGTTCGTTGATGGCAATGGTGGCGGAATGCTCCAGTCCCCGGACGTTGAGGTTCAGGTGGACCTGGGGCGGGAAGCGCTGACTATCGATCATCGTCCATCCGGATCAAGCTGGGGATGTTCAGAGTCTAGCATCGCCGCGCAGACAGGCACCGGGGGCGGGGTGGTTGATCGGCGAAGGCCGGGGCTCCACACTCACCGCTCGGGCCGCTGGCCGCAGCCAAGTCATCAACGGGGGAACCATGGACGCCGTAACCGACGCTGAAGTTCGTGAACTCATTGCACGTCAGAAGTGCTATGACGTGTTGACCCGCTACTGTCGTGCGCTCGATCGTTGCGACGTCGAGCTCATGAAATCCGTCTATCACGAGGACGGTTTCGATGATCACGGTATTTTCCAGGGCAATGCCCAGGAGTTTGCCGAGTACATCATCCGCGAGATCCAGGAATGGTTCGAGGTCACCACCCATGCCATCTGTAATGTCCATATGGAGATCGACGGTGACGTGGCCTGTACGGAGAGTTACCTGCTGGCCTATCACATCGTCCGGCCGGACCGGATGGACGATATTTTCGGCTCCACGTACATGCAGCAGTTCAATATCGGCCCGGCGCAGCGCGGCCGCCATCTCTACATCTTCGGCGGGCGCTACGTCGATCGCCTGGAGAGGCGCGACGGCGAGTGGCGCATCGCGCGGCGTCAGGTCGTGATGGACTGGAACGAGAACGTGCCCTCGACCATGATCCTCGATGAGGGCATCAACGCGAGCCTGACGCTGCGTGGCAGCCGGACGCCGCGCGACGCGGTGTTTCTCAACCGGCCCTGAGGTCGTCGTTGCCGCCCGCCTCGTCATCCTCGACCAGCGGGTAGGCCCCGTCGTCGCCGTGGACCTCCCGCCCGGTGATCGGCGGATTGAACACGCAGACCATGCGCATCTGCGTGCGCGCCCGCAGAATGTGCTCGTCGTGCCGGTCCAGCGCATAGACCGTGCCGGCCTTGATCTGGTGCCGGACCCCATCGGCGACGGTCTCCACCTCGCCCTCGCCCTCGATGCAGTAGACCGCCTCAAGGTGGTTGCGGTAGCACATGGGCAGTTCAGCGCCCGGTTTGATCAGCGTGTCGTGCAGCGAGAATCCCATGTTCTCGCTTTTCAACAGCAGCCTGCGGCTGGTCCAGCCGGGCGTGTCGATTTCGCGCTCGGTGCCGAGCGTCCCGTTCAGTGTCCTTACGATCATGTACAAGCTTCCCTGGTACTGCGTTGATGGGTGGGGTCAGGGGCGGGCACTCAGGCGACCTTCCGGCCGGGTGCAGCCCGGCGGGCCACCGACATGACCGCTGCATCGACGATATCGAGGCCTGCGGCGAGATCCGCATCGGGAATCATCAGCGGCGGGAGCAGTTTCAGCACCTGATCGTCGATGCCGGCGGTCTCGATGATCAGTCCGCGCTCGAACGCCGCCTGTGAGGCCGCCGCGGCCAGCGCGCGGTCGGTGAACTCGATCCCCTGGATCAGTCCGCGGCCGCGGTGCGTCGCCTCGACCGGCAGCCGGTCGACCAGCGCGCCAAGCCGCTGTTCGATCACTGCCGCCTTGCGGCCGACTTCGCGCTCGAGCTGATCGTCGGTCCAGAACCCCAGCGCCGCCGTGGCTGTGACGAAGGCGGGGTTGTGGCCCCGAAAGGTGCCGTTATGCTCCCCGGGCGACCAGACGTCGAGCTCCGGGCGCATCAGGGTCACGGCCAGCGGCAGGCCGAAACCGCTCAGCGATTTCGACAGACAGATGATGTCGGGCTGTATGCCGGCGGCTTCGAAGCTGAAGAACGGGCCGGTACGGCCGCAGCCGACCTGGATGTCGTCGACGATCAGCAGCACGTCATGGCGCTTCAGGAGCGCGGCGAGCTCTCGCAGCCATTCCATCCGCGCCACGTTTACGCCGCCCTCGGCCTGTACCGTCTCGATGATGGCGGCAGCAGGCTTGTCGATGCCCGAGCCTTCGTCTCCGAGCATCGCCTCGAGCAGTTTCAGGCTTTGTTCCTCGCCCTCGTCGAGGTAGCTGTCGAACGGCATCATCGTGACATGCGACAGTGGCACACCGGCGCCCGCGCGCTTGAACGAGTTGCCGGTGACGGCAAGGGCGCCCAGCGTCATGCCATGGAAGGCGTTGGTGAACGACAGAATCCGCTCGCGGCCGGTGACCTTGCGCGCCAGTTTCAACGCCGCCTCGACCGCATTGGTGCCGGTGGGGCCAGGAAACTGCACGCGGTAGTCCATGCCGCGCGGCTTGAGAATGACCTCTTCGAAGCGCTCGAGGAAGCGGACCTTCGCCGCCGTGGCCATGTCCAGGCTGTGGATGATGTGATCCTCTGCGAGGTACTCGAGCAGCGCCGTCTTCAGCGCGGGATGATTGTGGCCGTAGTTCATCACGCCGGCGCCAGCGAAGAAATCGATGAACTCGCGGCCGTCCTCGCTGGTCATGCGCGCGCCTTTTGCGTGCGTGAACACACAAGGGAAAGTGCGCACGTAGCCGCGGACTGCCGATTCGAGCCGTTCGATGGTTTGAATGCTCATGATGTTTGTTCCTGTGCTGGTATTGAATTCAGGGGGCCGATGCGAAACAGTCGCTCGGCCGCGTGATCGCCGGGAAAGAGTCTGGCGGGCATGAAGTCGCTTTCCTCGCAGCGCACACCGCGGCTGCGGGCAAGGGCGCGGAACAGCTGCATCGAGGCGCTGTTGTCGGGGCTTACGGTGGCCTCGAGCCAGCGTGCGGGGCGTGACTGCTGACCGAGCAGTGCCTCGAGCAGTCGTCCCGCGAGGCCCTGCCGGCGCATCCAGGGCGCCACGCCAACCTGCCAGACGAACACGGTATCCGGCCGTGCAGGAGGGCGGTGGCCAAGCACGAAACCGGCCATGCGGCCGTCTGGCGTCTCGGCCACGACGCAGGTCTCGGCGAAGTCGATGCAGAACAGCACGTAGAAGTACGCGGTGTTGAGCTCGAGGCCGCCCATGTCGTGCACGAGCTGCCACATGGCGGCGCCATCTTCGGGCCGTGCCGCACGGAAGCGGACGTCCGGTGCAGGCGTTCTGGCCAGCGCTTCAGGCGACATCGGCCACTCCGGTATCGGCGATTCGGAAGCCGGCGTGGAAAACCTGGGCCGCCTTCGCCTGCGCCTCTTCGGGTACCAGGCAGGTCACTGCGTGCTCGGTGGCGAAGGCGTGATGGACCGTGATCTGCTGCGCCGACAGCAGCTGTTGCGCAAAGGCAAGCGTGCCCGGGTCGCGTCCGGCCTGGCGGCCGACGGCGGACACCGACGCGACAGTACCGTGGACCTGAACACCCTCACCGCAGCGCGCCTTGATCACCTCGCAGAGCCCGGGCACGTCGGCCAGCTGGTCAGTAGGCAACAGATACAGGCCGCGACCCCCGAGGGCGAGCTCCGGTGCGAAGCTGTCGTATTCGTCCAGCAGTTCGCCAAGCGCCGCACGATCAGCGAGTTCCGTGAAATCGATCCGCAGCAGCGCGGCATGGGTGGCAATGCCGGCGATGCGGGTGCGGCCACCGGTGCCCTGTTCGGTGCGGACGATCGTCTGGCCGCCGTCGCCGTGGGCCCGCCGCGCGTGGATCGTGACCCCATGCTCGAGGGCGTAATCGATGGCCCGCTCGTTGAGCACGCCGGAGCCGTGGTGCGCCAGCACTTTCATTTCGGTCAGACTGAGCATGCGCAGACGGGTGGCCTCCGGGACCACACGCGGGTCGGCGGTGTAGACCCCATCGACGTCCGAGTAGATCTCGCAGCGGCTGGCCCCCACGGCGGCGGCAATGGCAACCGCGGTCGTGTCAGAGCCGCCCCGGCCCAGTGTGGTGATGTCGCCCGCCGGGCTCGCGCCCTGGAAGCCGGCCACGACCACCACACGACCGGCTGCGACCTCGCGGTGCATCCGTGTCGGATCGACCTTGCGGATACGGGCATTCAAGTGTGCCTCGCAGGTGCAGACGCCGGCCTGTGCCCCGGTCAGCGCCACCGCCTCGATGTCGAGGTCGTGCAGGGCGAGGGACAGCAGGGAGGCCGATTTCTGTTCGCCGGCGGCGAGCAGCATGTCCAGCTCGCGATGCTCCGGCGTCGCGTTGAGGCGACCGGCATGCGCGAGCAAGCGGCTGGTGGTATCGCCCATGGCGGAGACCACCACCACGAGCCCGGCGCCGCTGCGGCGCGTCTCGGCGATGCGTTGCGCCACGGCGCGCAGTTTGCTGTCTTCGGCGAGCGATGAGCCGCCGTACTTCTGAACGATGATGTTCATGTGCTTCGTGAGCCTTTTGTTGTCTGTCTGTTGTGGCAAGTAAGGTCCCGCGGGCAGGGGAGCCCGGGGCGATGAGATGCGTCAGTTCCCTGAGGGCACGATCGGCGACAACGCCGATCCCTCCTCCTTGACGCGCAGGATGTCGACCAGCGCTTCGAGACTGCCGTTGAGCGCCTCGAGTTGCTGGTCATCCAGGCGGGTGAGGGCGTCGAGCAGAGCGCCTTCGGCCGGCCGTGGCGCCCTGGCCAGCAGCCGCGCGCCGTCATCCGTGGGAAACAGCCTGACTACGCGCTGGTCCGGACCACGGCGCTCCCGGCGAACCAGTCCCTTGGCCTCGATCTTGTCGAGGAGATTGCTCGCGGTGGCCGGCTTGATCGACAAGCGTCGGGAGATGTCCGAGACCCTGAGGCCAGGCTCCCGGAAGACCTCCCACAGGGCCCAGAGCTGGGCGGCGGTCACGCCGCATTGGCGCTCCACCCAGCTGGAATGGGCCTGGACGGCCCGCACCACGACGCGGAAGTGGCGGACCGCGGACATTACCCGAACATCCCGGGCTGCCCACTCGTGGCCGCTGCCGCCGTCGCGACCCGCATCTTCGGGGCGCGAACCGGTGCGCAAACTATTTTGATCACTGTTGTTTTCGTACTCGTTCATGACAACCAGAAATTATATGCCATCAACTAGTTTTGTGCAAAACTATCGGCCCGTTGCCGTGCTTGTGGTCGTGCTGCAGCGCAACGAATGACTTATTAACACTGGCTGTGCCACATCGCTTTCGCGTGGTCTGCACCCCGTGCAACCGGCAGTCCGCAGCCATCCGTCAGGGGCTCCGGACCGCCGGAAGTGCTTTATTCAGCGCGGATTTCAGTCTAAGATGCCGCGCTTTCGTGCCGGGTGATCCGGCTGCGGCCAGGGGCGGCTGCGGCCTCTCAACCTGCCTCCCAGGCGGTGAGTCGTCTCCGGTGCCGCGTCTCAAGTGCGCGATCAGGTGTCGACAGGGATTTTGGCGTCGAGCGGTTCGGGAGTCTGCCGTGTCCAGGTACGTGATCAGTCTGACAGTGCTGCTGGCCATCGTCTGGCTGCTGTTCTCGGGGATGTGGACTTACCCCCTCATTCTGTCCCTGGGCGTGGCGTCGGTGATCGTGACGGTCTGGCTGGTCGCGCGCATGGACTTGCTGGGGCGTGACACTGAGGTCTTTCACATGGTCCCCGCGGCACTGCGCTACTGGCCGTGGTTGCTCGGGCAGATCGTGCTTGCCAATCTGCTGGTCGCCCGCCGGATCCTGGCCGGGCGCGACGCGATCGACCCGCGTATCGCCCGGTTGCAGACGCTGCAGCGGACCCACGTCGGCCGGGCCATCATGGCGAATTCCATCACGCTCACCCCCGGCACCGTCACGCTGCAGGTCACCAAGGATTACATCGAGTACTACGCTCTGCTGCCCGAGGTGGTCGATGACCTCGAGACCGGTGAGATGAATCGCCGCGTGCTGCGCTTCGAGGATCGGCTGTCATGATGTTCTTCGCCGTAGCGCTCGCGATTCTCGTCACCCTTGGCATGGCGCTGGCCCGGGCCTTCATCGGTCCGACCATCCATGACCGCATCCTCGCCGTGAACGTGGTCGGCACCAAGACCGTGCTGATGATCGCGGTCGTCGGCTTCATCACCGGGCGTCCGGAGTTCATCGATATCGCTATCGTCTACGCCCTGCTGAATTACATCGGCATCATCGCGGTGCTGCGTGTGTTTGAATCCGGGAGCCTTGCCGGTGCGCCGGCTGAGGAGATGGACCAGACCGGGGAGGAGCGCTGATGGCCATGGTGCTGGATATCCTGAGCTGGGCCCTGTTGCTGGCCGGTTCCGCACTGTTGGTGGTCGGTGGTCTCGGGCTTGTCCGGATGCCGGATTTCTACTCGCGTATCCAGGCGGCAGGTCTGACCGACACGCTGTGCTCGATCCTGATCCTGCTGGGTCTCGCGCTGCAGGCCGACAGCATCCCGGTGGCCGCGAAACTGCTGTTCACGCTCGCTTTTCTGTTGTTCACGGGCCCGACGGCCGCTCACGCGCTGGCCAAGGCCGCGCGGCATGATCATCTCGAGCCCTGGCGTCGAGCGCCGGGAGGTGCGTCATCGAAGCGCTGATCGACATCGTCCTGCTGACGTTCCTCGCGATCATCGCGATCGCGATCGTGCGCATCCGCAACCTGCTGGCCGTGACCATGCTGACGGGCATCTACAGCCTGGTCGTCGCCGTGCTGTTCGTGCTGATGGACGCCCCGGACGTCGCCCTGACCGAGGCGGCGGTCGGCGCCGGTCTGATGGTGATCCTGATGCTGGGGACCATTGCCCTGACGACGCAGGAGGAGCGACGCCACCGCGTGCGCCACAATCTGCTGGCGCTGGTGGTGGTGGCGATCACGGGTGCGGCGTTGATTTACGCCACCCTGGACATGCCGCTGTTCGGCGATCCCGAGGCGCCCGCGCATGCCCACCTCTCGCCGCGCTTTACCCAGGAGTCTCCCGAGGAAATCGGTATTCCGAACATGGTGACTTCCGTGCTGGCCAGTTACCGCGGGATCGATACCCTTGGAGAGGCGGTGGTGGTGTTCGCCGCGGCTGTGGGCGTGCTGCTGGTATTGGGCAGTGGCTCGGTCCGTGGGCGCAGGGCGAAAACCGCTGCGCGTTCGCGTCAGGAGGACGAGACGCCATGAACCGCTACATCGTGCTCAGGGTCGTCAGTGGCTTGATGATCCCGATGATCCTGATTTTCGCGTTCTATGTGCAATTCCACGGTGAATACAGCCCCGGCGGGGGGTTCCAGGCAGGCATCGTGTTCACGGCGGCCTTTGTCGTCTACACGCTGCTGTACGGCCTGGATGCCGCCCAGAAGGCGATTCCGCCGGAGGCCGCGCACGCGCTGTCGGCCATCGGGGTGCTGCTGTTCGCCGCGTTCGGATTCGCGAGCATGTTTCTCGGTGGCAATTTCCTCGAATACAAGGTGCTGCTGCCCAACGACCAGGCCGGTGAGACCTTCGGCATCATCGGGATCGAGCTGGGTGTCGGCATCACGGTGGCAGCCGTAGGTCTGACGCTGTTCTACTCGTTCGCCGGGCGGAGGTCGGAAGAATGACCCTGCTTGGCCTGTATAACTACTGGATCGTCGTCGTGCTGATGATGATCGGGTTTTACATCGTGATCGCCCAGGGCAATCTGGTAAAGAAGATCGTCGGGCTGAATATTTTCCAGACCTCGGCGTTCATTTTTTTCATCAGCCTGGCCTGGCGGGAAGGCGGCACCGCACCGATCGCCCTGCCGGGAGTCACAGACTACGCCAACCCCCTGCCGCACGTGCTCATCCTCACGGCCATCGTCGTGGGGGTGGCGCTGACGGCCATGGGGCTTGCGCTCGTGGTGAGAATCCACGAGGCCTATGGCTCGATTGAAGAAGACGATATCCACCAGCAGGACGACCCACAGTGAGCGAACATTTGCCTGCACTCCAGGTGGTGATCGCGCTGACCGCCGCCCCCCTGGTCATGCTGCTGAACCGGCTGCCGCGCGTCGCCTGGGGCGTGACCCTGGTGACCTGCTGGGCCACGCTGCTGGTGGCCGTGCTGCTGCTTCTCCAGGTCCTGGATGGCAGTGCGATCCACTACGAGATGGGGGGCTGGGCGCCGCCCTGGGGTATCGAGTATCGCGTCGATGGCGCCAACGCCTGGGTGCTGCTGATCATCGGGCTCGTCAGCGCCGTGGTCATGCCGTTTGCGCGACGCAGCGTGGAGCAGGAGATTCCGGCCGATCGCATCGGCCTGTTCTACTCGGCGTTCCTGTTGGCCAATGCCGGTTTGCTCGGGATCGCCATCACCGCCGATGCGTTCAATATCTTCGTGTTCTTCGAGATCTCCGCCATCGCCTCCTATGCCCTGATCGCGATGGGGCGTGATCGCCGTGCGGTGCTGGCGTCCTACCAGTACCTGATCATGGGCACGATCGGCACCACCTTCCTGCTGATCGGTATCGGCTTTCTATACATCATGACGGGCACGCTCAACCTCGGTGATCTGGCGGCCCGCCTGCCGGAGGTCACCGATACGCGTACCATCCGCGCCGCGTTCGGTTTCATTGCTGTGGGCATTTCGCTCAAGCTGGCGCTGTTCCCGCTGCACCTGTGGTTACCCAACGCGTACAGCTACGCCCCGTCGATGGTGACCGTATTCCTGTCGGCGACCGCCACCAAGGTGGCGATCTACGTGCTCCTGCGTTTTGTCTACACCGTCTTCGGCTTCGAGTTCAGCTTCGTCGAGCTGTCGATGGCCTGGGTGCTGATGCCGCTGGCGCTGCTGGGTATCGTGATTCCATCGCTGATCGCCGTGTTCCAGGACGATGTGAAGCGGCTGCTCGCGTATTCCAGCGTCGCCCAGGTGGGCTACATGATCCTGGGGATCAGCTTCGCCAGTGCGCTCGGCTTGATGGCCTCGGTGCTGCACCTGTTCAACCATGCCATCACCAAGGCGGCGCTGTTCATGGCGGTGGGCTGCCTGGTGTATCGCCTGGGCGGTGTGTCGCTGACGCGCATGGCTGGGGCCGCCGAGCGTATGCCCTGGACCATGGCGGCGTTCGTCGTGGCTGGCCTGAGTCTGATCGGGGTGCCGCTGACCGCCGGCTTCGTCACCAAGTGGTATCTCCTGCAGGCGGCGCTGATGGAAGGCTTCTGGCCAGTGGTGGCGTTGCTGCTCGCCACCTCGCTGATCGCCGCGGTCTATATCTGGAAAGTGGTGGAGGCGGCCTATTTCCGTGCCCCGCCGGAAGACGCCCGCGAGCTTCGCGAGGCGCCGCTCGCCCTGCTGGTGCCGACCTGGGTGCTGACGGGTTCGACGATTGTGTTCGGTGTCTGGGCGCAGTTCCCGGTCGCTGCCGCCCGTAACGCGGCCGAAGCGCTGCTGGGGGTGCCGCAGTCATGGTAAGCGACGCCACCCTGATCTATCTTGCGCTGGCGGTGCCGCTGATCGGCATGTTCGCCCTGATGGCGACCAGCCGCTGGGCCGGGCTGCGCGATGCTCTGGTGGTCACCACGGCGGCGGTGATGTTCAGCGTGGTGCTGCAGCTGCTGCCGCGTGTGCGTGACGGTCAGCGGCCCTCGGCCACGCTGCTGGAGCTGTTTCCGGGGCTCGAGATCGCGTTCGTGGTCGAGCCGCTGGGGATGGTGTTCGCGCTGCTGGCCTCGGGCCTGTGGATCATCACGGCACTGTATGCGATCGGCTACATGCGTGGTGCCAAGGAGCTCCACCACACGCGCTTCCATGTCTTTTTCTGTATCGCGCTGTTCAGTGCCACAGGCATCGCATTCTCGGCGAACATGTTTTCACTGTTCGTGTTCTACGAGGTGCTGACGCTCTCCACCTATCCGCTGGTGGCGCACAAGGGCAACGAGGCCGCCAAGAAGGGCGCCCGGACCTATCTCGGGCTGCTGCTTGGGACCTCCGTCGGTCTGCTGTTGCCCGCCGTCATCGCCACCTGGTGGCTGACCGGCACCCTGGAGTTCACGCCGGGCGGCATCATGGCTGGCCGCGTCGATCCCGCCATAGGCGCCATTCTGCTGGTGCTGTTCATGTACGGCATCGGCAAGGCGGCGTTGATGCCGTTCCACCGCTGGCTGCCCTCGGCGATGGTGGCGCCTACGCCGGTCTCTGCCCTGCTGCACGCGGTGGCGGTGGTCAAGGCCGGTGTCTTTACCGTGCTCAAGGTCAGCGTCTACCTGTTCGGGCTGGATTACCTGCGAGAGCTCGCCACCAGTGAGCTCATTCTCTATATTGCGGTGTTCACGCTGCTGGCCGCCTCTCTGGTCGCCATGCAGCAGGATAATCTCAAAGCACGTCTGGCCTATTCGACCGTCAGCCAGCTGTCCTACATTGTCGCTGCGGCGATGCTGGTCAGCGAGTTCGCGGCCTTGGGCGGCGCCATGCATATCGTCATGCATGCGTTCGGCAAGATCACCCTGTTCTTCTGTGCCGGTGCGATCTATGTCGCGACCAAGAAGACCGAGATCAGTGACATGAACGGGCTGGGTCGACGCATGCCGGTGACCTTCTTTGCGTTTTTCATCGGCGCGCTGTGCGTGATCGGTGTGCCGCCGATGGGCGGGGTCTGGAGCAAGTGGCACCTGTTCATGGGCGCCTATGACTCCGGGTATCAACTGGTGGTGCTGGCGCTCATCGTCAGTACTTTGCTGAATATCGCCTACCTCATTCCACCGGTGGTGCGGGCGTTCCTGCTGCCGCCGCCGGAGAGCGAGCAGACCGGTGGCGTTCGCGAGGCGCCCGTGCTGTGCGTCGTGCCGCTCAGTCTGACGGCGCTGGGCTGCCTTGCACTGTTCGTGCTGGCCGGTCCGCTGGCTGAGCTGCTGCGGCCCTACCTGGCGGTGGCGGGCGGCTGAGCGCCGCACGGGCCGATGACGGAGTGAACTGAGATGGATTTGGGCAGACTGCTGCAGGCGATGGTGGAGCGCGGTGTGCTGTTGCGCCGGATCATGTATGTCGTGCTGGCCGGACTGGTGATCGCCGACATCGTGGTGCCTTCGAAGTACGACCGCTTTCCCTGGGAGAGCATCGGTGGCTTTGGGGCGTTCTACGGTTTCATCTCCTGCGTGCTGATCATCGTCGTGTCCAAGGCGCTGGGTTACCTGCTGCTGTACCGCTCAGAGGACTACTACGATGAGTGAGGTGCTGCACCCCTCCATCCTGCTGTTCACCGGCGCGCTGGTGGTGGCCGTGCTGCGTGGCCGGCTGCAGCAGGGCGTGATGCTGCTGGTGGCCGCCGCGCTGATCTGGCTGGTGTTCTCGCTGCCGAGCGGTGTGTTCGGGGCGACTGAATTCCTCGGGATCGAGCTCTCGCCGATGCGCGTGGACAAGCTCAGTCTCGTCTTTGCCTCGGTGTTCGCCATCATCACCCTGGTCGGTGCGATCTATGCCCTGCATGTGAAGGACACCCCGCAGCATGTCGCGGCCCTGATGTATGCCGGCTCGGCGCTAGGCGTGGTGTTCGCCGGAGACCTCGTCACGCTCTATGTGTTCTGGGAGTTGATGGTCTTCACCTCGGTATGGCTCATCTGGTGCCGGCGTAACCCGGCATCGATGGCCGCGGGGTTCCGCTACCTGCTGGTCCATGCCCTGGGTGGGATCGTGCTGCTCGCCGGTATCATCCTCTACTATCTTGATGCCGGCACCGTGCAGTTCGCCGAGATCGAGAATACGGGGCTTGCGTTCTACCTGATTCTCATCGGCTTCCTGCTCAATGCGGCCGTGCCGCCGCTTGGAGCCTGGCTCGCGGATGCCTATCCGGAATCGACGGTGACCGGCGCGATCTTCCTCAGCGCGCTGACCACCAAGACCGCCGTCTATACCCTGATCCGCGGATTCCCAGGCACCGAGCTGCTCGTCTGGCTGGGCGTGGTGATGGCCCTGTGGGGCGTGGTCTATGCGGTGCTGGCCAACGACATCCGGCGGCTGCTGGCCTACCACATCATCAGCCAGGTCGGGTACATGGTCGCCGGGGTGGGGATGGGTACCATCATGGCGCTCAACGGCGCCGCATCGCATGCCTTCACGCATATTCTCTACAAGGCACTCTTGTTCATGGGCGCCGGTGCGGTCATTCACATGACGGGGCGGGCCAAGCTCACCGAGCTGGGCGGCATCTACCGCTACATGCCAGTGACCTTCCTGCTGTACATGATTGGTGCGTTCTCGATTTCCGCGTTCCCGCTGTTCAGCGGCTTCGTCAGCAAGACCATGGTGGTCGAGGCCGCGGCACTGGATCAGCGCGCCTGGGTCTGGTTGTTGCTGTCGCTGGCCTCCGCCGGGACCTTCCTGCACACCGGGCTGAAGCTGCCGTGGTTTACGTTCTTTGGCCCGGACCGCGGCCTCAAGCCGCGTGAGGCGCCGTTGAACATGCTGGTCGCCATGGGTATCGCGGCATTCTTCTGCGTGTTCATCGGGATCTATCCGCAGTGGCTGTACGCGATGATGCCGGCGACAGTGGAATACCAGGCCTATACCTCGGGACACATCCTGTGGGAGCTGCAGTTGCTGCTGTTCACCGGGGTCGGGTTCTTTGTGCTGCTGAAGCATGTCGGCGGTGAGCCCAAGATCAGCGTCGATACCGACTGGGTGTATCGCAAGGCGATGCCGGCGATCGCTGGCGGCATACAGCGCGTGGGCGGTGCAGCATGGCAGGCGATGCTGGGCACGCTGATGCACAAGCTGACGGCGCTGGTCACATCGGTCTCGGCGCATCATGGACCACAGGGCATTCTGGCCCGGACCTGGCCGACCGGCAGCATGGTATTGTGGGTGGCCATCCTGCTGGCCGCCTCGCTGTTGATTTATTACCTGTGATGCGGCCCCGGAAAGAGGTGCCCGTCCAAGCCAGGGGAGTGATATGGAGACGAGCGACAAGACCGCGCGACAGATCTTCGCAGACGTAAAGGCCAACCCGGCGCGCGCGCGCTTTGGGTTCGGCAAGCGCCCGGCGCTGGTCAATATTGACCTGCAGAAAGCCTACACGGCCGTGGGCAAGTTCAAGACCGCCTACCAGACCGACCCCCGTCAGTTGGAATACGTGGACCGCCTCGCCGCGATGTTTCGCGAGCGCAATCTGCCGGTCATCTGGACCTATGTCGCCTTTATGGAGTCAGGGGAAGATGCCGGCGTCTGGGGCACCCGCACGGACACCCCGGACTCGCTGCAGAACATCAAGCACGGCTCCGAGCGTGCCGAGTTCGATGACCGGCTGAACATCGATCGCACGCGCGACATCATCATGCACAAGCGCATGCCCTCGCCGTTCCACGAAACCAACCTGCAGTCGCTGCTGGTCTGGCACCAGATCGATACCCTGGTGCTGACCGGTGGCTCGACCTCGGGGTGTGTGCGAGCAGCCGGTGTCGACAGCCTGAGTCACGGCTACCGCACGATCGTCCCGGAGGAGTGCGTGGCCGACAAGCACGAGAGCTATCACTTCGCGAACCTGACGGACCTGCAGTTGAAATATGCGGACGTCGTCGGTGTCCAGGAGGTGTTCGACTACCTCGAAAACTGGCGTGGGGACTGATCCACATGATGCGTGATCCCCAGCTCTACGAGTTCTGGCCCTACCAGGGACGGCCGAAAATCACTTGGCCGAACGGCGCACGTATCGCCTTCTGGGTGGCGCCGAACATCGAGTACTACGAGTTCGATCCGCCGCAGAATCCCTCGCGCAAGCCCTGGGCTCGGCCCAACCCTGATGTGCTGCACTACGCCCAGCGCGACTACGGTAACCGCGTGGGCCATTGGCGGATGATGGAGGCGATGGACAAATACGGCGTGCGTGGGAGCATTTCGCTCTCCGTGGCGCTGTGCCAGCATCATCCTGAAATCATCCAGGCCTGTGTGGAACGCGACTGGGAGTTCTTCTCGCACGGCATTTACAACACGCGCTACTGCTATGGCATGGATGAGGCCCAGGAGCGCGCGATCATCGAAGACGCGCTGAAGACCGTCATGGACGCCACCGGCCAGCGCATCGCCGGCTGGCTGGCGCCGGCGCTGACGCACACCGAACGCACCTTCGACCTGCTGGCCGAGTATGGCATCAAGTACACCTGTGACCTGTTCCAGGACGACCAGCCCCAGCCCATCCACGTGCAGCAGGGCCGGCTGATTTCCATGCCGTATTCGCTGGAGGTCAACGACGTCATCGCCTACAACAGCTACCTCATGAGCCCGCGGCGCTACGGTGACATCCTCAAGATGCAGTTCGACCAGCTCTACGAGGAGGGCGCGGAGTCGGGTACGGTGATGTGTATCCCGCTGCATGCCTACCTGGTAGGCCATCCGCATCGCGTGGGGCCTTTCGCCGATGCGTTGAAGTACATCACCAGCCATGAGGACGTCTGGGTGACCACGGCGCAAGAGATCGCCGATTACTACTACGCGCACTATTATGCCGACACCTGCACGCTGCTCGGCATGACGCCCGGGGAGGCACGCACATGACCCTGCCGGCAGAGTTTCTCCAGTACCCGTGGCGCCGCCACGGCATGGACCACGACCGTTACCCGTTCTCCAACCTGTTCGAACGCAAGCCGGCGGCCTGGCCGGAGGGCGCGAAGGTCGCCTTGTGGGTGGTGCCGGCACTCGAATTCTTCCCGCTGAACCCGTCGGGCAAGCCCTTCAAGGCGCCTGGCAGCATGGTCACGCCTTACCCGGATTTCCGTCACTACACCACCCGGGACTACGGTAACCGTGTCGGCATCTACCGTATCTTCAAGGTGCTCGACGAGCTGAAGATTCCCGCGTCGGTGGCCTTCAACTCGGTGGTGGCCGAACGATATCCGGCACTGCTGGAGGAGGTGACACGGCGCGGCTGGGAAGTCATCGCGCATGGCGTGGATATGGATGCCCTGCACTACGGCGGACTGGACGAGGCCGAAGAGGCCGGCCAGATCGAGACGGCGCTGGCGACGCTGCGCGCGGCCTCCGGTCAACCGGTCACCGGCTGGCTGTCGCCGGCCAAGAGCGAGTCTTTCGTCACGCCGGACCTGCTGGCGGCGCGGGGCGTGGAGTATGTCTGCGACTGGGTCAACGACGACATGCCTTATGCGATGCAGACATCCAGTGCGACCCTGTATTCCATGCCGCACAGCACCGAGCTTTCGGACCGCCAGATCCTCATCGACTATCATTTCTCCGAAGACGAGTACGTCGAGCAGGTGCAGGACGCCTTCGACTGCCTCTACGCCGAGGCTGCCGACCACGGCGGGCGCGTGCTGTGTCTGCCGGTGATACCCTACATCAGCGGGTTGCCCTACCGGATCCGTGCCCTCCGGCGGGCATTGGAATATGTGCTGGGCCACGAGGGTGTCTGGCCAGCCACCGGCCGGGATATCCTGACGGAGTGGCAGCGTTCGCAAGGCTGAGCTGACAACCTGATCGGGCGTCGTGGTGATTTCTACCCGACGCCAACCCTGACGGGAGGAGTTTCCGATGCCAATGCGCCGCCTTGTTCGATGTCTCCTCCCGCTCGCCCTTGGCGGGCTCAGCTGGGGTGCCCTTGCCGACCCGCTCAGCGCGCCGATCCGCTATCCGATCCCCGGCTCCGACTTCCCGATCGCCCAGGCCGTGGAAATTCCTCCGGGGCACGCGCTCGTTTATGTCAGCGGGCAGGTGCCGAGCCTGGTCAATCCCGAGGTGGCGCGCGACACTGTGGCTGCCTGGGGCGATACCCGCGTGCAGACCACCAACGTACTGGTGCGCATCGAGGAAATACTCCGGCGGCTAGAGCTCGGCATGGGCGACGTGGTCAAGATGCAGGTGTTTCTGGTCGGAGATCCGGCGCTGGAGGGGCAGATGGACTTTCGTGGTTTCATGCAGGCCTACAGCGAATTCTTCGGCACGGAGGCCCAGCCGAATCTCCCGGCGCGCTCGGTCATGCAGGTCGCCGGCCTGGTGAATCCCGGGTGGCTGGTGGAGATCGAGGTCGTTGCCGTCCGCCCGGCGGCTCGGGCCGCCGTCGGGGTGCGTGACCCCACCGTCGACCCGCGCGACTGAGTGTCACGTGTCGTCCGGCGACCGCAGCCAGCCGTCCTCTCGCCGTCGCTGGCGGCTCGCGCTGCTGGTGCTGCTGCTGGTGGCGGGTGTCGGGTTCGCGCTTACGGAGCCGGTGGACCGTGGTGATGCCATCGCCTGGGGTTCAGCGCTTGCGGAGTCACCCTGGACCGCGCCGATGCTGGTGCTGCTCCAGGTGCTGCTGTTCGCGCTCAGCCTGCCGGGAACCCTGGTGGTCTGGGTGGTGGCGCCCTTCTACCCTCCGCTGGTGGCAACGGCGCTGATGCTGGTCGGCAGCGTGCTTGGTGCAGTGGCCGCCTACGCCGTGGCCGGGTTCCTCGGCGATTCGGTCCATCGGCGGCTCGCCGGCCACCGTACTTTCCGGATCCTGTCGACGCGAAGCGATTTTTTCACCCAGGCGGCGTTGCGCGCGTTGCCGGGCTTTCCTCACGGTGTCATCAACTACAGCGCGGGCCTGCTGCGTCTGTCGTGGCCAACCTACCTGCTGGCGGCGGTCGTTGGCCTGTTGCCGAAATGGGCCATGTACTGCTGGGCCATTCATGGCCTGTTCCAGCGCGGCCTCGACGAGGAAACGCCTGGGACGGCGACAGTACTGCCCTTGTTTCTGCTGGCACTGTTCCTCGGCCTGGGCAGTCTCATCACCCGCAGACTCAAGGCCCGCGCCGCGAGTGAGAGCACGTAAGCGATGAGTATCCCCACCCCCTATCTGCTGTTCCTCGGTGACGCCCCCGACGCGCTGGCCGCAAAAGTGGCCCAAGGCATCCGTGACTGGCGACCCGAATTTGCCGTGGGTCAGTTCCGGCTGCCGGGATGCCAGGCCGACATGGGCCTGCCGGACATGACGCTGGCCCAGGCGCGGGCGGCCGGTGCCCGAACACTGGTCATCGGTGTGGCGAACCGTGGCGGGGTGATCGGTCCGCACTGGAAAAAAGTGCTGGTGCAGGCGCTGGAGGAAGGGTTCGATCTGGCATCCGGGCTGCATACGCTGCTGCGTGACGAGGAAGATCTGGCCGCAGTGGCGCGCGCCACCGGGCGGCGGCTGCACGATGTGCGTGTCCCCGCGGTGCGCTATCCGATTGCCGATGGCGTCAAGCGCAGCGGCAAGCGCATGTTGGCGGTCGGCACCGATTGTTCGGTCGGCAAGATGTACACGGCCCTGTGCATGGAGCGTGAGATGCGCGCCCGCGGCCTGCAGGCGACATTCCGAGCCACCGGCCAGACCGGCATCCTGATCACCGGCGACGGTGTGCCACTGGATGCGGTGATTGCCGACTTCATGGCCGGCTCGATCGAGTGGCTGACCCCGGATAACGACCCTGACCACTGGGATCTCATCGAGGGTCAGGGCAGCCTGTTTCATGTCAGCTATTCGGGCGTCACCCTGGCGCTGATCCATGGCGGTCAGCCCGACGCACTGATCCTCGCGGAAGAACCGACCCGCAAGCACATGCGCGGGTTGCCGAGCTTTCCGCTGCCCTCGCTGGAAGCCCTGCGTGACACGTCCCTGGCGATGGCGAGAATCGCGAATCCAGCCTGCGCCGTGGCCGGGGTGTCGGTCAATACCAAGGCGATGGACGAGTCGAGTGCCCGCGCCTACCTGGCTGGCGTCGAGGCGCGCATGGGCCTGCCGGCCACCGACCCTTACCGGTTCGGCGCGGGCAAGCTGGTCGATGCGCTCGCCGCGCTGTGAGCTCCGGCGCTGAAGGGTCAGACATGATGCGCGTCCGGGCCGAGACGTTTCCACTCGCCGAGACCTTCACGATCTCCCGGGGCGCGAAGACCGAAGCCCGCGTGGTGACGGTCGAGGTGTCGCGCCACGGCATCATCGGGCGTGGCGAGTGTGTCCCCTACGCCCGCTATGGCGAGAGCGTCGAGTCGGTGATGGCCCAGCTCGAGGGGCTGCCGGCGGACATCGACCGCGAGACGCTGCAGCAGGCCCTGCCTGCCGGTGCCGCACGCAATGCGCTGGACTGCGCCCTGTGGGACTGGGCAGCCAAGCAGGCCGGGCGGCCTGCGTGGCTGCTCGCGGGATTGCCGGAGCCGCGGCCGCTGATCACCGCGTTCACGCTGTCGCTGGATACGCCCGAGCGGATGCGTGCGGCGGCGGCCCGCCATGCCACCCGACCGCTGCTGAAGATCAAGCTGGGGTCGCCGGATGACATGGCGCGGCTGGAGGCGGTGCGTGCCGGCGCGCCCGCCGCATCCATCATCGTCGACGCGAACGAGGGCTGGACGGCTGAGCTGTATGCCGACCTCGCCCCCCATCTCCTGCGCCTCGGCGTCGCCATGGTGGAACAGCCTCTGCCCGCCGGCGAGGACGCCGCACTCGCCGAGATGCCCAGGCCTTTGCCGGTGTGTGCCGATGAAAGCTGCCACGACCGCTCCAGCCTGCCGACACTCCGCGGAAAATACGACATGATCAACATCAAGCTGGACAAGACCGGTGGGCTCACCGAGGCGCTGGCCCTGCGTGCCGATGCCCTGTCCGCCGGCTACCGCCTGATGGTGGGATGCATGGTGGGCACGTCGCTGGCCATGGCGCCGGCGGTGTTGCTGGCCCAGGGGGCGGAAGTGGTGGATCTCGACGGGCCGCTGCTGCTCGCACGCGATCGCACGCCGGCGCTGCGTTACGACGCCGACGGGGTGCATCCGCCTGTAGCCGGGCTTTGGGGATAGGTGCCGGGATGAGTCGCTGGGTCTATCTCAACGGCGAGTTCCTGCCCGAAGCCGAGGCCAGGGTCTCGATCTTCGACCGGGCCTTTCTCATGGGCGATGGTGTCTACGAGGTCACGAGCGTACTCGATGGTCGGCTGGTCGATTTCGATGGGCATCTTGCCCGCCTGCAGCGCTCCTGCGACGCGCTGAGCTTGCGCAATCCCCACGACCGCGACCGCTGGCTGGAAATCCATCGCGAGGCGGTGTCGCGGAATGCCCTCGTCGACGGCATGGTCTATCTGCAGCTCACCCGCGGCAGTTCCGGTGACCGGGAGTTCCTGTGGCCTGATCCGGCGCAGTGTCCGCCCACCGTCGTGCTGTTCACCCAGTCGAAACCCGGGCTGGCCGAGAGCCCCGCGGGCCGGGAGGGCATCAAGGTGATCTCGCTCGAGGATCTGCGGTGGGGTCGTCGGGATATCAAGTCGGTACAGCTGCTCTACGCCTGCTGGGCCAAGACCCTGGCGAAGCAGGCGGGCTGCGATGACGCCTGGCTGGTCGAGGACGGCATGGTGACCGAAGGCGCGTCGAGTAACACCTACCTCGTCAAGGACGGTCGCATCATCACCCGCCAGCTGAGCCGGGCCATCCTGCACGGGATCACCCGCAGCGCTGTCCTCCGTCTCGCGCGCGAGGTGGCACTGGATATCGAGGAGCGTCCCTTCAGTCTCCCCGAGGCGCAGGCCGCCGACGAGGCCTTTATCACTTCCGCCTCCACCTTCGTCACTCCGGTTGTCGAGATCGATGGGGTGAGCGTGGGTGAGGGGCGTCCGGGGCCGGTGGTTGCGCGCCTGCGGGAGATCTACATCGAGGAGATGCGCAAGGCAGCGATCTGATCAACCCGGGTGGATACTCGCGTCCAGATCCTGTTGGGGGAGCGCCTGTTCGATC
>RECU01000071.1 GCA_007693855.1 Gammaproteobacteria bacterium | reverse complement strand
CGGTAGATGCGCTGCTCCGGACCGCTGTTGAGCTGCCAGTAGAGCACGTGCTCGCCCAAGGCAGGTGCCAGGACCCTATGCCGCCGGTCAACGAGCTGCGGGCTGTCCGGTGAATGCGTGTCATGTACCGTGCGGTACACCCCTTCCAGCATGGCCACCAGCGCATCGGCACGCTCGTCTGCCCAGGCAGGCAGGACGGCCAGCACACTCATGGCGGCAAGCATCGCCGCGATGTCACGCGTTTTCATCGCGAGCGTCCTCGAGATATCGGAGCGGAGCGCCAGTCTGCCGCATGCACCCGCCATGCCGCCAGCACCGCGGCTTCTCTGTCGGGTGGCAGCGCGAGGCCCGGGCCGGTAGCGGCGGAGATTTCAAGGAATTCGCGCCTCTCCAGGGCCATCACTGCTCCGGGGGATGATCGAGACCGACTTGCAGCATACAATCCGCTGATGCGCAGGGTCACCGTATCCGCCATTTCCCTCTTGCTGCTTGGCGTGCTGCTGGCAGGCTGTGAGCCGACACCCCCCATGGAACCCCAGTCCCTCGATGGCCGCTGGCGCGGCGAACTGCTCACCCCTGGTGGGGCCCTGCCCTTTGGCCTGGAGTTCGCCGGCGAGGCCGAGGGCCGCCTGCAGGCCTGGCTGATCAATGGCGAAGAACGCACGCCCGTCGGCGAAGTGCACCGTGACCACGACCAGCTCACCCTGGTCATGCCGGCGCACGGAAGCGCGATTGTTGCCAATGTCAGCGAAAGGCTCATCAGCGGTCAGCTCACGTTGACGCGCGCCGGCGGCGAACAGCAGCTGATCCCGTTCAGCGCACGCCCGGGTGACTGGCGATTCTTCGCCCAGCCCGTGGCTGTGGAGGCGGATTTCACTGGCCGCTGGGCGGTGGAGTTTCTGGGCGGCGCAGAACCCTCGCCGGCCATCGGCGAGTTCCGCCAGCAGGACGGCCGGGTCACCGGCACCTTCGTGACCCCGCTCGGGGACTATCGCTTCCTCGAAGGCGAGGTCCGCGGCCGCGAGCTCTTCCTGTCGACGTTCGCCGGCGGCCACGTCTTCCTGTTCCGGGCGCGGATGGAGGACGATGGCGGGCTGGAAGGGGATTTCTGGTCAGGGCTGCGCTGGCACGAGGACTGGCAGGGCCGACGTGATGACGACGCCCGACTGCCGGACCCGACCACCTTGACCCGTCTGCAGGACGACGCGGAGCGCTTCGATTTCGCGTTCCCCGGGCTGGACGGCGAGCCGGTGACTTTGGCCGACGATTATTTCCAGGACAAGGCGGTGATCGTCACGCTCGGCGGCAGCTGGTGTCCCAACTGCCACGATGAGGCGGCCTTCCTGGCCGAGTGGTACCGGGAGAATGCCGCGCGGGGGGTCGCCATCGTCGGGCTGATGTATGAGCATTTCGAGGACTTCGACGAAGCCGCCGCTGCCGTCGGCCGTTTTCGCGACACCTATGGCGTCGGCTATCCCCTGCTGGTGGCCGGTATCTCGGACAAGCAGGCCGCGGCCGAGACGCTGCCGATGCTCACCGAGGTCCTCGCCTACCCGACGACGATCTATCTCGATCGAAATCATGAAGTCCGCAGGATCCACACCGGATTTTTCGGCCCGGGCGCAGGCGAGTACCATGAGCGTTGGCGCGAGGAATTCCTCGCTTTCATGGATACGCTGCTGGCGGACGAGACCGCCTGAGGGAGACACCGATGCCGTCGTTCGACGTCGTATCCGAAGTCGACATGCATGAAGTGCGCAATGGCGTGGACCAGGCCAACCGGGAGATCGGCAACCGGTTCGATTTCAAGGGCGCGGACGCGCGGGTCGAACTCGAGGACAACCGCATCACGCTGCATGCCGAAGTCGATTTCCAGCTGCAGCAGATGCAGGACATCCTGCTGCCGCGACTCGCCAAACGCGGCGTCGACATTGGCTGTCTCGACACCTCCGCCGAACCGGTGACCTCCGGCCAGCGCGTCTACCAGGTGCTGACCATCCGCTCGGGCATCGACCAGGACCTCGCCAGAAAGATCGGGCGACTGATCAAGGACTCGAAACTCAAGGTGCAGACCGCCGTCCAGGGTGAGAAACTCCGGGTCACGGGCAAGAAACGCGATGACCTCCAGCAGGTGATTGCCCTGCTCAAACAGGCCGAGCTCGATCTCCCGCTGCAGTACGAAAACTTCCGCGACTGAGAAACGCCCACGCCGGGCAGGAGCCGTCGCATGAGCGTCTTGCGTCGCGAACAGGTGGTCTTTGACGCCAAGGACGAGGCGCTGCGGGAGGACGTGCGCGTTCTCGGCACCCTCGTCGGGGAACTGGTCCGCGAGCAGGGCGGTCAGTCACTGTTCGAACTGGTCGAGAGCGCCCGCCGGGCCGCCATCGAACGCCGCGAAGTGCAGGAAGGCGCCGAGGCCAGGCTGGTGGGCCTGGTCGACACGATGAAACCGGACACGGCGCGCGAGTTCATCCGCGCGTTCTCCACCTATTTTCAGATGGTGAATACCGCTGAGCGCGTGCATCGCATCCGCCGCCGGCGCCATTATCTCAACGACCCTGATGTCGCCCAGCCGGGCAGCTTCGAGCATACGCTGCGGGCACTGCAGGCCGAGGGGGTCGAGTGGGACAGGCTGCAGAACGAGCTTGGCCGGATGCGCCTCGAGCCGGTGTTCACCGCACACCCCACCGAACCCACGCGCCGTACCATTCTGCGCAAGCAGCAGAAAATCGTCCGGCGCATGGTCGATCTGTTGAACCCGATGCTCACGCCTGAGGAACGCCGGACCCACCTTGAGCGCATCCGCCTCGAAGTCACTACCGGCTGGCAGACCGAGGAGCACCCGAACGAACGCATGAGCGTCGCCGATGAACTGGAACACGTCCTGTTCTTCTTCACCGACGTGCTGTATCGCATGATTCCGCCGTTTTACGAATCGCTGGAGCAGGCCCTGGTCGAGGTCTATGGTCGTGAGGACGCAGCGGTCCCGACCTTCCTGCATTTCGCCTCCTGGGTGGGCGGTGACATGGACGGCAACCCCGAGGTGACTGCCAAGACCATACGGGCCTCGCTGGCCCGGCAGCGTGCGCTGGTGTTGAACCTCTACCACCGCGAATGCGCGGAGCTCGCGCAGAAACTGAGCCAGACCGAGGGCCGTATCGAGGTCAATCGGGAACTGCGCGAGCGTAGCCGAACCTATGCTGCGCACTTCCCCGATGCGGCCCATGACGTGCCCGCGCGCCATCGGGATATGCCCTACCGGGTGCTGTTGCGCCTGGTGATGGCGAGACTGCAGTCGACCTACGACGAGTCCAGTTTTCCCTACGAACACGCCGAGGAGTTCCTTGACGACATCCAGCTGATCGCCGGGAGTCTCCAGCAGCACCGTGGCCGCCACGCCGGACTGTTTGCGGTGCAGCGGCTTATCCGGCGTATCGAGACCTTCGGCTTCCACATGGCCACGCTGGACGTCCGCCAGGATGCTGCCGTGCATCGCGCGGTGATCGCCGAGGGCCTTGGCGAACCGGAGTTCCTGGAGCTGTCGCCACAGGCGCGGCGGGATCGACTGCTCCGCGCGCTGGCCGGCCGGGAACTGCCGCGTGGTGCCCTCTCGGCGCAGGCGCGCAAGCTGCTGGCGGTATTCCAGGCCATCGGCTTCTGCCGACGCAAGTATGGCCGTCGGGCGATCGGTGCCTATATCGTCAGCATGACCCATGGCAGCGAGGACGTTCTCGCCGCACTGCTGCTCGCGCGATGGGGCGAACTCGCCCGCAAGACCGGCGCGGTGCCCCTCGATATCGTGCCGCTGTTCGAGACGGTCGAGGACCTTGAGCGCGGCCCGGAAATCATGCAGGAGCTGTTCTCTCTACCGGTCTATGCCGAGCACCTGGTGCAGCGCGGCCATCACCAGATGGTGATGGTGGGCTATTCCGACAGCAACAAGGACGGCGGTCTCGCGGCGGCGCGCTGGGCGCTGCAGAAGGCGCAGCAGAGCCTGGTGGACACGCTCGGCGACGCCGGGGTCGAGCTGACCCTGTTCCATGGGCGTGGCGGCACGGTCAGCCGCGGTGGCGGCAAGACCCATGCGGCGGTACTCGCCGCGCCGCCCGGTGCGATCAGGGGACGGCTGCGGCTCACCGAGCAGGGCGAGATGGTCAACCAGAAATACGGGCTCCGCGCCATCGCCATGCGCACCCTCGAGCAGACCTGGAGTGCAGTGCTCGATCGTGGACTGCACCCGCGATCGCGTGCTGCCGAGCAGACGAGCTGGCATGAGGTGATGGAAACCGTCGCTGACGCCAGTCGCGAGCGCTACAAGAAGCTGGTTTACGGCGATCATCGGTTCGCCGATTACTTCCGCGCGGCCACGCCAGTGGATGTGATCGAACGCATGCGCATCGGTTCGCGCCCTCCCTCGCGCAAGGCCTCGGCGAGCATAGAAGACCTGCGGGCCATCCCCTGGGTGTTTTCCTGGAGCCAGGCGCGATTCGAGCTGCCCGGCTGGTTCGGCCTGGGCAGCGGGCTCTCCGCCGCGGCAGAACGTCATGACGAGGCAGTACTGATCGAAATGGCGCGAGAATGGTATTTCCTCAATGCCCTGGTTGAAGATGTGGAGACGGTGCTGGCCCGAGCCGACATGGAGATCGCGGGACGCTACTCGGGACTTGCCAGCGATCTGCACGGTCGCTTCTTCCCGATCGTCCGCCAGGAGTTCGAACTGACCCTGGACTGGGTGCTGAAGCTCACCGGGCAGCAGCGGCTGCTGGCCCGCGACGACACGCTCCGCCGCTCCATCCGCCTGCGCAATCCCTACATGGATCCCATCAGTTTCCTGCAGGTCGACCTGTTGCAGCGCTGGCGCGCCTCCGGCCGTGAGGACGAAGCCATCTTCCGCGCGCTGATGGCCTCTGTGAACGGCATCGCCCACGGCCTGCAGAACACCGGCTGAATCGCGGCAAGACTGGCGCGAGGTCAGGAGGCGAGGTCGACTTCCACCCGGTTGCGGCCGCCGTGCTTGGCCGCATACAGCCGCTGGTCAGCCTCGCGCAACAGACGACCACGATCAAAGCCCGGGCGCATCTGGGCCACCCCGGCACACAGGGTTACGGCCAGACCGGGTGCGATGTCGCTCCAGTCGGTGTGTTCCAGCGCCGCACGCAGATGCTCGCAGGCACTCGCGGCACGGGCAAGATCGGTATTGGGAAAGCAGATGAGGAACTCCTCGCCGCCGAATCGCGCCACCATGTCCGTGCCCCGGCAGTTCTCCAGCAGCAGAGAAGCGACCCGGCAAAGCACCTCATCGCCCACCTGGTGGGAGTGGTGATCGTTGATGCGCTTGAAGTGGTCGAGATCGATCAGGGCGATGGCGAAAGCGCGACCCTGACGGATGAAATCGCGCACGCCTTCCTCGAGAAAGCGATCGGCAAACCGACGGTTATACAGGGAGGTCAGCTGATCGCGCGTCGCCTGGCGTTCGAGTTCGTCAGCCTGCTCACGCAGCCGGCGGGTGCGTTCGTGGACCAGCTCCTCGAGGTGGGTGCGCATGCGGGCGAACTGGGTCAGGGCCAGCAGCCCGGTGGCCAGCACCACGAGCATGAGCACGACGATCGGCAGCTCCATGCGATTGAAGATCAGCGCCACCAGCAGTGCAGCGAGTGCCGAGGCGCCCTCCACCGTGATGACAAACCCGTTGAACGGCCAATAGAGCTTCCCACCCGAGATCCAGCTGTCCAGCAGCATCGCCAGATCATTGAGCAGTTGCATGGTGACCAGCAGCAGCAGCAGCGCCGGCAGGACGCTGGCGTCGAGCATCAGCAGTGGCACCTGGCCGCCTGCCCACAGGTACAGGCTGCCGGCCACCAGGCTCAGCAGTGCCATGAGCCCGGCATTGTGCAGCGAGGCGCCCAGCACCTGCGGCCAGGGGCGACCACCGGCGATCCGGTGCCACGGATACACCAGCGAGGCCAGGCCGTTCACCCAGGCCGCGGCCACCGGACCAAGCACCAGGATGCAGGAGATCTGCGCGACCCGATCGAAGGAGACATGCGTCCCGGACGAGGTGTGGTAGCCGGTGCTGATGGTAAACAGCCCGAACAGCAGGAAAAACAACGCCAGCGCAGGCGACTGGCCGGCAAACGGATCATCGATGGCCCGCGTTGCCACAGACACTGTGACCATAGCCACTGCGAACAGACAGGCTGCATAGACGAACTCGGCATTGCCGAGCAGACTGCGCACCCGCGTGGTTTCGCCGGCCACAGCACCTCTCCCCTGGTTTCCCGTCCCCAGTCTACCAGCCGCGGACGGCGGCGTTGCCCCGCCAGCGCGTGGCCGGGCCTCAGCGGCGCGCGGGCCGCACCGGCGGAATCCAGCGGATCACCCGCTCTTCCAGCGCTTCTGGAGAGTCGTCACGCGCCGGGCGCACCTTGCCACGCACCGAGATGCCTGCCCGATGCACGCTCTCCGGATCTCCGGAGACCAGTGGATGCCACCAGGCGAGATCCCGCCCCTCCGCAAGACGCCGATAGGCGCAGGTGCGCGGAAGCCAGCGCAGGGCCGCAAGGTCAGACTGCCGCAGGCTCACGCAGTCCGGAACCCGTTCGTGACGGCGGGCGTAATCACTGCAGCGGCAGCTGTGACGATCGAGCAGGGCGCAGCAGGCGTCGGTGTAGTGCACCGTGCCGGTATCGGCGTCCTCGAGCTTGTGCAGGCAACAGCGCCCGCAGCCATCACACAGCGACTCCCACTGCGCGTCGCTCATCTCGGCCAGGGGAGTGGTGCGCCAGAATGCGGTCATGTCCTGAGTCTAGCGTCATTGGCGCCACTGCGGGGCAATCCCGGATAATAGGCGCCTCGCCCGCAAGACTGGGCGGCCGACCGCTCGCCAAGTCCGCCTGGAGGGACCCAATGAGCAACACCGCATCCGCCGACACGCTCGCCGACAGCCCCGCCGTTTTTCTCGACTACGACACCATCGGGCCCGGCGATATCGACCCCGCACCACTCGCCCGGGTGTTGCCGGCGCTGACAGTACATGGCGACACCCGGCCCGGCGAGCGCGCCGCCAGAGTGGCCGATGCCGTGTTCGTGTTCACCAACAAGCAGCGTTTCGGGGCCGCCGAGCTCGACGCGGCGCCGGCTTTGCGCTTCATCGGGCTGACCGCCACCGGGACCGACAATGTCGATCTCGAGGCCGCCCGCGCGCGTGGCATCGCGGTCTGCAATATCCGTGACTACTGCACCGCGTCGGTGGCCCAGCATGCCATTGCCATGCTGCTGTCACTGACCCAGCAACTGCCGGGGTATCAGCGCGCCGTGCAGGCGGGCCGCTGGAGCGCCAGTGAGCAGTTCTGCCTGTTCGATTTCCCGATCCGGGAACTGGCCGGACGGGTGTTCGGCGTGGTGGGCTGGGGCGTACTCGGCCAGGCCACGGCGCGCCTGGCCGAGGCGCTTGGCATGCAGGTCGAGATTGCCGCGCGCCGCGACGCCGAGGCCATTCCCGCTGGCCGCGTCGCCTTCGAGGAGCTGCTGCGCCGGGCGGACGTGCTGAGCCTGCACTGTCCGCTGACGGCCGCGACCCGGGAACTGATCGGTGAGCGCGAACTGGCGCTGATGAAGCCCGACGCGGTGCTGCTCAATACCGCACGCGGCGGCCTGGTCGATGGCGTGGCGCTCGCCGATGCGCTGACCCGGGGGCGAATCGGTGGCGCCGGCATCGACGTACTGGACAGCGAGCCGCCACCGCAGGACCACCCACTGGTCACCCTGGGACATGACCGGCTGATCGTTACGCCACACGTCGCCTGGGCGGCACGCGAAGCGCGCCAGCGGGCCATTGACGAGACCGCGGCGAACGTTGCGGCCTTCCTCGCCGGCGAGCGGCGTAACCGGGTCGATTGAACCCCTGCCGACACGCCGGCGGGTACGCCAGGAGCAGTAATGGATACCGTGATCGTCTGGTTCCGCCGCGACCTGCGACTGGCTGACAACCCGGCACTGGCGGCGGCCATGGCCGCGGGCGCGCGGGTGATCCCGGTATGGATCGATACCCGTGAAGACGAGGGTGACTGGCCTCCGGGTGCCGCGGCCCAATGGTGGCTGCATCACAGTCTCGCGGCCCTGCAGGCTGCGCTTGCGGCTCTGGGCAGCCAGCTGGTGATCCGGGGCGGTCCCGCACTCAGGGCGCTCGAAGCGCTGGTCGAGCATACCGGTGCGACCGGCGTGTACTGGAACCGGCTCTATGAGCCGGCCAGCGTGGCCCGCGATACCGCGGTCAAAGAAGCGCTGCGCGCCCGCGGTGTCACGGCGGAGAGCTTCCAGGCCAGCCTGCTGGTCGAGCCCTGGCGGGTCGCGACCGGCGAGGGCAAGCCCTATCGCGTGTTCTCCCCGTTCTGGCGCAACGCCCGCCGGCAGGTGGCGCCGCGCCCCCCGCAGGCGCCGCCGAAGTCCCTCGAGGCCCCGCAAGCCTGGCCGGAATCGCTGGCCCTGGAAGCCCTTGGGCTGCTGCCGCGACTGAACTGGGCGGACGACTTCGGTGAGCACTGGACGCCGGGGGAGACCGGTGCGCATGCCGCCCTGGAGCGCTTTCTCGACGGCCCCCTGGGAGACTATGCGCAGGCGCGTGAGCTGCCGGCGGTGGCCGGCTCCTCGCGGCTCTCGCCGCATCTGCATTTCGGCGAGCTGTCCCCCGACCAGGTCTGGTCGGTGGTGGCCAGCCGCCAGCCAGCCGCCGGCGAGGACGCCGAGCACTACCTGCGCGAACTCGGCTGGCGCGAGTTCGCCCACCATGTGCTTTATCACTTTCCAGAGACGCCACGCGAACCGCTGCAACCGCACTTCGCGGCGTTCCCGTGGCGCAGCAACCACCAGGGCCTGCTGCTGGCCTGGCAACGCGGGCAGACCGGCCTGCCCATCGTCGACGCCGGCATGCGCCAGCTCTGGCAGACGGGCTGGATGCACAACCGTGTGCGCATGATCGTCGCATCGCTGCTGGTGAAGAACATCCGCGCGCCCTGGCAGAAAGGCGCGGCGTGGTTCTGGGACACGCTGCTCGACGCCGACCTCGCCAGCAACACGCTGGGCTGGCAGTGGGCGGCTGGCTGCGGCGCCGACGCGGCGCCGTATTTCCGGATCTTCAATCCGGTGCGCCAGGGCGAGAAATTCGATCCTGAAGGCAGCTATGTGCGCCGCTGGGTCCCGGAGCTGGCCGAGCTGCCGGCGAAATGGAT
The DNA here is from genome assembly GCA_007693855.1 of Gammaproteobacteria bacterium. GTDB lineage: Bacteria > Pseudomonadota > Gammaproteobacteria > Steroidobacterales > PWYM01 > PWYM01. The sequence goes on along the minus strand of RECU01000071.1, from coordinate 4,806 downwards.
CCACCAGCCCTGGGCCGCGCCCCAGACGGCGCTCGAGCAGGCCGGCATCACATTGGACGAGACCTATCCACGACCCGTGGTCGATCTCGCCGAATCGCGCAAGGCGGCGCTCGCCGCACTGGAATCCCTCAACCAGGCACGTCGGACGGCTCGCCAGTCCTGATCCGCAGCGCCGCCAGCCACAGCCCCGTACGCGATGACGCCGTCAACGGAAAGCGCGTCCACTGGGCGGATGCGCCGAGGTCGCGACCTTGCGTGCTGGGCCCGACGTGGCTGAATCGAGGCTTGGGGTGCTCGACTCGGAGAAGATCATGGTGGGTTACAGGCATTTTGTGGGCAGCGCTGCGCTGCTGTCGTTGCTGGCACTGACGGCGGGCTGCTCGCCCAGTCCGCAGGAGGCCCATGAGGGTGTCGTTCCTGAGCACGACGCGGAACCGGCGGCGGCCGACCCGGGGATGGTCCAGGGAAAACGCTTCAGCGACGAGGATGAGGCGCTGTATCTCGAGCGTTTTCAGCGCCTGGCTGAGGGCGCGAGGACGGGTCTGGGCCTGCTGACCTACGACCCGCTGGAGGCTGTGCCGGGTGCCACCGAAGTGGTCCCCTTCGAACCGATCGAGCTGGGCACCGGGCGGATCGACGAGCGCGCGCTGGCCGAGATCGAGGCCTTCGCAGCGGCGAGAAACACCACTGCGCTGATGGTCTGGCGTGACGGGGCGCTGGAGCTGGAACGCTACTTCGGAGAGTATGACCGCGACACGTCGATCGTCTCGCGTTCGCTGGCCAAACCACTGACCGCCATCGCGGTGGGCCGGGCGCTGGCGCTCGGACATATCGACAGTCTCGACCAGCCGGTGGCCGATTTCGTCACTGAATGGCAAGGCGATGAGCTGCGCGAACAGATGCTGATCCGCCACCTGCTCGACATGCGGACGGGCTTTTACCCGCAGGGCCTGGCCTTCGAGCCTGAGCACATTCTCAATCGCGCCTACCTGCACCCCCGCCATGATGAGGTGATCATTCACGATTACCCGCTGGTCGACCCACCGGGGACGCGCTACGAGTACAGCAATGCCACTTCGGAAATGGTCGCCGTGGTCATCGAGCGGGCCACCGGGATGCGTTATGCGGAGTTTCTCTCTCAGGAACTCTTCCAGCCGCTGGGAGCGGCCGGCGGTGACGTCTGGGTGAACCGGCCCGGCGGCATGGCACATTCCGGGTGCTGCATCCTCCTGCCGGGCCAGACCTGGCTGCGGCTGGCGCTGTTGCTGCTGGAGGATGGCACCTGGGACGGCGTACGCCTGCTGCCGGAGGGCTACGTCGAAGAGATGCGCCAAGGGACACCGCAGTATCCGTACTACGGACTGGGGGTCTACGTGGCAGACGAGTTCATCGAGCGGCGGGGCTTCGCCAATCCCGAACGTCAGGCAAGGTTCGGCGTGCCGGGGGTGCTGCACTCGGCGCCTTACCTCGCGGACGACCTGTTCATGTTCGACGGCAACAGCAACCAGGTGGTCTACATCGTGCCATCCGAAAGGCTGGTGATCCTGCGAACCGGCGGCGCCCCGCCCCAGGACCTCGAGTGGGACAACAGCGTGTTGCCGAATCTTGCGATCGCCGGAACCCGCCGCGAAGAGGGGGAGGCAATGCCCGTCCCCCAACCGGTACCTGGCAACTAGATCGAGCCTGACAGACCCGGCATCAGTCGCGACGGAACAGGCCCGGCGGCGGGCTGTCCTGGCCTTCGCGGGTCGCTGATGCCGGGCCAGTCATCTCCAGCCAGCGCAGGGCGCTGGTGACGCCACGGCGGACCTGGTCTTCGAGGCTTTCCCGCAGCATCGCCCACTCGGCAGCCGTGTATTCGTCCGCAGCGGGGCGCCAGCCCGGGTCGGCCGCATCGTCACAGTCACGTACCCGGTCCCAGCCGAGTCGCCGGCCATCGGCCACCCGAACGACCTCGACGACAAACTGCACATAGGGACACCCCGAAACACCACCGATGCCAAATGCCGCCTGGTAGCCATAGCCCCCGGCCCGGTCCGGATAGGTGTCGTCGGCGGTGGGCAACACCAGCACCAGCGTATCGAGCCCTTGGGCGGCCGCCAGCGCCAGGAGCGCGTCGCGATCCGGCGTGCGGTAATCGCCGTCGCGATAAAACGTTTCAGCCGCGCGGCCCTGGCGCTCCAGCGGCGCGACCCGCCAGGCGCCGGCAGCACTCAGGCTGGCCACCGCCGCAGACGTCGCCAGGCCATCGATGTCCCAGGCGGCCGCGTCCACTGCGTAGTAGCGGTTGCCGATGCTGGTCACACCGACAAGAATCGCGTGGTGGCGCTCTCCAAGCAGGGCACTGACGCCGATGTTCTGCATCCCGGCGCGCTCGGCCTCCGGCACCGGCGAACGCAGACCCAGTGTGGCGCAGCCGGCGAGCAGGACAAGCAATGACAGGACGGCAAACTGGCGCATGACGGCTCCCTTGGCCGGAACGATTCCGGCAGGCTAGGGGAGCAAGGTTACAATGCCGTTTCAGCACCGGATGGCCAGATCGCGCGCGCGGGAGAAAAAACGGGGGTGACCCTGTCGGGCCACCCCCGCCGCACGGCTTCCATGCCGCGCGGTGCCTCCCTGCTGGGGGAAGCCCGGTTGGGCACCCAAGGTGCCCGCTGATGGTGCGCGCCTCAGGCGGCCGCGACCGCCTCATCCGCCGCGTCGAAAGAGAGTACGCTCGCCACGGCATTGACCACGGCGGCGATGCGCACCGCGCTCTGAATGGCCTGGCGGGACATGCCCTCCTTGCGCAGCAGGCGCTCGTGCGAAACGATGCACATGCCGCAACCGTTGACCGCAGAGACCGCGAGCGAATACAGCTCGAAGTCGACTTTCTCCACCCCCGGCTTGCCGATGACCTGCATGCGCAATCCCGCCGGCATCTTCTGGTATTCCTCGTCCTCGACCAGGTGCAGAAAGCGGTAATAGACATTGTTCATGCCCATGATCGCCGCCGCCGCGCGGGCCGCGCGGATGTCCGCCGCAGCCAGCGCGTCACCGGCATCGGCTTCGATGGCTGCCGCCAGGTCCCGGTGACCGGTGGCCAGCGCGGTGGCCAGCGCGGTGGCCCAGACCTGTCGCGCGGACAGGCCAGGGGCACCCTGCTCGCCCAGCACACTGCCGAGGTTGAGCTTCAGGTCCTTGGCGTACTCGGGGATCAATCCCTTGATATCACTGATGCTCATCTAAAACTCTCCTGCCTGAATGGATTCAGGCGACCTTGAGGGTCTCCTCGCCCTTCTGCCAGTTGCAGGGGCAGAGTTCATCGGTCTGCAGGGCATCCAGCACCCGCAGCACTTCGCTCGGGTTACGGCCGACATCGAGGTCGGTCACGTACACGAAGCGGATGATGCCGTCCGGATCGACGATGTAGGTGGCGCGCTGGGCGACCCCTTCAGCGTCGTTCATGATCCCCAGCGTGGTGGCCAGCTCGCGGCGAATGTCGGAGACCATCGGGAACGGCAGATCGTTCAGCTCTTCCTTGGCCTGGCGCCAGGCCAGGTGCACGAACTCCGAATCGGTGCTGACGCCCAGCACTTCGGTGTCGCGGTCGTTGAACTCTTCGTTCAGATCACCGAATGCGGCGATTTCGGTCGGGCACACGAAGGTGAAGTCCTTCGGCCAGAAAAACACGATCTTCCACTGGCCCTCGACCGGCGCGGTGGAGACCTCGGTAAACGCCGTATTGATGTCGTTCGACACCACGGCCTTGAGCGTCAGCTCAGGAAACTTGTGACCAATACCCAGCATGAGACACCTCCTTGTGAGGCAGTTGATTGTTGAACACCATCCGCAGGGTAGGAGGCTGGCACTCGTAATTCCAATCGATTGTTCTTATAGTTTCGATAGGTAACAACTATTAGGGCTGCAATGAACCTGCGAACGCTCCGCTACCTCGTGGCGCTGGACGACAAACGCCATTTCGGACGTGCGGCTGAGGCCTGCTTCGTCAGCCAGCCGACGCTCTCGGCGCAGCTGAAAAAGCTGGAGGAGGAGCTTGGGGTGGAGCTGGTAGAGCGGCGTCACAAGAACGTCCTGCTCACCCCGGTCGGCACGGAGATCGCCCGGCGGGCCCGCAGAATCCTGCAGGATACTGACGAACTCGTAGCGCTGGCGCGCAGCCAGCAGGACCCCATGGTGGGTCAGGTACGCCTGGGGTTCATTCCCACCCTGGCGCCCTATCTGCTGCCGCACGTCTTGCCTGACCTGCGCACCCGCTACCCGGAACTGCGCTGCCTGCTGTTCGAGCACCAGACCCTGGTCCTGCTGGATCGTCTGGACCGCGGCGAGCTCGATGCGGTGGTGCTGGCGCTGCCGGTGCCACTGGAAGGCCGTCAGCACCGCGTGTTGCTGGAGGAGCCGTTCTTCGTCGCCGTGGCGCATGATCATGCCTTGGCCAACCGCAAACAGGTCTCACTCGAGGCGCTGCGTGAGGAGACGCTGTTGCTGCTCGAGGACGGTCACTGCCTGCGTGACCAGGCCCTGGACATCTGCAGCCGAGTCGATGTGCAGGAGACGCATGATCTGCGCGCGACCAGTCTCGAAACCTTGCGTCAGATGGTCGCCGCCAACATCGGCGTCACACTTCTTCCGGGACTGGCCATCCGGAGCCCCGATGAGGTCGCCACGCTCGCGATCAGGCCCGGTTCACCCCACCGCGCAGTCGCAATGGTCTGGCGCACCAGCAATCCCCGCGGCACGACCCTCACGCTGCTGGCCGAAGCCATGTCCGAGACCATCGCCGCCGCGGAACTGCCGTGGCAA
>RECU01000026.1 GCA_007693855.1 Gammaproteobacteria bacterium | reverse complement strand
CGGCGCGGACCACCCCGCAGGCGACGATCTTCACCGGCTCGTAGCCCGGCGGCGGCTCGTCGCGACACAGCGTGATGGCTACGGGCGGGCGCTTGACGCGGAATTTGTCGACCAGCAGCGAGTTCAGGTAACCCAGATCAGGTACTTCTATGTTGTCGGGCATGTCGATTCCCCCCTCGAACTCCATCTTAACGAAAACCGCGCGTGGCTTCGCGCACGAAACGGCGCAGCCTGTGCGGGCATTTACGCCCCGTGTCGTCTTCCACGCCCGTGTGAACATCCACGCCACACGGCTGCACTGCCGCGATTGCCGCGGCCACATTCTCCGGTGTCAGGCCACCCGCGAGGATCACCGGGCGCGGCGAGCGTGCCACCAGCTGTCGACTGATCTGCCAGTCGTGCGTACGGCCGGTCGCGCCGCTTGCACCAGTGGTCGGATCGTAGGTGTCGGTGATGAAGGCATCGACCAGCGGTGACTCCTGGTCCACGCGTACCTGCAGGGCCGCGCTATCCTGCAGCCCCACCACCAGACTGCGGATGATCGCAAGCCCGGGCGCTGCGCGCCGCAGGGCTTCGAGTTCCGCCAGACTGACCTCTCCATGCAGCTGCACGACCTTCACCGCTAGCGCGCTGCACAACGCGATGATCTCGTCGGCGCGGGCCAGGTAGGTGATCAGTACGGCCTGTACCTCGTCGGGCAGCGCGGCGATGACCGTGGCCGCTTCTGCTTCGCTGAGATCTTCGGCATGCACGGGCAGACGCAGCGGGAAACCCAGCCAGCGCACGCCAGCGTCGATCACCTGGCGCGCCTCCTCGGCATCGTGAATGCCCGCGACCTGGATCAGGCCAGCAGGCAACATCACGCGGCCGTGCACTGTTCGACCAGCCTCTCGGTGGTCGCGGCCTCGGCCAGCAGCCAGTCGCGGAACTCGATGACCTGAGGGCGCGATACCGCCGCCGCGGAGAAGCTCACGCGGTAGCGTTCGCCCGTCCAGGCGCCCTGGTGCGGCGCGAAGGGTAGTGCCAGGGTACCCTCGGCAATTCTGGTCTGTACGAGCGCCAGTCCGCATAAGGCCAGACCTGCATGTGAACTCACCGCCTCCAGTGCCGGCACCGCATGACGGTAGCGCATCCCCCTCCCGACGGCCACGCGACGCTGGCCGAAGCGCGAGGTCCACGCCTGCCAACCGATGGCTGTGGGATCCGCCCGGTAACAGTCCAGATGCAACAGGGGGAAACCCTCAAGGCGCGACTCGGCCGGCAAAGTGCCGAGGCGGAGAGTGTTCTCCGGTGAGCTCACGGGCAGCAGCCAATCGCGGAATAGCGGATATTCATGAGGGCGCCCCCGTGTGGGGCCGAACCACACTTCAGCATCGGCGTCTTCCGGACGGCTGGGTACGTCTCCGATGCCATTGATGCAGAGCAGGGTGTTCGCGCACAGCCGCCGGAACGTGGGCAGGCGGGGCTCAAGCCAGAGCGCTGCCCAGTCGCTGTCAGCAACCACATGGATCTCCAGCGGCCGATGGAGCTCGAGCGCTGCGGCGACCCGGTTCAGTTCGCTGAAAGCGGTCCGCAGCGCAGGCAGTGCGGTGGCAAGCGCCGCGGTCGGCACGACACCGCCATGGCCGCGTGTCAGCAGTTCGACACCGAGGTAGTCCTCCAGCGCTTTGATGCGCTGGCCGACCGCTGCGGCCGTGAGCGCAAGCTCCTCGGCTGCAGATCGCAGGGAGCCGGTACGAACTGCGGCCTCCAGTGCCTGCAAGGCCTTGAGATGCGAAACCGCGCGCATCGGCTAAGCATAAAGCCTGTCTTTACCCAGGCAAAGAACTTTCAGCTTGCGCGTGGCGCGGACGGCGCGACAATGGGATCACGACAACACGACGCCAGGAGGAACCAGACAATGACACAGTTCCAGCGTTACATGATCGAACGGGAAATCCCCGGGGTGGGAGCGATGACAGTCGTCGAGCTCTGCGGGGCGGCGCGCGCCTCCAACCACGCGATCGAGGAGCTTGGCGGCCAGCTGCAGTGGCAGCACAGTTACGTGGCCGGCGATCGCACGTTTTGCGTCTACCTCGCCGCTGATGAAGCCGCGATCCGCCGGCATGCCGAGCTCAGCGGCATCCCGGTCAATCGCATTACCGAGGTGCCGCAGATCATCGATCCGCTGACCGCCAACAACTGACGCGCCGTCTCGGGCAAAATGCCTTCGGATATCTCCCCCAGCACCGGGGGCGGTTCCCCAGCAGGGAGAGGCATCCGGAGATGATGAGCGTTGAAGAGGCGATTGTCGGTCGTCAGAGCATCCGCGCGTTCCAGCCTGATCGGGAAGTGGCGCGTGAGACCATCGAGAACATCCTCGAGATTGCCGGGCGTGCGCCGTCCGGCTCCAACATCCAGCCCTGGAAGGTGTGGGTGGTGACCGGGGCTGCCCGCGATGCCATCGCCGAGGCCTGCCACGCCCGCCACATGTCCGGTGACCAGGGCGAGCGCGAATACAACTACTATCCCGTGGACTGGCGCGATCCCTACCTCGCCCGGCGTCGCGAGACCGGCTGGGGCCTGTACGGCCTGCTCGGCATCGAGAAAGGTGACCGCGAGGCGATGAAGCGCCAGCATGGCCGGAATTTCCTGTTCTTTGACGCGCCCGTGGGCCTGTTCTTCACGATCGAGCGCGATCTTGAACTCGGCAGCTGGCTGGACTGCGGCATGTTCATCCAGTCGGTGATGCTGGCGGCACGCGGCGAGGGGCTGGAGACCTGTCCGCAGGCGGCGTTCTGCAACTATCACGACACGGTGACGACACTGCTTGGTGTACCCGCTGATCAGCAGCTGATCTGCGGCATGTCGCTGGGCTACGCGCTGCCGGAGGCGAAGGTGAACCGCTTCCGCACGAC
>RECU01000001.1 GCA_007693855.1 Gammaproteobacteria bacterium | reverse complement strand
GCCCGGTGTATTCGATACGCTTCTGACGACCGTGGCGGTCTTTTTCGCCGATCTTGAACAAATCCGTCCGTCCTGGGGTTCAGGCGCAGCATATCAAGCTGCAATCTGCGCTCTTGGTTACCCTACCCCGTTTTCAGGGCGGTCGCAGGGACAAAAGGACCAATTGGGAATGATACGGGCAGCGCGGAACGCTATTGTCCCGGGTCGCAATGCCAGCTAACGTGCGCGGCCGTTGCACGTTGGTCAGGGGCCTGATCTTGAGATTTCACTGTATTGTCCTGCTGTCCACTGTATTGGCCTGGAGCGGTGTCCAGGCAGCGGGTAGCGCAGATGCCGATCCACTGGAGACGCTCGTCGTCACCGCCTCCGCGCTGCCCCATTCGCTCGGTGAGAGTTTCCGCTCGGTAGCGGTGATCTCCCGCGACGAGATCGCGGTGTCGCCGGCGGCCAGCCTGGCGGAATTGCTGGCCATGACCCCCGGCGTGGACGTACAGCGCCGCGGTGCGGCAGGCGTGCAGGCCGACATCGGTATCCGCGGCGCGAGCTTCGAACAGACGCTGGTGCTGCTCAATGGTGTCCCGTTACGCGATCCCCAGACCAATCACCACAAGCTCAATCTGCCCGTGCCGTTGAGCCAGATCGAGCGCATAGAAATCGTGCGTGGCCCCGGTGGCGTGAACCATGGTGGATTCGCCACCGGCGGCCTGGTGAACATCATCACGCGTCGCCTCGATACGCCTGCGTTCGGCATGGAAGTCCGCGCCGGCGAGCATGCGCTGCGACAGGCCGGCCTGTTTCTGGGTACTGGGGGCGCCCGCAGCAGCCATTCGCTTGGCGTGGAGGCCAAGCGCTCGGACGGGCATCTTCCCGACGAGCCCACGGATTTCGATCTGCGCAAGGTGGGTTACGACGGCCGGCTGGATCTGGAGCGCGGCGCCTTGACCTGGGGACTGGGCCTGGATGATCGGCAGTTCGGCGCCTACAAGTTCTACACCGCCGATTTCCCGGACCAGCGGGAGGAGACCCGCACGCGCCTGGCCTACATCAGTGGGCAATGGGACGTCGGTGCCTGGGAGATCCTGCCGCAGCTGTACTGGCGGGCGCACGAGGACTGGTTCCAGACGCTGGTCGGTACGACGGCCTTCATCAATGAACATGAGACCCGTGTGCAGGGCTGGGGACTGTCGGCGCGCAGCGATGCCGCCGGCCATGCCACGGCGCTTGGCGCCGGCGGGGTACGTGAGCGGATCAGTTCGAATGCGCTGGGCGAGCGCAGCCGGGACGAGGCGAGACTGTGGCTTGCGCATCGTCGCGATCTTGCCCCCTCATCGGCCGCAGAGCTGAGCCTCAACGTGGTGGACTACCAGGCCTTCGGGCGTTACTGGCTGCCTGGCGCAGCCCTGCGCCACCAGTTTTCCGCGTCGCTCAGCGGCTATGCCTCAGCCGGTCGATCGGCGCGGCAGCCGTCCTACACGGAACTGCACCTGCAGACTTCCGGCAACCGCGGCCGCAGCGAGCTCGCGGCCGAACGCTCCAGCCTCTACGAGGCCGGTATGCGCTGGCAGCCCGGGGATCACAGTCTCTCGGCGGGCCTGTTCGTCCGACGCACCGATCAGCTCATCGACTGGGCGCGTCTACCGGGTAATGTGACCTGGCTGGCGGACCAGTTCGGCGGCCACAGCTCGCGCGGCGTGGAACTGGACTGGCGGTGGCGTGCACCGCTCCCATGGGTGGAGGAAATCGGCTTGGCCTGGACGAGCCTGCAGACCCGGCTGGATGAGGATGCTCGCGAGATCAAGTATGCCCTGGACGTGCCGCGGCACACCCTGGCCGGGCACCTCCGGCTCTCTCCCGCCCAACACTGGCACCTTGGGCTCGATGCACGCTTCGCGGAGCGTCGTGATGCCGATGCATTCTGGCTGTCCGCGCGCCTGGCCCGACAGTTCGGCAGGGCTGAGCTGTTCGTCGAGGCCGACAATCTGCTGGACAGGGTGCAGCCGGAGGCGGGCTTTGCACCGTTGCCGGGTCGGTGGGTGGCCGTCGGGTGGCGCTACGCGAGCAGGTGAACGCGGTAGACCCCGTGGATGATCGAGTACAACATTCTGACCGCCAGATTCTCAAGAGCTGAGACGAGCTGGGACCGCACTTCGTCTTGATTAAGGTGATTGAGTTGAACGGGAGCCAGTTACGCAATAAGATTACACATGTGTAATGAATGGGAGTAACGCTATGCCCGTAAGAATCCAGGTGGTTCTTGACGAAGCGGAACGGGCCGAGTTTCGTCGCCAGGCACGGCTTGAGGGCCAATCACTGAGTGCCTGGCTGAAAACTGCCGGCAAGGCTCGCATCGCCGAGAAGCGGAACCAGCGCCCATTTACTGACCCAGAGTCTCTTGCGTCCTTTTTCAAGCAGTGCGATGAGCACTCGGGTTCAGGTACCGAACCGGACTGGGCTGAGCATCGCCGCTTACTTGATGAATCCAAAACCCGCGGCTTGCCAACAGCATGATTTTCGTCGATACCAACGTAATCATTTACGCTGTCGGCCGGGAACATCCGCTGAAGGCTGAGGCGAGGACCCTGTTCGAACAAGCCCTGACCAAGTCGGGACAACGCTTGGTGACTTCGGCCGAAGTGCTGCAAGAACTCCTGCATGTCTACCTACCGGTCGGTCGGCTGCAAACCCTGCAAGATGCTTTAGAGCTGGTTCAGCGCGCGATGTCAGACATCTGGTCCGTTGAACCTGAGGACGTCTTCGCGGCAGTAGCTTTAGGCGAGGATTACCCAACCCTGGGAGCCCGCGACTTAATCCATCTCGCCAGCTGCCAGCGCCGGGGCGTGCGGGAAATCCACACTTTTGATCGGGCCCTACGGGCTGCGATCGTGGCGTAACGATCAGACGGAGTCACCGTCTTCAGAGAAAGTGCGAAAGATTGTTGACACTAC
>RECU01000090.1 GCA_007693855.1 Gammaproteobacteria bacterium | reverse complement strand
GGTGGTCTATCGCATCGAACACCCGGATTCTGCGGTCTTCAGGGTCAACTCCATCGAGGGCCTGGTCGTGGGGCTGGTGCAGTCGCTGGTGCGCTCCGAGCTCGGGAAGGTGGAACTCGACCAGGTGCAGTCCGACCGCGGTTCGCTCAATGTGGCCCTGCTCGAGGCCTTGGAGGATGCCGGGCGAACCTATGGCGTGAAGATCAGCCGCTCGGAGATCATCGACGTGCGCCTGAACGAGACCACCCAGAAAGCCATGGCCGAGGTGCTCGCCGCCGAGCGTCTGCGCCGGGCCGCTATCACCCGCGCCGAGGGTGAACGCCGCGCCACCGAGCTGGCCGCCGACGCGAAGCTCTATGAGGCGCAGAAGGAAGCCCAGGCCATCACCGCCATTGCCACCGCCAATGCGGATGCAAACCGGATCATTGCCGAGTCGCTGGCCGGCGGCGGCGCCGCGGCACGCGCCCTCACCTTCCAGACCGCCCGGATGCAGGTCGATGCGCTGGAGCGGCTCTCGGGCTCGGCCAACGCCAAGCTGATCATGCTGCCGGGCGGTGCCTCCAACGCCTTCCTCGACGCCGCAGCCGTCATTGCGGCGGGTGAGCTCCCCGCCGGCGGTGCCGGCAAATGATTCCCCTGCCGCTGGACGCCTGGAGTTTCTGGCTGGGGCTGGCGCTGGCGCTGCTGGTGCTGGAGATCTTCACCAGCGGCTACTTTGCGCTGGGCTTTGCCGTGGCCGCCCTGCTGGTCATCGTGCTGCAGTGGCTGGGTGCGCCCACGGATGCCTGGATCCTGCCGATCTGGGCGGGTCTTGGCGTGGTGTTCTGGTATGGGTTGGCGCGGACGTTCCGCCGGATGCGCGGTGATCAGCCCGACATCAACGACTTCGACTCACGCGAGGGGCTGCCGAGCGCCGACCGCACGGCCAATGGCAAGCGCTGGCAGACGCCCACCGAGTCCTACGACACCGATTCGAGCAAGCACCGGGGCGAGTATCCGCGCAAGGAGGACTGAGCATCAAGACCGGGCGCAACGACCCCTGCCCCTGTGGCAGCGGGCGCAAGTACAAGCACTGCCATGGCGGCGCGCCGATCGCAGCTGTGCCGAGCGATGACATCGCCGAGGCGTCGAACCGGTCACTCGAATGGCTGGATAAGATGCATCCGCGCGCATTCAGGAACGCCGTACGCGACCTGATCTTCGATCTGTTCTGGCCGGATGACAACGTGCATCCTGAGGATGTCGACGAAGAGACCTGGCTGATGATCTCGATGAACGTCAACGAATGGCTGATCGCCCAGGGCGACATTCGAATCGGGGCGGGCTGGCAACCGACAGTCGAGCTGCTGCTGGGCCCGCGCGGGCCACGCCTGGGCCCGCGACAGCGCGAGTTTCTGGGCAGGCTGGCGCAGGCCCCACTGCGCCTCTATCACGTGACCGATGTTCGCCCCGGCGAGGGGCTGACGCTGGTCGATGCGCTCGATGATGCGGCCGGCCCTATCGAGGTACGCGAGCGCAGTGCCAGCCGCACACTCGAACCGGGACATCTGCTTGGCGCGCGGCTCATCGAGGTCGACGACCACCTTGAGCTCTCCGGGGCGCTCTATCCATTCTCGCCTCTGCATGCCAGCGCCGTACGCGCCTCACTCGATCAGTTCATCAACGACTACCAGGCCGACGTACACCCGGACGACCGCTCCTACGAGATCGCGCTCCTGATCGCTGAGGCCTGGTTCGCACAGATGCTGCTGCCCCCGCCGATACCCGAGATCATCGATGCCGCCACCGGCGAGACACTGGCTGGCAGCACTGTCCGACATCTCACACGCGAGATCGACGACCCGCGCGGGATGCTCGCCGCCCGCCACCGCGAGGGTCCGATCAAGCCCGCGCGAGGCGGCGGTGGTCACGGCGGGCCGGCGGATCTGTCGCAGCTTGACCCCGAGACGATGACCGGTCTGATGAGCCAGGTGATGCGGCGCAGTTACGCGAACTGGGCCGACGAGCCGATTCCGATCCTGGACAACCGCTCGCCGCGTGAGCTGATCGAAACCCCGGCTGGGCTCGAGCGCGTCAAGGGGCTGCTCCGCAGCTACGAGGCCAACGAGGCGAGGCTTGCTGCCGAGCAGGGCCGGGCGCCGGCCTCGTTTCAGTTCCTGTGGGACGCAGTGGGCATCAAGCGCTAGGGCATCTGGTTGAGGTCGCCGACCTGCGCGAGACCGGTCGCCCGCTATCTCGACCTGCGGGTCGATTTGCTGCTGGTGCGCCGCCTGCCTCCCTTCCACGCCAATATCGGCAAGCGCGATGATCGGCGTGGGCGATCTTTCACTTTCGCGCACTGATCGACACCGGCGCCGTCTGGATCCCCTCCTCTCTCAGCCGCGTTGACCGATGCTTACGAGGTCAAGGCCGGGAATGTCGGCAAAATCTCCGTCATTGCGCGTGACCAGGCCCAGGCCGTGCTGGATCGCCTGGCTGGCCAGCCACAGATCCTGAACCCGGGTGCGGTGGGCGCGTACCCCCGCCTTGGCCAGCAGGCCGGCGATCTCTCCGAACACGTCGGCGGTATCGGCATCGATGGGCAGCAAGGGTTTGCGGGTCATCCGTCGATAGGTGGCCAGGCGCTTCTGGCGTATACCGGGCTCAACGGTCATCTCGATCCCCAGACGCAGCTCCGCCAACGTCACAGGGGACAGATACACGGGATCATCGCCCGTGCGCGCGGACACGTCGGCCGGACCGAGTCTGCCCTGTTCGACGTCGATCCAGATGCAGGTATCGATCAGGAACCCCATGGATCACGCACTTCGTCGTCAAGAAGATCGCCACCTCGGCGGGCATCTTCCAGCCAACCTTCCGCGGCCTCAGCGGGCAGGGTGCGATACAGATCGGCCAGCGCCTGCTCGGCGTTCTGCTGGCCAGGCGTGGGCGAGACCTGTGCGACCGAGCGGCCGCCGCGCTCGACGATGTAGGCCTCGCCCGATTCCCGGACCTGGTCGAGCACCGCGCGAAGATTGCGGGCGAGTTCGGTGGAAGTGATCTTTTTCATAGTGTTACATAAAGTATGATTTCATATGATTTTATGTATCTGGTGACACCAACGCAAGACCAAACCGCAGCCCACGCGGTACGGGCCTCTGCAGCGCTGGCGGCGCCTCCTCAGCCAATGCGAAACGAACCATGGCAGAAGACTGCGCCGACGAGCCGGTTGATTCGAGCCGAGGCAGTGGACGCTGCACCGTGATGCCCGCGCGTCCCCCACTTGCGATCAACAGGTCAGTGCGGCCGTCGCCCGTGAGATCCGTGGTGACGAGACGCATCGCTCCCGGCGCCCGAATGTTGTACGTCGGGACCGTGTGGCCGGCCGCCTCATAGAGGCGCGGTGCCCGCTGCTCCACCAGTTCGAAGCCGCCCTGGCGGCCCACGAGGATCGCCGGCAGGCTGCCGGTGGTCAGCGGCAGCGCGTGAAGACGAAAGATCGGTACGTCCTCCAGCTGGGGAATGACCACCGCGTCGGAAAAAGTGCCATCGTCGGTCCCATGGCGGATCAGCACGCGCGCCTCATCGCTGAGCACCAGGTCCACGCGCCCGTCGCCATCCAGGTCGACCAGCAACGGCGGCGCACTCAGCCCGGTATGCAGCGGCTCGAACTCGAAGCTGCCATCGACCTGACCGCGACCGAGATACACACCATAGAAGGGCGCAACCTCCGTCTGCACCGGAAATGCGACCTCCGTCCGGCCGTTGCCATCGATGTCGGCAAACGCGAGCGGCCCTGGCGAACCGGCAGCGGGCCAGAACGTGCTGGCCACCGGACTCATCCAGCTGCCGTCCGCTGCCTGCAGGAACACCTCGATGTAGCCGTCAAGACAGCCGTAGGAGTGCACGATGTCCAGGCGGCCATCGCCGTTGACATCAACAGCATGCGCCTGGCCTGTCGACAGACCGAAGGGCCCGGCGATCTCCATCAGTTCGCACTCGGTGGAACGCGGCAGGAATGTGCCAGGCGTCAGGCTGCCACCGACCGCCACCTCGAATATCTGGATCCCGGCGCGACTTCGCAGCAGCACCTCCGGGGTCGCGTCGCCATCGAGATCGGCGATCGCAATCCAGCCGGTCTCCGCAGCCACTGTGTCCACCGGTGGACCGAATCTGCCTGGTCCCAGCCCGGGGTAGACGCGCAGCACCGCGGTATCTGAGCCGCCGAAACGACCACTCATCACCAGGTCGGGCAGCCCGTCCCCGGTCAGATCTTCGAGGGCCAGATCGTATACCTCGTCCAGCGAAATGCCGTTATCACTGAAGTAGCCCAGCGGCATGAAGGCGGCCGGCACGTCCTGGTGGATCTGCATGGCATCCCAGGCATTGAAAAATGACGTGTCGGACCTGGGACCCGGACTGGTATCCGATACTTCGATCAGCACGCTGCCACGCCGCGTCGGCATGTCGACGAAGAAGATCGGTTCGCGCGTCGAATCCAGTTGCGCGAGCCCGTCGGAAATCTGCGGCCACAGGAACATCGGGCGGTGGCCTGGAAACCGGGTACTGCGTGCAAGGTCGAGCCTTGCGCGTCCCGCCAGCGGGACCTGCAGGTCGGGTCCGGCGTAGGGTCGTGCATCCAATTCGTCCTGGACTTCGGTCACGACGACCTCGACGTAGTCGTCGTGAGTGTTCGTGCCGTCGCTGACCCGCTGACGCAGCAGGTAGGAGCCGTACCGGCCTGCCGTGAACACCGGCGTGGTGAACTCGGCCTGCTGCAACTGGGCATCACCGTCCGGAGGCTGAAGCACGATCTCCCAGGACTGGGTGACGAAGCGGCCCGCCGTGTGCTCTGCGAACCGCCCCTCGATCGGGGTGGCTTCGCCGGCGCGGACCAGGCGGCGTGGTCCGGCCAGCGCTACCGGCAGGCCGCCCGCATCCGGTCGCCGTGCCAGCGTCAGCCCCCCTGGCCAGCGCACCGCCGAGCTGCGGGGAAAGCGGCGGCTGCCGTCGGTGTCCAGCTCCAGTGCTCCCCAGTCGCGCGTGAGTCCAGTCAGGCGAACGGCAGCCGAACCGGCGCCCACCCCCGTGAGGCTGCCGCGGAACTTCCAGCCGATGCCGAAGCCCTGTTGACGCTGGTAGGCCATTGCTCCGGAGTCGGGTATCTGCAGTCGACCCAGGTCCGCCAGCGACACCTCGCCGGAGATTCGCAATTCGCGTGCCTCGCCGAGCGTGAACTGTGGCGCGTACGCCCGATCCTGCAGCTCGATCGGCCCGATCAGTCGCGTCCATCCCGCGGACTCGTCACTGAGAAGGAAACGCCCGGCGTAGGTGGAACGCTGGTCCGCGAGGTCAAGGTCCAGGCCGACCGCCTCACGGGTCAAGGTGCCCGTGACAGTACGGTCAAACGAGTCCACCTCGCGGACGCGCAGGCCCTGAAAACTGGCGCGCGCTCGCAGCGTCCCGGAGCTGTTCGGTGGCGTCAGCACTTCGATGACCATCCGGCCGTCGAAGATCGTATCGCCGTCGCGCCATGCCGAATAATCGAGCTCCAGCCAGCCGGTCTCCTGTACCGTGCTGGCACCTCGCTGGCGGACGCTGCCGCCATCGGGCGAAATCAGGTTTTCATCAAAGTTGCGCGCGCCCAGGCCCTGAAACAGGAACGGGTCGGCCACTTCACCCAGCGCGATGGTCCACACCACGGCACTGTCCAGCGCATCCGCAAGGAAGTAGGCATCCTGTTCACTGACGGTGGCCGGTGAGGTTCGCCCCTGGTAATTGACGGCCGGCAACGGCGGCGCGCCCGGAGGACCCGCGGTGCCGCCACCTCCGGCGCTGTCGCCGCCACCGCCACCACAAGCCGTGAGCACCGCGATGGGCAGCCACGAGATCAGCACACGACTCAATACGCGCTTAGCGATGATGCACCTCCAGAGCGAATCAATGTACGGACAGCCTTCGTTGGGGCCAGTCAGTGACGCGCTACAGGATGACACCAAAGCTGTCATCCGGCATATTCCAAAACGTACACCACACTCGGAGCTTCGGGCTTGAACACTCACCATCGGTCCGTCGCCCGTTTCGGGTCTGCTCTGTCTCTCCTGTTCGTGTCATTCACCCTCGTCGCCTGCGGCGGCGGGTCCGATGGCAGCAGCCCGTCGACAGGCGGCGGGGTACCCGCCAACCCGCCGGCACCGCCTGCACTGGGCTACACCGGTCAGACGCAGCAGGCCAGTGCCGCGGAGACGCAGGGGGATGCGTTTGCCGCCACGCTGATCGAGACCATCCGGGATCTCTATGCGGTCTCCGCACTCGCCGTTGATGAGCCGATCGATGCACTGTTCACCAACGGTGTTCTGGATGAGACCGTACCCGGCGATGGGGGTGGCACGGCACGGCTGACCGGACGCCTCGCAAGCGACGGCACGGGCTGGATTGCGGCCGAGTACCGGAACTTCGTGGATGACGGCGCGACGATCTCCGGCCGGGAGGTACAGCAGATTCTGGCGCGCATCACGCCTGCCGCGGGTCGCGTGCGTATGTCCTTCACCGATCTGCGGGTCCAGGACGGTGCCGAGAGCTATCGACTCAACGGCACCGTGACGCGCCATGACATCGATCGCCCGGCCGGGCGTTTCGACATCAGTGGCGATGTGATGGTCGAGCGCGACGGCGCGCCGGCCTTGCGTGCCGGGCCGCTGGATCTCGTGGTCACCACGCGAACAGATGCCGCAGGACGGGTCGCGCAGATCGGCGCCACCGGTCGCAGCTTCGTGGCCGATGCGGGCTTCGTCGAGGTTGACGCCGTGGCCGACTGGGTCTTCGAGGCCGATGCCGATGAACTGGCGCCCTCGCCGCTTGCCGGTGAGTCGCGCCTGCGTGGCAGTGCCGGGCGCAGCATTGTCCTGGCCGCTCTCAACGGCAGCTTCGGCTCGCTGGTGTTCGAGTCCCCGGACACGGGCCCGCGCCAGCGACGCTTCGACTGGTCTGCCAGCGACATCGCCCCGGTGCCCGGAAACCGGCTGCTGCTGGCCGGCGCCGGCGCCGAGCGCACGGTGCTGATCGGCCAACCCGTCCGCCTGGAAGGACGCTTCGCCGTCCACCGGCATGGCACGGCACTGACCCATGACTGGCGCTTGCTGGCCGCGCCGCCCGGCAGCACCGCCGCACTGGTCGACGCCGATACACCGACACCGACCCTGACGCCGGATCGCAACGGCACCTACCTGATCGAGCAGCGGGTCAGTGACGGGCAGGACGCAGCCTTCGACACCCTGCGGCTGTTCGTCACGCCCGACCCGGAAGATCCGCGCCTCGCCGCGCTGGCCGTGGACGCAGGCCCGGACCTGGCATTCGCCCCCGGGGAAATCCTGCAACTCGATGGCCGGCGGACCGCGGGACCCGACGGCCGCGCACCGCTCTCGGTGGCATGGGGCGAGTTCGTGGAAGACAGATTTCGCTTTCTTACCGGCCGCCATCTTCAGTTCGCACAGCCAAACGCGCGAACGACGAGCGTCACCACCAGCCGACCCGGCTATTACGAAGTGATGCTGAGTGTCATCGGCGAGGCCGGCGTGGCACTGCAGCTGCTCTACGTCGACTATCCCTGGCGTTTCCGCCCGCCGCACTACCTATTGCGCGATGACGGTATCCGCCGCAGCCTGGGTGGCTTCGTTGTGGGCGATGTCGATGGCAGCGGTTTCCCGGACGTAGTCTCCCTGGACTTTCGAGAGAACTTCGGCGACAGCGTGTTGCGCCTCTGGCGTGGCCTGGGCGCGGGCGCACTTGCCGAGGCCATCGAGCTTGAGTTTTCACTGGGCCTTACGCAGACCAGTACATTGCGCGACGGCCTCGTGCTCGTGGATGCAACGCAGGCTCCGGGCCTGGAGATCGTTGCCGCGCGGCAGAGAGATCTGGTGATGTTCGAACTCACAGCCCAGGGCGAGCTGCGCCAGACCCGCAGCCTCGAAACGCTCGCCGAGTGCGAGGTCGGCACCACTGGGACACCACACCCTGCGCTGCAGGCTGCAGACCTCACCGGCAACGGTCGCCTGGACCTGGTGCGCGTGATCCCCTGCCAGCAGGAGGCCGCCGTCGAGATCCTGCTGCGACAGAGCGATGGCGACTGGATTGCCCTTGCGCCGCTGCCGCTGCCGCGGTTCGACAAGCTGGCGGTCGGCGACATGAACGGCGATGGTCTCGCGGACCTCGTCATCCAGCGCAGCGATGAGCAGAACCGGACGCTGATCGAAGTTGGCTATGGTGACGGCCAGGGGGGCTTTACCTTCACCGAGGTGTTCGAAGCCTCCGACCTCGGGTTCACGCTGGGCGACATCGACAACGACGGCCGCCTCGATATCGTGATGCTGGTGTTCGAGAACAACGACGAGCGCTCGCTGGTCACGCTGCGCCAGAGCGCAAGCGGTTCCCTGGAAACCTTCGAGACGCCGGTGGTTACGGATCTCGCGCTCGAGGGATTCGCGCTGGACGTGGTCGACCTCGACGGTGACGGACTACCCGACCTGGTCTCACACGGATTTGTCGCCTCGGTCCTGTTACGCCAGCGCGAGCCGTTCGTGTTCGCTCCCGCAGTCGAGCTGCCGCTGCGACGCCCCTGGGGCAGCGTCGCCTATGCCGATCGCGCCTGGGTCGACTTCGATGGCGACGGGCTGGTCGATTTCATTGGCGTGGAGACGCGCGCAAGCCCCGAGGCTCGCGGCCTGGGCATCGTGTTTCAGGCGCCGGCACAGCACGAGTAGAGGGTAAATGATAGTATCCGCGAGCCTATTCAGCTGGTTCGGGAGTCGCCCTGCCATGTCGCTGTCACGCCTTGCCTGCATGGTGCTGCTCGCAATATCGATGCCGCTGTCTGGTTGCGGTGGCGGCGGCGGTGACACCGCGCCGGCACCCCCGACGCCGCCGCCCCCCGTAGCGGCCGACCCCGCCGCAGCGCTCGACGCCGCCGCAGCCGAAGCGTTCGCCGAAGACGCGCCGGCCTCCGTGCCGGGCATGGCACTGGCCATCTACCGCCCAGGTGGTGAACGCGTGTTCCTCGGCGTCTATGGCGACTTCGACCCGGAAGGCCGCTACGCCGTGGCCTCTGCCAGCAAGCTGGTCACCAGCCTGGTGCTGCTGCGGCTGATCGACCAGTCGTTCCTGGAGCTCTCCAGCACCACAGGCGCGGTGCTGGGCTGGAGCGGCCCGCAGGCGGCGATCACGCTTGAGCAGTTGCTGTCATTTACCTCGGGCCTGGCGCGCGACGCTGACTGTCTGCGCGAGGTGGCCATCACCCTGGCCGAATGTGCCGCCCAGATCGGTGCCGGGCCCCTGGTCGCCGCCCCCGGAACACGCTTCGACTACGGCGGTTCGCACATGCAGGTGGCCGCACGCATGGCGGAGGTGGTCACCGGTTCAAACTGGAACGCAATTTTTCGTGCGCAGCTTGCTGACCCGCTCGGACTCGCCGCTGATGTCCGCTACACCACGGGGCGGCGTCAGCGCATCGGGTCGAGCAACCCGCTCGCCGGAGGCGGACTGGCAGCAACGGTCGATGAGTACGCCCGGCTGGTCGAGGCTGCGCTGGGGGCGCTGGCAGATATTCAAGGCGTGGCGATCGACCCGGATTTGGCGGCAGCGATTTTCCGCGCACCCTACCCGGAGGCCGAGCGTGGCCTGGTGCCGGCCGAAGTCCAGGACTTCGGCTACGGGCTCGGTGCCTGGCTGGAGTGCGACACTCCGGGTAGCGGCTGCGACATCGCCTCGTCCGCCGGGCTGTTCGGCTGGATGCCCTGGGTGGATCGCGAAGCCGGTTACATCGGCATTCTGGCCATGGAGGGCTCGGCCGTGCCGGGGGTCGCGACGGGTTTCTCCGTGCCACTGGCCGAGCGGCTGCGTCCGCTGGTGCTGGAGGTGCTTGGGAACTGAGGCCGCAGCTGTCCCCGGATCCGCTCCACGCCTTGAACGCCTCGCGAACCTCGCGAGGACGGTGCTTGATCGTGTTCGGCGCAACTTCGCAGTGTCAGCAGCGCCCCTGCTTGGCCAGCCCTCGCGGACAGAAATGCCGCGGCCCGCGGTGATGGCGATGATGGTGGTGGTGATAGGTAACGGTCCGATGATGCTGCACCGGGGCGCTGTAGTAACGGGTGGTCTGGCGCGTGGAGGCCCGGGCACCCACGGCGCCGCCCACCGCCCCGCCGAGGACGGCACCATCCCTGCCGCCGACTTCGGAGCCAGAGTATAAGCCGAATAAAGCACCTTTTCGCTGGCTGGTGCCCGCTCCTCGCCGACGCCGGCACCTGCGTGCAGCGTTCGCTTTCGCGCACTGATCGTCTCCGAATGGTGTCACGGCGTCCGCATTCGCCGCTGCAACAGGCTCGTCGGCGCACTTGTCACGCTCGCCCCTGCCGCCGGCCCAGCCGGTATCGTGGCCGCGCCGTCGTCGGCGCAGTCTTCCGAAACCTCGTCGCGAGGTCATCGCGGTTCATCGAGTGCTGATCCGCGCCCGCGCCCGCGCCCGCGCGCCGGAGGCGGCGCCCGCCACGCCGGTGCCGGCCCGCGAGGACGACCGGACATTCGTGATGGTGGTGGACGATTCCATCACCGTGCGACGGGTCACCGAGCGGTTGCTGGAACGCAACGGCATGCGGGTCATCACCGCCAAGGACGGCGTCGATGCCGTTGCGCTGTTGCAGGACCACACGCCCGACATCATGTTGCTGGATATCGAGATGCCGCGCATGGATGGCTACGAGGTTGCCAGCCACGTGCGCAGCGACCCGCGCCCCCGGCACATCCCGATCGTGATGATCACCTCGCGCGTCGGCGACAAGCATCGCAGCCGCGCCATAGACATCGGCGTCGATCACTACCTCCGCAAGCCCTACCAGGAGGCCGAGTTGCTCGCCGCCATCGGCAGCCTGGTGGGCGACGATGGCGGGCAGGCGGCGCAGCACGGCAACGAGGCGGGGCCGGCTGGCGGTCCGGGAGACACCGATGAGGACCAGCATGAACGGCCGGACGGATAGCGCCTGATGAGTGACTCCGGGGAAACCTTGCTGCATAGCCTGCTGGTGCCGTTGGTCGGCCGGCGGCTGCTGCTGCCGCGTGCCTGCGTCGCGGAAATCATCAGCCTGGGTCGTTTCCGGCTGCGCGAGGAAGAGCCGGGCTGGCTGCTCGGCGATATCGCCTGGGGCGAGCATGTCGTGCCGCTGCTGTCATTCGAGGCCGCCTGCGGCGATCCGGTCCCCGAGATCAGCGGGCGCAGCCGCGCCGTGATACTGCGCGGGCTGAGCGGGCGGCTCGGCCGCGGCGGCATGGCGATCATCTGCCAGGGACTGCCGCAGCTCGTCCGCCTGGGCGAGGAAGTGGTGCAGCTCGACCAGGGCAGCCTGGACTACGGTGAAGCGCCCGTACTCTGCCGGCTGCGCGTCGTAAACGAGACGCCGCTGGTGCCCGACCTCGAAAAGCTCGAGGGCTGGGTAGCGGACCTGCTGGGCGAGCCCGCCGCGGACCTCTAGCCGGTTCCCCTGCCGGTCCGCTGCGGCCGCGCGCTAATACAGCCCGATCGGCGCGTAACTCACCGAGATCACCTCCGCCCGCAGCACATTGCCGCCGCGGTTGCCTGGCAGCGGGTCGCCCGTACCGACGAAGCGCACCACCAGTTCCGCGGGACCCTGGACGAAGCCGCGCTGCGCGACGCCGTCGATCCGCGCCGCCCGGTCGCGGGGCACCGCCACGTAGCGCAGCGCATCCGCGTTGGTGAACTGCACCAGGTAGTTCATATGTAGGTTGCGCGGCAGGCTCCGGACGTGCGCAGGTTCCAGCGACATGGAGCGCAGTGGCTGGAAGGTCAAGGCGCTGTCGGGAGCGAAAATCGACACGCGGAAGCGCTCCCGGTCGAGCTCGTACTCGAGCCTGGCCGTCACGTTCATGGCGTAGGTCCCGCGCGGATCCACGGCTTCGAAGGCTGCCTGCAGCCGCGCAGCCTCGGCGCGCTGTACCACGTCCTGGTCAAAGAACTCGACCGCGCGCACGTAGCGGGTCGCGCCCGCGAGTGCCGCGAAATCGATCGGTTCATCGCGCAGCTTGTGATACGCATGCAGCACCAGCATATCGTCGACACTGCGCACGAACTCGCCGCCGGAGCCCACGGTGATGGCGTCACCGAACGGCCAGGTCTGGGCCTGCGCCTGGCGGGTCTGGGCCCACTGGCCGCCCGGCGCCAGCCGAATGGTTTCGAGCTGCGCCAGCAGCATACTGCCGGAGGCCGCGCCCGAGCCCGGTACCGCGCCGGTCAAGCGGAAGGTGAGCTCCATGATGGCCCCCTGCGGCGCCCAGCCCTGCGGCGTCGCGAACACCCGCGCCTGGTCCCGGGGCAGGGGCAGGTAGCGCGCAGCCTCCCGGTTGGTGATCGCCAGGCGGCGCTGATAAAGCTCGCCGAAGTGGGCGAACATCGAGAGCCGGTGCTCGCGGCCGTCGATGCGCTGCACGAAGGGATCGAACGGCAGGACTCGGCCGGGCTCAAAGAACTGGATGGCAACCTGCTCGCGATCCTCGAGGTAGTCCAGCCGAGTCTGCACGTTCACGGTGAAAAGTCCGCCGTGGTCGAAGGCTTCGAACGCCGCCTGCAGGTCCGCGGCTTCCGCGGCCAGGATGCTGTCGCGATCGAAATCGCCGGCCTGCTGGACGCGGCGCAGGCGCTTCGCCATTTCCTGGAAATCAGGCGTGGTGCCGGCGAGCTTGTGGTAGGACCACAGGGCGCCGAGGGCATCGATCTGCCGGGCTGCGCCGGCGGCGGGTGAGTCCTGCGCCGTCTCCTCCCGGGCCTGCTGGGCAGGGCCTCCGGTCCCATGCGCGGCGGTATCGGCTTTCATGCGCTCGATGCGCGCGGGATCGTCGCCGAGATACGCGGCGATCCGGACGACCGTTCCCTGGGCAGTGCCTACCTGGTACCCGAGGTGGGGCCCAGGCGGCGTCCGGTCGGCGCCGCCGAGCTTGATCGGCAGGACGTTATGCAATCTGCCGCCCATGGCCGAGTTGAGACCTTGCGCCCGGCTCCCGGCCTGGTTGGCGTAACGCTGCAGTTCCCCGGTCGAGACCGCCGGCTCGGCCGCCCGCCACAGTGCGCGGTAGACGCGGCCGTCATTCTCCTTGAAGCGCGGCTCGCCGTGCCGTTCCTCGATCGCCCCGGCCACCTCGTCCAAGGCGGGTCCGTGCCCCTGCGGGTGTTCCAGCATATGGGCGATGAAGATCGCCCGCGGCTCAGCCGGCGGGCCGGGAAACACGATATTGAAGTACAGCATCGGATCCCGCTCGCCGCGCGCGTGATTTGGAAGCCGCGTGGCGTTGATCTCGCCGAGGAACTCGCCCACCGGCACGTTACGACGGCGGGCGTCACGTGCTGTCAACTGCATGTTGACCTGCCGGATCTCCAGCCGCGGCCGATGCGCCTGCAGCACCGCGAGCACCTCGTCCGGGTTCATGCCGAGTCTCAGGCCAGCGATTTCCGGGTTGTCGGCCGCGACCTCGGGAGCGGCGGCATGCGGCGAACCGTTGGCTGCGAACAGCGCGAGGCCGAGGAAGGCAGCGAGAAGGAATTGCTTGTTGCGGCGCATGATGTGGGTCCTCCTGGAGTGCAGTACCGGCGCGAATGCCACGGCAAAGCGTGGCCCACCGCTGCGGCGGCCGCATCGACACTTAGCGGGCTTTAGGGGCAGTTACCGTGGGTTAGCGCCGCACGGCTGGCGCTGGATAGTTTCGGGGTGGCGATGGTTCAGCCGCGGTCAGCCGGATCTGTCCAGCACCATCGCTCCTGCGTAAGGGTCAGCGGGGTGAGGTGCTCGGAAAGCTCCATGGCGAACCTGGTGCCCAGGGGCGGCGCCATGGTCGCGCCGCTTTGCAGGGCGTGCGTGTAGTTCCAGCCAAGATTGCGGTAGACGCCTTTTTCGGTCGCGACCAATTGTTTCGCGGCTACGGCATGCTCGCGCAGTTCATCCGGCTGTGTGGCCTTGGTCAAGCGCTCGAAAGCTGCTGTCGCAGTTTTGAAAAAATCTTCCGTACGCGTCGCTTTCTCGAGATCCTCGCCCTGCCCGCGAACTTCTCCCGGGATCATCCCGGGGCCCCAGTCCGACTGGTGCGTGTCGGCCATGGCGGCACACCAGGCCCGGCGCGCTGCTTCGTTCCCGGCCCATGGATCGTTCGCCCAGACCGGCTCAGCCTGGTCCTCGTCCACCAGGCGCTCGAGCATTTGCTGCAGCCGCTGCCATGTTTGTTGCGCGTCCTCCTCTGCCTGCGCAGCAACGGAAGAACCGGTAAACAGCAGGATCGCAGCCACTATCGTTGCGGCGCAACGAGCATAAGCCGAATAAAGCACCTTTTCGCTGGCTGGTGCCCGCTCCTCGCCGACGCTGGCACCTGCGTGCAGCGTTCGCTTTCGCGCACTGATCGTCTCCGAATGGTGTCACGGCGTCCGCATTCGCCGCTGCAACAGGCTCGTCGGCGCACTTGTCACGCTCGCCCCTGCCGCCGGCCCAGCCGGTATCTTGGCCGCACCATCGTCGGCGCAGCCTGCGGAGAGTCGTCGCGAGGTCATCAACGACCCCCTGATCCAACTCCTAAACAAGGGCCGAAGTTCCGGC
>RECU01000002.1 GCA_007693855.1 Gammaproteobacteria bacterium | reverse complement strand
CGCAGCGCCGCCTGCTCGCGCTCACCGAGTGCGCGGGTCACCGACAGCACGTGTCGGGTCTGGGCAATCAGCTCGCGCTCCGCCGGCAGTGTATGCTCCGAGAGCAGTGGCACCAGCGCCTCGGCGAATTCCTCGGCGGCCGCCTCCCCCGCCAGCACGGCGACCAGCCGGCGGCTGAACAGCTCTTTCTGCGCCTGGCTGAGTTCAGGCTCGTCCTCGATGGTGTCGGCGATCCGGCACAGCAGGTAGGCATTGGCCACCGCGGTGTACAGCGGCGTCGGCAGCTGCGGAATGGTGAACGCGAACGTCCTCGAGACCCGCTCGAGGATGCCTGCCTGGAACGCCAGGGCGTCCGATGGGACGCGAGGACTGGTGGTTGTGGTCACCATGGTCCCGGATTATCACACAACCTATACTGACTTCCGCGGGTCCAAGTCTTCTGAGCGAAAGGCAGGCACGGTACTGTATATCCATCCAATCGCCGAGCGGAGGCACCATGACCGATCGAGCCATTATCGCGGCGCTGTCACCGACAGGCGTCAAGGTCGAAGACGGCAAGACCTACTCCTGGTGTCGCTGCGGGCGTTCCAGGGAGCAGCCCTTCTGCGATGGGTCGCACAAGGGTACCGGCATCACGCCGCTGAAATGGACCGCGGAAAAAACCGGGAAGGTCTTCTTCTGCCGCTGCAAGGCCACTGCCGATGCCCCGCTGTGTGACGGCACCCATTCGAAGCTGGACGCAGACGCCGGTGACCCGGTACCGGAAGCTGCTTCTGACAACGCCACCGAGGCAGAAACGTCCAACGATCGGCCGCCAGAGGCCAAACAGACCCCGGAAGAACCGACCGTGGCGCGCATCCACGCACTGGCCCGTCACGGCCTCGAGACGTCTGGTCGCCACGGTGAAGTTGGCGCCATGGGCGTGCCGCGCAAGGACCTGCCGCACTGGGACGATCTGCAGGTCCTGACCGCACAGCTCGCGCGTAGGCCACTGGAGGACGACGGCCAGGTCGACACCCGACTGGTGATCGGCCCACGCGCGAAGCAGCCGCTGGTGCTCGATATCCCACTGCTGGTGACCGACATGAGTTTCGGCGCACTGTCTTACGAGGCGCGGATGGCCCTGGCGCAAGGCGCGGAGCAGGCCGGCACCGGGATCTGCTCCGGCGAAGGCGGCTCCATGGACGAGGAGCGTGCAGCCAGTTCACGCTACCTGCTTGAGCTCGCCACGGCGCAGTTCGGCTGGCGCTGGGGCCTGCTCGACGAAGTGCAGGCATTCCATTTCAAGGCGGGTCAGGCGGCCAAGACAGGGGTTGGCGGACATCTTCCCGGAGCCAAGGTCAACGACAAGATCGCCGAGACCCGCGGCATCGAAGCCGGTGCGGACGCCTGCTCACCGGCGGCGTTCGAACACCTGGTATCGATTGCTGACTTTCGCAAGTTCGCCGACGAGGTGCGCGAGCGCTCCGGCGGCATTCCAGTCGGCTTCAAGCTCTCCGCCAACCACATCGAAGGCGATATCGACTTTGCCCTGGACGCCGGTGCGGACTACCTGATCCTCGACGGACGCGGCGGCGGCACGGGGGCTGCTCCACTCATTCTGCGCGATCACATCAGCGTCCCCACCATCCCCGCCCTGGCTCGAGCTCGACGCCATCTCGACAGGCGCTGCGGGCGCGAGGTGACGCTGATCATCACCGGCGGACTGCGGACACCGGAAGACTTCGTCAAGGCCCTCGCCCTGGGCGCCGACGGCGTGGCCCTGGGCAATTCCGCAATCCAGGCCATCGGTTGCGTGGCCGCACGGATCTGCCACACCAACCGCTGTCCGACTGGCGTGGCGACCCAGGATCCAGAGCTTCGCAAGCGTCTGCCGATCGATCAGGGCGCGGAGCGGCTGGCGCGCTTTTTCGCGGCTTCGGTGGAGCTGATGAAGGTATTGGCTCGGGCCTGCGGGCATTCCCGGCTGGAGCAGTTCACGGCAACCGATCTGACGACCTGGAAGCGCGACATGGCATCGCTCAGCGGGGTGGCCTACGGCGGTGTACTGCCACCGAACTGAAGAGACCT
The DNA here is from genome assembly GCA_007693855.1 of Gammaproteobacteria bacterium. Lineage (GTDB taxonomy): Bacteria > Pseudomonadota > Gammaproteobacteria > Steroidobacterales > PWYM01 > PWYM01. The sequence continues at coordinate 1,005 of RECU01000002.1, read as the reverse complement.
GATGAGCTCCTTGGCGTACTGACCGTGCCTCAAGGCTGGCACAGACCGACACTGTCGAGGCCCCAAGCAGATGCGCAAGGCGCTCCATTGGAACATCTGGATCACGGCGCTGCTGGTGCTATGGAGCGCCGTCCTGGCCTGGCACGTCTTGAAGCCGCCACCACCGGGACTGGCCTTCCATGGGCCGATGCGCGAGGCAGGCGCGGTCGAATTCCTGGCGGACCTGACCTGGGTCGACGACCAGGGGCGGCGTCAGACCGACCAGCAGATCTTCGACCGCAAGCTCGCGCTGATCGACGGCGCCGAGCGGCTGATCGTTCTCGATATGTTCCTGTTCAACCAGTTCGCCGGCGATCCCGATGGCGCAAACACAAGACCACTGGTGGCCGAGCTGACCGCGGCCCTGATCCGACGCCGCCAGCAACGCCCTGAGCTGCAGGTCATTTTCATCACCGATCCGATCAACACGCTCTATGGGGGCATCGAGTCGCCGCAGCTGGAGGCGTTGCGCGCGGCCGGGGTCGACGTCGTCATGACCGACATCAATCCACTGCGTGACTCCAACCCGTTGTGGTCGGCGACCTGGCGCCTGTGCTGCCGCTGGTTCGGCAACTCCAGCGCCAACGGCTGGCTGCCCAATCCGGTCGGCGACCAGCAGGTCAGCGTGCGCACCTGGCTCAGAATCGCCAACTTCAAGGCCAATCACCGCAAGACGCTGGTGGTCGATGATGGCCAGACCTGGACGGCCCTGGTGACCTCGGCCAACCCGCACGATGCTTCCGGTGAACACGGCAATACCGCGCTGGTGGTCAGCGGCCAGGTGGCACTGGACGTGCTGGCCTCCGAAGCTGCCGTTGCGCACTTCTCCGACCCGGGGCTCAACTGGCCATCGCCACCATCACTGGCCGTCGAACAGTCTGACAGCGACAGCGGGGTTCTTGCTCAGGCCCTCACCGAAGCGGCCATCCGCGAAGCCTCCATTGCCGCGCTGGATGCAGCCGGCCC
>RECU01000107.1 GCA_007693855.1 Gammaproteobacteria bacterium | reverse complement strand
ACCAACCATGGCGGTACCGCCCACGGCGTGTTCACGGACCGTGTCGGGGCGCTGACGAACGATTTCTTCGTCAACCTCACGGACATGAACTACACCTGGAAGCCTGTCGGCGATGGCCTGTATGAGGTGCGTGATCGTGCCACCGATGCGGTCAAGTGGACGGCCACCCGGGTGGATCTCGTGTTCGGTTCCAACTCGGTTCTGCGTTCGTATGCCGAGTTCTATGCTCAGGATGACAGTCGCGAGAAGTTTGCCCGCGATTTCGTCTCGGCCTGGACCAAGGTGATGAACGCCGACCGCTTCGACCTGGTCTGATGCCCGCGAGGAGGCGCCCCGGGGCGCCTCGAGAAGACCTGACGCAGCCCCGAGCATCGGGGCTGCGTTTTTTTTGGCCGAGCCATGAGCGTGGGCATACCGTAGGTGGTCTGAACGGCATCAAGGGTACGCAGGACCTCAAATTGCGCCTGACACTCATCGGGTAGGTCATAGGAAGATCTTCTCGGTCTCCAGACCGGTGATGCCCACATCATCCGCAATGCCGGCGGTGTGGTCACGGAGGATACGCTGCGCAGTCTGGTCATCTCCCACCACCTGCTCGATACCAACGAGATTCTGCTGGTCCATCACACCCGTTGCGGCTTGCAGAGGATGTGCGCCGCAGCGTGTCGGCGATTTTCAACCATCCCTGGCTGCCGACCCAGGGCGAAGATGCGATAAGCGTGCGTGGCTTCATTTATGATGTGGACAGTGGCAAGCTCGAAGAGGTGACCTGAACATCGCCGACGCCCGATGGAGGCCCTGAGATGAGCGAACGCCCGACCCGCGTACTGGTGCTGTGCACCGGAAATTCCTGTCGTTCCATTATGGCCGAGGCGCTGATCAATACCCTGGGGCAGGGGCGGTTCAGGGCCGTGAGCGCCGGCAGCCGTCCGACCGGACAGGTCCATCCCGGCGCGCTGGCGACGCTGCAGCGCCATGGTATCGATCCTGGTGAGCCGACCAGCCAGTCCTGGGATGACTATGCCGATGAGGCATTTGACTACGTGATCACTGTGTGCGATTCGGCTGCCGAGGAGACCTGCCCGGCGTTTCCCGGACGCTTCGAGCGTATCCACTGGAGTATTCCCGATCCCGCCCATGTCGAAGGGTCGGCGGCGGAGATTGAGGCGGCCTTCGAGCGGGCATTTGCCCTGCTGCGCAGCCGGATCGAAACCGAGCTCCTCACGGCGGCGCGCTGAACCAGGAGTACTTCTGAATGGTCCACGGTCCTCGAAACCTGCTCGCAGGCTGCATGGGCGTTATGCTGGGCGCAGCTTCATGGTGCTTGCCGGCGGGCGCGGCGGAGGTCGATCTCGTTGGGCATTGGCAGTGTCCGACCCAGTTGCGGCTCGGCCTGCTCGGCCAGGCGGAATTGCCGATGCAGGTCACGACCCGCGCTCAGCTCTCCGCAGACGGCAGCTTCAGCAGCGACGGCGATGCGCTGGTGAATTTCGGCCCCTGGCCGCTGATGCTGGCCGGCGCGAGTCGCGGCCAGTGGCAGCGTGACCGCCAGCAGCTCACCTTGACGCTGGAAACACTGGAACTGACCCCGGGTGGGCCGCAGGCGGTCGAGCTGCAACGCTTCCTGATCCAGCAACTGGGGCCGATGCTCCCGGAGATGCCGCATACGGAAACGGCGACGATCCTTCGCGAGTCGGCGACCGAACTCCTGCTGGAAGACGACTTCGGCGAAGCGTTCACCTGCACACGGATTTCATGACCCCGGATACCGGTCAGCTCCGCTCGGCCTGATCCGCCCGCTGACCGGCGTCGGACCAGGCGTCGGCGTCGATATCCAGGTCCGGAAACCGGGCCGGGTCGAACACCGGGACCTTGCCGGCCCTCGACTGCTCGTCGTAGTCGCGCATCAAGCGCAGCCCCACCTTGAACAGCAGCGCCAGGACCGCCAGGTTGACCAGCGCCAGCAGCGCCATCGTCAGGTCGGCAAAGGCGAACACCGTCGACAGATCCTGCACCGAGCCCCACAGGATCAAGCCCAGCAACGCCGCCCGGAACCCGTTGAACAGGGTCTGGTTGCCGGGCCAGAAAAAGCTCAGGCTGTTCTCGCCGAGATAGGCGTTGTAGAGAATGGAGCTGAACGCAAACAGCAGCAGCACGCAGCTGATGAAGGTGCGTCCCCAGTCGCCCACGTGCTCGCTGAGCGCGGCCTGGGTCATGACCACGCCGTTGCCCTCCACCCCAGGCACGTACACCCCGGACATCAGGATCAGAAAGGCCGTGCAGGTGCAGATGATGGCGGTATCGATGAACACGCTGAACGCCTGCACGATGCCCTGGTTGACCGGATGCGGCACCCAGGCGACGGCGGCCACGTTGGGCGCGCTGCCCAGGCCCGCCTCGTTGGAGAACAGGCCGCGGCGCACGCCCATCATGAGGGCTGCACCGATGCCGCCGGCGATGGCTTCCTCGAGCCCGAAAGCGGCGCGCACGATCAGCAACAACACGTCAGGCACCTGGCTGATGTTCAAGGCCACGACCCCCAGCGCCACGAGAACGTAGACCACCGCCATCAGGGGCACGATGACCTCGGTCACCGATGCCATTCGGCGTACCCCACCGAAGATCACCAGCCCCACTAGCGCCGTCAGGGCAATGCCCGAGTACAGCGTCGGGATGCCGAAGGCATCCTCGAGGGACGAGCTGGCCACGAACGACTGCAGCCCGACAAACGCCAGGCCGAAGGTGACCAGCAGCAGCAGCGAGAACACCAGCGCCAGGCCGCGGCTGCCGAGCCCGCGGGTGATGTAGTGGGCCGGGCCACCGCGAAAGGCGCTGCTGACCTCCGAGCGGGTCTTGTAGGCCTGGGCGATGGAGCACTCGAAGAAACTGGTCGCCATGCCGATCAGGCCGATCACCCACATCCAGAACACCGCCCCAGGGCCACCCAGGGTGATCGCCACGGCCACCCCGGCGATGTTGCCGGCGCCGACCCGGCCCGCCACGCTCAGGGTCAGGGCCTGGAATGAGGATACCCGTCCCGGCTCGTGCCGGAAGGCCTGGCCCAGCACCCGAAACATCTCGATGAAGTAGCGGAACTGGACGAAGCGCGACGCCAGGGTAAAGGCGATGCCGATGGCCACCAGTACGAACACGAGCACGTACGACCAGAGAATGTCGGTAAGGGTGGCAAGCATGAGGAAGCTTCTCCTGACGGTGTCAAAGCGGCAGGCGGGGTTCTGTGGTCTTTCGAGATTCTCAGCTAGGGGACGGAGCTCAGGGAATCACGGCGGCTTCCGTGAGGTCAATCCCTTGACCGCTGGTTTCCCGTCAGATCGGACAAAAAAACCCCAAGCGCGACCGGTTGGGGTTATGTTGTTGGTGGAGGCGGCGACAATCACATCTCTTTATTAATCAATACGTTGCGTTGCTAAACGCCGGAAATGCCCCCACAAATACCCCCAAATCGCTAGCCCTGTAGCCGACCCCTTCGGGCGGCTCAGTCGGCGGTCCTTCTCGCCACATAATAGCCATAACTGACTAACGCCGAGTATCGCTCGTAGAGGGCAATCTCGTGCTCTTCGGCGGCCACCATGGCCGCTGCCGCCTCCGAGTTGTCGTTGCGTTCCAGGAACGCTGCGAACCGGTCCTGCATTGGGCGATAGTAGTTCTCCAGCCAGCACCGCTTCGGGAGAGCGAAGTAGCCTATGGGAGAAAAGCCGTTGTCCTCCAGGATCGCCATTTTCGCTGATGCCGTATCCACCTCGGGGTATTCCCGGTCCCAATGCTGTTGGAGCTCGGCAGGTCTCTCTTTAGTGAGCCATGTCAGCTCGGACACGGCCAGTATGCCGTCCGTCTTGAGAAAACGACGCCAGGCCTGGATGCCGTTCGTAAAACCAATGTTGTAGATGGCGCCTTCCGACCAGATCGCATCGAGGGACTGTTCTGCGAAGGGAAGCGCATCCATCGAGGCGGCGAGCGTCTCGATCCGTTTTATGAGGTTCTGACGTTCCGCGGCGATTTCGAGGTCGCGGAGAAAGTCCGGCAGGAAATCGACGGCGGTCACCGAGGCATCTAGTGCTTTCGCCAGCACGAGCGTGGATGCACCAGTCCCGCAGCCGATGTCGGCAATCTTCAGGCCCGTTCTACCGCTCAGACCTGACAGAGTAATGGCGAGGCGGGTTTCATCGTCGCCGCCGGGGCCCTGGCGTTGACCCTCCCGGTGCAGGTCGACGAGAAGGGAGAGGTCATCCAATGGCTTGCTCCTTTCGATTCATCTGATCGTTCGTGCGCGGTCTGGTAATCAGAGTTCCAACACGTCCCGCAAGCGGTCCACTGCCCTTTTGTGGTTGCGAGCGCCCATCTGCCGAATATTGTGCAACTTCCATTGAATAGCTGGCCACCGATCCAGCCCTTCGAAGGGCAACAACGACCAGTCCGGTTTACCTTGCTTGATCGACAGCAGAAACCGGCGCTCGCTGTCGGTGAGGGCGCTCGCGGCCCACTCGAACAGCTGCTCCCGGGCTCTCTCGAGCTCCGCTAGTTCGACCAGCTCCTCGGTCATGCCGGCGAAGTGGTTGGCGAACAGATCCTCGATCGGTTTGCGGCTAGGTTGCAGAAGCTCTGCGATCGGCCGCCGGTGACCAGCGAGGTAGGCGACGAACGCCTGGCGTATGGAATCCGGGATCGGCCCCGATGCTTGAAGATGCATGACGTCGAAGAGGTCGCGCGGGTGCTGTCGGTCCAGCGCCGCACAGAGCTTGCCGGCATATAGATCCGGTAAGTCGAGGCGCTGGATCTCGACGAAAAGCTCGTAGGCTTCCTGTGCGGCCATACACAGTTCGCTCCAGACCGGCGGTACCAGGCTTCCGCGGATAACGACGCTCGGCTCCACCTTGATACGTGCACCAGACTTGTCCACGAGCAGCTTGGGCGCATCGCCTTCCACGAGCTGGACTTTTGCGCCTGGTACTGTCCGTTTGAGTCCCTCGGCGATCGTGGCGAGCTGGGCGCGGATATCGTCGAGCGCCGTCTCGCGATCGGACAGCGGGAGATAGGTAAGGTCGATGTCGACCGAGAGCCGGGGCATGTCCCGCAAGAACAGGTTGATGGCAGTACCGCCCTTGAGCACGAAATCGGACGCGCTGGCGACGGTGGGTAAGCAGCGAATCAGGAGTTCGACCTGGGCTCTGTAACTATCGTGCGCCGCCATTGGTGGTCTTAGCTCTGTGCAGGGTCGGCGACGACCAGGTCGTATTTCTTGTCGAGGCGTCCGCCAGCGTGGATGGTCCGCCGGCCTGACCCGAAATCGACTTTCGATAGATCGAGGTGTTTCAACCACGAATGGTTCGCTCGCTCGGCGGCATGCATGAAAACCCGCTTGGTTTTCACCGAGGTGCAGCACTCAAGCAGGTGTTGAACGGCCTTTGGACGCAGAGAAGTCAGCGATTCCATCACCTGGTAGGCCTCTTCGTAGGACTGCCGTTTCGGCACGAGGTACATCATCTCGAGTGCAGCGCGCTCGAGTGTCGCGACCTCGAGGTCGACCTCGTCGACCGGAACTGTGGACGTGGTCTTTTCGGTGCCCGCGAAAACGCCGGTCGTCACCAGCGTCACCGGTCTGGACCAGGCATGAGCCTCGAACCAGGCGGGCAATTTCGTGCCGGGATTTCCGAACAGGACGACCGCCCGCGCACCTAACGACAAGTAGTGTGTGTAGCCGCGCAGCTCGATGGCGGTGATGCCGCCGGGATGGACGGCGAGTGCGAGCTGCGCTTGCAGAGCGTGGACCGCACCGAACCAGTCTACGCTCGCGCCGGCCCGCTTATACGCGCCGTGACCCACACGTTCCAGCCAGCCGGACTGAACGTACTTGTCTGCAAGCCTGTGGTCGACGCCTCGGGTATTGAGCCAACGCAGCGTAGCTACGTTGCCGGATGGCCACTGCCGCAACAACTGGTTTATTTTGGATCCCATATGACAACCATTAGGCGACTTATGAGCGCTAATGTGAACTGTGTACGAAGACTAACACACAGTTCAGAAAAATGCTCAGTTGTCGCATTTATGGCGACTTTAAGCCATGAAAGCAAACCTAAGGAGCGTGCCTGGCGGCTTGAGCGAGACGGGACTTGGTGGGCGCAATAACGATCAGGGTGGCCGAACCGCGCAACAGTTAAGTTCCCAACGCAGAAATCACACTGACGGACATCGGGCAAGGAAAAGGCCGCATCAGGAGCGGCCATTATCTCTATAAATATTTGATTTAAATAAAAAATGGTGGAGGCGGCGGGAATCGAACCCGCGTCCGCAAGCCCTCTGCCCTGAGATCTACATGCTTAGCCTGACAATTTAACATCTCGCTTGGGGTCCGCCGAAAGGCAGGCTGACTCCTTCGCCAGTCCGGATTTGGTTTTAACGCGATCCCCCCGAACGTGAGCTCGCGCGATCCCGTGTGCGGTTACACCCGATTCGGACCCACGGGCGAGTACCGGTCGGATGCACGCTAACCTAAGGGTTACTTAGGCAGCGAGAGCGTAGTTGTCGTCGTTCGCAACTAGATTTTTTGCAGCTGGATTTACGAGGTGGTCTGCGCCTCGGCATGCACCCAGAGTTTCGCGACCCACGTCGAAGCCAAGTCGCCCCCGGATTGTCTTACGAGTGTACGCCAGTCTTGCCTGGCCTGCACGACCCGTGTCACGCATAGTATGACTGGCGTGGCGCGTGACAAGTTCCGCCGCACACCACCCTGCGGTGTCGACTGCGTGGCGGGCGTGGCCAGCTCGACGCGCTGGGCTACATTTCAATCAGTGCCTGTGGCGCGTTGCCAGGGCGAGAGCAGGGGAGAGGTGCACATGGGTATTGGCAACAGGGTGTTGGGGGGCTGTGTCGCGGTGCTGTGCGCGCTGGGCCTGGTTGGCACGCCGCAGGGGGCCGTGGCTGCCGAGGAAGACCGGGGCCGGGTGCTGGTCGCCGGCGGCACGGGAGGCACCGGTCGGCATGTCGTGGCGGAGCTGCTCGAACAGGGCTACAGCGTCCGCGTGCTCAGCCGCTCGGCGGAAAGTGTCCGCAATGCGTTCGGTGACACGGTGGAGGCGGTCGAAGGCGATGTGCGCGACGCGGCTACCCTGGTGGCTGCCCTTGAGGAGGTTCGTTGGGTCATCTCGACGATCGGCTCCAGCGGCCGCGCCGATCCCGCCAATTCTCCCGAGGCGGTGGACTATCGCGGCGTCCGCAACCTCGTCGAAGCCGCCGTGGCCAGCGGCAGTGTCGAGCAGTTCGTGCTGGTCTCGTCCATGGGGATCACCCAGCCGACGCACCCGCTCAACCGCTTTGCGAACAACATCCTGCTCTGGAAAGGCCTGGGAGAGAACGCGCTGCGTTTCAGCGGTCTTGCCTACACGATCGTGCGCCCCGGTGGCCTGATCGACGAGCCCGGCGGGCAGGGCGCCATTATGGTGGGTCAGGGCGATACGATGGCGCAGGGCAGGATTCCACGGGCAGACGTGGCGCGGGTCAGCGTTGCGGCACTTGGCCGCGAGGCGGCGGTGCGGCGTACCTTCGAGATCGTGGTGGATTCCGCGGGGGAACCGGCCGCGGTGGAGACCGTGTTCGAGGGTCTCGAGCCGGATTCCGAGACGCGTATCGGCGGCTGACGCCCGTCCTCAGCTGCCGGATTTCAGCAGGCGCGCCTTCTCGCGCTGCCAGTCGCGGGCTTTCTCGGTGGCACGCTTGTCGTGCTGCTTCTTGCCCTTGGCGAGGCCGATGTCGAGTTTGGCGCGGCCGCGCTGCCAGTACAGCGCGAGCGGCACCAGGGTGTAGCCCTTGCGTTCGACCGCGCCGATCAGCCGGTCGATCTCCTGGCGACCGAGCAGCAGCTTGCGCGTGCGGGTGGGGTCGGGGTGCACATGCGTCGATGCCGAGAGCAGCGGAGTGATCAGCGCGCCCAGCAGAAACGCCTCGCCTCCGCGCAGCACCACGTAGGCCTCACTGATCTGGGCCTTGCCTTCGCGCAGCGACTTCACCTCCCAGCCTTCGAGCACCAGCCCCGCCTCGAGGTTCTCCTCGATGAAGAAGTCGAAACGCGCCTTGCGATTGAGCGCAATCGTGTTATCGCTGCCGGTTTTCTTGCGTTTGCCTGCCATCAGGCGTGCGAGTATACCCTTGGCGCCTGTGGGCCGTGCGTCCGGGGTGTCGCGATTGTGCCGGAGGCCGGCATTGTGCAGAATCCGGCGCTTGCCCGTGGCAGTTACGAGGTGAAGCGGTGAGTCCTGCGTCCGGCATTGGCAGTCCCAGGCAGTCCCTGCACGGTCAGTGGTCGTCCCGGCTCGCGTTCATCCTGGCCGTGACCGGCTCCGCGGTGGGTCTCGGGAACGTTTGGCGATTCCCCTACATCGTCGGTGACAACGGCGGGGGCGCTTTCGTGCTTGTCTATCTGGCCTGTGTCCTCGCGATCGGGCTGCCGTTGATGATGTCAGAGATTCTCGTCGGCCGCCGGGGCCGGCGGAACCCGGTGATGGCGATGTCGTTGCTGGCCCAGGAAGAGGGCAGCAGTCGCCATTGGGGCCTGGTCGGGCTGATGGGTGTGCTGGCCGGTTTCATCATCCTGTCGTTCTACAGTGTGATCGCCGGCTGGTCGGTCGCCTACGTGTTCGCAAGTGGTGCCGGTCGATTCTCCGGGGCCGACGCCGCGCAGGTTGGCAGCCTGTTCGAGGGGCTTACCAGCAGCTGGGCCACCATCGGATTCTGGCACACGCTGTTCATGGTGATGACCGTGATGGTCGTCGCCCGAGGGGTGGAGAAGGGTCTGGAGCGGGCCGTCCGCATCCTCGTGCCGGCGCTGGTGGGCATCATGCTGATTCTCCTGATCTATGCGATCACCTCGGGCGGTTTCGGCGATGGCGTGCGCTTTCTGTTCCAACCGGATTTCAGCCAGCTGAGCGGAGCTTCGGTGCTGGTGGCCCTCGGCCAGGCGTTTTTCACGCTCAGTCTCGGCATGGGCGCGATCATGGCGTATGGGGCCTACCTGCCCGAGGGGACGTCGATCGGCAGCACCGCCATCACGGTCGTCATCGCCGATACGGCCATCGCCATTCTGGCTGGCCTGGTGATTTTCCCGATCGTGTTCGCCAACGGGCTGGAAACCGCGCAGGGTCCCGGGTTGATCTTCCTGACGCTGCCGCTGGCGTTTGGCAACATGACCGGGGGGCTGGTGTTTGGAACCCTGTTCTTCATCCTGCTCACCTTCGCCGCGTGGACCTCTGCCATTGGTCTGATCGAGCCGGCCGTCGCCTGGATGGTCGAGCGCTTGAAGCTGACCCGCGCGCAGGCAGCGGTGAGCGCAGGCGGGGTGATCTGGCTGCTCGGCTTCGCCACCGTGTTTTCCTTCAACCTGCTGGCCGATGTGCAGTTCGGCGCGGGGACCATATTCGATAACGCGGATTACCTGACCAACAACCTGATGCTGCCGCTGGGGGGCTTGTTCATCACGCTGTTTGCTGGCTGGGTGCTCTCGGCCCGGGTCACGCGCGACGAACTTGCCCTGGCCGGTGAAGGACGCTATCGGTTGTGGCGGTTCCTGACCCGCTGGGTCGCGCCGCTGGCGGTGGTGGCGGTGTTTCTCAATGCCATCGGGCTGCTCCGGCTGACATGAAACATGTGCGCAGATCGGCGCTGGTCCATCACAGCGCCCGGCAGATGTTCGACCTGGTCAATGATGTCGAGTCCTACCCTGAGTTTCTGCCCTGGTGTCGGGCTACGCGGGTATTCGAGGCGACGGACAGCCACATGCGCGCGCAGGTCGAGATGGCGGTCGGCAGCCTCACCCGCAGTTTTTCCACGCGCAACACGCTGACACCTCCCGAGCGCATCGAGCTGTCGCTGCTGCACGGACCCTTCCGGCATCTGCAGGGCGAATGGCGCTTCGACGCGCTGTCCGAGCAGGCCTGCAAGGTCCACCTTGAAGTCAGTTTCGAGGTGTCCAACCGACTGCTGTCGACCGTCCTGACCCCGGCCTTCGAGAAGATCTGCAACTCGCTGGTCGCGGCGTTCACCAAGCGCGCTGACCGGGTCTATGGCCGAGGTTGACGCGGAGCCCCTGCTGACCGTCGAGGTGGTCTACGCCACCCCGGAGCGCCAGACCCTGATCAAGCTGCGTCTGCCCTCACCGGTCAGTGCGCGCGAGGCGGTCTTGCAGTCAGGGCTGCTGGCGCGCCATCCGGAAATCGACCTCGACCAGGTGCCGCTCGGCATCTTCGGCGAGGCGGTTGCGCCCGGGCAGCTGCTTGCCGACGGCGACCGGGTGGAGCTCTACCGGCCGCTCGCGATAGATCCGCGGGAGGCCCGACGGCAGCTGGCTCGGCATCGGCGAACCATGCGCGACACGCGGGAATAGTGCGCGGAGGCGCCGGGGCGAGTGCCCCGGATCAGAAGTCGAACAGGCCCGCCCGCCGGGGTTGCAGCTCGCGATCCTTTTCGATGCGACTCACGCGGTCGCCATCGAAATGCACGATCAGCCAGCTGCCTTCGGTGTCTCGTGTGCGGCCGCGGCGAAGCGTATAGACGTAGTCCCACCGGTCATCCCGGAAGCTGTCCCGCACGACCGGGGTGCCCAGCAGGAAGCGGACCTGGCTGCGCGTCATACCGACTTCAACCTGTTCGATTTTTTCCTCATCGAGCAGGTTGCCCTGCTGCACATCGATGCGATAGACGCAACCGGCAAGCCAGCAGGCGGCCAGCACGGCAAGCCAGCCGGCGGGGCGAAACAAGCGGAAGGGGACAGTGGTCATCGAATTCCCAGACTGTTTAACAGGACCAAAATAGTCCATAATGAATCAACCTTGAATGATAACGGATTCAGAGCTACGGAGTCGCATCGGTGGGCACCAAGGAGCTGCGCCAGGCTGGCCTGAAAGTCACGCTGCCGCGTCTGAAAATACTAGAAATCCTGCGCGACAACAGCGATCGGCACATGTCTGCCGAGGATATCTACAAAGCCCTGATCGAGGCGGGTGAGGACATCGGCCTGGCCACGGTCTACCGGGTACTGACCCAGTTCGAGAATGCCGGCATCGTCGCCCGGAACCAGTTCGAGGGCGGCAGCTCGGTGTTCGAGCTCGATGACGGCGAACATCACGATCATATGGTCTGTGTAGACACCGGAGACGTCATCGAGTTCTTCGATGAGCGCATCGAGGCGCTGCAGGAGGAAATCGCCGCGCGCCACGGCTTCGAACTCCACGATCACAGTCTCGTCCTCTACGTGCGGCGCAAGGCGGCGGACTGAGCGGCCTGTCCCAGCATTTCCTCGGCGTGTGCCCGGGTGCGCGCTGTGATCTCCACCCCGCCGAGCATCCTCGCGAGTTCCTCGACACGGCCGGTATCGTCAAGCCGCTGAATCTTCGTGCGTGTCTGTCGACCGCCGCTCTTGCTCACATGCAGATGCCGATGCCCCTGGCTGGCCACCTGGGGCACATGGGTGACGCAGAGCACCTGGCAGCGCTCGCCGAGCTCCCGCAACTTGCGCCCGACGATTTCGGCCACGCCGCCGCCAATCCCCGCGTCCACCTCATCGAACACCATGCAGGGTGTGCTGCCCGCGTCGGCGGCGATGACCTGGATGGCCAGCGCGATGCGGGAGAGCTCGCCACCCGAGGCCACCCGAGAGAGGGCTCGCGGGGGTTGGCCCGGGTTGGCGCTGACCAGGAACTCCACACCGTCCAGGCCGCTCGCCCGGGCCTTGCCGGGTGCCAGGGCGTTGATGGCGACTTCGAATCGCCCCCCGGCCATGCCAAGCGCCTGCATCAAGGCAGTGACTTCGCCGCCGAGGGACTTCGCGGCCTGCTGGCGCCCCTGCGAAAGCTGCTCGGCCAACGCGCGCCAGGCCTGCTCGCTGCGCTCGACCGCCTGCTCCAGATGTTCGAGTTTCGCGTCGAGGGCTTCGAGGGCTTCGAGTTCTGCGGTGAGTTCCGGTAACACGGCATGCAGCGCCTGCTCCTCGACCCGGTGTTTGCGCGCGAGCTCGCGGATCCGGCCCAGGCGTCGATCCGCCCACTGGACGCGCTGCGGATCGATGTCGGCATCGTCGGCATAGCGGCGGAGCCCATCGGCGGCCTCACCCAGCTGAATCTCGGCATCCTTCAGAAGGTCGCGTACGCTGGCCAGCGCCGGGTCGAGTTCAGCCAAGGTCTCGAGCTGACGCAGCTGGCGCGCCACCACCGGCTGGGCGGCGAACTCCTCCTCGTACAGCGCGGCCAGGGCGGCCTGGACGCCGGCCGCGAGTTTTTCAGCATGGGCGAGGCGGCGATGCTCGGTCTCGAGGGTTTCGAGCTCGCCCTCTGCCAGCGCGAGGGCCTCGAGTTCCTCCACCTGGTAGCGCAGCAGTTCCAGGCGCGCATCGCGTTCCTCGCGTGAGCCCAGCGCCTCTTCCAGGGTGCGGCGGTCGGCTTGCCACTGCTGCCAGGCCTGCGCCGTGTCGGTGGCCAGCGCTTCCAGGCCCCCGTGGTGGTCGAGCAGCCGGCGCTGCTCGTCGCCGCGCAGCAGGGACTGGTGGGCATGCTGGCCGTGGATGTCGACCAGCTGTTCTCCCAGGGTACGCAGACTCGCCAAGGGCACGGGTTGACCGTTGATGAACGCCCGCGAGCGTCCTTCGGCGCCGATCACCCGCCGGATCAGGCACTCATCGCCCTCGTCGATCATCTGTTCGGCCAGCCAGTCCCGCACCGCGGGCAGTGCCCCGACATCGACCGTAAGGGCGATCTCGGCACGTTTCTGGCCGTGGCGCACCGCCGCGGCGTCGGCCCGGTCCCCCAGCGCCAGGCCCAGCGCATCGACCAGGATCGACTTGCCTGCGCCAGTCTCGCCGGTCAGGACGGTGAGGCCACCCTCGAGTTCGAGTTCCACCTCATCGATGATGGCGAAATTACGGATATGGATGTGTGCCAGCATGATCGGCGTGCCTGTCAGCCCCGCCGCCAGCGGTTGTCGCGGCCCCAGTGCAGCTTCGAGCGCAGGATTTCGTAGAAATCGTGGTTCTCGGGGTGGAGCAGCGTGATCGGGTTGTCCGCCGCGCGCACGTGCAGCCGGTCGCCGGGCTCGAGGTCACCGAGCGGCCACCCGTCGCAGATGACCTGGGCGCGCACGTCGAAACGCGGCTCCACGCTGGTCTCGATCCGGCTGGTCGCCGGCAGCACCAGTGGCCGATCGCTGAGGGTATGCGGACAGATGGGCGCGAGCACCAGCGCATCGACATTGGGCTGGATGATCGGGCCGCCGCAGGACAGGGCATAGGCGGTGGAGCCGGTGGCCGTGGCGATGATCAGGCCGTCGCCGCCGTGGGTGTTCAGATAGCGGCCGTCGATCCAGGTGATGACGTCGAGCATCCGGCCGGTCATGTGCTTGGTCAGGACGACATCGTTCAGGGCGACCATCGGCCCGGTGCGGGTCCCGTCGGCCCGGACGATCTCGGCCTCGAGCAGCCGTCTGGGTTCAGCCAGGAAACGGCCGGCGAGAATGGCCGGCAGGTGGCTGTGCATGTCGTCCGGCGAGATGTCGGTCAGAAACCCGAGCCGACCCCGGTTGATCCCGATCAGCGGGACGTCATGCCCCGCGACCAGGCGCACCGCGTAAAGCATGGTACCGTCACCGCCCACGGCGATGACGAGGTCACAGCGGCCGGCCAGCGCCTGTTCGTCGACCTGCTCGGCTTCGGTCAGCGTCGCGGGGACGGCCTCGGCCGGCCCGCCGATCAACACCTCGCGGCCGTCGTCGCGAAGCAGGGCGAGCAGGCTGGTGACCGGCTCGATGACCTGTGGGTCCTCGAAGCGGCCAACCAGGCCGATCGTCTGGAATCTGCGTTTGCTCATCATGCCGCCACGGTGGGAGTCGACCCTGAACGTGGCCATTCTTGACACTCGGGCGTGGCGATTGCTAGCTTCATTTCGAGGCTGTTCCGGTTTTTAATTTGTTTCAGCCGATTCAGGGACTTGAACAGCGGAGACGGTCATGCAGGATGCGAGCTACCCCGATCTGCCCTCAGAGCGCGCGCAGCATGTGCTGCGGGTGCTGGTCGAGAAGTATATCCGCGAAGGCGAGCCGGTGGGATCACGGACGCTGTCGCGGGATGCCGGTCTGGACCTGTCGGCGGCCAGCATCCGCAACGTGATGGCAGACCTCGAGGAACTCGGTTTCATTGCCGCGCCGCACACCTCCGCCGGGCGGATCCCCACGGATCTGGGGTACCGTTTTTTCGTCGATACCCTGCTCAGGCTGCAACCGCCGACCCCGCGCGATATCCGGCGCCTCGAGCAGGAGCTTCGCCAGCATGCCGATGATCCGGAAGGGCTGCTGGAGCACGCGTCCAACATGCTGTCGAAGGTCACGCGCCTGGCGGGCGTGGTGACCGTACCCAAGCAGCCGCACACGGCGTTGCGCCAGGTCGAGTTCATGCCCCTGTCCGAGCGTCGCGTGCTGGCCATCCTGGTGGTCAATGACCGCGAAGTGCAGAACCGTATCCTGCACCTCGAGCGCGACTTCGGTCCCGAGGAGCTCAGGGCTGCGGCCAACTATCTCAACGAGAAGTTCGCCGGGCGTGACCTGCCCACCGTGCGCCGGCTGCTGATCGATGAACTGCACCGGACCCGCGAAACCGTCAACGAAATGATGCTGGACGCCATCGAAATTGCGCGAATGGCGTTCGAGGAGCCCAGTCGGCCACGCGCCGAGTACATCATGGCCGGCCAGACCAATCTCATGGAATTCCGTGAGCTCTCTGACGTCGAGAAGCTCCGCCGGCTGTTCGAGGCTTTCGGACGACAGCGGGATCTTCTGCATATTCTTGATCGTTGTCTCTCCGCCGAGGGCGTGCAGCTGTTCATTGGCAAGGAGTCCGGCTACAGCGTACTCGATGACTGCAGCGTGGTGACCGCGCCCTACACGCTCGATGATGCGGTCGTCGGGGTGCTGGGTGTCATCGGGCCCACCCGCATGGCCTATGACCGTATCATTCCCATCGTGGACGTCACCGCGCGCTTGCTTGGCACCAGCCTGAAAGCGCGCAATTGACGACCACTGGCGTGACGCCGGGGGCTTGAAAACCCCGCTGCCGGCCCAATGTCCGCCAATTGATACCAGAAGTTGTTGATTCTGCAGGCTGCGCCCGTGCTCGGCGCAGTTCGGCTGCCTGTTGGGAGGAACCATGAACGAACCGAACGATCCCCGCCGCGATGCTGGCGACGAGACCGCCTCCGGCGGCGGCGTCGACGAGTATGCCGAGACCCAGGTGCTGGAGCCGGGATCGCACGCCGGGGCGGTTACGACCGCGGAACTCGAGACCGCGCTGGCGGAGGCCGAATCGCGCGCGCAGGCGCAGCGAGAGCAGGCCCTGCGGCTGGCCGCCGAGATCGACAATCTGCGCAAGCGCTCGGCTCGCGAGGTCGAAAATGCGCGGAAATTCGGTGCGGAACGGCTGGCAGGCGAGTTGCTGGCGGTGGTCGACAGCCTGGAGATGGGGCTGGAAGCCGCGCGGGGTGAAGGCGCCGGCGGGGCGCTGGTCGAGGGCCAGGAAGCCACACTCAAGCTGTTGTCGAACGTGCTCGAGAAAGCCGGTGTCCGGCCCCTCGATCCGCAAGGGGAGGCGTTCGATCCGCAGTTCCACGAGGCCATGAGCATGGTGCCGACCCCGGATGCCGAGCCTGGCTCGGTCATCACCGTGGTCCAGAAAGGCTATCTGCTGCACGAGCGGCTGCTGCGTCCGGCCAGGGTGCTGGTGGCCGCCGAGATGCCGGGCTAGGCCAGCAGGGCCACGGCTGCGCACTCGAAAATCTGCCCGCCGCGGCCTTGAAAAGGCTCGGGCGCGCCCCATCTAGCGGGTAACGAACAGGATCATCCGTGGCGCCGACGCGCCGCGGCAGACACGGAGAGACATCATGGGACGGATCATCGGTATCGACCTCGGAACCACCAATTCCTGCGTGGCCATCATGGATGGCGGCAAGCCCAAGGTCATCGAGAACAGCGAGGGTGATCGCACGACCCCCTCGATCATCGCCTTCACCAAGGACGACGAGGTGCTGGTGGGCCAGTCCGCCAAGCGTCAGGCGGTCACCAACCCGCAGAACACGCTGTTCGCGGTCAAGCGGCTGATCGGCCGGCGCTTCGAGGACCAGGTTGTCCAGAAAGACGTCGACATGGTGCCCTACAAGATCGTCAAGGCCGATAACGGCGACGCCTGGGTGCAGGTCAACGACAAGAAAATGGCGCCGCCGGAGATCTCCGCGCGCGTGCTGATGAAAATGAAAAAGACTGCCGAGGATTACCTTGGCGAACCGGTCACCGAGGCGGTGATCACGGTTCCCGCCTACTTCAACGATTCCCAGCGCCAGGCGACCAAGGACGCCGGCAAGATCGCGGGTCTCGAGGTCAAGCGCATCATCAACGAGCCGACGGCGGCCGCGCTGGCCTATGGCCTCGACAAGCAGCGTGGAGATCGCAAGGTTGCGGTCTACGACCTCGGTGGGGGTACCTTCGATATTTCCATCATCGAGATTGCGGAGGTCGATGGTGAGCACCAGTTCGAGGTGCTGGCCACCAACGGCGATACCTTCCTGGGGGGTGAAGACTTCGACCTGCGCATCATTCAGTACCTGGCCCAGGAGTTCAACAAGGAAAGCGGGATCGACATCCGCAGGGATCCGCTGGCCATGCAGCGGCTCAAGGAAGCCGCCGAGAAGGCCAAGATCGAGCTCTCCAGCGCCTCGCAGACGGAAGTCAACCTGCCTTACATCACTGCCGATGCCAGCGGACCGAAGCATCTCAACATCAAGCTGACACGGGCCAAGCTCGAGTCGCTGGTCGAGGACCTGGTGGCGCGTACCATCGAGCCCTGCAAGATCGCGATCAAGGACGCCGGCCTGAAAGTGTCGGAGATCGAAGACGTGATCCTGGTCGGTGGCCAGACCCGCATGCCCAAGGTCCAGGAGGAGGTCAAGAACTTCTTCGGGCAGGAGCCGCGGCGCGACGTGAACCCCGATGAGGCGGTGGCCGTGGGTGCGGCCATCCAGGGCGGCGTGCTGGCCGGTGAGGTCAAGGACGTGCTGCTGCTCGATGTGACTCCGCTGTCGCTCGGTATCGAGACGCTCGGTGGTGTCATGACCAAGCTGATCGAGAAGAACACCACCGTCCCGACCCGTGCCCAGCAGGTGTTTTCCACCGCCGACGACAACCAGACGGCTGTGACCATCCACGTGCTGCAGGGCGAGCGGGATCGCGCGCTCGATAACAAGTCGCTCGGTCGTTTCGATCTGAGCGAGCTGCCGGCGGCACCGCGGGGCGTGCCGCAGATCGAGGTGACGTTCGATATCGACGCGAACGGTATTCTCAACGTCTCGGCCAAGGACAAGGCCACCGGCAAGGAGCAGAAGATCGTCATCAAGGCCTCCAGCGGCCTGTCCGATGAAGAGATCGAGAAGATGGTCCGCGACGCCGAGGCCCACGCTGACGAGGATCGCAAGTTCCGCGAGCTCGTGGAAACCCGTAACCAGGCCGACGGCCTGCTGCATTCCACGGAGAAGACGCTCGCTGAGCTGGGCGACAAGGTCACGGCCGAGGAAAAGACTGCCATCGAGAGCGCCATGGAGGGGCTGCGTGAGGCCCTCAAGGGTGATGATCACGCGGCCATCGAGGAGCAGTCGCGTGCGCTCGCCGAGGCCTCTGCGGCGATGGCCCAGCGCGTCTATGGCGAGCAGGCGGCGGCCGGTGAGGGCGCCGCGCCCGGCGGTGATGCCGGGGCCGAAGGGGGTGCCCGGCGCGACGATGACGTCGTCGACGCGGAGTTCGAGGAGGTCAAGGACGACGACAAGAAGTCCGGCTGACCGGACTTCCCGGATGAGGAGGCGCGACGTCCTGCATGGCCGTCGCGTCGCCTCCCGACGGCGCTGCAACGGAAGCTGATCAATGGCGAAAAGGGATTATTACGAGGTTCTGGGTGTCAGCCGCGGGGCCGCCGCGGACGAACTCAAGAAGGCCTATCGCCGCCTGGCGATGAAAAACCACCCTGATCGCAACCCCGACGATACGGCAGCCGAGGCGCGGTTCAAGGAGATCAAGGAAGCCTACGAGGTGCTCTCGGACGAGCGCCGACGGGCCACCTATGACCAGTTCGGCCATGAAGGTCTCGATGCGTCCATGGGGCGCGGCGGTGGTCCGGGCGCCGGTGCCTCCGGCGATGCCTTCGCCGACATCTTCGGTGATGTTTTCGGGGATATTTTCGGCGGCGGACGCCGGGGCGGCAGGAATGGCGTCTACCGTGGGGCGGACCTGCGCTACGAGCTCGCGATCGATCTCGAGAAGGCGGTGTTCGGCGATACGGTCGAGTTGCGCATTCCGGCCGAGGAAGACTGCAGCCGCTGCGAGGGCACGGGAGCCGAGCCGGGCACCAAGCCCGTCACCTGTCCGACCTGCAACGGTGCCGGCCAGGTGCGCATGCAGCAGGGTTTTTTCTCGGTGCAGCAGACCTGCCCGACCTGCCGCGGTACCGGGCGGATCATCAAGGATCCCTGCACGGCCTGTAGCGGCCGGGGCCGCGTGCGCCGGGACAAGACGCTGTCGGTGAAGGTGCCGCCTGGCGTCGATACCGGCGACCGGATCCGCCTGAGCGGGGAAGGCGAGGCGGGTCGCAATGGCGGGCCTCCGGGCGACCTGTACGTCGATATCGCCGTCAAACCTCACGCCATCTTCTCGCGCGAGGGCGCCGATCTGCACTGCGAAGTGCCCGTTGCCTTCACCACCGCTGCCCTCGGCGGCAGCGTGGAGGTGCCGACCCTCGATGGTTCCGTGACCCTCAAGATCCCGCCGGAGACGCAATCCGGGCGAGCCTTCCGCATGCGGGGTAAAGGCGTACGACCGGTGCGTGGTGGGCCCCAGGGCGACCTGTACTGCCGTGTCACCGTGGAGACGCCGGTCAACCTGACGGGTGAGCAGAAGGAGCTGCTGCAGCAGTTCGACGATGCGCTGCATCATGGTGGTGCAAAGCACAATCCGCGTTCGCGCTCCTGGATGGACGGCGTGAAGCGGTTTTTCGAGAGCATCGGTGGCTGAGGCCTCTCCCGTCAATATCGCTGTGTTCGGGGCCACCGGCCGGATGGGCCGGGCGCTGCTGGCGCTGATCGCCGCTCAGCCCGAGCGCTTCCGCCTCTGCGGCGCCCTTGCCGCTGCCGGCGACCCGGCGCTGGGTCATGACGTCTCGAGCCTGTGTGCGGACCTGCCGCCAGGCGTGCGGGTGGTTGCCGAGCCCGAGGCGGCGCTGTCCGGGGCGCAGGTGGCGATCGACTTCACCCTTGCGGCCGCGACGCCGGCGCACCTGCAGGCGTGCCGGGCGACTGGTGTCGCGCTGGTGCTCGGCACGACCGGCCTGACCTCCGAGGGTCAGACCCTGCTCGGGGACACCGCGCGCAGCCTCCCCGTCGTCTACGCGCGCAATTTCAGTGTCGGGGTTACCCTGCTCACCGAGGCCACGCGGCTGCTGGCCGGGCGTCTGGGTGAAGATTACGACGCTGAGATCCTTGAGGCGCACCATCGCGGTAAGGTCGACGCCCCGTCAGGGACGGCGCTGGCGCTGGGCGAGGCGGTGGCCCAGGCCCGCGGCAGGACGCTCGACGGGCTCGCGGACTGGAGTCGGCACGGGCAGACTGGCGCACGCGCGCCGGGGCACATCGGCTTCGCGGTGGTGCGGGCTGGCAGCATCGTCGGTGACCACACGGTGGTGTTCGCCGCAGACGAAGAGCGCCTGGAATTGACCCACCGTGCGGTGGATCGCGCCGTGTTCGCGCGCGGCGCGCTGCGCGCGGCGGCCTGGCTGGCCGAGCGACCGCCCGGCCTGTACGACATGCGGGACGTGCTGGGCCTGGCCGGCTGAATCGACTTCCGGGCGGGTGCACAGCCGCCCTCGCTGCACTACAATATCAGCCCAGCCTGCATTCCGTATTCACGATGACGAGTCAGGAACGCGCCACCCCTGGCAAGGTGGTGCTTTTTCGCGCGCCCACGGAAACTGACTGCCCACGGAAAACCGACTGGAGTTCCAGAAAAAGTGACAGAACCCGCCATCCTCGCACTGGAAGACGGCACGGTCTTCCGCGGCCTCTCGGTAGGCAGTCCCGGTCGTACGATCGGCGAAGTGGTGTTCAACACCGCATTGACCGGCTATCAGGAGATCCTCACGGATCCCTCCTACTGCCGTCAGATCGTGACCCTGACCTATCCGCATATCGGCAATGTCGGGACCAACAGCGAGGACATGGAGTCTGGCCAGATCCATGCCTCGGGCCTGGTGATCCGCGACATGTCCATGGTGACCAGCAGCTGGCGCTCGGAATGGCCGCTTGATGAATTTCTGCGTCGGGCGCGCGTGGTGGCCATCGCCGATATCGACACGCGGCGGCTGACGCGGCTGCTGCGTGACAAGGGAGCGCAGTCGGGTTGCATTATCGCCGGTGCCGATGCCAGCGCCGATGAGGCGGTGGCCGCCGCGCGTAAATTCCCGGGCCTGAAGGGGATGGACCTCGCCCGTGTCGTGACCACCGCGCAGGCCTACCAGTGGAACCAGGGCTCGAGTTTTCCCGAAGCGCGGCCCATGAGCCTGCAACGCCAGGCCGCGCTGCACGTGGTCGCCTACGACTTCGGCATCAAGCGCAACATCCTGCGGCTGCTGGTCGATGCCGGCTGCCGGGTGACCGTGGTCCGTGCCCAGACACCTGCCAGCGAAGTGCTGGGCATGGCGCCTGACGGGGTGTTTCTGTCCAATGGTCCGGGCGACCCGGAGCCCTGCAGCTACGCAATCGACGCCGCACGGGAAGTGATGGCCGCAGGCGTACCGCTGTTCGGGATCTGTCTCGGCCATCAACTGCTTGGCCTGGCCAGTGGCGCACGGACCCTGAAGATGAAGTTCGGTCATCATGGCGCCAATCATCCGGTCCAGGAACTCGACAGCGGTCGGGTGATGATCAGCAGCCAGAACCACGGCTTTGCGGTCGACGAGGGCAGCCTCCCCGATAATCTGCGCGCCACCCATCGTTCCCTGTTCGACGGCAGTCTGCAGGGCATCGAGCGCACCGACTGTCCGGCGTTTGGTTTCCAGGGACATCCTGAGGCAAGCCCCGGCCCGCACGACCTGCGACCCCTGTTCGAGCGTTTCACGGCGCTGATGCGCCGCCACCGCGCCGCCCGCACCGCGGGCGCCGGTACGCGCTGACACCACGCGAGAGATCATCCAGCATGCCAAAGCGCACCGATCTGAACAGCATTCTCATTATCGGGGCAGGTCCGATCGTCATCGGACAGGCCTGCGAGTTCGACTATTCCGGCACCCAGGCCTGCAAGGCGTTGCGCGAGGAGGGGTACCGGGTGATTCTGGTGAACTCCAACCCGGCCACGATCATGACCGATCCGGAAGTGGCTGACGCCGTCTACATCGAGCCGGTTCATTGGCAGGCGGTTGCCGCCATCATCGAACGCGAGCGGCCGGACGCCCTGCTGCCCACCATGGGTGGCCAGACCGGTCTGAACTGTGCCCTGGATCTGGCTCGCGAGGGGGTGCTCGAGAAATTCGGCGTGGAGCTGATCGGTGCCTCGCGCGAGGCTATCGACATGGCCGAGGATCGCGAGAAATTCCGTATTGCCATGGGCGAGATCGGTCTCGCAACGCCGAGTGCCGGCATTTGCCACAGCATGGAGGAAGCGCTGGCCTACCAGGCGGAAAACGGTTTTCCGATCATTATCCGTCCGTCGTTCACGCTGGGCGGCAGTGGTGGCGGTATTGCCTACAATCGCGAGGAGTTCGAGGAAATCGTCGCCCGCGGGCTCGACCTGTCACCCACGACCGAAGTCCTGCTCGAGGAGTCGGTCATTGGCTGGAAGGAGTTCGAGATGGAGGTGGTGCGCGATCGCAACGACAACTGCATCATCGTCTGTTCCATCGAGAATCTCGATGCGATGGGGGTGCATACCGGCGACTCCATCACTGTCGCGCCCGCACAGACGCTCACGGACAAGGAATACCAGCGGATGCGCGACGCCTCCATTGCCGTGCTGCGCAAGATCGGCGTGGAGACCGGCGGCTCGAACGTGCAGTTCGCCGTTAATCCCGAGGATGGCCGGTTGCTGGTGATCGAGATGAATCCCAGGGTCTCGCGTTCCTCGGCGCTGGCCTCGAAGGCGACCGGGTTTCCCATTGCCAAGGTCGCGGCCAAGCTCGCGATCGGCTACACCCTCGACGAATTGCGCAATGACATCACCGGTGGCGCGACGCCGGCCTCGTTCGAGCCGACGATCGACTACGTGGTCACCAAGATTCCGCGATTCACGTTCGAGAAGTTCCCTGGCGCGCTCAATCGACTCACCACGCAGATGAAGTCTGTCGGCGAAGTCATGGCCATGGGGCGCACATTCCAGGAATCGCTGCAGAAGGCGCTGAGAGGCCTGGAAATCGATGCCGATGGTCTCAACGAGATGCTGCCGGCGCGCCTGGAGGAAGATGATCACACCCGCCTGCGTCAGGAATTGCGCATGCCGGGATCGCATCGACTGTTCTATGTGGCCGATGCCTTTCGCCATGGCCTGTCGGTCGCCGAAGTTGGCGAGCTCACCGGGATCGACCCATGGTTCCTGGTCCAGATCGAGGACCTGGTGCGGACCGAGCAGGCTCTGCGCGGCCGGCGCCTGGAGGATCTCTCGCAGGACGACTTTCGCCGTCTCAAGCGCAAGGGGTTCGCCGACAGCCGACTGGCCAGTCTGCTGCGCCTGAGCGAGCAGGAAGTGCGCGACACCCGCTGGGCGCACGGCGTGCGGCCGGTGTACAAACGGGTCGATACCTGCGCGGCCGAGTTCGCGAGCACCACCGCCTACATGTACTCGACCTACGAGGAAGAATGCGAGGCGGACGTCTCGGATCGTCGCAAGATCATGATTCTCGGGGGTGGGCCCAACCGGATCGGCCAAGGCATCGAGTTCGACTACTGCTGCGTGCACGCAGCCATGGCGCTGCGCGAGGATGGCTTCGAGACCATCATGGTCAACTGCAACCCGGAGACCGTATCCACAGATTACGACACCTCCGACCGGCTGTATTTCGAGTCCTTGACCCTCGAGGACGTCCTCGAGATCGTACACATCGAGCGTCCCGAGGGTGTGATCGTGCAGTATGGTGGCCAGACGCCGCTCAAGCTCGCGCGCGCCCTGGAAGCTGCAGGTGTGCCCATTATCGGAACCTCTCCGGATTCGATCGATCTTGCCGAGGACCGGGAACGCTTCCAGGATCTGGTCACCCGCCTGAATCTTCGCCAGCCACCGAACCGCACGGCGCGCAGCGCCGAACAGGCGCTGGTCCTGGCTGCGGAGGTGGGCTATCCGCTGGTCGTTCGCCCCTCCTACGTGCTCGGCGGCCGGGCGATGGAAATCGTCTATGGTGAGGAGGATCTGCGGGGGTACATGCAGGAGGCGGTGAAGGTCTCGAATTCAAGCCCCGTGCTGCTCGACCGCTTCCTCGATCTCGCCATCGAGGTGGATGTGGACTGCGTCAGTGACGGTCGCGACGTGCTGGTCGGCGGCATCATGCAGCACATCGAGCAGGCGGGGGTGCACTCGGGCGATTCGGGCTGCGCGATTCCACCTTATTCGCTGGACGAGGCGACCCAGGCGGAACTGCGCGTGCAGGTCGAGCAGTTGGCGCGCGGCCTGAACGTGATCGGCTTGATGAACACCCAGTTCGCCATCCAGAACGGCGTGATCTACATCCTGGAGGTCAATCCCCGGGCGTCCCGCACGGTGCCGTTCGTCTCCAAGGCTGTGGGTCAACCGCTGGCCAAGATCGCCGCCCGGGCGATGGCTGGGCGCTCGCTCGGCGACCAGGGTGTGACCGGGTTTGCCTCGCCGCCGTATTTCGCCGTCAAGGAATCGGTGTTCCCATTTGCCAAATTCCCCGAGGCTGACCCTATACTGGGCCCTGAGATGAAATCGACCGGCGAGGTCATGGGCACGGGTCGGACCTTCGGCGAGGCCTACGCCAAGGCCCAACTGGCCTCGGGGGTGATCATCCCGCGGCGAGGCACGGCGCTGCTCAGCGTGCGCGACCGCGACAAGCCAGGCGCGGTGGAGCTGGCGCGGCTGCTGGTCGAGCGGGGTTTTGACATCGTCGCGACGGGCGGGACGGCCGTGGCGATCGCCGAGTCAGGGGTGCCGTGCCGGCGCGCGAACAAGGTGCGCGAGGGCCGGCCGCATATCGTCGATATGATCAAGAACCAGGAAATCAGCCTGATCGTGAACACCACCGAGGGCAAGCAGTCGATCCGCGAATCGCAGTCGATTCGGGGCGAGGCCGTGCACCACAAGGTGACTTACTACACGACGCTCGCCGCAGCCCGTGCCACGGCGCTGGCGCTCGATTACCTGGATGAGGCAGGGGTGAACAGGCTGCAGGATCTGCACCGGGAGGTGATCACATGAGCCAGCGGGTGCCATTGACCTTGCGGGGCGCCGAACAGCTTCGCGAGGAACTCAAGCGTCTGAAAACCAGCGAGCGTCCGCGCGTCATCGCCGCGATCGCGGAGGCGCGCGCGCACGGCGACCTCAAGGAGAACGCCGAATACCACGCGGCCAAGGAACAGCAGGGCTTCATCGAGGGGCGGATCGGCGAGATCGAGGCGAAGTTGTCCAACGCCCAGATCATCGATGTCACGCAACTCGATAACCGGGGCAAGGTGGTTTTCGGTACGACCGTCGTGCTGCACGATGAACACGACGGTCGCGACGTGACCTACCAGATCGTCGGTGACGACGAGGCCGACAGCAAGCAGGGACTGATCTCGATCAGCTCGCCGATCGCCCGTGCGCTGATCGGCAAGGAAGAGGGCGACGAGGTCGAGGTCAATGCGCCAGGGGGCGCCAAGCGCTTCGAGATCCTGGAAGTCCGCTACGTCTGACGTGCCGCGGAGCGGCGCGTCAGCCAGAGGGCAGGATGATGCCAGGCTGTTCGGGATGGCGGCGGTAGAGCAGGGCGACGTGGCCGATGCGCTGCACCAGCGTGGCACCTGTGGCGTCGACGATCGCAGCGATTGCGGTGTCGCGGGCGTCCCGGTCGCCCACCCGCAGGCGTACCTTGATCAGTTCGTGGCTGTCGAGAGTGATCTCCGCCTCCCGCAACAGCGCCGGCGTAATGCCGTTACCGCCCACCATCAGCACAGGCTTGAGGTCGTGGCCGAGACTGCGGAGATATTTCTTCTGGGTGTCGCTGAGCAGCGTCATTGGATCGCGCCGGAAAGGTTCATGGGAAGCGGAGTTTCGCACGCATCGCTTTCGCTTGCATCCGCTGAAGTGCTCGGGGCGTATCCGATGACATGCAAGCAGCAACCGGAGATTCAGGGAGTCTGCTGATGCCACGGCGCAGTTCAAGCAGTCAGCGCTGGTTACGGCGTCAGGCGCAGGACCCATGGACCAAGCGCGCACGCAGTGAGGGCTGGCGGTCCCGGGCGGTGTTCAAACTCGAAGAGATTGACCAGCGGGACCGCTTGCTGCGTCCCGGTCAGGTCGTGGTCGACCTGGGTGCCGCGCCGGGCGGCTGGAGCCAGTACGCAGCGCGGCGGCTCGAGGGTCGCGGCCAGGTGTTTGCCCTGGATGTCTTGCCCATGGATGCACTGGCGGGGGTTGAAATTCTCCAGGGCGACTTCACTACTGATGAAGTGCTGGCGCTGCTGCTGGAGGTCCTGGACGGGCGCGGTGTGGACGTGGTGTTGTCGGATATGGCGCCAAATCTGAGCGGTACCCGCGCGGTGGATCAGCCGCGTGCCATGCTGCTGGCGGAATTGGCGCTGGAGTTCGCACGACGCACGCTGTGCCCGGGCGGCGACTTCGTCACCAAGTTGTTCCACGGCGAGGGATTCGACGAGTTCGTCCGGGAGTGCCGTGGCAGTTTCAGCCAGGTCCGTGTTCGCAAGCCCGGCGCATCGCGCGCCGACAGTCGCGAGACCTACCTGGTGGCCCGTGGGTTGCGCACAGCTGAGTGACCGGCGTTGCGCATTGAGAACGTGGGCGGTGCGGTGGCGAGAACCTATTGCATCGTGTAGTGTCAGATAAGGTATGCGCGGGCGCGCGCCGTACGATTTTCGAGTGGGTGGTCCTCGTGGGCCAGCCGGCACCAGCAACCGAGCCGCAGGGAACGCGGCGTCAGCGAGGGTAAGTCGTTGAACGACATGGCGAAAAATATCATCTTGTGGATCGTGATCGCGATCGTGCTGATGTCGGTGTTCAACAGCTTTGGCACCGGTGGCAGAACCGTCGAGACCTTGGAATATTCCGCCTTCCTCAGCCAGGTGCGCCAGGGGCAGCTCGACAAGGTCACCTTCGAGGGTGACACCATCCGCGCAGTGCGCGGGAATGAACAGTTTCTGGTGTACAACCCGGAAACGGACAACACTGCACTGATCAGTACGCTGCTGGACAATAACGTGCGCATCGATGCGAGCGCACCGCGGCAGACATCCTTCCTGATGCAGCTGTTCATTTCCTCCTTTCCGATTCTGCTGCTGATCGCGGTCTGGATCTATTTCATGCGCCAGATGCAGGGCGGCGGTGCCGGTCGTGGCGCGATGTCGTTTGGCAAGAGCAAGGCGCGCCTGCTCGGCGAAGACCAGGTGAACGTCACGTTCAATGACGTCGCCGGGGCTGACGAGGCCAAGGAAGAAGTCGTCGAGGTGGTGGATTTCCTCAAGGATCCCTCCAAGTTCCAGCGCCTCGGCGGCAAGATCCCCAAGGGTGTGCTGATGGTGGGCCCGCCCGGCACCGGCAAGACGCTGCTGGCGCGGGCGATTGCCGGTGAGGCCAAGGTGCCGTTCTTCACGATCTCCGGCTCGGACTTTGTGGAGATGTTTGTCGGCGTCGGTGCTTCGCGGGTACGCGACATGTTCGAGCAGGCCAAGAAGCATGCGCCCTGCATTATTTTCATCGATGAGATCGACGCGGTTGGCCGGCATCGCGGTGCCGGACTCGGCGGCGGTCACGACGAGCGTGAGCAGACGCTGAACCAGCTGCTGGTCGAAATGGATGGCTTCGAGGGCAACGAGGGCATCATTGTCATCGCAGCCACCAACCGGCCGGACGTGCTCGACCCGGCGCTGCTGCGGCCTGGCCGTTTCGATCGTCAGGTGGTGGTGCCGTTGCCGGATGTGCGTGGTCGCGAGCAGATCATCAAAGTGCATATGCGCAAGGTCCCGCTGGGCGACGACGTGCGTCCGGGCGTGATCGCACGGGGTACTCCGGGCTTCTCCGGTGCGGATCTGGCGAACCTGGTCAACGAGGCAGCCCTGTTCGCCGCCCGCTCGAACCGCCGTCTCGTGGGCATGGAAGATTTCGAGAAGGCCAAGGACAAGATCATGATGGGCGCGGAGCGCCGGTCCATGGTCATGAACGAGGGCGAGAAGAAACTGACGGCCTACCACGAGGCCGGTCATGCGATCGTAGGCCTCACCGTGCCGGACCACGATCCGGTGTACAAGGTCAGCATCATTCCGCGTGGCCGGGCACTCGGCGTGACCATGTTCTTGCCTGAAGAGGATCGCTACAGTTACTCCAAGCAGCGTCTGCGTTCACAGATCTGCAGCCTGTTTGGGGGTCGCATTGCCGAGGAGCTGATTTTCGGGGCCGACCAGGTGACAACTGGTGCCTCCAATGACATCGAGCGGGCGACCGACATCGCTCGCAACATGGTCACCAAGTGGGGCCTGTCCGATCGGCTCGGTCCGCTGACCTACAGCGAGGACGATGGCGAGGTGTTCCTGGGCCGCTCGGTGACCCGTCACAAGCAGGTGTCGGACGTGACGGCGCACACCATCGATGAGGAGATTCGCAAGATCATCGATGAGAGCTACGCACGGTCAAGCCAGATTCTCGAAGAGAACATGGACAAGCTGCATACGATGGCCGAGGCTCTGATCAAGTACGAGACCATCGACGAACAGCAGATTCGCGACATCATGGAAGGACGTGAGCCGCGGCCGCCCAAGAGTTGGGAGGAGTCCGACACCCCGCCGAGCGCCGGCTCCGGCGAAGCCCGCAAGCCCCGCGAGTCCGGTGGCGAGGGCACGATCGGTGGGCCGGCCAGTCAGCACTGAGTGATATGGCAGGCAGCCTGCGCGCGAAAGGCCCCTCGGGGCCTTTCGTCTTTTTGGGGGGGGAATGACCGTCGTACCGCAGAAGTGGCAGCTCCGCTGCGCTGACCATCTGCTTGACCTCTCAAGCCCCCGGCTCATGGGTGTTCTGAACGTCACGCCGGATTCGTTCTCGGACGGCGGGCGGTTTCTGGACCCCGGACTGGCGGCCGCCCGTGCCATCGAGATGGTGGCCCAGGGCGCCGCCATCATTGATATCGGCGGAGAATCGACTCGGCCGGGTGCGCCGCCGGTCCCGCTGGAGGAGGAGCGCAAGCGCGTGCTTCCGGTGCTCAGGCGTCTGGTGCGGGAGCTGCCCGTGCCGGTGTCGGTGGATACGCTGAAGCCTGCACTGATGCGCGAGGCGGTGGACGCCGGGGCGGGCCTGATCAATGACGTCAATGCATTGCGGGCACCCGGGGCTCTGGAGGCGGTGGCGGCCAGTGATGCGGCGGTGTGCCTGATGCATATGCAGGGACAGCCCCGCACCATGCAAGCGGCGCCGGAGTATGCTGATGTTGTGAGCGAAGTCAGTGCGTTTCTGGCGCACCGCGTGGCACTGTGCGAGGCTGCCGGGATCGGGCGGGACCGCCTGTTGCTCGATCCAGGATTCGGCTTCGGCAAACTTGACGCGCATAATCTGGCGCTGCTGCGCGGCTTGTCTTCGCTGTGCGCCAGCGGACTGCCGGTGCTTGCCGGCCTGTCGCGGAAGTCGCTGATCGGCCGGCTGCTTGGGCGTGAGGTCTCCCAGCGGCTGGCGGGGAGTCTCGCGTTGGCGCTCGCCGCAGTTGCCCGGGGTGCGAGGGTGCTGCGGGTGCACGACGTGGCCGAGACGGCCGACGCGCTGGCCCTGTGGCGCCTGGTCGGCGTCTCGCAGACCCAAGAGGAAGACACATGACACGTCAGTATTTTGGAACCGATGGTATTCGTGGCCGGGTGGGCGAGCCGCCGATGACGGTGGATTTCGCGTTGCGTCTTGCCAGCGCGGCGGCGTCGGTGCTTGCGCCCTCCGGTGGCTCGGTGCTGATCGGCAAGGACACCCGGGTGTCGGGGTACATGTTCGAGTCGGCCCTTGAGGCCGGGTTTGTGGCCTCCGGGCTCGATGTGGGACTGTTGGGGCCGTTACCGACGCCCGGCATCGCCTATCTCACACAGGCGTTGAATGCGGACTTCGGCGTAGTCATCAGCGCCTCACACAATGCGTACGACGACAACGGCATCAAGTTCTTCGATCGCCATGGCCTCAAGCTCTCGGATGAGCTTGAGGCGCGCATCGAAGCCGCGCTCGATGGTGTGCCGCGGACACGCGACTCCAGCTCGCTCGGCAAGGCGGAGATCGCCACCCGTGCACGGAGCATGTACCAGGAGTTCTGTCGCGCGAGCTTCCCCGCGGACCAGGACCTGGCCGGCATCAAGGTGGTCATCGACTGCGCGCATGGCGCCGCCTACAAGGTGGCGCCGCGAGTCCTCGCCGAGCTCGAGGCCGACCTCGTGCCGGTCGGCTGCTCGCCGAATGGTCGCAACATCAATGCCGGTTGCGGCTCGACCCGTCCTGATCTGCTGCAGATGACTGTGCCTGGGGTACGGGCCGATCTGGGGATCGCGCTTGATGGCGATGGCGATCGCCTGGTGATGGTGGATAACAAGGGCAATGTGATCGATGGCGATCAGTTATTGTATATCCTGGCGATTGACAGACGCTCTACAGGCGAGCTGCGGGGTCCGGTGGTCGGGACCGTCATGAGCAACCTCGGTCTCGAGCGTGCCTTGCTTGGCGCGGGTATCGGCTTTCAGCGTGCGAAGGTCGGTGACCGTCATGTGCTCTCGATGCTGCAGGCTTCCGGCGGTATTCTTGGCGGTGAAACGTCGGGGCACTTGCTGTGTCTTGACCGGACCACCACAGGGGATGGACTCATCGCGGCCTTGCAGGTGCTGGCGGTGATGCGCCGCACGGGTCGTGGGCTCGATGAGCTGGCCGCAGGGATGGAGCGCCTGCCCCAGGTACTCGTCAACGTCCGCCTGGACCAGCCGCTGGTGCTCGATGAGGCTGGCGGTGTGCGCGAGGCGGTGCTGGACGTGGAGCGCACGCTGGGCGACCGGGGACGGGTTGTGCTGCGCCCCTCCGGGACAGAGCCGGTGATCCGCGTCATGGTCGAAGGCGAGAGTGACGGCGAGATACGGCACTTTGCCGCACAGATTGCCGACGCCGTTCGCGAGGCCGCGGCGAGCGGCCCGGCGCAATTGATTTCCTGACGGCGCCTGTCTATCCTCTCGCCGCGCCGGCGGGAGGGTCAGCCAGTCAGCCGCCAAGCCATCCGACTGCGGGATACCCATAAGCCATGAGAACGCCACTGGTCGCCGGAAACTGGAAAATGCACGGTTCGCGTCACGCCAACAGCGAGCTGGTGCACGCCGTGGCGGCCGGCGTGCGTGCGGGCCTGCCCTGTGAGGTGCTGGTCTGCCCGCCGTTCGTTTACCTGGCGGAGGTCATTGCCGAGGCGGGCGACGCGGCGCTCGTCGTGGGGGCGCAGAACCTGAGCCACCAGGCCTCGGGCGCCTTTACCGGCGAGGTGTCCGGCGCGATGCTCGCAGATTGTGGGGTCACGCATGTGCTCGTGGGTCATTCCGAGCGTCGCGCGCTATATGGTGAGGACGATGCTGTGGTGGCCCGCAAATTCATCGCCGCCGAGGCCGCCGGGCTGGTGCCGGTGCTGTGCGTTGGCGAGACCCTGCAGGAGCGTGAGGCGGGTCAGACGGAAACGGTCGTGGCCCGCCAGCTCGACGCGGTGATTGCCGAGGCCGGCGTGGCGTCGCTGTCACGCGCGGTGCTGGCCTACGAGCCGGTCTGGGCGATCGGCACCGGTCACACGGCCACGCCCGAGCAGGCGCAGGCTGTTCACGCGTATTTGCGTGGGAAGATCGCAGGAATTGATGCTAGAATTGCCGATTCGCTCCGGATCCTCTACGGCGGGAGTGTCAAGGCAGACAATGCCCGGATACTTTTCTCCCAGCCGGACGTGGACGGCGGCCTGGTCGGTGGTGCATCGCTCAAGGCCGAGGAGTTTCTGAATATCTGCCGCGCTGCGGCCTGACGGGTTCGTAATGTTACAGACTGTCGTACTGGTCACTCATGTACTGATCGCCGTGCTGATTGTCGGTCTCGTGCTGCTGCAGCGTGGTAAGGGTGCCGAAGCAGGTGCGGCCTTTGGCGCTGGTGCCTCGGGCACGGTATTCGGTTCACGCGGATCGGCCAATTTCATGTCGCGCAGCACCGCCGTGCTGGCGACGATGTTTTTCCTCTCCAGCCTGACGCTGGCGTTTTTCAGCGGCCAACGCTCGGAGCCGGCGAGCCTGATGGAACAGGCCGTGCCCGGTGCCGGTACTCGCGATCGGGAGACGGTGATTACACCGATTCCCGGCGATCTGCCGGAGCTCGAGCAGCCACCGTTGCGGGACGAGGAAGACGAGGTGCCGAGCCTCGACTGAGCGCAATGCGCGGTCGATGTTCGTTGCGTTCTCTAGGGTTGCATATGCCGACGTGGTGGAATTGGTAGACACGCTGTCTTGAGGGGGCAGTGGCGAAAGCCGTGCCGGTTCGAGTCCGGCCGTCGGCACCACACACGACTACCCGCGTCAACGTCGCGATATCACCGGAGGTGATGTCGCGGCAATGCGCTCGCCTGTTACAATTGGCATCTGGACGCCAAGGGCTGCCGACGCAGGACATAGTGCATGATGTTGGAACAGTATCTGCCTGTCGTGATCTTCCTCGGCATCGCCGCCGTGATGGGATCGGTGCTGCTGGCGCTGGGTTTTGCGCTGGGGCGTGGCGACAAGGATGTCGAGAAACTCTCTCCTTACGAGTGCGGCTTCGAGGCCTTCGAAGACACTCGCATGAAGTTCGATGTCCGGTACTACCTGGTCGCCATTCTCTTCATCATCTTCGATCTCGAAATCGCCTTCCTGTTTCCCTGGGCCGTCTCGCTGGATGAGATTGGCACTTTCGGGCTCGTGGCGATGGGAATATTCCTGCTGATCCTGGTGATTGGTTTCATTTACGAATGGAAAAAGGGGGCGCTGGAATGGGATTGAGCGCCGAGCAGAGCAGGGAATCGCTCGCGCCGGAGCCAGCAATGGCCGGCATGCCGGCCGGCGGCTATCGTGTCACGAGTGTCGACAAGCTCATCAACTGGGCGCGCACTGGCTCGATGTGGCCCATGACCTTTGGGCTTGCGTGCTGCGCGATCGAAATGATGCACGCCGGCGCGGCGCGCTACGATCTCGATCGCTTTGGGGTGGTTTTCCGACCAAGTCCCCGTCAGTCCGATGTCATGATCGTCGCCGGCACACTGGTCAACAAGATGGCCCCGGCGCTGCGCAAGGTCTACGACCAGATGCCCGAGCCACGCTGGGTGATCTCCATGGGCTCGTGCGCCAACGGCGGGGGCTACTACCACTATTCTTACTCCGTCGTGAGGGGTTGTGATCGGATCGTGCCGGTGGATGTGTATGTCCCCGGCTGTCCGCCGACTGCGGAAGCTTTGCTGTACGGCATCATTCAGCTGCAGAACAAGATCCGTCGTACCAATACCATCACGCGGTAACGGAGTACGCATGAGCGATAGAATCGAGGCGCTGGCCGGCCGCGTCGAAGACTGCCTGCGAGACGAGTTGGTCCGGGTGTCTTCCACCTGTGGTCAGCTGACCTACGAAGTGCCGGCAGAGCGCTGGCGTGCGGTGGCAGAGCGCTTTCGCGACGAGGCGGCGCTGGGCTTCGAGATGCTGGTCGACCTGTGTGTGGTGGATTACGCCGACTATGGGCGGGTCGAGTGGCAAACCTTCGAGGCCACGGCTTCGGGTTTCAGTCGCGGCGTAAACCGCAGTGGTGCCGCCGCGGAGCATTTCGCTGCGGTGGCGGCTGAGGCGCCGCAGGTGGAGGCAGGCGATGCTGCCACGGCGGCGCCGGGCGAGCGGGGCGCCGGACGGCGTTTCGGGGTGGTGTGTCATCTGCTTTCGCTGCAGCACAACTGCAGGGTACGGCTGCGGGCGTGGTGTCCGGATGATGACCGGCCAATGATCGATTCACTGGTCGGCGTATGGGCGTCGGCCAACTGGTTCGAGCGCGAGGCTTTCGACCTGTTCGGCGTGCTGTTTCGCGGGCATCCCGATCTGCGCCGTATCCTCACCGATTACGGCTTCATTGGTCATCCCTTCCGCAAGGACTTCCCGCTCATCGGCCAGGTTGAAGTCCGGTATGACCCTGCCAAGGGTCGCGTGGTTTACGAACCGGTGAGCATCGAGCCGCGTACGCTGGTGCCCAAGGTGATCCGCGACGACCATCGCTACGAGCCCCAGCTTCATGACGAGGCATCGTTCCGGGAGGTCGGCAACCGTGCCTGAGATTCAGAGCTACACGATGAACTTCGGGCCGCAGCACCCAGCGGCCCATGGTGTGCTGCGCCTGGTGCTGGAGTTGGACGGCGAGACCATCCACAAGGCCGATCCGCATATCGGGCTGCTGCACAGGGCGACCGAGAAGCTGGCAGAGAGCAAGCCGTACAACCAGTCGATCGGCTACATGGACCGGTTGGACTACGTCTCGATGATGTGCAACGAGCACGGCTACGTGATGGCCATCGAGAAGCTGCTCGGTATCACGCCGCCGAAGCGTGCCCAGTACATCCGCGTGATGTTCGACGAGATCACGCGGATCATGAACCATCTGCTGTGGCTGGGGACGCACGGGCTGGACATCGGCGCGATGACGATCTTCCTGTACTGCTTCCGCGAGCGTGAGGATCTCATGGATTGCTATGAAGCAGTCTCCGGAACCCGCATGCACGCCACCTATTACCGCCCGGGCGGGGTCTATCGCGATCTGCCGGAGCAGATGCCGAACTACCAGGCGTCGAAGTTCCGCACCGCCAAGGAGCTCGAGCGCATGAATCGTGCGCGTCAGGGGTCGATGCTCGACTTCATCACTGACTTCACCGAGCGATTCCCGGCCTGCATCGACGACTACGAGACCCTGCTGACCGACAACCGGATCTGGAAACAGCGCACCGTCAACATCGGTGTGGTGAGTCCGGAGCGAGCGCTGCAGCTGGGGTTCACGGGGCCGATGCTGCGCGGTTCCGGTGTGGCCTGGGATCTGCGCAAGAAGCAGCCTTACGAGGTGTACGACGAACTCGATTTCGATATCCCGGTGGGGGTGAATGGCGATTGCTACGACCGCTATCTGGTGAGGATCGAAGAGATGCGCCAGTCCACCCGGATCGTCCGCCAGTGCATAGACTGGCTGCGCGCCAATCCCGGTCCGGTGATGCTCGAAGACCGCAAGATCGCGCCACCGTCGCGGGTCGAGATGAAAGACGACATGGAGTCGTTGATCCACCACTTCAAGCTGTTCACCGAGGGCTACTGCGTGCCTGCTGGGGAGGCCTACGCAGCCGTCGAACATCCAAAGGGCGAATTTGGGGTCTACCTCGTGTCGGATGGCGCGAACAAACCCTATCGGTTGAAGATTCGAGCGCCCGGTTTCGTGCATCTGTCGGCCCTGAACGAGATGGTGCAGGGGCACATGTTGGCCGACGTGGTCGCCGTGATCGGCACCCAGGATATCGTTTTTGGAGAGATCGACCGCTGATGGCAGAAGTACAGGACAGCATCGGAGCACTCTCGGCGCACGTGCGTGAAGAGATTGATCAGTGGGTGGCGAAGTTCCCTGAAGGCAAACAGCGTTCGGCGGTCATCGCTGCGTTGCATGCGGTGCAGCATGAAAACAATGGCTACCTGACCCCTGAGCTGATGGATGCGGTTGCCGCCTATCTTGATCTCGCGCCTATCCAGGTCTATGAGATCGCGACGTTCTACTCGATGTTCGAGACCCGGCCCTGCGGACGTCATCATGTCTCCGTATGCACCAATATTTCCTGCATGCTGCGCGGCGCGGACGACATCGTTGCCCACGTCGAAGGCAAACTCGGTATTCGTACCGGCGAGAGCACGCCCGATGGCCGGATTTTTCTCAAGCGTGAGGAGGAATGTCTGGCGGCGTGCGTGGGCGCGCCGATGATGATGGTGGACCACGTCTACCACGAGAACCTCACGCCCGAGAAAGTTGACGAGATCCTCGACGCGCTGGAATGAGCGCAGGAGAGACAGGGATGGTCAAGGAAGAACTCGTATGTCTGCAGACCCGTGATCTCGAGAATCCCTCGAGCCTCGAGACCTATCGTTCCGTGGGTGGCTATACGGCGTGGGAACGCATTCTGCGCGGTGAACTTTCCCCCGAGCAGGTGATCGAGGAGGTCAAGGCCTCCGGGCTGCGCGGGCGGGGCGGCGCCGGTTTCCCCACCGGTCTGAAGTGGAGCTTCATGCCGCGCAACACGGCGGGCCAGAGCTACATCGTCTGCAATTCCGATGAAAGCGAGCCCGGGACCTGCCATGATCGCGACATCCTGCGCTACAACCCGCATGCCCTGATCGAAGGCATGGCGATCGGGGGGTTCGCCATGGGCGCGACGGTGGGCTACAACTACATCCGCGGCGAGTTCATGGCCGAGCCGATCCCGCGTTTCGAGGCCGCGCTGAAGGAAGCGTACGAGGCCGGGCTGCTGGGGCGTAACATCCGCGGTTCAGGCATAGATTTCGATCTGCATACATTCGTCGGTGCTGGCGCCTACATCTGTGGCGAGGAGACCGCACTGCTCGAGTCACTGGAAGGCAAGCAGGGAAAACCTCGCTTCAAGCCGCCGTTCCCCGCGAATTTCGGCCTCTATGGGCGCCCGACCACCATCAACAACACCCAGAGCCTTGCATCGGTGCCGAGCATCCTTCGCAATGGCGCGCAGTGGTTCAAGGAGCTGGGCACCGAGGGTTCTGGCGGGACCGCCATTTTCGCCGTGTCCGGACACGTAGAGCGCCCGGGTAATTACGAGCTCGGTCTCGGCATTCCGTTCCGCGAGCTCCTCGATTTCGTCGGTGGTGTGCGGGGTGGACGCCAGCTCAAGGCCGTCATCCCCGGTGGGTCGTCGGTGCCGGTGATGCCGGCCGAGATGATCATGGAACTCACGATGGACTTCGATACCATCCGCAACGCCGGCTCGGGCCTCGGTACGGCTGCGGTCGTGGTGATGGACGAGACCACCTGCATGGTCAGTGTGCTGCGCAGGATTTCCCGCTTCTATTACTCCGAGTCCTGCGGGCAGTGCACGCCATGCCGCGAGGGCACGGGCTGGCTGTATCGAGTGCTCACACGTATCTTGCAGGGCCAGGGTCGCCCGGCGGATCTCGATATGCTGGTCGATGTGGCCAACAAGATCGAAGGTCACACCATCTGCGCGCTGGGTGACGCGGCGGCCTGGCCGGTACAGAGTTTTCTCCGTCATTTCCGCCACGAGTTCGAGTACATGATCGAGCACGGTGGCCGCAGCATCGTCGCTGCCCAGAAGGCCGCGGCCTGAGGCCGCCCGGGACCGCACATGAGTGACGACATCATCAATCTTGAGATCAACGGCCAGCCCGCGACGGCACTGAAAGGTCAGATGCTGATCGAGGTGACCGACGACGTCGGCACCTACGTGCCGCGCTTCTGCTATCACAAGAAACTGACTGTGGCGGCCAACTGCCGGATGTGCCTGGTCGAGGTGGAACGTGCGCCCAAGCCGCTGCCCGCGTGCGCCACGCCGGTGACCGAAGGCATGAAGGTCTATACCCGCTCACCCAAGGCGATCGCGGCGCAGCGTGCGACCATGGAATTCCTGCTGATCAATCATCCGCTGGACTGCCCCATCTGCGACCAGGGTGGCGAGTGCGAGCTGCAGGATCTGGCCATGGGTTTCGGGCGCGATGTCTCCCGGTTCACCGAGCGCAAGCGGGTGGTCAAGGACAAGAACCTCGGGCCCCTGGTGTCCACCGACATGACCCGCTGCATCCACTGCACGCGCTGCGTGCGGTTCGGGCAGGAGATCGCCGGGATCCAGGAACTCGGCACCACCGGCCGCGGCGAGCACATGGAGATCGGCACCTACATCGAGCGCAGTGTCGATCATGAGCTCTCCGGCAACATCATCGATCTCTGCCCGGTGGGTGCACTCAACAACAAGCCTTACCGCTACAGCGCGCGCGCCTGGGAGATGACGCAGCATGCGGCGGTGTCACCGCATGACTGCGTCGGGTCGAACATGCATCTGCATGTGCTCCGCGGTACCGTGCGCCGGGTTGTGCCCCGGGAGTGCGAGTCAATCAACGAGACCTGGCTGGCCGACCGCGACCGTTTCAGCTATCAGGGTCTGTACGCGGAAGACCGCCTGCAGCGTCCGATGATTCGTGAAGGCACGCGTTGGCGCGAGACAAGCTGGGACGAGGCGTTGGAATATGCGGCAACGCAGCTGGCCGAGACCCTGGGCAACGACGGTGATCATCTCGGCGTCGTCGCCTCGACTGCGGCAACACTGGAGGAGCATTTCCTGCTCTCCAGGCTGGCCCGTCACCTCGGCAGCCACAATATCGATCACCGGCTGCGTGTGCGTGACACGCGCGACCAGCAGAATGATCCCGCGTTTCCCTCCCTTGGAATGTCGATCGCCGACGTCGATGCGCTCCACGGGCTGTTCGTGGTGGGCAGCCGGCTTCGCCATGAGGTGCCCATCATCGCCCACCGGGTGCGCAAGGCGGCGATGGCCGGTGCGCGCGTGTCATTCCTGAATACCTCACGCGACGAGTATCTTTTCCCGGTCAGCCAGTACCTGCACTCCGACGGCGTGGACCTGCTAGACGGGCTGGCGGGTGTGCTGGTGGCGGCGGCAGAGGCCGCTGAAGCCCAGGTGCCGGAGCATCTCGCAGCGGCCTGTTCGGGCGTTGTGCCCACGGATGCGCAGCGCGCGGTGGCAGCGGATCTGGCAGATGCCGAACACGCTGCGGTCATCCTCGGCCTGATCGCGGTGCGCCATCCCTGCTATGCGGATCTGCGGGCGCTCGCCGCAGGGGTTTCGGAGCTGACCGGTGCGAGCTTCGGGCAGCTGAGTGACGGCCCCAACAGTGCCGGCGCCTGTCTTGCTGGAGTGCTTCCGCATCGCGTCGCCGGAGGCGCGCCGGTGGAACGTGTCGGGCGCGGGCTCGTCGAAATGTTCGAGGCGCCGCGCAAGGCCTACCTGTTGCACGGCATCGAGCCGGAGAGTGATCTCGCCTGCGCGTCTCTGGCACAACGTGCCCTGGAGTCGGCCGACTTCAACATCGCGCTGACGGCCTGGGACACACCAGCATTACGAGCGAGCTGTAATGTCCTGCTGCCGATCGGCAGTTTTGCGGAGACCTCGGGCACCTTCGTCAACGTGGCCGGGGACTGGCAGAGTTTCGCGGGGGCTTCACGGCCGCTGGGTGAAAGCCGGCCAGGCTGGAAAGTCCTGCGGGTGCTGGGGAATCTTCTGGACCTCCCGGACTGTGAGTACGCAAGTTCGGAGGACGTGCGGGATCATCTGCGTGAGGTGTTGTCGGGTAGCGTGCCGCAGACCGGTTACTGCGGCAGTTTCCAGGCGGCGCGCGTGTCCGTGGATATCCCACTGGATGAACTAGACGTGCCCATGTATCAGGTTGATGCCGTGCTGCGCCGTGCGTCTGCCCTGCAGCAGACGCGCACGGCCCAGGCGAGGGCAGTGGAGCCTGCGGCTGCGGATGGTTCCGAGGCGGTGAACGCATGAGGACGCCGCGCTGATGGAAGCTTTGCTGAACGCCTTGCCAGGCTGGGAGTTGCTGCCCGATACGGTGCAGACCGTCGGTGTCATCGTCGCTCAGATCGTGCCGATCCTGATCGCGCTGACACTCTGCGTGGCCTATCTCACCTACGCCGAACGTAAAGTCATCGGCTATATCCAGAACCGGATCGGTCCCAACCGCGTGGGCTACAAAGGCCTGCTGCAGCCGTTTGCCGATGTGCTCAAGTTGATGCTGAAGGAGGTCGTCATCCCGACGAACTCCAACAGGTTCCTGTTCGTGATTGCACCGCTGCTGGCGATCATTCCAGCGTTCGCGACCTGGGCGGTGATTCCTTTCACCGAGAACTTCGTGCTGGCAGACATCAACGCGGGGCTGTTGTACGTGCTGGCGCTGACCTCGGTCGGCGTCTACGGCGTCATCCTGGCCGGCTGGGCGAGCAATTCCAAGTATGCCTTCCTCGGCGCCATGCGTTCGGCGGCCCAGATCGTGGCCTATGAAATCGCCATGGGCTTCGCACTCGTCGGGGTGCTGATGGCAGCAGGAAGCCTCAACCTCAGCGACATTGTCCGCGCCCAGGCCGGGGGGACACTGATGAGCTGGTTCTGGCTGCCGTTGTTGCCGCTGTTCGTCGTCTATTTCATCTCTGGGATCGCTGAAACAAACCGTGCGCCCTTCGACGTGGCCGAAGGGGAGTCCGAGATCGTCGCCGGCTTCCATGTGGAATACTCCGGCATGGCGTTTGCGGTGTTTTTCCTCGCCGAATACGCCAACATGATTCTCATTGCGGCGCTCACGGCGCTGTTTTTCCTGGGGGGATGGCTGTCCCCGTTCGCCGGGCTGCCGGTGTTGGGTGATACATTCCTCGCGGAATCCGGCTTTTTCTGGTTTGCACTCAAAACAGCCCTGTTCCTGTTCTGCTTTCTCTGGTTCCGCGCCACCTTTCCCCGTTACCGCTACGATCAGATCATGCGCCTCGGTTGGAAGGTATTCATTCCCGTGACGATCATCTGGATCTTCGTGCTTGGTGGCATGGTGTATCTGGAAATCGGCCCTTGGGCGAGGTGAGACCCATGAGCAGCATGACGCGAAGTTTTTTCAAGACCTATTTCCTCTGGGAGCTTCTCCAGGGATTGCGATTGACCTTCCGTAATCTCTGGGTTCGGAAGTTCACAGTAGCGTATCCGGAAGAGAAGACCCCGCAGTCGCCACGGTTTCGCGGCCTGCATGCGCTGCGCCGTTACGCCAATGGTGAAGAGCGCTGCATTGCCTGCAAGCTGTGTGAAGCCGTGTGTCCGGCGCTCGCCATCACTATCGAGTCCTCGACCGGGCCCGATGGCACGCGACGCACCAGCCGTTATGACATCGACCTGTTCAAGTGCATCTACTGCGGTTTTTGTGAGGAAGCCTGTCCCGTCGACGCCATTGTGGAGACGCGCATTCACGAGTACCACATGGAACGCCGTGGCGAGAACATCATGAGCAAAGACAAGCTGCTCGCCGTTGGCGATCGTTACGAGGCGATGATCGCTGCAGACAAGGCCGCCGACGCGCGCTACCGCTGACGCGCCGCCCGGCCCCCCAGGAGTGGGATCTTGATTGGACACGTACTTTTTTTTGCCCTGGCCGCAGTGCTGCTGAGCGCAGCAGTCGGGGTGATTACCTCGCGCAACCCGGTGTACTCGGCCATGTTCCTGGTGCTGGCGTTTTTCGTCAGCGCGGGGCTTTGGCTGTTGCTGGAAGCGGAGTTCCTGGCCATCGTGCTGGTGTTGGTTTACGTCGGCGCGGTGATGGTGCTGTTTTTGTTTGTGGTGATGATGCTGGATATCAATCTGGCGAGGCTGCGCGAGGGATTTTCGCGCTACGCGCCGCTCGGTGCGGTGGTCTCTCTGGTAATTGTGGCCTTGCTGGCGAACGTGTTCTGGTTCCGTGCTCAGGACACTCCGCTGATGATGACCCCGGAACTGCGCTCGGCTGAGGTAAGCAACACCCGTGAACTCGGCAGTGTCCTGTATACCGAACACGTCTATGCCTTCGAGCTGGCGGCGGTGATTCTGCTCGTTGCGATCGTCGCGGCAATCACGCTGACGATGCGGCGACGCCCCGGGCTCAAGGTTCAGGATGTGGCCCGACAGGTGGCTGTGCGGCGCGAAGATCGCGTACGCCTGGTCAAGATGGACGCTGACAAGGAATAACCCGCAGAGGCTGCCGTGGTACCTGTTTCCTACTATCTTCTGCTCGCCGCCGCGCTGTTTGCGCTGGCGGTCACGGGCATCTTCCTCAACCGGAAGAACGTCATCATCCTGCTGATGTGTATCGAGCTCATGCTGCTGGCGGTGAACTTCAACTTCATCGCCTTCTCACGCATGCTCGACGATGTCGTCGGTCAGGTGTTCGTGTTCTTCATTCTGACGGTCGCCGCCGCCGAGGCGGCGATCGGTCTGGCGATACTTGTCGTCCTGTTTCGCAGTCGCCGCAGTATCAACGTTGACGACCTCGACACGATGAAGGGCTGAGCGCGGTGGAAAACATCTATCTCACGATTGTCCTCGCGCCGCTTGTGGCGGCAGTCGTCGCTGGGTTCCTCGGTCGGCAGATCGGCCGGGCGGGGGCACACTGGGTCACCATTCTCGGTGTGGCTGTCGCTTTCGTGCTCTCGCTCGTCGTTGCCAAGGATGTTTTCATCGATGGCGCGGAGGTCTTCAACCAGGCGGTCTACATCTGGGCGGTGACCGGCAACCTGTCGATGGAGATCGGGTTTCTGATCGATCCGCTGTCGGCGCTGATGATGGTGGTGGTGACGTTCGTGTCGTTGATGGTGCATGTCTACACCATCGGTTACATGCGCGATGACCCGGGCTACCAGCGTTTCTTCAGCTACATTTCCCTGTTCACGTTCGCCATGCTCATGCTGGTGATGTCGAACAATTTCCTTCAGCTGTTTTTTGGCTGGGAAGCTGTAGGTCTGGTGTCCTATCTGCTGATCGGCTTCTGGTATCGCAAGCCCACAGCGATATTTGCCAATATGAAGGCGTTCATCGTCAACCGGGTAGGAGATTTCGGGTTTCTGCTTGGGATCGGGGCCCTGTTGTATTACGCGGGGTCGCTGGATTACTTCACCGTGTTCGCCCAGGCTGAAGAGATCCAGGCCACCACAGTCAACATCTGGGGGGATGCGCAGTGGTCGGCGCTGACCCTGGCCTGCATTCTGCTGTTCATCGGCGCGATGGGTAAATCGGCACAGGTGCCGCTGCATGTCTGGCTGCCCGACTCGATGGAGGGTCCGACACCGATTTCGGCGCTGATCCATGCGGCGACCATGGTCACCGCCGGGATCTTCATGGTGGCGCGGATGTCGCCGCTGTTCGAGTATTCCACCGCCGCGTTGTCCTTCGTGCTGGTGATCGGGGCGACCACAGCATTTTTCATGGGGCTGCTCGGGCTCGTACAGAACGACATCAAGCGTGTCGTGGCCTACTCGACACTGTCGCAGCTCGGCTACATGACAGTTGCGCTTGGCGTCTCGGCCTATGCGGCCGGCATGTTCCACCTGATGACTCATGCGTTCTTCAAGGCGCTGCTGTTTCTTGCCGCAGGTTCGGTGATCATCGGTATGCACCACGTGCAGGACATGCGCCAGATGGGCGGACTGCGTCGCTACATGCCGGTGACCTATGCGACCGTGGTGATCGGTACCCTGGCGCTGGTCGGATTCCCCGGGTTCTCAGGATATTTTTCCAAGGATGCCCTGATCGAGGCGGTGCATGCGGCAAACATTCCGGGCTCGACCTACGCCTACTGGTGTGTGCTGATTGGCGTCTTCATCACGGCGCTGTACAGCTTCCGGCTGCTGTTCATGGTGTTCCATGGCGAAGAACGCTTCGATCGCCACACTCGCGAACACCTGCACGAGTCGCCACGGGTCGTGACGGTGCCGCTGATCCTGCTGGCCATCCCATCGGTGGCGATCGGCTGGCTGACGATCCAGCCGCTGCTTTTCGGCGGCGCGTTTGCTGAGTCGATTTTTGTCCTCCCCGCCAATGACACCTTGGCGGTGGTTGGTGAGAAGTTCACCTCGCCGGCGGGGTTCGTTGTCCACGGCTTTGCCACACCAGCCTTGTATCTGGCCTTCGCAGGCGCGCTCACCGCCTGGTTTCTGTATATCAAACGTCCGGATATCCCGGCAGCACTGCAGGAGCGGTTTCATCGGACGTACTCGGTACTCGAACACAAGTACTATTTCGATGCGTTCAACGAGCAGGTGCTCGCGAGAGGCTCGCGGTTCTTTGGTGGCGCCCTTTGGCGTGGAGGCGACCAGGGCATCATCGACGGCGTACTGGTCAACGGGAGTGCCCGTGCCGTGGGCTGGCTGTCGGGTCTGGTCCGCCGCGTGCAGACGGGCTATCTGTATCACTATGCGTTCACAATGGTCATCGGCCTTTGCCTCATTCTGGCGTGGCTGCTGACGCGCGGCTGATTCGGAATGCAGCGCGAATACGAACAACAAGCAGGGCTGTCGAGTCATGGCTGAAAACTTCCCACTGCTCAGCGTACTGGTCTGGCTGCCGATCGTCGGTGGCCTGGCGGTGCTGGCCCTGGATGCCCTGAAACCGGGTGGTGGCGACCTGCGGCTGGAGCGTTGGCTGGCGCTGGCGGTGTCGGTCGTGGTGTTTCTGGTCAGCGTGCCGCTGTGGGTAGGGTTCGAACGCGGCACGGATGCCATGCAGTTCGTCGAGCGGCTACCCTGGATCGAGCGCTTCAATGTCGAGT
Organism: Gammaproteobacteria bacterium; assembly: GCA_007693855.1. GTDB lineage: Bacteria > Pseudomonadota > Gammaproteobacteria > Steroidobacterales > PWYM01 > PWYM01. Next base: position 7,222 of record RECU01000107.1, on the reverse strand, counting down.
ACTACCTCGGGGTGGACGGGCTGTCCATGCCGCTGGTGCTTTTAACAACCTTCATCACGCCCCTGATCGTGCTGGCCGGCTGGCAGGTCATCAAGGAGAAACCGGCGCAGTATTTTGCGGCCTTCCTGATTCTCGAGGGACTGATGATCGGCGTGTTCAGCGCACTGGACGGGCTGCTGTTTTACGTCTTCTGGGAGGCCATGCTTATACCGATGTTCCTGATCATCGGTATCTGGGGTGGCAAGCGGCGTGTCTACGCGACCGTGAAGTTCTTCCTGTACACGTTTTTCGGCAGCGTGTTCATGCTGGTGTCGCTGCTCTACCTGTATGCGCAGTCCGGTAGCTACGCCATTCTGGATTTTCACCAGCTGCCGTTGAGCCTGTCTGAACAGACGCTGATTTTCTTTGCCTTGCTGGCTGCGTTCGCGGTGAAAGTGCCCATGTGGCCGGTCCACACCTGGCTGCCCGACGCTCACGTCGAGGCGCCCACCGGTGGCTCGGTCATTCTGGCGGCCATCATGCTCAAGATGGGGGGCTATGGCTTCGTACGCTTCAGCCTGCCCATCACGCCGGATGCGTCGATGTCGCTTGACTGGCTGATGATCGGGCTTTCGCTGATTGCCGTCGTCTATATCGGTTTCGTGGCGTTGGTTCAGCGCGATATGAAGAAGCTGATTGCCTACTCCTCGATCGCGCACATGGGCTTTGTCACATTGGGCTTTTTTGTGGTGTTCGCGATTTTCGCGAACAACCCGGATGGCGACGGCGCGATGCTGGGCGTGCAGGGTGGCATGATCCAGATGATTTCGCATGGGTTGGTGTCAGGCGCGATGTTCCTGTGCGTTGGCGTGCTCTATGACCGGATGCACAGTCGCGAGATCGCAGATTATGGCGGGGTGGTGAACACCATGCCGCGGTTCGCCGCATTCATGGTGCTGTTCGCCATGGCCAATGCCGGTCTTCCGGGGACCTCCGGATTCGTCGGTGAATTCTTTGTCATTCTGGCAAGTTTCCAGGCGAACTTCTGGTATGCCTTCCTTGCGGGTACCACGCTGGTGCTCGGGGCCGCGTACACGCTCTGGATGATCAAGCGGGTGGTCTTTGGCGAGGTGGCCAATGAGCAGGTCGCGAAACTGACGGATATAAACGCCAGGGAATTTTCCCTGCTCGCCATACTCGCGTTCATGGTGTTGCTGATCGGCGTGTGGCCTGCACCCCTGGTCGAGGTGATGGAAGCCTCGATTGCCGGGCTGCTGGATCACGTGGCGCAAAGCAAGCTGGTGGGGCCATGATGTGCGGCTTTGACATGGATCGGTACGCCACATGACGGCATCGGAACTCAACATCGGGCTGGCACTCCCTGAGATCGTGCTGTTATGCGCAACCTGTGTCGTGCTGCTGGTGGATATTTTCCTCAAGGATCACCAGCGTGCCATCACTTATCTGTTATCGCTGGTGGCGCTGCTGGTCACCGCGTTGGCGGTAGCGATACAGCCGCTGGCCGGACGGGAGTTCGCCTTCTCTGGCAGTTACGTGATGGATCCGGCGGGGCGTGTGCTCAAGCTGTTCGCGCTAGCGGCCATGGCGCTGGTGTTCATCTATTCACGCAGCTACCTGCAGCAGCAGCGTCTGCTCGGTGGAGACTATTACCTGCTGGCGCTGTTTGCGATGCTCGGTGTACTGGTGATGATTTCCGCGAGCAGCCTGCTGACCATGTACCTTGGCCTGGAGCTTCTGGCGCTGTCGTCGTACGCCTTGGTGGCATTCAAGCGCGACTGTGCAGTGGGTGCAGAGTCAGCGATGAAGTATTTTGTACTTGGCGCCATTGCATCTGGCTCGCTGCTCTACGGGGTGTCGATGATCTACGGTGCGACCGGATCGATCGAACTTGCCGGCATCGCCGAGGCGGTACTTGCGGGCGAGGTGCTGATGTTGCCGATGGCAGTCGGGCTGTCCTTCCTGCTGGTGGGCATCGCCTTCAAGTTCGGCGCCGTGCCGTTTCACATGTGGCTGCCTGACGTCTACCAGGGCGCGCCGACGTCGGTGACACTGTTTCTGGGGTCGGTCCCCAAGATCGCGTCGTTCGCACTGGTGCTGCGCGTGCTGATCGAGGGCCTGGGAGATCTGCACGAGAGCTGGTCGGGCATGGTCCTGGTGCTGGCGGTGCTGTCCATGGCGATCGGCAACATCGTGGCGATTGCCCAGAGCAACCTGAAACGGATGCTGGCGTACTCCACCATCTCGCATGTGGGCTTCATCCTGGTGGGCGTGCTTGTGGGCACGGCCGCGGGCGTGCAGGGGGCGATGTATTACGCGCTGGTCTACGTGGTCATGGCGCTGGGTGCATTCGGCATGATCATCCTGCTCTCCCGCGAAGGCTTCGAGGCGGAAAACCTCGAGGACTTCAAGGGGCTCAACGCGCGCAGTCCATGGTTTGCTTTCGTGATGCTCCTGATCATGTTCAGCATGGCGGGGCTGCCGCCATTTGTCGGGTTCTACGCGAAGGTGGCGGTTTTCGGGGCGGCCATCGAGGCCGGCTACACGTGGCTCGCGGTGCTTGGTGTGCTGTTCTCGGTGATTGGTGCCTACTACTACCTGCGGGTGGTCTGGTACATGTACTTCGAACCACCTGCCAACGAGGTTCGCCCGCTACCTGCCGGTGATCTGCGTTTTGTGGTCAGTGCCAACGGCCTGGCGGTGCTTGCCCTCGGGATTCTCCCCGGACCCTTGCTGTCGCTGGTCGCGGCCGTCATCCCGGGTTGACTGGCGAGCGGCCGAATAGGGCTTGTGATCAAGTGTCCAGGGTCGTATACTATGCGGCTTAACGGTTGCGGGGTGGAGCAGTCTGGCAGCTCGTCGGGCTCATAACCCGAAGGTCGCAGGTTCGAATCCTGCCCCCGCTACCAATCAAATATCAAACCCGCGTCCTGCTCCGGCGCGGGTTTTTTTGTTTGTGGGCGGTTGGTTAGAGTGCGCGGCAGACACGACAGCACTTGCAGCGGAATTGGCAACGCCCTGGGCAGCGCGTAGATTCAGGGTACATGCCACGTCCTGGGCGAGACGACATCACCATGAACGGCCGCTCACCCCTGGAGGTGTTCCTCGTTTTCCTGAAGCTCGGGTGCACCTCTTTCGGAGGGCCGGTTGCGCACCTGGGTTATTTTCGAGACGAATTGGTCGTCCGCCGTCGATGGCTCGATGACGCCAGCTACGCGAATCTGGTTGCGGTGTGCCAGTTCCTGCCCGGGCCTGCCAGCAGCCAGGTGGGCTTTGTACTGGGCATGTCGCGGGCAGGGCTGCTCGGCGGGCTGTTGGCCTGGAGCGCGTTCACGCTACCCTCCGCTCTGCTGCTGTTGATCTTCGCCTATACCGCCGACGCATTCGGCGGGCCCGTCGGGCAAAGTGTGATTCATGGTCTGAAGCTTGTCGCCGTGGCCGTGGTGGCCCATGCAGTGTGGGGGATGGCGCGGACGCTGTGTCCCGATCGCCAGCGCGCGACGATCGCGTTGGGCGCCATTGCCCTGGTCATCTACCTGCCGACGGCGGTCGGCCAAATCAGCGCGATCACCGTGGGTGCCCTTGCCGGGCTGTGGTGCTGCCGGGGGATTACCGCGAACACCAGCGGCCATGTAGATATAGCCCTCTCGCGGCGGGCGGGTACACGCCTGCTGTTGGTTTTCGTGCTCTTGCTAGGCGGGCTGCCGATCCTGGCGGTGATCTGGCCTTCGCATGTGCTTGAGCTGTTCGAAGCGTTCTACCGTGCCGGCGCCCTCGTGTTCGGGGGCGGCCATGTGGTGCTGCCATTGCTCGAAGCGCGTGTGGTCGAGTCCGGATGGGTGTCGCCGGAGGCGTTTCTGGCGGGCTATGGCGCCGCACAGGCGGTGCCAGGTCCGCTGTTCACCTTTGCGGCTTACCTCGGTGCGCTCGACGCCAACCTCGGTGGTGTCCGCGGTGCTGCCGTGGCACTGGTTGCGGTATTCCTGCCGGGTATCCTGCTCGTTCTCGGGGTGCTGCCGTACTGGGATCACCTGAGGCAGCATCGATTCGCCTTGCCGCTGATGGCCGGTGCGAATTCGGCTGTCGTGGGGATTCTGGCCGCTGCGCTCTACAGCCCCGTCTGGACCAGTGCCATCCTGACGCCGAGCCATTTTCTGATAGGTGCGACGGCATTCATCCTGCTCGCCGCCTGGGGGCTGGCGCCCTGGATCGTGGTGCTCGTCACCGTCCTGGCAAGCGTGCTGTTGGGGGTCGGCTGACCTCCGGGCGGAGACCATGGGGCGCGATGTGGGTGCCGCGGGCCCGCACTAGGCAATGGTGTTCGACGAGAACGGGTCCAGGACCAGCGCTTCGGTGGCGGAGCGGTTCTGCAGGGCCGCGAGCACCTCGTCTTCCCGGAGCGATTCATCCATCTCCTCGGTCCAGACCTTCATGCTCGTCAACCCATAGTCGCCGAACGCGATCAGCATTGGCACGTTTGCCGCATCCCGACCGAGGCGACAACTATCCTGACACCGGGGGCCGGCCTGATCGACACGATATCAGATGACAGCAGCACCTATGACACGCCACTGCCACAGCAGCAGCGCGGCAAGTGTGAGGACTACGGCGAAGGCACTGAAGTGCAGGCGCCGGAATATACCCCAGTTGGCCTGTGTCCAGGCCGGCCACAGGCTCAACAGCATGGCCCCGGCGGCGATGGCCATCAGCCAGCCGGCATAGTGGGTATAGAACATGGCCGGCGCCGGGTAGTTGTCTGCCATGGTCGCCAGATCGAATGCCAGCAGGCTGACCACCAGGTAGGCCACGGCTGCGAAGAATACAAATACGATCAGTGCTGACAGCAGGCCGACAGTGCCGGCGAACCGGGAGGCAAAGCCCCGGCTCTGGCCCTTGCCGAAGCGGCGCCAGGCGCCCAGCAACCGGGTAATGGCCAGCAGCAGGCTCAGGCCCAGCAGCGCAGCAAGCGTGCCCGGATGCGTCCACAGGCCGAGGCGTTCGTAGGTGTGTACACCCATCCCATCGGCCAGCGCCACTGCCTTGCCGTTGGCATCGCGAATGATGGCGACGCGATCGCCATCAGCGGCTTCGTACAGGTCAGTTTCGCCCGGAACCTGCTGGTAGAGCTTGGAGTCCAGCAGGTTGACCGTGAATCCGTCATCGCCAACGGCGGTGAGAATACTCGGGTTCAGGGCACCCAGCAGGGCGCTGAAGGTCGAGAACACCCGACGGTTGTTGAGGTAGGTGCCGGCCAGTTCAGCAACGTCGCCGACAGCCTCGTCTTCGTCGCCGGTGAGCAAGGGCACATAGGGGTGTGCTCTGAGGCGATCCACCACCAGGTCCGGCACTGACATGATCGCCATGTTCCAGGCGCCGTTCTGCGAGACATAGACCCCCAGGTCGAGTTCCGGAACCATCACCATATTGGTCAGAAACGCCGCAGTGCCACCCGCATGTCCCAGCGTGCGCAGGCCCCGGTACGGGCGATCGATGAAGCCATGTGCAACATCGGCGCCGCCAGGACGATCGTCAAAGGCGCGGGTCCAGAGCTGTGCGTGTGATGTTGCCTTGAGCAGCCGGACGTCATCGAGCACGCCGCCATTGAGGTGGAAGCGCATCCAGCGGGCCATGTCCGTGGCCGTGGCTGCCATGCCCCCGGCCGGCCAGTACGCGCCCAGCTGCAGGTATCCCTGCAGGCCCAGACCACCGCGGTCGCGCTTGTAGCCCGTGGCCAGGTGTTGACGCATCTCGGGGGCCATGTCCGCCGGTGGCGTCCAGGTGGTATTGCGCATGCCCAGCGGCAACAGAATTTCATCGCGCAGGAATTCACCGTACGGCACGCCGGCGGCTTCTTCGACGATGTGTGCTGCCAGTGCCGAACCCCAATTGGAATACGAGGTGCGTGTGCCGGGTGCAAAGACTCGCTTCGGCTGGTGGGCAGCCAGCAGTTCGGCAAGGCTGCGTGGATCGTCGTCGCGGACGGCAAACAGCTGCAGCGTGTCCTCGAAACCGGCGCGGTGTGACATCAGGTCTCGGAGGGTGACCGGCGCGTTGAAGCCGGCACGGATCTGGAAAGCTGTCAGGTATTGATTCGCGTCGGCATCGAGATCAAGTTGGCCGCGTTCAGCCAGCATCATCACAGCGGTCCAGACAAAGGTCTTGGAGACCGAGCCGATACGAAACAGCGTGTCTTCGGCGCGCACCGGGCGGCTCTGGGCAACGTCGGCCATGCCATAGCCGCTGGCTGTTAGCAGCTGGTTGTCCTTGACGATGGCCAGACTGACCGCCGCAAGGCTGTGTTCGCGTTGAATGGCGGCTATCAGTCCATCGACGTAGCCGCTGACGCTTGCACGCAATTGTGCAGCGTCATCATCAGCCGCATCATCATCAGAAGCAGCAGCGAGTGGTGCCGCCTCATCACGGGTGAGTTCGGCGGGCGGGCTATCGCCACTGACGTCCTGTGCGGTCGAGGTTAGTGCAACAGCACAGAGCAGGCAGAACAGACCGCTCAAAGTGGCTCTGCGGGAAAAACCAGGTCGGGGCTGCTTGATCATCGGGCACCAGGCGGCTTGGCTTTCGCCGAGATTACACGCCGGTGCCTCACATGTCAGTGAAAATGAAGACGCAGACTACGAGCCGCGATCCAGGCGGCTTGCACTCAGCCGAGAACTACTCCCAGGTGCCGTCGGCCCTGCGGCAGGCAGTCCCGTGGATGGTTTCTTCGCGCCCGTCTATCACTGCCTGCATTGTGTAATCGCGACAGGGCCGCCCGGAGGCGGACTGATAGGTGTCGGTGGGCATGAGGTCATAGCGGTAGCCCGTGTCCGGGTTCACCCATTGCGTGTTTCTCCCGGTTTCCGCATTTTCCAGTGCAAGACCTGTCTGCTGCCTGTCATGGTCGTCCATGCGACCACCGATCGCGCCGCCGACTGCGGCGCCAAGAACGGCACCACCAACGGTGGCAATGGTGCGACCGGAGCCGCCCCCTACCTGAGTCCCAGCGGCTGCGCCCGCGGCACCGCCTATCAACTGGCCTGTCTGCTCACGGGTAGCACAGCCGTTCATCAGCACTGCGGCGGATGACAGCAGCAAAACACCGATCATCAGTTTAAAGGAAGTCATGATATTCACCTTCGTGGGTTCGTGGCCTGTTTATAGGGCGATGCAGCCATTGGAACTCTCGGAGGGGTATCTCGTCGGTGCGTTCTCGAACGCAGGCTTTCTG
>RECU01000087.1 GCA_007693855.1 Gammaproteobacteria bacterium | reverse complement strand
CGGCGCCAGCGCCTCGTGCAGCTGGCTCCAGGTGACGCCGCATTCCACCACCACATAGCGCGCCTCGGCATTGATCTCGATGATGCGATTCAGCCGGCGCGTATCCACCATCACCGCGCCGGCGCGGGCCGGCAGGTAGGCATCCGTGTAGGACATGCCGCCGCCGCGCGGCACGACGCTCACGCCCGCTTCGGTGCTCAGGCGCACCACTTCGCGCAGCTCCTCGATCGAGCCGGGCTGCGCGACCGCCAGCACCTTGCCGCCTGCGCGATAGACGTCCTGGGAGAAGAACTCACGGTTGGCCTCGTCGGTGAGCAGATACTCCTGACCCAGCAGGCGTGACAGGCGCTCGGGCAGCTCCGTCGTGAATGCGGTGTGCGGCTGGGACATGGGTCTGGCTCCTGCAACAGGCGTGGGTCTTGCCGCACCTCGGTGACCGACAGGCGGCGGTGGTGAAGTGAAAGATAGCAGTCCTGACCCCATGAAGGCGCACAACTTTTGTTTTTGCGTCACCATTGAGTGTTGTGAGTCCATGCAGTGGATCGCTGGTGCGCGCAGGCGTCAATCGTCCTGACCAGCATTCCGCAGACATTGAAAAGCCTGACAGTACGAAAAAGGTTCTGGACATGAAACAGACAAACACCAACCGCCAATGGCGGCTCAAGCGTTTCGTCGGCGCCGACGAGATCATCGGGCCGCAGCATTTCGAGCTGGTCGAGGCGCCGATGCCAGAGCCCGCTGAAGGGCAGATCCTCGTGCGGACGCTGCTGCTGGGCACCAGCCCGGCGCAACGCATGTATATCTCCGAGGAGCGCCAGTTCCATACCCCCGTGGAGATCGGTGAAATCATGCGTGGCCGGGGGGTCGGTCAGGTGGTCGCCAGCCACCATCCGCACTTCGCGGTGGGGGATATCGTGCAGGGCGCGCTCGGCTGGCAGGACTATGCCGTGCTCGACGCGGCAGCACCCGAGCTCTCCGATCACAACACCGGTGCCGTCCGCAAGGTGCTCGAGCCCGTCCGACCGCTGACCACAGTCTTGGGCCTGTTCGGGCAGCTCGCCTTCAGCGCCTATGTCGGCATCATCGAAATCGGCCAGGTGCGGCGTGGCGACACGGTGGTGATCTCTGCGGCCGCCGGCGGCGTCGGCACCATCGCCTGCCAGCTGGCCCGCATCCAGGGCGCCAAGCGCATCATCGGCATCGCGGGGGGTGCGGAGAAGTGCGCCTGGCTGCGCGAGCAGGCCCTGTGCGATGTGGCCATCGACTATCGCGCGGGGGACCTGCTCGGCGCACTGCAACAGGCCTGCCCGGACGGCATTGATGTCTACCTCGATTCAGTCGGCGGTGACATGCTCGACACTGCGCTGCAGTGTCTTGCGCTGAACGCCCGCGTGGTGCTGTGCGGCATGATCTCGACCGAGTACCAGCGCCCTCGCCCGCCAGGGCCCACGCATTATTTCAACCTGCTCTACCGACGTTCGCGCATGGAAGGCTTCTTCGTCTTCGACTATGTCGAGCGCTGGCCGGAGTTCGAGCGGGCGTTGCGCCAGTGGTACAGCGAAGGCCAGTTGCGGGTGTTCGACGATGTCGCCGAAGGCCTGGAGCATGCGCCTGCTGCGCTGGGCAGCCTGTTCTCGGGCGGCAACATGGGTGGCAGGATCATCCGCGTGAGTGACGACCCGGCGGAGTTGCCAATGGCCTGAGCAGTACGCCGAGGCGTGGCTCAGGGCCAGCAGGATCATCCAGCAGTCGCCGGGGGCGCGCGGTACCCGGTTACACCGAAAGATCGGCGAATTCGAGGACGCTGAATGGCGTGTTGAACCTGAAGGCGAGCGCGACGATTGACCCCCAGCCTGGACGCCCGAACAGCTCAAACACTCTCGATATCGCTGACCTGTACCAGCAGATGCTCGACGCCATGCGGCGCCTGCACCAGTGCCATCGACACCTCCGTCTGGCCCGCGATCGACAGGGTCACCGCCTCACGCTGAGAATCCCCGCGGCGCCGCGCGACCGCCAGCGATGCCTGAAGATCCGGCACCAACACGACTGCACCGACAATGCCACGACGCAGTTCAGTCGCCTGGTCGCGCAAAGAAGGCATCCGGTCTCGCGCAAGACCATAATCAATAAGCCCGAAATAGGGCTCTTCGGTGCGACGCCCGACATTCGTCGCGTGCAGGGCAAGCGTCTCCTCTGAGCCGATCAGCTCACCGAAGCTCGGATCGGTAATCTTGTATTCGTAGACCGTCGACAAGCCCAGGACATCGCGGTAGAAGGTCTTCACGGCGGCCAGATCGCTCACTGGCGTCGAGAGACTCTGGACTTCGCTGAAGAGTCGGTCGGTGACGGTAGCGAACCGCTTGAAGAACTCGCGTGGCCCACCCAACAAGCCCAGGATGACGTTATCCGGCCCCCAGAGGTGCGCCTCCTGAAACCGGCCCTCGGGCAGCTCGTAAGCGGCAACATCGGGCTCCAGTGAATACCCTGCTGAGGCGACATGCGCGAGCATGCGATCGAAATCCGGTGAATAGAAATCAATCACTTTCAGTGCGTCGGCATGCAGTGCAGTATCCCGTTCGCGTATACAGGCTCGCGGGGGTGGATCGAACTCAAGCAGTACGATGCCAGTCCGGGTGCCAGGCGTTCTGAGCACCTGCACGCGCAGCTGTCGGTCGGTCACGCCGAACAACGCAGCCGTCGCAGAGGGCATGAGGGTCTGTGGCGGGCCCTCCGGGTGCAGACCCATGAGCCCCCCGAACAGGGCAAGATGCGGCTCGAGTGCGTGGCAGGAGATCATCGGGCCAAAGACTGCTGCTGGCCTCATGGATCGCCCATCCGAGCATGCGCCGTAACGCTGGCGGTTGCACTTGCACAACCCCCCGCAGTCGCGAAGTCCGCCTTGAGCGCAACGATCTGCTCGTGCAGCGACCGCCCACGATCATCCAGACGGGCAATAAGCTGGGCATAGGCCTGCGCGCCCGCCGCCTCCCAGGCGGCCCGCTCAACAGCGTCGGGATGATGGACGACGATGCCCCGAGGCTCGCTTTCGGCCAAATCACTGCGCGCCTCTGCGCGAATTGCCCGACGGCTTTCTTCAATGCCTGGAAAGGCGGTGGCCAGTCGCTCGCGCTGCCTGTCTGGCAGCCCGTCCCACCACGCCCGGGAGGCCAGCACCGCCGAGGCGCCGAAGGCGTGCGCGGTCAGCGTGAAATGGGGGGCTTCGCCGGCGATGCCGGTACGCACGAAGAGTGAGGTGGAGTTCTCACCCGTCTCGATCAGGCCTGTCTGCAGCGACGGCACGATGTCGGCAAAGCCAAGCGGGATGACGTCGGCCCCGAGGGCGCGGGCAAAGAGCTGGGAGCCGATACTCGAAGAGACGCGGTAGCGCGTCCCCGCCACGGCCGCCGGGGTATGCACGGGAAATCTGCCGTAGACATGATGAAAACCGATCTCCAGCCACTCAAGCAGAACGAGATTCTCCTCGCGCAGCCGCTCACGGAAATACGGTGTCAGCAGGTCATCGAATACCAGGTCGGCCTCGGCCTCGCATCCGAACAGGTAGGGCGCCTGCAGCAGGACCATCTCCGGCACGACGGTTGAAAGCATCAAGGCGGAAAGATTGGCAATCTGCACCCTGCCCCGTCGCAGCCCCGACAGCAGCTGCTCCTCGGAGCCGAGCTGGCCGTGGATCAACAGACGCAACGCGATGGGTTCATGCTCGTTGGCTTGCGTCTCCAGCTGACTGGCGAATTGCAACCACAGGGTTTCCCCTGCAGTGCGCGGTGTCGCGGTACCAGCGACCACGATCGCGGCGGCCGAATTGCCGTTGTCCTGGCTTCCGCCGCAACCGAGCAACCCAAGGCATAGCGCCAGAATCGCAGCACCCGCGATTCGCGGATACCCGGCGGGAACGCGCATGTTCACCTCAGAAGCGCGTATCGAGCTTCAGGAACACGGTTCGCGGCATGCCATAGTACCGCCCGAGCGTGGAGATCCCCTGAACCCAATGACTGCGGTCAGTGAGGTTCTCGCCACCAGCCGTCAGACGCCAGCGACCGTCGCCCCCCTCCAGGCCCAACTGGGCATCCAGAAGCCCGTACGAAGGCGTGGTGATGTTCGGGGTATTCGCGACGTTGCGGATGATTTCATCCGTCCAGAGCCAGTTCGCACCGATGAAGAACTCCATGTCCCGGCCCGCTGGCGCACGGTATTCGGAACCGATCTTGTAGTGGAATTTCGGGGCGTGCTTCAGGCGGTCAGCAGTCGGCACCGTCGCCGGCAGCGTCTTGTACTTGTCGTTGAGATAGCCGGCAATCGCGTAAACGAACAGCCTCTCGGTGGCCTGGAATGCGGTCTCCAACTCGACCCCCCAGAAACGCACATCCGCAGAATCCACGAAGAACGAGCCATCACCACTCAGGATGCTCAGCTGAAGATTGTCGTAGGTCGAGTGGAACGCAGCGATATTGGCGCGCAGGCGATTGTCCAGCCACTCGCTCTTGAAGCCGAGCTCCCAGGAGTCGACTTTCTCGGTATCCACCACAGCGGCGAGCTGCTCCGGACTGACCGGACGTGCTGCCGCAAACCCGCTCGGCTTGTAGCCTTGGGAGAAACTGAAGTAGACGAGTCGGTCTTCCGCGAGCTGCCAGTCCAGGGCGACTTTCGGCGTGAATTCGGTGTTGCTCAGGCGATTTGACAGGGCGCTGCCTGAATTCAGCACCTCGGTCGGGGTGGTCGCGCCGGGAGCGAAGAACTCCCGGTCGATCGTCTTGCGATCGCGAGAATAGCGGGCGCCAACCGTCAGGGCGAGTCCGGGCATCAGCTCGTAGCCGACCTCACCAAACAGCGCGTAGCTGGTAGAGGTCTGTTCATCGATATTGCGGTTACCGGTGAACACTGCATCCTGATCGACGGACTCGCGGAACCCGAATGCGCCCACCAGCCAAGTGAGCGGACCATCCCCGGCTGAATTGAGCTGCAGCTCCTGGGAGATCTGTCGCTGCTCGAGATCCTGCAGCAGGTTGAAGACGAACGCCGGGTTGGAGGTCAGGTCGACTGCCAGCTCATCGGTAAACCCGCGATAGGCGGTAATCGAGCGCAGCGTATAGCCCTGCTGTTCCCACGTCAGTGCCAGGTTGGCCCCCTGTCCGCGGAAGCGATTGATGTCAGGCACGTTCACGCCCGCTCGCCGCTCACCGAAACGCAGCGGACAGGCGTCGAGCAAGGTGTTGACGCCTGCGCAGTTGGTCGGGATGAGCTGATTGGGCCCTGAGGTGTCCTGGGCCAGGTCGACCCCGAGGTCGACGGTCAGCGCGTCGGACGCGAACCAACGCAACAGGGCCCGGGCCGCACGGGAGTCGATGGCATTGGTCCGTTGACCGGTCTCGACATTCTCGGCATCCACGACCCTCACCCAGCCCCGCTGATCGCGCGACAGCCCGGAGACCCGCAAGGCCAGCGTCTCGTCGATCAGCGGGACATTGATCACACCGCCAACATCAAGGCGATCGTAGCTGCCCACGGTCACGGCGGCGCGCGCCATAAACTCGGTGGGATCCGGCCGAGCACTGACAAACTTGATCGCGCCGCCGGTGGAATTGCGGCCGTACAAGGTTCCTTGCGGCCCGCGCAGCACCTCCACACGCTCGACATCGAGCAGATCGATCATCGCGCCAATCTGGCGCCCGATGTAGACATCATCCACGTAGATGCCGATGGTGGGTTCGTTGGTGAACGCTGAATCATCCTGCCCCACCCCTCGCACAAACACCTGCGCGCCGGTGTTGGTGCCGGTGTTGCGAACAATGGTGACGTTCGGGATGCCCAGATGCAGATCCTGCAGTTCTACGACCTGCTGCAGGTCGAGCAGTTGCTCGCCGAACGTAGAGAGCGTGACCGGTACCGTCTGCTGGGTCTCCTCACGCTTGCGTGCGGTGACGACAATCTCATCGAGTTGGGCGCGCGCACCCTGGGCATGCGCCTGGTGTGTCTGGCTGAGCAACAGCGCGATGGCGGCGGCGACGAGCGACGAAGTGGCTGGCTTGAGCATGATGGTGTCCCCGGCAGTCGTTGCGAGACCACGACAACGGTCCCCTTGATGACCGGTTCACCATAGTCGCGTCATACATGCCGATATAATGAAATGCCAGGCCATTAAGATAACCAGAGGTAATGATCAGTCGCCTTCTGAGGGGCATGAGAGGCGTGCAGTCAGCGACACAGGCGCTCGATCACCCAAGCCATGTTGCTGGCCGCCGTCTGCAGGGGGCTGTTGCGCCGAAAGGCCAGATACACATCGCGACGCGAACGGAAGGGCGCGAAGTCCAGTGCCGCGAGCAGGCCCTGCTGCGCCTCTGCGTGATAGAGGTCGCGACTGAGCACACACATGTAGTCGCCCTGCAGCATCAGGGCCTTGGCCAGCGTCGAGGAGGTCGTCTCGACCCGATCCCTGGGGGGCTGCACCCCGGCATCGGAAAACACTTTCAGCACTTTCGACCACATGCCCATTTCCGGTGAGATGACCCAGGGATGCGCAAGCAGATCCTCAAGGGATTGCGGCGGCTCGGAATGCAGTGGGTGGCCGACCCGCACCACCAGCGCATCCTCCTCCACATACAGCAGCGTCTGTTGCAAGCCAGGATCAACCGGGACGCTGGGCAGCGGCGCGCTGATGACCAGGTCGAGCTCGCCTCCGACCAGCCGGGGATAGAGCTCTGCCGAATTGCCGACGTCGCACTTCACCGTGACCTGCGGCCAGCGTCTGCGATACTCCATCAGGGCCTGCGGCATGATACGCGTGGCCAGGCTGATGCCGACGCCCACCGAGATGCGCCCCCCTCGCCCGCCGTGCAGGGAGGCCAGCTCCGCCTCCGCCAGTCGGGACTCCGCGAGGATCAACTGCGCCCGCCGCTCGAGCACCAAGGCGGCATCGGTAGGCACCGCGCCGAATCTCCCCCGTTCGAACAGCTGGCATCCCAGTTCGGTCTCCAGCTTGCGGATGCTCTTGGTCATGGCGGGCTGGGTGACCCGCACCGCATCGGCGGCGCGACCGAAATGCCGATGCGCCATCACGGCAAGAAAGTGTGTCAGTCGTTGGCGATCGAGCATGGCTAAGGCAACTCCAACCTCTGAGGCGCCACATCAGGGAGACCTTTGATCTTCACAGACCAGGGGCATTCGCGACAGTTGGCGTAGATTCCACGGCGTGCAATCCGTTTGGCGTGTTCCTGCGTAGTCACTCACTGGGCACTGGCAAATCTACGGCGGGGGTAAAGCAATGTTCAGCAAAAAGACCTTACAGGTGATTCTAGTCATATGGGCGCTATGGCACCTGATCTTCGGTGTCCTGGCGACGTTTGCGCCCGACACCGGCGCGCGGATCACCGGCTGGAGCCCCGAGGCCGGCTGGACTGCGGACATGGTCGCACTCAGCACCCAGTACGGCATGGTGATGCTGCTGCTGGCCCTGGTCTATGCAATCATGCTGATAGATCCCCTGCGTTATCTCATGCTGATCTGGGTGGCGATCGCGGAGCAGGTACTGGGCATCGCTTACGCGGGGTACATATATGTCGCCGTCGGACAGGTCACCGCGGCGCAGGTCGGTTTTCAGTCAGTGATCAATCTGGCTTTCATCGCGCTGTTTCTCGCCTTCTGGTTCAGATTACGTTCACAGCCGACCAGCTGAGAAATGCCGCAACAGGATGCGATAATCATGGCTGCGCCCACCCCTCATGGGCGACCCTTCGCAGCGGGAGCCGAATGTGAGTGATGCCGAAACCAGAGACGAACTCCAGAACCTGTTGAAGAAACGCGATGAACTGCGGGCGCGCCTCGCCGCCATCCGCCGCGACTATCGTGGTGGTCTGGAGCGGGATTCCGAAGAACAGGCCGTGCAACTCGAGAACGCCGAGGTCCTGGCCGAGATCGCGCGGGTGTCCACCGAGGAACTCGAGAAACTCGAGCGGCGCATCGCCGTGCTGCAGCGGGACGTGAAACCGCCACACGTGCTGATGGTGCTCACCTCGCACGCCGAACTTGGCAACACCGGCCGGAAGACCGGCTTCTGGCTGGAAGAGTTCGCCGCACCCTACTACGTGTTCATCGACGCGGGCGTAGAGGTGACGCTCGCCTCACCCGCCGGGGGCGAGCCGCCGCTGGACCCAACCAGTAGCGAACCGGACCACCAGACCGATGCCACGCGCCGGTTCCTCGCCGACGAGGCCGCCCGCAAGCAGCTGGCTGCGACCCGGAAGCTTGCAGAGCTCGATCCGTCCGCGTTCGATGCCGTGTTCTATCCCGGCGGCCACGGCCCGCTATGGGACCTCACCGAAGATGCCCATTCCCTTGTCCTGATCGGCGCAATGGCCGAAGCCGACAAGCCCGTTGCCGCGGTCTGTCATGGGCCGGCGGTGCTGACCGGCGTGCAGCGCAGTGATGGTACGCCACTGGTCGAGGGCCGGCGCGTCACCGGCTTCACCAACAGCGAGGAGGCCGCGGTCGGGCTGACCGAACACGTGCCGTTCCTGCTGGAAGACCGGCTGAAGGCCTTGGGAGGCAGCTTCAGCCGTGCCGATGACTGGGCTGCGCACGTGGAGGTCGATGGCAGCCTGGTGACCGGCCAGAACCCCGCCTCGTCGGTGCCGGCGGCCGAAGCGGTCCTGAGTCTGCTACGGGCGCAATGACCGGGGCGGGATTGACCTTGAGATCGGTCAGCGGAATCACGTCCTCTGAGAACTTGATACCCATGGTGACGTCCTGTGGGATCCGAACAGGGCTTACATTGGCACCTGTAAAGCGACCCGAGTATAGGCCCTATAGAGCACCTGTTCGCTGGCCGGTGCCCGCTCCTCGCCAACGCGGACATGACGGCGTTGGCGACGGCAAAGCAATTTATGCGACATAAAAAGGGTGAAGCGTCATATAATCGGCCTTAATATGTCGCATAACGGATTTTCGCGACATATCATCAGCAACATGCCGAAGCAGATCCCCGAACATGAGCTCGACGCCATCCTCGCGGTCGTGGCGGCACATCCAGTGGGCGTCAAGGTCAGCGCCATCCGCGAGGGATTGCCCTATGAGCTGCCTCCGCGGATGCTGCAGCGCCGCCTTGCCCTGCTGGTTGAACAGAAGCGAGTGATTGCTGAAGGACAGGGTAAAGGTCGTCGCTATCGTGCGCCCACTACCCGGACCGGGAGCGTAATGCCAGTCGTTGGCATCGCGACCGCCCAGGCACGTGGAGAAGCCTATGTGCCGCTCACCCCTGAGGCGGCGGCGATCAAGCAGCTGGTCCGGGCGCCGATCCAGGATCGTCGTCCGGTCGGCTACCAGCGCGGCTTTCTGGATGACTACCAGCCCAATGTCACCTGGTACCTGCCGGCGGAAACGCGCCAGCGCCTGCTCGAGATGAGCCGCCCGCCGGACGTAGCGCGCCCCGCCGGCACCTATGCCCGCACGATCTACCACCGGCTGCTCATCGACCTGTCCTGGAACTCCAGCCGCCTCGAAGGAAACACCTACTCCCTGCTGGAAACCGAGCGTCTGCTCGAGCTGGGCGAGGCCGCCGAGGGCAAGGATGCGCTGGAATCGCAGATGATCCTGAACCACAAGGCCGCCATCGAGCTGCTCGTCGACCAGGCCGAGGAGATCGGCTTCAACCATTACACCATCCTGAATCTGCATGCCCTGCTGGCGGACAACCTGCTTGGCGATCCGCAGGCCGGCGGCCGCCTGCGGCGCATCCCGGTGGCCATCGAGGGCACGGTCTACCATCCGCTGGAAGTGCCGCAGCTCATCGAGGAATGCTTCGAAACCATTCTGAAGACTGCGGCCGCGATCACGGACCCCTTTGAGCAGGCATTCTTTTCGCTCGTCCATCTTGCCTATCTGCAGGGCTTCGAGGACGTCAACAACCGCGTATCCCGGCTGGCCGCGAACATCCCTCTGATCCGCGGGAACCTGGGCCCGCTGTCTTTTGTGGATGTCCCCGAGCGCGCCTATATTGATGGCGTGTTGGCCGTCTATGAACTGAATCGCATTGAGCTGCTGCGTGACGTATTCGTCTGGGCATACGGGCGCTCGAGCGCACGGTATTCGGCAGTGCGCCAGTCGCTCGGGGAGCCAGACACTTTCCGCCTGCGCTACCGCGCCCTGGTCGCGGAGGTGGTCGCCGCAGTGGTGCGCGGGAGAATGGAAAAAACAGCCGCGACTGCATTGGCGCGGCAACGCGCTGCCGAGCAGGTACCGCCGGCAGATCAGGCGAGATTCATCGAAGTCGTGGAAACCGAAATCATGAGCCTCCATGAAGGCAATATCGCGCGCTACCGGTTACGGCCTGCCGAATATCAGGCTTGGCGGCAAGGATGGCGTTGACGGGTAACATGAGGGCGTCACCCTCCGGCTCGCGCGCATCACCATCTGTCCACACATAATGCGTTGGCCGCGCGCTGCAGCATCGCCATCATGCCCGCGCTGGCTGAAATCGCAGCGAAATCGCGTCGGGTGACGCCAGCGTGACGGCGATAGCGCTTCAGGTCACCCTCGAAATACCGATTCCTCGAGCGGGCGTTCAAGTTCTGCACGGCTATTTTTTTGTTCAGTCGCCCTGCTCCAGCACTGTCACCGTTTCCCACACGCCGTCATTGACCCGGATGACCCAGGTATCGCCGAGCAGGACGTGATCCTCGGGCCCCATGCGCACATGGATGAGGTGCGGGCGGATCAGCTGGATCCGAGCAGCGCCGGTGCGATGCCGTTCCACCATGCCGAGCGCGCGACCCACGGGCTGCTCAGTTGCAGCGGGAGCACGACCGCAACGGCAGTCCAGGTGGCGGCATGCACGCGGCCCAGCGCGCGCAGGTCGTGCAGCGCCAGGGCGACGGGATGCCGGCTTTTGGGACACTCGGGGCATGAGAGCGCTTGAATGCCCCCAGTTGAAGGCTGAGTATAAGCAATACAATGCACCGTTGCGCTGGCCGGCTCCCGTTCCTCGCCGACGCCGGCAGCTGCGTGCAGCGTTCACTTTCGCGCACTGATCGTCTCGGAGATGACCTCGGGATCCTCGATGCACGCGCTGATCCGCACGGCGTTCACCGGGCGATGAACTCCAGCGGCTCAAAGATGACGTGCGTCGTGCCGTCCCGTTAGGCTGTCTTCAGTTGCTCACGGACGTTGCCGTTCGGCGTGAGCGACAGGCGTCGCTCCGAGATGGCCGGACGGCTGATGTAGCGACACAGCCGCTCGAGTTTGGGGCGCTGGTCGGCACCTTCGCCCAGCGAAAGCGCAGCGAGCCGTCCTGACGCTCGACATACACCCCGTCGAGGAACGGCATGTGGATGACTATACGGATGAGCAGGCTGCCAGCTATCTGCGCGAATACAATCACTGGGTCATTACATGAAAGCAGAACAGGGCGACGACTTTGATCTGAAATCCTTTCACAACCGGTTTCTGAGTTTCGGCAACGCGCCTGTACCTGCCATCATCGATCTGATGGAAAGTCGCTAAAAAAACGCACCATCTGCAGCCATGCGAATCGCTTCCCGGTAGGGAAGCACGGTAACGTCGCCCACTTTCAGGCGACGTTCGCCGCAGTAAACGCCATAGGCCCTGCCGATGTCTCCGGCCTCCAGCAGTACCGTCAGTCCCTTGTTGAACTCTGCTTTCCAGCGGGTGCCTGACTTGATTTCAAAGCCGACTGCCCGCTTGCCCTGTTTCAGGATCAAATCCACTTCGTTGCCAGAGGGTGTACGCCAGTAGAAGAACTGAGCGCCATGTCCTTGCCAGGCGTTGAGTGCGCGGAACTCATTGACAATCCAGGTTTCGAACAGCGTTCCCAGTTCCGCCGCCGAGGGCTTGTCCCTGTGAAGTCCGGCCAGCGCTCGCTGCACACCACAATCAAACAGGTAGAATTTGGGATGGGCAACTTCTTTTACCTTGGCCTTGTTTCTGAACGCAGGCAGATACCAGCCCAGCAAGGTATCCTCCAGAATACTGAAATAACCTTGCACGGTAGATCGCGCAACGCCCACTTCGCGCGCGATATTGCTGATGTTCAGCATCTGCCCGTTGAACAGCGCGGCGACTGACAGAAAACGGTAAAAACTGTCGAGATTTCTCACCAGCGCTTCCTGTTGGATCTCTTCCCGCAAATAGGTTTCTACATAAGCATCCAGGAATTCCATCCGATCGTTTCGGGAACCTGCAGTGACGGCCATGGGCAAGCGACCGTGACACAAGGCCTGGTCCAGGTCGAAGTCCTCTCCGGTTTCCAGCATGCTCAAGGGGAACATCCGTTTGGTCAATGCTCGCCCCGCCAACATATTGGCCTGGGACTGCTTCAGTTTGCGTGCACTGGAACCGGATAGCGCAAATTGATACCCATGGTTGCTGTCGAATAACAGCGCATGAACCTCATCCAACAGTGCCGGCAGCTTTTGTACTTCATCAATGATGATCCAGGCTCCCTTATCCAAAGCCAGGACTTCGCTGGCCAGCAGTGCGGGGGATTGTTTGTACCTGAGATATTCACTGGATTTAAGCAGATTGATCTTGAGTTCAGCACCCGCCAGCGCCTGATCAAGCCATACAGACTTGCCGGTCCCACGTGGGCCGAACAGGAAGAAACTTCTGGCAGGGCATTGCAGCAGCCTGGTGTACATGTCGATACTTCCGTTATATTTACGGTAAATTTAACGGATCAACCGACCGCGGTCAATCGTTGTTGCAGGCATCAGGCATCCGTCAGACTGAGTTTGCGGCTTGCCTGAACTCCAGCACCCCGTCATCAATGGCCCCGTGCCGCAGCATTTTCCTGTCCATTTTGTAATTCTAGGCATTGATCCATGGCTCACGATTACCCTGGCGCGGGAACCGGTCCATCATGCGCTGCATGTAGTTGGCGGAGAAATCATCAATGAATGGCCGCGGCACCATGTCGTAATCACTTTCCCGCAGTTGCGGTGTGCACTGACGGGTGCCGGTGCACTCCATGTGGTTGGTCAGCCGGCAGGCATACTCGGCAATCAGGTCTGCCCGCAGGGCCCACGAGGCATTGATGTAACCGAAGGTGAAAGTCATGTTCGGCATACCGGAAAACATCAGCGCCTTGTAGGCCCAGGTATTGGAGAAATCCACCGGATTGCCGTCGACACTGAACTGTACATTTCCAGCGAACCGTTCCGGCATGGACACGACGTAGGTCGGGGAACGCTGCAGCATGGTGACCTGGCCGGCTGTACCGGCCATGCTCGGTGCCAGTGCTGGGGGTGGATGATCTGGCCGCGAAAATTGTCCCGGCCCTCGATCTCGGGCGTGTAACCCTGCTCATAACTGTAATACCCGGAACACATCAGCAGCATATTGCAACGGATCTACACCTGCTCGCCGCCATCACCTTCTGCTGCCGTCTTCATCACTGTTAGAGTCCAGCAGGCATCTTCGGAGGACGATTCGGCCTGGGTGTCACGGCAGCCGCGTTCCGCGCTGCGGCGGCGCCCGGCATGGCGGGGGTCAACCGGATGAATCGGTGGTCTTGTTATCCAGGTGGGCGAGGATCTTCTCGATGACCTCGGGATCCTCGATGCAGGCGATGATCCGCACCGCCAATATTGCCCCCCAGAGTATAAGCCGTGTGTAGCACCTGTTCGAATGAAGGAGAAAAACGTGTGGTGCCGGGCGGTGGTGTAGCGCTGCTGCGCGCGATCGAAGAGCCACTGCGTCAGATCGTGCAGAACGCCGCCTCCGTGGCGGGTCTGCTGCTGACCACCGAAGCGATGGTGGCCGACGCCCCGAAGGATGAGGCGCCGGCAGCGCCGATGCCTGACATGGGCGGCAGGCGCGCACACATTGCAGGTGAGCCTGACCGCTACGAGCCACTGGGAACGATATCCTTGAAGCCACTGCCCTTGAGTCTGTTCAGCCTTCGAGACTCACTCCGGGCAGGGTCAGGACATAGTCCTCACCCATCAGCATCGACGGGGTGTGGAAGCCAGGTTTTGGCGGATCGTCGGCCAGCAGGCGTGCAACGATGCCCAGCGATGCGGTCACCGTCAGCTCGTAGCCGTTGGGCGTGCGCAGGATCTTCTTCACCTCGGTACCTGCCGCGTCGCGCACCTCGCCCCAGACCACACACCCGGTCTTGCCGCGGCGCTGCTCCGAAGGCCCGCGCACTTTTTTCGCCACCTGTTTCTTGAGCAGAGCCTGCATCGGGCCCCAGCCCAGCAGCGGGCCCAGCATGCGCAGCCGGCGCAGGCGCGTCACCGTGGCCGGTGGCACGCCCATATAGACCTCGATGTTGGGAATGCCGGTGGACACGTAGGCGGTGAAGACATCGCCCCACGGGATCGTCATCGCGCAGCGCGCTTCGCCGTCGCGCTCGAATGTACGCGACTTCCAGGCCAGCGGCACCCGGCGCACTTCGCCGTCGATGCGCGCGCGACCGCCCTTTCCCAGGCCCTCGACGCTGGTCTTCGCCGTGCCCGGGCTGGGCCCGCCGCCGGCCTCAAAGGCCAGCACCAGCGATTGCGCGGCAGGCAACTCGCGCGCCAGTATCGCTGACAGGCAGTCGGTGGGCACGACGTCGAAGCCGGCACCGGGCACTACCACGATGCCTGCGGCGATCGCGCGTGCGTCCTGCGCGTGGCAGTGGGCGAACACGTCGATCTCGCCGGTGATGTCCAGATAGTGGCAGTGCGCCGCCATACAGGCTTCCAGCATCGGCGCGGCAGTAGCCGAGAACGGACCGGCGCAATGCAGCACCAGGTGCATGTTCTGCAGTGCCTGGGCTACTTGCTGCGCGTCGTCCAGACCGAACACGCGCGAGGGCAGGCCCAGCTCCTTCGCCAGTGTTTCGATCGCTGTCTGGTTGCGCCCCGCCAGTACCGGTCTGAGCCCGCGCGCGGCGGCCTCGCGCGCGGCCATTTCGCCGGTGTAGCCGTTGGCGCCGTAGATCATCCAGTCCATGTCGTACTCCGTGCTGATTCGCTACCCGGCGGCCCTCATACTGCAGCGGCGCGCGC
>RECU01000083.1 GCA_007693855.1 Gammaproteobacteria bacterium | reverse complement strand
GAGGTGGTCACGCTCAACCCTGACACAACGACGGGCGACAGCACCCAGAGCGCTCGTGAAACATCCGCCGCATGAAATCCGAGGCGACAAGTACCTTGACATCTACCGACCTCCAGGAGGCATATGGCGAGGCGATGTTGGAGCTGCGTGCCAGAAAAAAATTGCAGTCCCTGCTGGGCAAGGACGAGAGTTGATTCTCTCGATCCAGCAGGGACTGGCCGAAGATGGATACGCGGTGACGATCAGCCAGCTGTGTCGCTGGTTCGAGGTGCCCCGCCGAACGGTGTACTACCGACCCCGAAGATCGCCTCCGAAGGTACGCGCCGATCTGGCCGAGCCGATCAAGGCCCTGATCGAGCAGGAGCCCTCGTTCGGCTACCGGACCGTGGCCGGCCTGTTGGGCATGAACAAGAACACGGTGCAGCGGATCTTCCAGATCAAGGGCTGGCAGGTGCGGAAACGTGCCATTGGCCACCGACCTCGGGTACAGGCGCTGCCCTCTGTAGCATCGGCCCCGGATGAGCGCTGGGCCACCGATCTGTGCCGGGTCTGGGGTGGCCGCGATGGTTGGCTGACACTGGCCCTGGTGATGGACTGTCACACCCGCCAGCTTTTGGGCTGGCAGCTGTCTCGTTCCGGGAAAGCCACCACCGCAGGGGCGGCGCTCGAGCAGGCACTGATCGCCCGCTACGGCAGCCTGGGTCGGGTGCCTGCACCGTTCCTGCTTCGCTCGGACAATGGCCTGGTCTTCACCAGTCGGCACTACACCAGGCTGGTGAGGAGCTACGGACTTCGCCAGGAGTTCATCACCCCGCACTGCCCGCAGCAAAACGGCATGGTGGAGCGGGTGATCCGCACGCTGAAGGAGCAATGTGTGCATCGTCACCGCTTCGAAACCCAGCAACACGCCATGAGGGTCATCGACGATTGGATCCAGTTCTACAACCACCGACGGCCACACCAGGCCCTCGGCATGAAAACCCCCGCTGAAGCCTACGCATTAGCGGCATGACCTGTGCAGAAACCGCTGGGTCATTACATGAACAGGTACTGATGACGCACGCCCGCAGCGGCTCGCGCTATGTTTGCTGACTGCGCGACGATCTCTTCACGGTTTAACGTCGAGGAGTTACCGAAAAAACGCCCGGCCATCAGCACCTTTAGCGCTCGCTGCTCCTCTGACGGGAGATCTTCTTGACGCATCAGATGTTCACATAGCAGGCCTGCGATCCCCAGAAAGTCCGTCCGCGTCGTTTTGGCACGAGTTGAAAAGAAAACCCCCAGCGCCTCGTCTTCCGGCAATGGACCGTCGAACATTGCCCTGAAGTATTCGCCAATCAAGACTCCTGGATCTGGCACCCCACGAAACACCTCCGAAAGGAGATCGCCCAGCTCCCATGCCGGCCAAAATCTGTGATACGTGAACCGTTGGTGTCTCCAGAAGATCAGCTCCCTGAGATCCGAGTTCAGATGGTCTTCCTCCATGGCTTTGAAGACAGCCTCCAAGGAGCGCTCGATATTCGACAGGTCAGCGTTTTATGCCGGCGAAGTTCCTGATTCCAGACCTGCGATACGGCGGTACACCTCGTCTTCGTCAGCTTCCGTAAAACTGGGCGGCTCGACGATGCGCGCGTGCAGCTGACACAAGAACTTATAGAGGCGGGTGCGCGATCGGGGATCCCCGACTATCCCGGGACTGTCTGAAAGTGCTTCCAGGAGACCTTTCGGGAGACGATCAAGTCCCCAGTAGCACTCCAACGCCGACACGATCGTGTCCAGAGGGCCGCTGTGTTGCGCTGCTCGGATTGCAGATCCGAGAAGAGCCGCTGGATGGGATGACACTTTGCGCTGAGGCTTTGAGGATCTCATGACAACCGCCCCGCGGAAATGCCGGTGATCTGCTCCGATTTTACTCTACTCATAGCGGGACGTAGTCTCGCGGACTTGGTCACGCCATGGTCACGTCGTGGTCACGCGAGCCAAGGCGACCGTACGGAATCGCGCGTAACTTTTTGATTTAAATGGCGCGCCCGACTGGATTCGAACCAGTGACCTTTGGCTTCGGAGGCCAACACTCTATCCAACTGAGCTACGGGCGCGTGATGTCGGGATGGCGAAGGCGCCACTTTTCCGGCGTCCGACCATCGAACCGAAGATGATACCCGGCGGTCCGCACAGGTGTCCATCGACCGGCTGCGCTAAGCTTGGTGGAGGCTTGCCAAGGAGTCACCATTGATGCGCTGGTCTCTGCTCACCGTCCTGCTCACACTCATGCTGCCGGCGTCGGCGCCAGCGGCGGTCGCCGACGAGATCCCGCCGGGCGCCCTGCACCTGAAGCGACAAACGCTACTGGTCGCCGACCTGGAGCGCTCGCTGGCGATCTACCGCGACATTCTCGGGTTCACCGTCGCGCGAATCACCGAGTCATCGCCTGAGTCGTATTCCTATCCGGTGTTCAACGTCCCCGCGGAAGCGACCCTCAGGTTCGCCACCTTGGACAGCGACACCGAGGGCCGGCAGTTCGCGCTGACCGAGGTGCGCGGCGCGGCACTTCCCCGGCCGGACCCCGACGCCATCCGCACCAGCACACCGGTCATCCAGGTCCGCGACTTCGACGCCGTGCTGGCCGCCCTGCGCGACACCGGCCTGGAGATCGTCGAGCCGACCACGGCGCGCTCTGCCGACGGTCGGCTGTTCAAGGAAATGGCCTTCATCGATCCGGACGGGCACCTGGTGGTGCTCTACGAATTCGAGTAGCCGGCGTCCGGCGGCACGCGTTAGCATCCCGGCACGCTTGGACAGACACATTATTGATATGAATGCATTCGCTTTCCAGAGTACCCCACGCATCGAGTACGGTGCAGGCCGTCTCGAACAACTCGGGGCACTGGCCCGCAGCCTCGGCCTGCGCCATGTGCTGGTGATCACCGATGCCGGCCTGGTGGCAGCCGGGCTGGTGACCCCGGCCGAGCGCGCGCTCGGCGCAGCGGGTGTCGCCGTCGAGCGCTTTGCGGGCGTGGCTGCCGATCCGGCGGAATCGGTGGTGCTGGAGGCCGCCCGGCTTGCGCGGGAGACAGGTGTCGACGGCGTCATCGGCCTCGGCGGGGGCAGCTCCATGGATGTCGCCAAGCTGGTGGCCGTGCTCGCCCACGGCGATCAGCCGCTGGCGGACATGTATGGCGTCGACAAGGTGCAAGGCGGGCGTCTGCCGCTGATCCAGGTGCCGACCACGGCCGGCACCGGCTCGGAGGTGACCGCCGTCGCCATCGTCACCACTGGCGCCACCACCAAGCTTGGCGTGGTCGCCCCGCAACTGTTCGCCGACGTGGCGGTGCTCGATCCGGCGCTCACGCTCGGCCTGCCGCCGGCGGTCACCGCGGCCACAGGCATCGACGCCATGGTCCACGCCATCGAGGCCTATACCAGCCGGCACCGCAAGAACCCCTATTCCGACATGCTGGCACGCCAGGCGCTCACGCTGATGTCGCGCAGCCTGCGCCGGGCGGTCCATGCAGGACAGGACATCGCAGCGCGCGGCGACATGCTGCTCGGCGCGATGCTGGCCGGCCAGGCCTTCGCCAATGCACCCGTCGCCGCAGTCCACGCCCTGGCCTATCCCCTGGGCGGGCACTACCACGTGCCACACGGGCTGAGTAATGCGCTGGTCCTGCTGCCGGTGCTGCGTTTCAATGCGCCGGCGGCGGCAGGCCTGTATGCCGAACTGCTGCCTTGCATCGACCCGGAGGCGAAGGCGACGACGGCCAGCGCGGGCTGCGAGGCTTTCATCGCAGCGCTCGATCGCCTGATCACGGACGTGGCGCTGTCGCGGCGGCTGCGGGAACAGCACATCCCCGAGGACGACCTGCCCATGCTCGCCGCCGACGCCATGCTCCAGCAGCGCCTGCTGGTGAACAATCCCCGCGAAGTCGCGGAAGCCGATGCGCTGGCGATCTACCGCAGCGTGTACTGAACGAGGCCCCGATGAGTCGAGACACCCCCGCCGCGCAACGCGCGCACTATCGCTGGTTCCTGCCCATCACCACACGCTGGATGGACAATGACATCTACGGCCATGTCAACAACGTGGTCTATTACGCCTACTTCGACACGGTGGCCAACAGCTATCTTGTCGAGGAAGGCGGCCTCGACATCCACTCGGGCCCGGTGGTGGGCTTTGTGGTGAGTTCCGGGTGTGAATACCTCGCCCCGATCGCCTTCCCCGCCCGCCTCGAGGGCGGGCTGCGGGTCGAACGCCTGGGCAACAGCTCGGTACGCTACAACATCGGCATCTTCACCGAGGGCGCAGCCTCGGCCGCCGCCCACGGGCATTTCGTGCACGTCTTCGTCGATCGCGAGCGCCAGAGGCCCGTGCCCATTCCCGACACCCTCCGGGCCGCGCTCGCGGCCCTCACGGAGACGTCTACATGATCCGTTCGCTGGCCATGGCCGTGCTGCTCGCGGCCCTGATCGGCTGGTCCACGGCCTGCACTGCCGAGCCGTCGGCCACGCCGGACAAGGGGCTGCTGGAGCAGCCCTGGCAGGAAGCCTTGCTCAGCGTCCGTGATCTTGATGACGCGGCGCGGTTTTTCATCGAGGTGGGCGGCTTCGAGACCGTCGACCGGGGACCGGTGGATCGCAGCGAGCTCAACTACTGGGGGCTTGATGAAGACGCCCGGGCGGAACACCTGCTGCTGCGGGCACCGGGCAGCCAGCAGGGCTGGCTGCGTTTCATACGCTTCGAGGGGGTCGCGCAACGGCCCATCCGCGTGGGCGCGCGGGCCTGGGACACCGGTGGCTATTTCAGTCTCATGCTGCGGGCGAAAGATCTCGATGCCGTCTACGACGATGCCCTGCGCCTGGGGTGGACCTCGGAAAGCGAACCGGTGCGCTTCGACTTCCCGCCCTCGCAGCTGGCCAATGTCGTCCTGAAGGGGCCGGACGGGATCAACATCGCACTCTACGAGCGACTCTCCCCGCCGCTCGATGAGTTCTGGAGGTTCGACCGCCTCAGTCAGCCGTTCAACGCTATGCAGATGGTCGCCGACATGGCGCCGGCGGAGGCCTTCTTCACCGAACTGCTGGGCATGAGCCACTTCTGGACGGGCGATTTCCTCGACCCCGAGCCCGGCCCGAACAATTTCGGGCTGCCGCAGAACCTGACCACCGAGATCCCGCGGCGCACACGGATCCTGAGCGCCGTCCCCGGCGAGACGGGCCGACTGGAACTGATGCAGTTCGTGGGGCTCGACGGGCGCAACCTTGCCGATCGGGCCGCACCGCCCAACCTCGGGATCCTGTCGGTACGCTACGAGGTCAGTGACGCGGATGCCGCGCATGCGCGCTTCACCGCCGCGGGCGGCCAGGCCTGGCAGCCGCTGGCGACGATCACGCTGCCCCCCTACGGCGAGATCCGGATCTTCGCCGTGCGCGCCCCCGACGGCGCGATCGTCGAACTCTGGTCACGCCATCGGTGACCTGACCACCACGCGCAGTGGCCAGGCTAGTCTTCGGCGGGTCCATGCCCAACCGGGCCGCCTGCGGCCTCGCGGATGGCGTGTGCATCCCAGTAGTAGGGCACGAGTTCCTGGATGCGGCCATCGCGCACCCGGTAGATCTCGACCAGCCGCATCGACACCCGCGTGCCCGAGGCCCGCGCCGTGGCGGCGAAATCGAGCTCCAGGTAGACAGTATCGCCGCAGGCGCGAGCGTCGGTCAGCTCGATCTGGAGATCTTCCCAGGTACCGAGAAACCGCGGCAGGAAGTCAGTCCAGCCGGCGTGCCCTTCCCAGCGGCCCGCGTAGGGCAGTGAGGGCGCCTGGCGCAGCACGAAGTCCTCGCTGAGAAGCTCGAGCAGTCCATCGAAATCTCCTGCGCCGAAGCGCTGCAGAAAGCCGAACACCGTGGCCTGGGCAGCCGCGCTCTCCTCGGCCGGGGCGTCGCAGGCCCAGGCGGGCACCCCTGACAGGACCAGCGTGAGCAGCGTCGCGGCCACTGCGGACGGGTAAGTTTTCATGTCGTGGCTGCCTCCCTGGGCGCGAGATCAGAAAACGGATTCATGGGTTCAGGCCGGCGACGAAACGTCCGTAGGGCTTCAGGGCGTTGAGGCCGAACACCTTGGCGCGCGGCCTGGTCGGCGGCCTCGTGGGCCAGCCGGTTGGCGCGCTCGTGCACAGGCGCCAGTGGGATCGGCGCGAACTCGCCGTTGCTGGTGGTGTCGAGTTTGATGGGCAGGCGGCTGCCCGCAGGATCATGGTCGTGCTCGCGCATCGGTGGGTCTCCGGCGGAACGTGAGAAATCCATGCTACCCCCCGATGCAGCGCGGGTGAAGGTGGCGCGCCGGCGCAGCTTGCGGCAATCCACGGTGCCCATCGCCGTGCGGCCAGCCTAGGCTCTTGACTCAACTCCACAGGAGACTGTCGACATGATCACCACGGCCATCTTTCCGGGACGTTACGTGCAGGGCGAAGGCGCTCTCGAGGTGCTCGGCGAGGAGCTTGCACGGCTCGGCACTCAGGCCTTCGCGCTGCTGGATCCGTTTGCCGCCGATACGCTGTCCGACAGGCTGGCGGCAGCCGCCGGTGAACGCTGCCGCTGGCAGGCGGAGCGCTTCGCCGGTGAGTGTTCCGACGAGGAAATCGGCAGGGTCACCGCACAGGCACGCCAGGCCGACGCCAAGGTCATCGTCGGCGTCGGCGGCGGCAAGACACTGGATGCCGCCAAGGCGGTCGCCCACGAGATGTCGCTCCCGGTCGTGATCGTGCCCACGATCGCATCGACCGATGCACCCTGCAGCGCGCTGTCGGTGATCTACACGCCAGAGGGTGAGGTGAAGCGCTACCTGCTGCTGCCCCGCAACCCGGACGTCGTGCTCGTCGACAGCGGCATCATTGCGGCGGCCCCAACCCGGTTCCTCGTGGCCGGCATGGGCGATGCACTGGCCACCTGGTTCGAGGCCGAGGACTGCCGCGTCAAGCGCGGGGCAAACATGACCGGCCGCCTCGGCCCGATGACGGCGTATGGGCTGGCCCGGCTGTGCTATGACACGCTGCTGGAATACGGTGTGCTGGCGCGCACCGCCTGCGAGGCCGGCGTGGTGACCCCGGCACTCGAGCGCGTGATCGAGGCCAACACGCTGCTGAGCGGCCTGGGCTTCGAAAGCGGCGGTCTGGCCGCGGCGCACGCGATCCACAACGGCCTGACCCTGCTGCCGGAGACCCACGCCTACTGGCATGGCGAGAAAGTCGCCATGGGCACACTCGCCATGCTGATGCTCACCGACCGGCCGGCCGCCGTCATCGACGAGGTCTTCGGCTTCTGTCAGGCGGTCGGCCTGCCGACCCGGCTGGCCGACGTCGGGCTCGCGGCGGTCACCGAGGAGGCCCTGCTGGCCGCGGCCACCCGCGCCTGCGCCGAGGGCGAAACCATTCACAACGAGCCCTTCGAAGTGACGCCGCAAAAGGTGCTGGCCGCCCTCAAGGCCGCCGACGCAGAAGGGCGACGGCGGCGCTAGGCCCCTGCAGCGTCCTCGGACGAGCCCTGCGGCACCGCGGCCTCCAGGGCTTCGGCGGCCGCCAGCCAGGCCTGCTCGGCCGCCGCCAGCCGGGCGCGCGCCTCATGCTCGGCGGTGAGCACCTGATCGCGTTCGGCTTCGGCACCGGGCTGGTAGAGGGCCTCGTCGGCCAGGCGGGCCTCGAGCTGCCGCACGTCCTCACCGGCACGCTCGAGCGTCCGCTCGGCCCGCGTCAAGGCATCCCGCAGCGGCTTGAGTCGGGCCCGTCGGTCCGCCTCGGCCCGCCGGCGCATACGCGCGTCCTCGCGGCTCTCCACCGTCACCTCCAGCGTGGCGGACGCCGCTGGCGCCACCGCGGCGGGCACCGGACCGCCAACCGCAGCCGGCTCGGCGGCTGCGGCCTTCGCCCCCCGGCGACTGGAGTCGCGCAGCCAGCGCGCGTAATCGTCCAGATCGCCATCGAAAGGCTGCACGCCGCCCTCGGCGACCCGCAGGAAGCGCTCACAGCACGCACGCATCAGGTGACGGTCATGAGACACCAGGATGACCGCCCCAGCGTACTCGTGCAGCGCCAGCTCCAGCGCCTGGCGCATCTCGAGATCGAGATGGTTGGTCGGTTCGTCGAGCAGCAGCAGGTTCGGGCGTCGGCGCACCAGCAGCGCCAGCGCCAACCGGGCGCGTTCGCCACCGGAGAATGCCGACACCGGATCGAACACCCGCTGGCCGCGAAACAGGTAGCCCCCCAGGTAATCACGCGCTGCCTGCTCCGACAGGGTCGGCTCCAGACGCAGCAGGTGGGTCAGTGGTGTGGCCGCCGGGTCGAGCTGATCGAGCTGGTGCTGAGCGAAATAGCCGACGGCCAGCTGCGGATCACGCAGTACTTCGCCACCCTGCGCGGCCAGCTCGCCAGCGAGCAGCTTCACCAGCGTGGACTTGCCGGCGCCGTTCGGGCCGAGCAGGCCCACGCGATCGCCGGGGTTCAGCGTGAGCCGAATCCCCTGCAGCAGCGGGGCGGCGCCGGGATAACCGGTGGCCGTGTCCTCGAGGCGCAGCAGCGGGGCGGGCAGCCTGTCGGGCGTCGCGAATTCAAAGCTGAACTCGGACTCGCCGATCACCGGTGCCACCTGCTCGATGCGCTCGATCATCTTCAGGCGGGCCTGGGCCTGGCGGGCCTTGCTGGCCTTGGCGCGGAAGCGGTCGACGAAGCGCGTGAGTTCGCGGATGCGTCGTTGCTGGGCGCCATGGGTGGCCGCCTGCTGCGCCAGCGCCGCCGCGCGCTGCTGCTCGAAACTTGAGTAATTGCCGGTGTACAGCCGCCCGCTGCCCGCATGCAGATGCAGGATGTGATCGGTCACCGCGTCGAGGAAATCGCGGTCATGCGAGACCAGCAGCAGCGTGGCCGGATGGTTGACCAGCGCCTGCTGCAGCCAGAGCACCGCATCGAGATCGAGATGGTTGGTGGGCTCGTCGAGCAGCAGCAGATCGGCCGGACACATCAGCGCCCGGGCGAGGTTGAGCCGCATGCGCCAGCCCCCCGAGAAACTCGCCACCGGCCGTGTCTGCACCTCGGGGGCGAAACCCAGCCCATGCAGCAGGGCGCCGGCGCGGGCCGGCGCGGCATAGCCGTCGATCTGCGCCAGCCGCTCGTGCGCGGCGGCAATGCGCCCGGCATCGTCGGCCTCCTCGGCGGCCAGCGCCTCGGCCTGCTGGGCGCGAAGCTCGCTGTCCCCGTCCAGCACGTACTCGATCGCCGGCTGTGGCGTGGACGGGGTCTCCTGGCGCACGGTGGCGACGCGCAGATTCCGCGGCAGCGCCAGGTCGCCCTCGTCCGTGGCCAGCTCGCCATTGATGAGCGCAAACAGGCTGGATTTGCCACACCCGTTGCGCCCGACCACCCCCAGGCGCCAGCCGGGATGGACGGTGAACGACAGGCCCGAGAGCAGGGGTTCGGGCCCTCGGCGCAGCGTGACTGAAGAGAGCGTGAGCATGGCGCGCGCAGTGTACCCGCCTGCACCGGGTCTTTGGTGACCTGTCGCGTGGCCGGGGTATAATCTTCGGCCCAACACGGACGCCAACAGAGGACAGGACGCAAGTGGATATCGAGGATCGCAGGTTCATGGAAACGTTCGCGGTGATTCTTGGCGTACTCGCCGCGATCGCCGTGCTTTTATTCTTGATGTCCCGCGTTCTCGGCGGCCCGCAGTCCGCCTGGGTGCAGTCGGACGAGCGCGCCCGCGCTCAGGTCGAAGATCGGATCCGTCCGATCGGCCGCCTGGTCACCGACCCCGACCAGCTGGACCTGCCGGTGCAGGTGGCCGACGTGCCGCAACCGACGGACGACCCCGACACCACCACGGCCATGAGCGGCGCTGACGTCTACACTTCCGCCTGCGGCACCTGCCACACCCAGGGCATCGCCGGCGCGCCCGCCACCGGCGACGTCGAGGGCTGGACCGCGCGCATCGCCCAGGGCATGGACATCCTCTACCAGCACTCGATCGAGGGGTTTCTTGGCGAGGCCGGTTACATGCCGCCCAAGGGCGGGCGGCTGGACCTGTCTGACGATGAGGTCAGGGCCGCGGTGGACTACATGGTGGAGCGCTCCGGCGGCTGATCCGGCCGCCGCCCGTCACCCCTCGGACAACAGGCTGCGCAGCCGCGAGAGATTGTCGTCCGCCCGGGCGCGTTTCTCCACGGCGGTCTTCGGGCGGGTCTCGCTCTCGAACACCACATCATCCCCGCGGATTTCCTCGAGGAAGCGGCTGGGGGTCACCGTGAACTGCTGACCATGGCGGCTGCGGCTCTGGGCATAGGACAGGGCGAGGCTGCGGCGGGCACGGGTGATGCCGACGTAGGCCAGCCGCCGCTCTTCCTCGACCTGATCCGGCGCCTCGCTGTTGCGGTGAGGCAGCAGTTCTTCCTCCACACCCACCAGGTAGACGCGCTCGAACTCCAGCCCCTTGGCCGCATGCAGCGTCATCAGCCGCACCGCATCATCGTCGTCTTCGTCCTCGCGGCTGAGTCGATCCATCAACGCCAGGTGGTTCAGCACCTCGGCGAGTGAGCCGCCGTCAAGCCGCGTGGCCATGCGTTCCAGCCAGCCCAGCAGCTCATCGAGGTGCTGCTGGGCGCGCTCGACCGCACGCGGATCGGGCCGACTGTCGCGCAGCCAGTCGACGTAACCGATGTCGGCCAGCAGACTGCGGGCCAGCGTGGCCGGCGGCGTGTCCTCGGCAGCCTCCACCAATCCAGACATCAGGCGTGCAAACGCCGACAGCCGCTCCCACGCGCGAGCGCTGACCACGCTCCGGAGGCCGATTTCCCATAGCGACGAGAGCAGGCTGATCTCGCGCGAGCTCGCGTAGGCACCCACCCGCTCGAGCGTCTGCGTGCCGATTTCGCGCCGCGGCACATTGACGATGCGCAGGAATGCCGCGTCGTCGTCGGGGTTCACCGCCAGCCTGAGATAGGCCATCACGTCCTTGACCTCTGCGCGGTCGAAGAACGAGGTGCCCCCGGAGATCACGTAGGGGATACCGAGGTCGCGCAGCGCCTGCTCGAACACCCGCGCCTGATGGTTGCTGCGATAGAGCACGGCGTAGTCGCCCCAGCGGTGGCGGTTGGCGCGGTGACCGGTGAGGATTTCGCCGGCGATGCGCTCGGCTTCATCGTTGGCGCTTTGCGCACTGATCACGCGCACCGGATCACCGTGCCCCGCAGCACTCCACAGCCGCTTGGCGTAGACATGCGGATTGCCCGAGATCAGGCGGTTGGCGACGTTGAGAATACGCTGGCTGCAGCGGTAGTTCTGCTCCAGCTTGACCACGCTGAGGGTTGGCCAGTCGCGCGCCAGCGTCTGCAGGTTCTCCACCTGCGCGCCTCGCCAGGCGTAGATCGACTGGTCGTCGTCGCCGACCACGGTGAACTGGCCGGCCTCGCCCGCCAGCACCCGCAACAGGGCGTATTGTGCGTGATTGGTGTCCTGGTATTCGTCGACCAGCAGGTAGCGGATCCGGTGACGCCAGGCGGCCCGGCGTGCCTCATCCTCCTGCAGCAGGCGTACCGGCAGCGCCAGCAGATCATCGAAATCCACCGCGTTGTAGGCCCGCAGCGCCCGCTGGTAGCGCACATAGATGCGCGCGGCGTCTAGCTCGAGGGCGTCGGTGGCACGCGCGGCTGCCTCCTCAGGCATCACCAGTGCCGACTTCCAACGCGAGATGCAGGCGGCCATGGCGTCCACCCCGGCCTCGGTGACCGTCTCGGCGGCCATGGCCTCGCGCAGCAGCATCTGGCTGTCCGCAGCGTCCAGGATCGAGAACCGGGGTTTGTAGCCCAGCGCCGTGCACTCGGCGCGGAAGATGTCCAGCCCGAGGCGGTGGAACGTCGAGACCCGCAGCGCAGCGAGCGCGGCACGGTCCAGCCGCTCGGCAAGCCGTGCCTTCATCTCCCGCGCGGCCTTGTTGGTGAAGGTGACCGCGCAGAGGTGGTCGGGAAGCAGCCGGCGGGTGGCGAGCAGGCGGGCAATCTTCTCGGTGATGACGCGGGTCTTGCCGCTGCCGGCACCAGCGAGCACCAGCAGGGGTCCGTCGAGGTGCTGCACCGCCTGTTGCTGCGCAGGATTGAGATCAGACATGCGCGGGAACCCTGGCTGGCGGGGTGGGGGGACTCGAGGGAGGGCGCAGTCTAGTGGCTGGGGTCTTCGCGGTCCAGGCATCGCAGGGCCAGGGCGCCGGCAATGACGTGTGCGTCGAGCGGCAGCGTTGGCGCATCGTCCCGGTCTGCCGCCACCACCGCGAGATCGGCCAGTGTCAGGGCCAACCGGAGGATCCGCGCCTGCGCCCGCCCGGAGAGCTGGCGGCGGCTTGCCGCGGCCTGCAGCACCCGCCTCCCGGCACGGTCCACCACGGCCAGCTCAGCCAGCTGCGAGGCTGGCAGGCCGGCGTTGAGCCCGCCCTGGCGACGGCGCTGCCGGGCCCGACAGCGCGCCACTCGGCGCGCCACCTCGGCAGTGGTTGGACCGTGTCCCAGGCCCTCGCCATGGAGATCGATTCGCGGCATGTCCACGTGCAGGTCGATGCGGTCGAGCAGCGGCCCGGAGATCCGCCCGCGGTAGCGGCGCACCTGTTCGGGACTGCAGCTGCAGCGGCCACCGGGATCGCCGTAATAGCCGCAGGGACAGGGGTTCATGGCCGCCACCAGTTGGAAGCGGGTCGGGTAGTCGGCCTGGCGCAGGGCGCGGGCGACAGTGATCGCGCCGTTCTCAAGCGGCTCGCGCAGCGCCTCGAGCACGCCGCGGCGGAATTCGGGCAGCTCGTCGAGGAACAGCACCCCGTGGTGGGCGAGCGAGACCTCACCGGGCCGCGCCGACGCGCCGCCCCCCACCAATGCCACGGCCGAGGCGGAATGATGCGGGGCACGCCAGGGGCGATTCAGAAAGGCCTCGCCGGCACAGGTCAGCCCGGCCGCCGAACGCACCGCGGCAAGCTCCAGCGCCTCGCTGAGTTCCAGCGGCGGCAACAGCCCCGGCAGGCGCGCCGCGAGCATGCTCTTGCCACTGCCCGGCGGACCGATCAGCACCAGGTTGTGGCCACCTGCGGCGGCGACTTCCAGTGCCCGCTTGGCATGCATCTGGCCCAGCACGTCGGCCAGCTCCGGCCAGATCCTCGGCAGGGGCTCAAGCGGCGCGGCGGGCACTGGCGGCAATGCCACCCGCCGGCGCAACCAGTCACAGAGCTCCCGAAGATGACCGATGACCCGCGGGCCCGAGCCAGGCCTCCCGCCCTCGCAGACGGTGCCGGAAACCGTTCCGGACACGGCCACCGCCACGCCGGCCTCAGGCGCGTTCTCACGCGGCACCACCGCCGTGCGCGCCGCGGCGCGGGCCGCGAGCAGCGCCGGCAACAGGCCGGGCGTGCCGAGCACGCGACCGTCCAGTCCGAGTTCGCCATAGAGTTCCAGAGACGCCAGCGCACGCGCCGGCAGCTGACCGGTGGCGGCCAGCAGGGCGACGGCAATCGGCAGATCGAACCGCCCACCCTGCTTGGGCAGATCAGCCGGGCCGAGGTGCACGGTGATGCGCCCGGCCGGCCAGTCGAAACCGCAGGTCGACAGCGCCGCGCGCACCCGGTCGCGCGCCTCGCGCACGGCCGCGGCCGGGAGACCGACCAGTGTGAAGCCGGGCAGCCCGCCCGCGGCATGCGCCTCGACCGTCACCTCGGGTGACGCGATGCCGACCTGTGCCCGGGTGCGTACGATCGCCAGCCCCACCTCGCGCCTCCCGCCGCCACCAGGCCTTGGAGACTAGGGGCAACGAGAGACGAACCCCAGCCGCGAATCCGGGCAGGCCGCGCGGATTGGCGCGGCGCGCGGCTCAGCCGCCGCCCGGAGGCGGGGGAGGTGTGTCGTCGGCCGGCTCGGAAGGGGCGACCGGCGCGGCAGCGGCCGAAGGCGGCGGCAGCTGTTCCAGCGCCGCCAGACGAGCCTCCAGCGCGTCGAGCTTTTCGCGCGTGCGGGCGAGTACGCCCGCCTGGACGTCGAATTCCTCCCGGGTGACGAGTTCCATCCGGCTGAAGCCCGACTGCAGCAGACCGCGGAAATTCTTCTCCAGATCCGCGCCCGCCGCGCGGACGCCCTCGGGCACTGACTCCGCCAGTCGCCTGGCCAGCTCATCGATGCTGTTGCGGTTCATGGTGTCGCGTCTCGCGTCTTGCAGTGGCAGAGGCCTTGCAGTGTACCCGCAAGCCACGCGGCCCTGCATCTCAGAGGCCTACGCACCAATTCAGTGCGAAGACCGCGGGCCACGCGCCGAGATGGCGCGCCAGTGACCCCCTGCCCCGCGCCAGTGCACCCCCAGCGCCGACACCAAGCGGCTGAACATGCAGAGGTTGGCGAAGCCTGTGCGTGTTGGCACGGAACTCGCTTTGTCCTTGCGCCGGTTCCGGGGGGAGCCGGTTACGGCCTCGCCGCTCACCACACCGGAGAAAGACATAATGAGAAAGACAATGGTTGCAGGGATGGCGGCGGGCCTGATCGCAGTGCCCATGCTGAGCGCGCCAGCCCAGGCGGAAGTCACCGCCAACGTCGGCTGGGTCAGCGAGTACTACTTTCGCGGGCTGCCGCAGAAAACCTCATCGGCCAGTCTCGGACTGGACCTGGAGTCCAACGGCTTCTACCTCGGCACCTGGGCCGCAGACGTCGGCGACGGCTCCGAGGTCGACCTGTACGGCGGCTACCTCTGGGAACAGGGCGACCTGACACTCGGTGTCGGCGCGACCGCCTATCTCTACACCGGCGACTTCGACGATACCTACCAGGAAATCAATTTCTACGCGGGCTATGGCCCGCTCAGCGCCGAGTTCTCCATCGGCCGCTGGGACGCCTTCGACGATCCGAAAGAGGATTACACCTTCTTCGCCCTGACCGCCGAGCACGCCGGCTTCTACGCCACCTACGGCCGCTTCGGCCGTGACTTCGAGGGCGACTACCTCGAGGCCGGCTACGGTTTCGAAGTGGCCGGCGTCGACGTGAC
>RECU01000111.1 GCA_007693855.1 Gammaproteobacteria bacterium | reverse complement strand
ACGCCGCGGCCTGGCGTTGCCGGGCCCGCCGCAGAATGCGTATACTTCGCGCCTTCCGACTGGCGCCAGCACAACCCTGCCGGTCGACGGTCACCCGCAAGACGCCGATGTAGCTCAGCTGGCAGAGCAACGCATTCGTAATGCGTGGGTCGGGGGTTCGAATCCCTCCATCGGCACCACTTTCAAGGGGCGTTTACCAGGCCCCGGTGCGCGGCCTGACTAGGGTTCGCCGGTCGCGTCCTGTGGCGAACCGAAGCCGAGCCAGCTGCCCAGCCTGGGCGCGATGTCGATGACCCGCATCGCCGGGGTGCGTCCCGGCGTGACGCCGCTTCCCCATTCGCAGAACACCGTGTGCATGTCTGGCTCGGTCGAGTCGAAGCCGTGGCCCGCCCAGATGCGTGCGGGCGTGATCGCCTCGCCGGCACGCAGTGAACTCGTGGTTCGGTAGCCGGGTGCCAGGCGCCAGTAGACGTCGCCGCCGGCGGCCCCGCCGAGGCCGAGCTCCGGGTGCTCCTCGGCGACGTAGACCCGCGTGACCACCGGTTCGCCAGCACTGTCGACGATCGCCTGCAGCGCTGCGGCCACCTCGTCGATTACCGCCCGGCGCTCTTGCGGCGGGACGATGCCCTCGCGCCAGTCGGTCGTGTTGATGGTGATCCAGTAGCCGTTGGGCGAGACGGCGCGGCTGCGCGCGAGGTCGATGTCGCCGTCCGCGTCGAGCACCAGCAACCCGGCGTCGCGCAGCGCGACGTTGAGATGCAGGAACTGCCAGGTCGCGCGCATGCCGTGATCGCCGATCAGCACCAGCCGTCCGTCGGCCGCAGCCACGAGATCCCGCAGCAGCGCGAGTCGCAGGTCGGCCAGTGCCCACAGCCGGGCGCGCAGCTCGCCGATACGCGCGGCAAGGTCATCGTCGTAGCCGGGCCAGCGCTGGTCGAGAAAGCCCAGCAGATAGTGGTCGACGGTATCGGGCAGCGGGAAATAGTCGATCATCAATTCCGGTTCGAGCGTGGCCCACAGCCAGCGCGAGCCGGCATTGAAGACCTCGGTGACCAGCTCGGCGGTCTCGAGCATGCGCAGCTCGGCGGTGCCGTCGCCGCCCTCGTCGAATCGTGGGCCGAAGGCGCCGCGCGCCCACAGGCCCATCGAGGAGTTGCCGAACCAGCCGGGCGCGCCGGTCTCGTAGGCCTGCTGCACTTCCGGGCGGTTGGCTTCGGCCACGTGTACCGCCGGATGGTAGAGCAGGAAGTCACTGCCATCGTCGGCGAGTTCGAACAGCCGAAAGCGCATGGCCACGGGTTCGCCGCCCGTGCTCCGCAGACGCAGCGGTGCGGAGAAGAACCGCGCGAGCTCGCGATCGCCGGTGGCCTCGACCTCAGCCGGGTGGACCTCGACCACGACGGCTTCTGCGAGCGCCGGACGCGTGGCGATGGACAGGCGCCGGTAGGTGTCCCCGTCGCCGTGCAGCAGCGCGTGCAAGTCGCCGAGAGGGGTATCCCAGGTGAACGCGCGCGGCGGCGGGCCCGCGGCCGGCAGGGCGTCGACACCTTCCCAGGCCGTGGCGTCTGTCGCCGTCATGTCTGCCAGGCGCAGGACGCCCTCGTTGACCGGGCGCTGGTTGTAGCCGTTGAACACCATGATGTTCGCCTGGTCGAGAATGCGCCGCTGCTCGGTGCGCCGGGCCTCAGCCTCGGTGGGCGTCCAGTCGTCGTGCGTCGGCGGGAACCCGGCCGGGAAGGGTGCCTGGGTCGGGTGATGGCCCCCGACGCGCAGGCCGTGGCGTGCGGCGGTGATCCAGATCGGCTCGGCAGCCAGCGGCGCGTAGGAAAAGCCGCTGCGCAGCTCGAGCAGTGAATGGGCGCTACGTGGCAGGCGGTGCAGGGCGTTGCCGGTCAGCCCTGTGACCGTGCCCCAGGCGCCGTTCCAGATCGCGGCATGGCTGGCGGCGGTCAGGGACGGAAACGAGGGGACGACATACTCCGCGCAGCGGCCTTGATCCAGCACCTGGTGGAAGGCCGGCGCCTGTGATGGTGACAGCGTGCGGCGCAGGATATCCTCGTTCAGCCCGTCCATGCTGACAAGCAGCACGGGCCCGTTGTCGACGTCGCCCGCAGCGATGCGCGTGGCGGCTTCTCCGCTCTCGTCAGCGGGGCTGCAGGCCACCAGCATCGAGAGGGCGAACATCGCGACCACGCTGTGCAGCGCGGTTGCGGGCAGGCGACAGGGATCGGCAGAGCGGGGCAGGGGCATGGCGTGTTCCCGGGCAGGCGCTGTCTGAGGCGACGTCGATGAGTATGGCGGCGCAATGTTACAGGCGTCCGACCACGCTGCGGTGCGCCATCGGGCCGTGCGGGGTGCTAAGGTAGGCCGTTGCAAGCCCAAGGCGATGACTGATTCCGGGAGTCCTGACCATGACCGATGCCAGCCTGCGCGAGCTCTACCGACCGACCCATGACGAGGCGGCCCGGCAGCGTTTCGTCGGCGTGCTCAAGGGGTACGCCAACGGCGCCCTCGAGGCGCGCCTCGACCAGCACTACACCGCCAGCCTCGAGCCGGCCTTCGTGGCCGCCAAGGGCCGCCCGCCGGTCGATCGCGAAGAAGCCACGCCGCTGTTCGAGCCCGAGCCGCTGTATCAGTTCTGGGGCTCGATGGTCTACGCCTCCCAGGACCTGATGTGGCAGACGGTGGGCGAGACCTGCCAGCGCATTCTCCCGGACTTCGAGGCCCGTGCAGCGCGCAGCACCGGCCAGGCCGGCGGGACGCTGACACTCTCGCCGACACTGACGCTGCCGGAGCCGATCGCCAGCACCCAGATCCACCGCCAGCCCGGCGGTTACTTTGCCCGGCACGCGCCGCACGAGCTGCTGACCGGACTGCTGTATTTCGGCACGGTGGAGCTCTACCGTGCCGCCAAGGGCCTGTCGGCCAATGCACCGGTGGGCGAACCCGGCATGGCCCGCTATATCCTCTCTGTGGTGCAGAAGCA
This sequence comes from Gammaproteobacteria bacterium, assembly GCA_007693855.1. GTDB lineage: Bacteria > Pseudomonadota > Gammaproteobacteria > Steroidobacterales > PWYM01 > PWYM01. The sequence continues at coordinate 12,077 of RECU01000111.1, read as the reverse complement.
CTATCCGGAGCTCCAACCGCGACGCATCCTCGATCTCGGCTGCGGGCCGGGCACCGAGACCATCGGTCTGAAGCAGGCCTTCCCGGAGGCTGAAGTGCATGGGCTGGATCTCTCGGCGCCGTTCATGCAGTTCGCGCATGCGTGGGCCGAGGACTTCGGCCTGCCGCTGCACTTCCGCCAGGCCGATGCGCGCGCCACCGGGTATCCGGACGGGCATTTCGACCTGATCGTCTCGCACATCCTCTGCCATGAAACCTGGCATGACGTCCTGCCGGCCATCTTCACCGAGGCGCGCCGCCTGCTGGCGCCCGGCGGGCTGCTGCTGAATGCCGATGTGCCTTACCAGCCGCAGCGTCTGTCGATTTCGAAGCAGGTCACGAATCACTGGCAGGTGCGCAATAACGGCGAGCCGTTCTGGACCGGCTTCGCCGACACCGAGGTCCCGGCCCTGCTGGCGGATGCAGGCTTCGCTGAGGACGAGATCCATGCCAGCTACGAGCCGCTGGGCGCAGGGGCCTACTACTTTTTCGGGGGCCGTCGCGGCGCCGCGGCGGCGACCCGTCGGGAGGCCGCATGAGCGCCGTCGGACAGGGCCGCAGCGAGGGCTGGCCCGGGCCCGACCAGCCGCTGGATGCCGCCAGTGTGGCCCAGCTCACCGCGGTCGCGATGCGCCTGGCCATGGAGGTCAGCGTGCTGCGCGACCGGCTGCGCAGCCATGAGCTGCTGCTCGAGCGTCACGGGTTGCTGAGTCCCGCCGCGGTCGACGCGCTGCAGGTGCCCGAAGAAGAACAGCGGTTGCGTGATGGTGCCAGCCGCGCATTGATCGAATCGCTGGCAAGCGACATTGGCCCGCGCTGAGCCACCGCCCCGACGGACTGGACAGGACCGAGCATGAACGACCACGCCCTGGATACCACGCCGACCGGCGCCGAGGCCCTGCTGGCCTGCGTCACCGAGCAGGCCTACCCGGCCTGGCTGGACGCGCAGGCGACGGCGGTCCAGCGCCGGCTGAAGGAGGCGCGGTTTGCCCCCGAGGTCGGCAACGTCTGCTGGCTGCCGGCCAAGGACGATGTGGCGCGCGTGCTGGCGGTGGTCGATCCCTCGCCCTTGGCGTCGCTGAGTGGTCTGCCCACCCGTCTGCCGGAAGGGCGCTACCGCCTGGAGGCGCCGGTCGAGGGTGAGGCCGGCTTCCTGGCGGTACTGGGCTGGGGCCTGGGTGCGTACCGCTACGAGCGCTATCGTGCGGCCAAGCGCCGGCCGGCGCGGTTGCTGGTGCCCGAGACGGTCGATACCGCCGAGCTCGCCGCCGAGCTCGGTGCCGTAGCGCTGGTGCGCGATCTCATCAACACGCCGGCCGCAGACATGCTGCCCGAGCACCTGGAGGCGGCCACCCGGGCGCTGGCGGCGGAATTCGGCGCGGAGGTCGAGTGCGTCACCGGCGATGCGCTGCTGGCCGCCAACCATCCCACCATCCATGCCGTGGGTCGCGCCAGCGCCTCGGCGCCGCGGCTGATCGAACTGCGCTGGGGCGAACCCGGCCAGCCGCGGGTCGCGCTGGTCGGCAAGGGGGTGTGTTTCGACAGCGGCGGCCTGAACATCAAACCCGCGTCCGGCATGCGACTGATGAAGAAGGACATGGGGGGGGCCGCGCATGTCCTCGGCCTGGCCCGGCTGATCATGGCCGCCCGGCTGCCGGTGCAGCTGCAGGTGCTGGTGCCGGCGGTGGAGAACGCCATCGCCGGGAATGCCTTTCGCCCGGGCGATATCCTGCGCACCCGCAAGGGCCTGAGCGTGGAGATCGACAATACCGATGCCGAGGGCCGCCTGGTGCTGTGCGATGCGCTGGCGCGGGCCTGCGAGACACGGCCGGCCCTGATCATGGACTTCGCCACGCTCACTGGCGCGGCGCGCGTGGCGCTTGGCACCGAGTTGCCCGCGATGTTCTGCAACGACGATGCCCTGGCGGGCGAACTGCTCGCGGCCGCTGCGGCCGTCGCCGATCCGCTGTGGCGTATGCCGCTGCATGCCGCCTATCGCGGCATGCTCGACTCCAGCGTGGCCGACCTGCTCAACTCGGCCAACAGTCCCTATGCCGGCGCGATCACCGCTGCGCTGTTTCTGGAACGCTTCGTGGCGCCGGGCATCCCCTGGGTGCATTTCGACGTCATGGCCTGGAACCCGTCGTCCAAGCCGGGTCGGCCCGAGGGCGGCGAGGCGATGGGGCTGCGCGCCAGCTACGAGGCCCTGCGCCGGCGTTTCGGCGGGGGCTGAGCGGCAGACGGCGCAGCTCAGAAGGGAAACAGACGCGGCACGACCAGCAGGGTCGCCCCCAGGATCAGCAGCTGCAAGGGGATGCCTGCCCGCGCGAAGTCGGCGAAGCGGTAGCCCCCCGGGTTCAGCACCAGGGTATTGACCGGGGAGGCCACGGGGGTGGCGAACGCGGTGGAGGCGGCGATCGCCACCGTCATCAGCATGGCATGCGGATTGACGTCCATGGCGAGTGCCGCCTGCAGGGCGATGGGGGCCACCAGTACTGTGGTGGCGGTGTTCGACACCACCTGGCTCAGCACCGAGGTGAACACGAACAGCGCGGCCATCAGCGCCAGCGGCCCCAGCTCACCGGCCAGTCCGAGCAGTGCCTCGGCGGCCATGTCCATGCCCCCGGTGTTGTCCAGGGCAGTGGCCATCGGAATGATCGCGGCGATCAGTACCACGCTCTCCCAGTTGATGCTGCGGTAGGCCTGCTCCATCGACAGGCAGCGCGTCAGCACCAGCAGCACGGCCGCGCCGAGCACGGCGATGACGTTCGCGACCAGCCCCAGGGTCATGGCCGTCATCATCGCGACCATGATGCCGATGGCCAGCGGTGCGTGGCTGCGCCGGCGATCCTGCGGCTCGGCGCCGGTCCCGAGCAGCACCAGGTCGCGCACGCCGTTGCCCAGCGTGCCGAGCGTCTTGGCCTGGCCGGTCAGCAGCAGCGCGTCACCGGCGGCCAGCGGGCGATCCAGATCAGGTGGGCCGCCCTCGCGACCGGCAGGATGCTCGCCCACCACGGTGATGCCGCGGCCGCTGCGCAGGCGCAGCTCACGCAGCGAGCGGCCGATGAAGCCCGAGCGTGGTGGCACCAGCGATTCGATCAGCAGCAGCGGGGCAGGCAGCTCAGGCGCCCAGGTGAGCAGTTCCAGGCCATGACGCGAGGCGGCTGTCTCGATCTGCGTGCGGGGCCCGCTCAGGTAGATCTCATCGCCGGCGCGCAACACACTGCCCGGCTCGGCTGCACGGAGCTTGTGACCGCGTCCCGTGTCGCTGTCGATGGCCAGGACGGTAACGCCGAGCTCGGAGCGCAGCCGGGTGTCGATCACGCTGCGCCCGGCGAGCGAGCTGCCCGCCGGCACCCGCAGGCGCGCGAGTTCGGTATCGAGCCCGTACTCCCGGAACAGCTCCAGCCAGTCCGGCCCTTCCTGGGCGTGTGCGGTCTCCGGCGTCTCGCGTTCGGGCACCAGATAGGGGCTGAACAGCACCATGAAGATGATGCCGATGGTGAGCATGACCAGTCCCACGGGGGTGAATTCGAAGAACCCGAAAGGCTCGAGCCCGGCCTGTGCCAGGGTGGTGCTGGCGATCAGGTTGGGGGGCGTGCCGATCAGGGTCTGCATGCCACCGAGCAGCGAGGCGAACGCCAGCGGGATCAGCAGCCGCGAGGGGCTGATGCCGCGGCTGCGCGCGATCGCAATCACCACCGGCAGCATCACCGCCACGGTTCCGGTGGAACTCAGAAAGGCCGACAGGAACGCGGTGACCAGCATGATGACCGCGATCAGCCGCGCCGGGCTCTGGCCGGCCACCCGCTCGACCCAGCGGCCCATGGCATCGGCCACCCCGGTGTTGAACAGCCCAGCCCCGACCACGAACAGTCCGGCGATCATCAGCACCACCGGCTCGGCAAAGCCGGCGACCGCCTCGCCGGTGGAGACCACGCCCGAGAGTGCCAGCGCGAGCAGCGCCATCAGGGCAATCAAGTCGAGCCGCAGACGGTCGCTGACAAACAGCACCAGCGTCACTGCCAGTACCGTCAGGACAATGATCAGGTCGGCGCTCATGGTGCGGACACGCGTGCAGGGGGTGGGGTGGGGTGAGACATCATGGCAGCATCTTAACCAAGCGCGGGCCGGCGTTGCGGTTCAGCGGCCGGACAATTCGGCAGACTGCGCAATTTCGCGGGCTGCCACCAGGGTCGGTGCTGGGGTAAGCTGAGCGCATGCATACCGTAAAATTCTTTCAGCTCGATGTTTTCGCCGATCGCGCCGGCTGTGGCAATCCGCTGGGCGTGGTCGTTGGCGCCGAGGGCTGGTCCACCGCCGACATGCAGCGTTTCGCCACCTGGACCAACCTGGTCGAGACCACCTTCCTGCTGCCGGCGGCCCGGGTCGAGGCCGACTACCGCCTGAGAATCTTCACGCCACACCGCGAGATCCCCTTCGCCGGCCACCCGACACTGGGCAGTGCACAAGTGGCATTGGATATCGGCCGCGTTACGCCGGCTGAGGGCCGTCTGATCCAGGACTGCGGCGCGGGGCTGCTGCCCATCCTGGTCGAAGGCGAAGGCGCGGCGCGACAGCTGTTCGTTCAGGCGCCGCCTGCCGAGGTGGTGGCGTCCGGTCTGGACGCGGAGCCGCAGCTGGCCACCGTGCTCGGCGAACGTCGTCTCGGCCGCCTGCCGCCAGCCTGCGTCTCTGGCGGGCGTCGCTGGTGGGTCGCCGAACTGGCCGATGAGGCCGAACTCAGGAGCTGGTCGCCTGACCATGCCGCGATTCGTGCGCTGGCCGAGGCCAGCGATACGCTCGGGCTGTGTGCCTTCGCCCGCTGCCAGGGGCAGCCCTATGAACTTGCCGTGAGGGCCTTTCCCGCCGGCGCCGGAATTGTCGAAGACCCGGCTTCAGGCGCGGCCAATGCCCTCCTGGCCGCCTGGCTCCAGCAGGCCGAGCCCGATGGCTCGCTGGCACGGGGCTATCGCGTCAGCCAGGGACGGGAAATCGGTCGCGACGCCACGCTGGTGCTGCGTCTCGAGGAGGACTGCATCTGGGTCGGCGGGCACTCGGTGACGGTGATCGCCGGCGAGGCCCACTGGCCACTTCACTCCTCGGGCACGTAAATCATCCGCCCGTCGGGCAGCCGGTAGGCCGTGCCGGCACGCACGCCTTCGCCGTCGCCGATCTCGCCGGTGGTCTCGTAGCGGGTCAGTTCCTGGCCCTCCTTGATGACGATGCGCATATCGTCCTCGCCAGGGTTGGTGATCACCACCACGCGCTCGTCGGTGAACGGGTTGAGGGGGTTGGCGGCCACGATGATCAGCAGCACGGCGATGATCACCAGGAACACGTCGACCACGTTCACCACCGAGAGGATCGGATCCTCGTCCTCTTCGAAGTCGAGAAACCGGTGGCTCATGACCGGCCCTCCCTGCGCTCGAGTTCATGCAGCGAGGCGAGCAGCCAGCGTCGGCGCACCGTGAGCACCAGGAAGGTGATCGAGGCACTGATCAGCGCGATGATGACGGCGGCGAAGGCCACGACCAGGTTCTCGCCCACGGCCGCCAGATCGCCATCCCCCAGCGCGAGCAGCGCGGGGGCCAGCGGGATCATGGTGGCGACCAGCCCGAGCATCGGCGCGGTGCGGGTGCTGATTCGCAGCGGCTCGAGCAGCTTGAGGATTCTGAGCTCCATGGCCTCCGAGTCGATCGGATGGCCCGCCGGGGTGCCGCGATACAGGGGGCAGATGGCCTGCCGGCGGGTCGGCTCACGCCGCTGCCAGGCTTCCACCACGAAGGCGCCGAGCGCGATGAACGCGTAACAGAACAGTCCCATGATGATCAGCAGCACCGGGGTCAGAAAGACCCGGGCAATCTCGTACATCGTCAACTCAAGCGGATTCATGCAGCGCTCCGTGCAGCAGGGGTTGATGGGAACCTGTGAGCGCGCCGGGCCTGGCTGAAGGCGCCGGTGAGCACCAGCAGGGCGAGTGCCAGCAGCACCAGCCACGGCCGCGGGTCGACCGGCAGCCCGCCGGGCGGGCTGTCCACCGGCGCGAGCAGCGGGCCGGTGACACGCTGGGTGAGGGCGTCGGCCAGCGGTGCGCCGACGCCGAAGCCGGCGGCGAGGCCATCGATGTACTCGCCCAGTCGTCCCGGGATGCCGTCTTCGGCGAGCGCGCGGTGGCGCTCGATGAGATCGCGCAGCACCTCTTCGCCGGCGTCCCAGTAGTCGCGTCTCGCGGCTTCCAGCATGCGCTCGATGATGCGCTGGAGCGCCTCCGGGTTGACGTCGCGGAACCACTCTTCGAGCCCGAGCTCGAGGCTGTCGCGCACGTAGATGTCATGGAAGGCGGCCCACTGGTCGTCGCGCACGCTCGCCGGGTCGGTGACCTGCCAGCCGAAGAAATTGTTGACGATGTTGAGCAGTTCCAGCGAGCCGGCATAGCCCTCCGCACGCATGCCCTCGATCCAACCGGGGTGCTGGTAGCGGCTGCGCAGTTCCCCGGCGAGGAAGCGCCCCGCGCTGACCGTGCTCGCGCCGGCGGGGTTGCGCAGGTTGCTGACGTAGAGCTCGGGGGTACGGCCGGTGAGGCTGCGCACCGCCATGGCCATGCCACCCAGGTATTCGAACGGGTGATCGGTCGAGAGCAGGCCGTGCAGGTTTGACGAGCGGCCCAGCAGCGCGCCCTCGACGCGCGACAGGTGCTCGGCATACAGGTTGATCCCGCCCGCGTTCACGCCCTGCAGCCCGCCCGCGCCATAGCCATACTGCATGCGGGCGAGATAGGCCTCGGCGAGTTCGCCGTCCTCGTCCCAGCCTTCGGTGTCGAACAGCCCGTCGGGGACACCGGTGCCGTAGTCGCCCGGTTCGCTGGAGAACACCCGGATGGCGGCGAGGCGCAGGGCCTCTGCCGGCGCGACACCGTTGCCGTTGCCGGACAGCCGCGCGGCGAGTGAGCGGGTATTCGCCGCGACGGTATTGCCCGGCTCCTCCAGCTCGGCCAGGCGCTCCAGGGCGGTGGCCAGCTGCTCGATGAACTGGGAGAACTGGTCGCGGTAGACGCCGGTGACCGAGGTGACCACATCCACGCGGGGGCGCCCGAGCGCCTCTCCGGGCACGATTTCCAGGCGGTTGAGGCGCCCACCCTGGTCCCAGCGGGGCTCGAGGCCCAGCAGGTGCAGGACCTGCGCTTCCATCACGCCCTGGTGGCGCATGGCCTCGGAGGACCACAGCGAGACCCCGAGACTGGCCGGCCAGTCGCCATGGCGCTCGCGATGACTGGCGACCAGCTCCTCGGCCAGCGCGCGACCCACTTCCCAGGCGCGCGGGCTGGGCAGGCGGGCCGGGTCGAAGCCGTAGAGGTTGCGGCCGGTGGGCAGGATATCGGGATTGCGGATCGGGTCGCCACCGAAGCTGGTCGGGATGTAGCGGCCCTCGAGTGCGGCCAGCAGGTGGGCGAGCTCGTCGTTGCCGGTCATCGCGCGGTCCCAGGCAAGCGCCTGACGGGCGAGGGTTTCGAGGGCCGGGTCGGCCAGGGCGGCGGGGTCCTCGCCCTCGAGCACGAAGCGGGCGATGAACTGCCAGGGGGCGGTCTCGGCCAGCGCGGTGTAGTCCTCGACGAACAGCTCCTCGGCGTCGTCCACGCCCAGGGCGTCGACCAGGGGCGTACCGAGCATCTGCATCAGCGTGGCGACCCGCCGTTCCGGGGTCGGATACCCGCCGAAGGTGTGCAGCCCGAGGGGCTGGGCGTCGCTGGCGAGTTCATGCAGGTACAGATGCAGCTCGTGTTCGAAGCCGACAAAGTCGCCAGCCATGGCCTCGGGTGTCCAGCCCAGGTCGCGATACAGGGTGCTGTCGCTGACGCGGGCGATGATGCTGCGCTCGGCGCTGGCCCGCACCGGCCCCTCATCGAGCAGCTCCCACTCGTGGATGAGATCATGCAGCGCCAGCAGCTCTCCGTGCAGCCCGGCCGGGGCGAAGGGCGGCGTCTGGTGGCTGATGGTGACGGCCCGCCCGCGCCGGCGCGCCTGCAGCGCCTCGCCGATATTGTCGGTGATATAGGGGTAGATCACCGGCAGCTCGCCAAGCATCAGCCAGGCATCGTCGTCGACTGACAGCCCGCGGGCCTTGCCGGCGAGAAATTCCTGGTTGCCGTGCGTGCCGAAATGGATCAGCGCATCGGCGGCAAAGTGTTCGCGAACCAGCAGATAGGTGGCGAGGTAGCCATGGGAGGGCGGCAGCGCGCCGTCGTGATAGCTCGCCAGGCTGGTGTCGCCGGGCGTGCGCGCCGGTTGTGGCAGCACCAGCAGCTCGCCGAGCTGCCAGGCGGGGATGAGAAATCCGGGCGGCTCGCCGTCGAGCAGCATCGGGTCCTGCTCCGGCGGCCCCCAGCGTGCCTCGATGCGGCGGCGGACGTCTGCCGGCAGACCGTCGTACCAGGCACGGTACGCTGCCAGTGGCAGTTGTTGCCAGGTGCGGGTGGCCTCGGCCCACGGGCCGGGCGCGGCGCGGCCCGCCCAGGGGTCGAGCAGCGTGGGCAGGACGTGCTCGAAGTCTTCGGCTGCGGTGGGCGGGACCCGGTAGCCCGCGTCGGCCAATGCGCGGGTGACATTCTCCAGCGAGCGGGGCACGTTGAGGTTCGAGGCCGACACGCCACGTTCACCCGGCGGGTAACTCCAGTACATCAGCGCCAGGCGGCGCGTCTCCGGGGCGAGTTGGCGCAGGCGCGCCAGGCGCACGGCCCGGCCCACCAGCAGGTCGATCTGGCGGTCGATCGGCACGACTTCACCGTTTTCCAGGGCGGCGATCACGACCGGGTCGAAGGCGCCGATCTGCTCCGGCACGGCCAGAAAGGCCGGCACCGAACGCATGGGGATGCCGGCGTCATCGGCCTGCCAGTCGGCCACGCCGCCATCGCGATAGACGAAGCCCTGCAGCAGCGGAATATCCAGCGCGGCGAGCTCGCGCGGTCGCGCCGACAGCCCCCGCAGGTGGGTCATGTTGATGACTGCATCGACCGCACTGTCGCCGTTGATGGCGAGCATCGCGTCCATCCCCGGTGACTCGCCACCATCGAACCAGAACACCCAGGGCGAGGCGCCACGGGCCTCGATCCGCGCAATCATGCGATCGACCAGGTCGAGCTGGTCGGCATTGAACTGGCCCTGCGACATCAGCACGGCAACGCGCCGGGTGCGGGGCGTGGCCATCTGCTCGCGGTGCTCGAGCCAGTCGAGATAGGCCTCCGGCGTTTCAGCCACCAGCCCCGGGAAGTCAGGATGGTAGATGCCGCTGTCAGGGAAGGTGATGGGTGGGGGGACCTCGCCGCTGGCGATCCCTGCGACCTCGACGGCCCAGTAGCGGAAGAATCCCGCAAAATTGGCGGGTGTGCCATTGGCGTAGTACTCCGCCAGGCGCGTCGCCTGTTCGGGCTCCAGCCCGCGCGCGCTGCCGCGGCCGCCGATGACCATCAGTTCGGGCCCGGTCCAGCCGGCAAGCGCCGCGGCAAACGCCTGGCGCACGCTGCCGGCGTCGTTGCCGCGGGGGGTGTCGAGCACCACCAGCGCCGCGTCGGTCAGCGCCGCCGCCACGGCGGCCTCGTCGTCGCGGCCTGCGCGATACCAGCTCACGGCAATGCCTTCGCGCGCGCCCGCTTCCGCTACCCGTGCAAGCTTGCCGTCGAGCACGAAGTCGGTGGTGAGGATGACCACCTGCGGTGCCTCTGCAGTGCCCTCCAGGGTTGCGGCCGGCGCACTGGCCACCGCCGGGGAGACGCCCGCGATCAGCAGCGCAAGCCTCGCCATCCAGCTTGGGTATGACACACGCTTCAGCATGGTTCAGAAGCTCACGTTGGTGCCGACGTAGACAAAGCGTCCGCGTTCCTCGAAGTCGAACAGAGCCGAACGCTCGGCCAGCCGCTCATTGGTGATGTTCTCGACGCCGGCGCGCAGCGTCACCTGCTCGTTCAGTGCGAAGGCCGCCCCCGCGTGCCAGAGCGTGTAGTGCGGTTTTTTCAGCGCCTGGCCCTGGACGTTGCGCAGCTGGCTGCCGATCCGCTGGGCTCGAGTATGCGCAGACCAGGCGCCATTTTGCCAACCCAGGCGCGAGGTCAGGGTATGGCGCGGCCGCTCGGCGAGCCGCGTCTCGAGCTCCCGGTCGCGGGCATCGAGATAGGTGTAGTTGCCGCCGAACTCGAAGCCCAGCGGCAGGCTGACCGTCGCGCCGGTCTCCAGGCCGCGGATGCGCGCCTCGGCGACATTGACGTAGGTCCGCCGTTCCTGGCGGAACACCCCGCAATTCTCGAAGCAGGCGGTCTGGACCAGGTCGCGCAGGGTGTTTTGAAACACGGTCGCCTCCAGCGTCATCGCGCCCAGCCCGGCAAGTGCGCCGAATTCGAGGCTTTTGCTGGTTTCGGGCTGGAGGTCGGGATTGCCGGTGATTTCGAAGCGGCCACCGCCACCGAAGGTGGAGAACTGGGTCGAGAGTTGTTTCAGCGTGGGCGCCTTGAACCCCTGGCCGTAGCCGCCGCGCAGGGTGAGTGTCTCGGTGGCGTGCCAGATCAGATACGCTCGCGGGCTGACTTCGCTGCCGAAACGCTGGTGGTCGTCGAGACGGGCACCGAGGGTCAGCAGCAGGCGTTCGGGAGCGAGTTCGATGGTGTCCTGGGCGAACAGCGAACGGGTCTCCACCTGCTCGGTGCCGGTCTGCACGAAACTGCCGTCATCGAGCTGCTCGCGGCGGAACTCACCCCCGACAGTGATGAAGTGCCGCTGTCCGGCTTCGAAGCGCACGCGGGTCTCGGCGATGTCGTCGGTCAGGCGCGAGGGTGCCGTCGGGGCGATGCCCTGGCTGCGGCGGTTCTTCCGGTCCAGACGTGAGCGGTAGGCGCCGGCCTCGACCGAGAAACGCGTGAAGTCGCCCAGGTAGTGGATGTCGAGCTGCTGGCGGGTGATGTCATCACGGAACAGGTGATCCACGGCGCTCTGCGGCGGCCCGGGGGTGCGGGTATTGCGCTCCCGGGTGTCCTCGGCGCGCTGCAGGGAAAAGTCGATGCGGTGCTGGTCGGCCGGCGTCCAGCTGAGGGTCGCCCCGCCGCTGGTGGCCCGTCGGCCTTCGATGGCCGAGAGGGCGGGGTCGGCACGGTCCGGGGTCTCGGCGCGATCATCGCGGTTGATGAACACGCGCACGCCCAGGCGCTCCGGGAGGACCGGCCCTGCGGCATACAGGCCGGCCTGGAGATCGCGCCCGCCCGGCCCTGAGGGGTCGCCCCAGGAGGCCGAGGCCGATGCGCTCCACTGGTCAGTCACCGGGCGGGTGATGATGTTGATGACGCCCCCCAGGGCCTCGGAGCCATACAGCGAGGACATGGGCCCGCGGACCACTTCGATCCGTTCGATCGCCTCGGTAGGAATCCAGCCCAGCTCGAAGTCGGAATGGGCGATCACGTCGGCCGAAGCGTTGACCCGTCGGCCATCGACGAGAAACAGCGAGTGGGTGTTGTCCATGCCGCGGATATTGATCCGCTTGCGAGTGAATGCGGCGCTGGTCAGGGTGATTCCCGGGACTTCCCGCACGGCGTCAAGCACGTCGCGCACCGGACGCTCGATGAGCTGCTCGCGGTTGATGACACTCATCGCTGCCGGCGCATCGCGCAGGCGCTGCTCGCTGGCCGTGGCGGTGACGACGATCTCATCGATGACGCGGCTGTCGGCTGCAGCCGCGGGCGAGAGGGCGAGGGCGACGGCGGCCAGTGCGGCGCGCTGCCCATGACGGTATCGAGGCATCGGCGGGTCTCCAGCGGTCGGGGATAAAGTGCAACTATATAACATTATATTTATGGCGCGATCACGGAAAACGCGTATCACGATGACGCCCGCGACGTGGTCTCATCAGCGGATGCCTGATGTGCTGCTCGACATCGCCGGGTCATGACGCTCTCCGCGGTATTCGCCTTCATCGGCGGGATCGGGCTTTTTCTGCTCGGTATGCGCCTGATGACCGACGGCCTGAAGGTGGCCGCCGGCGACACGCTGCGCCAGATCCTGG
>RECU01000065.1 GCA_007693855.1 Gammaproteobacteria bacterium | reverse complement strand
TCAGCCTCGAGCAGATCAACGAGGGCTTCGAGCTGATGCACCAGGGCAAGTCGATTCGGGCGGTGGTGGAATTCTGACGCGTCAGTCGCCCGGGCGCTGCGAGATCGGGTTCAGCGCGGCAGGGACGGGAGTCTGCAAGCGGAAGCCGCCGACGCCGCGTCGCAGCTGCGAGTCGATTTCGCGACCAGTGGTATCGGCATAGATAACGTCCAGCCGGCCATCGCCGTCCACATCGGCCCATAGGTATCGGCTGCCGGCGATCCCGCCCGAATTGGCGGTCAGCAGGGGTATCGCCACGGGCGGCGCGAAGTCACCGTTGGGCAGTCCGCGCTGCATCAGGACCTGTGTTGGCGTCTGCCAGACCAGGTCGTCGAGGCCGTCGCCGTCCACATCTACCACGTCGATGCTGCCGGCGAATGCGCCCAGCGATGCAAGCGCAGGCCCAGCGGGAGAGACTTCCCGACGACTCACGGTCTGGTTGGCGGTGAGGGTATAGATCTCGGTTGCCGGTGGCGTGCTGCCGGGGCCGCCCGCGCGCCCGATCAGCAGGGCGGGTGCACCATCCAGGGGGCTGATGGTCGGTGCGCCGAAGATGCTGGCCGAGCCCAACGGGTCGAGCCAATCCAGCGAGCGGTCCGGCTGGCCGAGCGCAAGCCGCAGCAGGCGTGTTCCCGGCGTATCGTCTGCCACCACGGCGAGATCGGTGAGGCCGTTGTCGTCGAGGTCGCCGATCGCCAGTCGCCCGGGTGAAGGCAAGGGGTAGACGAGGGACGGGCCGAAGGATCCGTCGGCCTGCTGGTGGCGGAGCTCGATGCCCCCCTCAGTGCACTGCACGACATGGACCAGATCGGCGCGACCGTCGCCATCGAAATCGCCAACCCCGAATACGCCTACCAGACTGCGAGACCCATCCCAGTCGGTGTCCTCCGTGCAGGACAATGCATGCGCCAGACGCTGTGGGCTGCCCAGGCTCCCGTCAGCCTGCTGCAGGCGGAATTCGAATCCCGAGAGGTTGCGCATCACCACATCGAGCCGCCCGTCACCATCGAGATCGGCCAGCGCGAGTGCCGCACCTGCCGGCGCGTCGTAGACCACCGGCGCGCCGAAGCGCCCGTCCGCGATGCTAGGGTAGACCCGCAGGACCGGGGCATCGCTCGCGACATCCAGGCCGACAGTCACGAGATCGGGACGCCCGTTACCGGTGACATCCCCCCAGGCCACGTCCTTGACATTGTCCGGTCCCGCCGTCGTGAACAGATCGGCGTGTCCGGTAAACGCCACGGGCGAATCGACGTACAGGGTCACCCTGTCAGCAAAGTCGCTGTCACCAGGCCTCGGCAGCAGCAGGACCTCGGTAAATCCAGGGCGCTGTGCGATCAGCGAGGGCTGGGGTGCCGCCGCATCGCTCAGGGAGATCACGTTGTTGTCCAGCGGACGTTGCCGCCATTCGTAGAACGGCGGGGAAAAGTCCGCGCGCTCGCTGCCACGTCCGTCCAGGGCCACGGGCTGGTTGATCGTGATGTGCAGGTCGGGGCCAGCGACGGCCTGGTCTGCGCCGCTCCGGGTGGGTGCGAATGTCCGCGTTACCGTGACCCGGAAGGTGTCGACGGAAATGTCTTGGTCGATGCGACTGCTCAGCTCGAACAGGTAGACGCCCTCGGCGAACGCCGAGAACTGCTGGACGGCCTGCCGCGGCTGCGCGAGGACGGTATCGCTGCCTGGCGGCGCGAGCAGCAGCCGCCACTCGTGGCTGGCAAAGCGCCCTGTCGCCTGGCGAGTCTGGCGGGCATCCAGGGTCATGTCCCGGCCGGGAAGAATCGTGATGTCCCGACCGGCATTGGCCTGCAGCGTCTCGGTTTCACTCCCCGCCAGCCAGGGCTCCTCGCCGCGGACGATCCGGGCAGAGCGGTCATAGCCGATCCCAGGCGTCCACAACTCGACTGCCGCGAAGTCGCTGCGCAATCCGGAGAGACGCAGGCGGGACTCGTCAGCGCCGCGGAGTTCGATCGGCTCACCGCCCCACGGCCAGTCGGGCAGCCCGAACTCGTCGGGGGCAAAATACAGCCCACCTTCCCGCACGATGGTGACCGTGCCTTCCTCACCGAGCGCCAGCGTGCCATCTGCCTGGTAGATCTGAGACAGAAACAGGCCGCTCTCGGCCAAGATGGCCGCCTCCCGCAGCATGTTCACGCGGTCGAGAAACAGCGTTTCTCCGGTGATATTGTCGGTCACCAGCAGGTTGACCTCGGTCGTGGCCGGGAGCCGCTCGTCACCGAACAGGCTGATGCGACGGTCCACGGTCCCCGTGAGCTGGAAGTCCTCGCCATCGACCCTCAAACGATAGGCGTGATAAGCCGCACGAATTCTCGGTTGTGGCCGATCGGCCGCGACCAGGATTTCCTGGACGACCCGGCCGTCGATCACCGTGCCGGCCTCCTGGAACTCGTCGAACTCGAACTGCAACCAGCCCGTGTCGTCATTGGTGATGAAACCGCTGATCCGCAGGCTGCCCCCTTCGGGTCCTGGACCGCGCTGATCGATCTCACCGCGATCTGCGAACACGCCAAACAGGAAGTCCTCGGCCAGCGCCTCCACCAGGTAGAAGCTGCCGGCCAAGGCTTCGGCAAACGGCCCTGCAGTCCGCTCGTCGAGCAGGGCGGGCTCGGTGGAGCCCGTGTATTGAATGGTGGGCAAGGCGGGCGCCGGCGGCGCCGAACCGACCGGAGGCGGCGGCGGAGGGGATGCAGGCGGTGGAGACGTCGACCCCGGGGGGGGTGTGCTGCCGCCCCCGCCCCCGCCACCGCCCCCGCCGCAGGCCGAAAGCAAGGTCCCGAGTACGATCACCAACACCACACCAGGCGCGCGCAGCATACCAAGGGAACCTTTGGCTCAAGCGGTGACCGAGTCTACCCGGCATTGCACAGCGGGAACAATCTGGGGAATCATCGGCCCCTCAGGTGCCGGGCGCCGGCGCCATGTCGGGGGCGTGCTGCTGATGCTCACCCTCGAGAATCCGCTTGGGAGTCGTGATGTGAAAGTATTGTTCTTCAGCCTGCTGGTCGGTTTTTTTGCCACGGCCGCCGTTGCCGGCGACGACGCACCGCGAGGCCTGGTCCCCGCGGATTACCACGAGTTCGTGTTCGTCAGTGATCCGCAGATT
>RECU01000057.1 GCA_007693855.1 Gammaproteobacteria bacterium | reverse complement strand
AGGTCACCGGTCGTAACATCGGGTTCAACCTGGGTGCGCCGCTCGGGGTGTTGACCTGGCTGCTGGTGGGCGGTGGGCTGGTGGCGCGCTGGCGGGGACGCATCAGCGCCTTTCGTGGCATGCTGCTGGCTGGCCTGCTGAGCTGGTTCCTGTGTTTTCAGGCGTTTCAGATCGGTCTGCACGTCCTGCCCCAGGTCTGAGAAGGTGCGCCTGTCGCGCGCCGGGGAGAGAACTGCGTGCCAGAGAAGAACACCGCAAGCCCAGGGGCTGCGAAAAAAACCAAGAAAAAAGCCTGGCGTCGTGACCGGGCAGGCAAGGAACAGCAGCTGATCGCAGCCTTTGACCGCGTGCTCCAGCGCCATGGCGTGCAGGGGGTCGGGGTCAACGAGGTGGTCAAGGAAGCCGGCGTCGGCAAGTGGCTGCTGTACGAGTATTTCGGGGGGCTCCAGGGGCTGGCCGCGGCCTGGGCGCGGAACACGGATTTTCTGCCGACCGATGAGGAGATCGGTGGCGTGGATGCCGAAGCCTATGCGGAGCAAAGCACGGCGGAACAGCTGGCAGGCAACTATCAACGCTTTGCCCGCGCGCTGCGCAGGCGCCCGCGAACCCTGGAAATCCTCGCCAACGAACTGACACAACCCACCCCGCTGACCCGCACGCTGGAAGGCGTGCGCAGCGAATATGGCCGTGGCCTGACGCGGTTCTTCACGCGGCCGGAAGAGTACGCCAGCGATGAGGCGGTGGCGCTGCAGGTGCTGCTGTACGCGGCGGTGAACTACCTCGCGCTGCGCACGCGCACGTCGCCGCGCTACCTGCACCTTGCGCTCGATACCGAGGAAGACTGGGCGGCGATCGACCGCATGATCGAGTTGGTGGCCCACCGTGTACTCGATGAAGATACGGATTCCTGAGCGCGTTCCCGAGCGCTGTCCTGACTGCCTGGCGGATTGGTGATTCCGTCGCGCAGATAGTAATTGACCTAACGGTCAGGTACTGCTAGCTTCAGCCTCAGCCTGGCGTATGCGTCAGGGGATCCGGTCGATCGCGGAGTGGGTGCAGGAAGATGGGCAAAGTCGTCGTCTTGACGGGTGGAACGCGGGGGATCGGTCGCGGCATGGCGGAGGCCTTTCTCGCGCGCGATTGCCGTCTCGTATTCACCGGGCGCAGCGACGCCAGCGTGGCGCAGGCGCTCGCCGCGCCGCCGTATGCCGAGCAGCCTGCGCGGGTGCTTGGCGTGGCCTGTGATTCGGCTGACCCGGCGGCCCTGCAGGGATTGTGGGACGCCGCGGTCGAGCGCTTCGGTCGGGTGGATTACTGGATCAATAACGCGGCGCTGATGTCGCCGCGCCAGCCCTTCGCGGAACAGTCGCTGGAGACCATCGAGTCGGTGGTGCGTACCAATGTGGTGGGCGCGATGGCCGCCACCCGGGTCGCAATCGCCGGCATGCGTCAGCAGCCTGAGGGTGGTCAGGTGTTCAATTTCGAGGGCTTCGGCAGCGACGGCATGGTCACGCCAGGCTTCTCGGTCTACGGCACGACCAAGGCGGCCATTCGCTATTTCGCCCGCAGTCTGGCCGAGGAATTCGCCGATGGCCCGATCTACACCGGGACCCTGTTCCCCGGCATCGTGATCACCGAGATGATCACCGGTGAGCGCGAACACGTCAGCGAGGCGCAGTGGCAGCGCTCGCTGCGGATGTACGAGATTCTCGGTGACCGCGTCGAGACCGTGGCGCCGTGGCTGGTGGACCAGGTGCTGGCGAACCGAACCCATGGTGCCCGGATCAACTGGCTGACCCGCGGCAAGGCGATCCGGCGGTTTCTGGCCGCCGGAGTGCTGCGTCGACGCAGGCCCAGCCCTTTCGAGCCACAGGCTCGCCTGGAGGAGAGTTGAACTCATGACCGCGCTTGCCCTGTCGAGTCCCGTGCGCAGTCTCTGGTCGCGTCTGGCCGCGCTGCTGGGTCTGGCTGTCCTGATGATGTCCTCTGAATTGCGCGCCGAAGAACGCCCTCTGCTCAGTTCACCCTATGGTGAGCTGTGCACCACGTGTGAGGGCTTTGCCCTGTGCGAGCCCGATGCGGGCGGGGGTGACGTCCATGCCGTGCTACTGCATGTGCAGAGCCTGAATTTCTGGCAGCAGATCGGCACCATCTGGTCTTGGCTGCGACATCTGTTCGCGCCGGTCCGGCCTGAAACCCGCACGGTGACCCTCTATCACCCGGACGCCGACGGCGGCTGGGCGCCAGTGGCCGAGGAACGGGCGGTGCTCGATCTCGGCAGCAACCGCATTGACTATCCCGGCGCCTGGATCGACCGCGGCGACGGTGCCTGGCACGACCAGGATGGCCGACGGATTGGCCAGTGCGTCGCCGTGGCCGGTCGTGATCTTCTATCAGCTTCATCGAGTGACACGCCATGAGTACCCTTGCCCCGCTCCAGGATGTCGATCCTTTTCGCTGGAACAACTTCCGTACCCAGCCGTTCCGCTCGCTCGGACGGGTGTTCGTGCTGTTCAACCGCTGGGTGTTCGGCCTGTTCTATCTGTTTGCCTCGATCAACAAGTTTCGCGGTGGCTATCTGTTCACCGACAGGCTCAAGGTCACGCTGGAGCAGCGGGTGCCCGAGCTCGATCCCGGGTCGTTTGCAGTCACGTTCATCGAGGCGTTTGCCGTGCCGTTTTACGTGCCGATCTCCTGGCTGATCGCCTGGGGTGAACTTGCCGCCGGCGTCGGCCTGTTGCTGGGCCTGTGCACGCGTTGGGCGGGTGCTGCGGCACTGTTCTTCATCATCATGTTCGCGATCGGCGGGTTTTACGATGCCTCGCTGATCGTGCTCGGTGCCATCGCCCTGATGTTCATCCTCACGCCCTCCGGGCGCTGGATGGGCCTCGATCGGCGGCTGGCCCAGCGCTACCCGGGCAATATTCTGTTTCGTTGATCCGCGTTGGTGCTCGAGGCGCTTCAACTGGCGACGAAAAAAAATTGACCAAACGGTCCAAAATGCTATGCTGACATCCAGTCTGGGGGAGGAGTCATGGCACGGCAAACGGCCAGCCCGGCACGCCGGGTGACAGCGCGCAAGGACGCCCGGGGTACGCCCCGCCGTCGCAGCTGGACGCGCGATCCGGAGGCCAAGGAGCAGGCGCTGATCCGTGCCTTTGACAAGGTGCTGCATCGCGATGGGGTGCAGGGCCTTGGAGTCAACGCCGTGATCAAGGAATCCGGGGTCGGCAAGAACCTGCTCTACAAGTATTTCGGCGGGCTCCAGGGTCTCGCGCGGGCCTGGGGCGAGCAGAGCGACTTCATGCCGGGCGAAGGCGAGCTCGCTGGCGCCGATCTCGACGCCTATGCGCGCATGTCCACGGCGGAGCAGATTTCGCACAACTATGCCGCCTATGCGGCCGCGCTGCGCCGTCGGCCCCGTACCCTGGAGATTCTGGCCAACGAACTGTTACGCCCCAACCAGCTGACCGAGGCCCTGGAAGAGGTGCGCACCGGCTTCGGCAAGGACCTGCGCAAGTACTTTACCCGGCCGGATGAATACAGCCGCGAGGGCACGGTTGCCTTGCTGGTGATCCTCAATGCAGCCGTCACCTACCTCGCCCTGCGGGCGCACAGTGCGCCCCGGTATTTCTGGTATGCGCTCGACCAGGACGAGGACTGGCAGGACATCAACGAGATGATCGAGCTGATTGTCGAGCGTGTCATGGCTGGCGAGGCCGAGGGTGGGCGCCGCAGGGGTGACCGGGCACGGCGCTGGATGCGCCAGAGCCGGCCTCGGCAGGCGGGTAAGCGAAAGACGCCGCGTGGCCACTCTGCGGATTGAGTGAGTGCAGAGTATTGGACCGACCGGTCATTTTGATAGTGTGCAGACAGGCCCCGGAGACGTCCCGGGATAAGGTCAACGACGCGGCCAACGCCGTCTTCGTCAGCCCCCTAGCCGAGTCCCTCATGGCGAATGGTGCTGGCCGCGTCACCTCATAGACCCAGGAGAGATCGATGCTGGTGAACCTCTGGTATGTCGCGCAGCAGTCGCGCAACGTCACCGACAAGCCTGTTTTCGTCAGGCTGCTCGGCCAGGACCTTGTACTGTTCCGTAACGAGGCCGGCGAGGTGGCCTGCCTCAGCGACATCTGCGTCCACCGTGGTGCCTCGCTCTCGCAGGGGCGCGTGGTCGATGGCACGGTCGAGTGTCCGTTCCATGGTTGGCGCTACGGCGGCGATGGGCGCTGCACGCGCATTCCCGCGCATCCCGACATGAAGGTCCCCGGTCGGGCCCGCGTGGACAGCTACCCCGTCACCGAGCGTTACGGCTGGGTCTGGGTGTTTCTCGGCGACCTGCCCGAAGCCGAGCGCCCGCCGCTCCCGGAACTGCCGGATGTCGACAACGACGGCTGGCGGTTCGTGCATGGCGTCTGGGATTTCAAGATGAACTGGGAGCGGGTCGTGGAAAACGGCCTGGATGCCTCGCATGCCCCGTTCGTGCACGGCACCGCCTTCGGTGACCCGGATCGCCCCGAAGTCATGGATTTCTCGATCGATGTCCACGAGTGGGGCGCCAAGGGCGAGATCATCATGCATCCGCCGAAGCCGCGTGGTGTCTGGGCCCTGACGACCCCGGACCGTCCGCCGGTCGCCACCAAGCCGTTCTTCCACATGTGCGGTCCGATCGTCGGCCTGCGGCTGGATATCACGCCGAAGATGGCCATCTGGATCTACAACGCCCATACCCCTGTCGACGAGAACAACACGCGCAGCTGGTGGATGATGGGGCGTAATTTCCTGCGTCTGCCGATGTTCGACAAGAACACCGTCAAGCGGAACATCAAGATTTTCGAGCAGGACGCCCACATCATCGAGAACATCCGGCCGATTCACGTGCCTGAGAACTTCCTCGAGGAGGTGACCGTGCGCTCGGATCAGCTGCAGATGGAATTCCGGCGCATGGTGCGCAAGCTCGAGGCGCGCGGCTGGCTCATCGACAGCGATCGACTGGCCGCCGAGTTCACCGGCAAGCGGGCCGCGACCCTGCCCTGTCCGATGCGCCATGAGCATCGCCCCTGGGTGCTCGACAATGTCCCGCTCAAGGCGCGGCAGGCGCGCGCGACGCGATCGGGGCAGGACGATGCGGCCGATGCGGCCGAGGAACTCGCCGGCTGACGCCGGCGATGTGCAGGGGGCGCAGTCATGCAGACGCAGAAACTCGGACCATTCCATCTCTCCCCCGGGGTCAGCCGGGGCAATGCACTGGTGTTCTTTTTCGCCGCGCTGCTCAGCATCGGCCTGTTCACCTTCATCAACACCATCCAGCCCTATATCCTGACCGAGCACCTCGGGCTGCCGGAGTCTGTGCACGGCCGTGTCAGCGGTCAGCTGCTGCTGTGGCAGGAACTGGTGATCCTGCTGCTGGTCGGGCCGCTCGGCGCCCTGTCCGACCGGATCGGGCGTCGCGCCGTCTACATGGGCGGCTTCTTTCTGATCGGCCTGGGCTACGGCCTGTACCCCTATGCCAACACGGTCAACGAGCTGATCGGCGCCCGCATCGTATTCGCCATCGGTGCCGCGGCCGTCACGGCCATGCTCGCCACCGTGCTGGCCGACTACCCGCAGGAGCAGTCGCGGGGCAAGTTCGTCGCCGTCGCCTACATGCTCAATGGCGTTGGCGTGCTGATCTTCGCCATCGTGCTCACGCGCCTGCCGGCGTGGTTTTCTGCGATCACCGATGATCCGCAGACGGCCGGCCAGTACTCGCTGCTGGTGGTGGCGGGCATTGCCATTGTCGGGGCCGTGGTGCTTCGCGGCTTGCGGGGCGGGGTGCCGGAGGCGGCCAAGAGCAGCGACAGCCTGGTGTCACTGCTCACCCAGGGCATGGCGGCCGCGAAGAACGCGCGCATCAGCCTGGCTTACGGTACGGCCTTCGTCTCGCGCGGTGACCTGGCCGTGGTGGGGACATTCCTGCTGCTGTGGGCCGTGCAGGTGGGGATCGCCCAGGGCGCCACGCCGGCCGAGGCCACCGCCCGGGCCGGCATCCTGTTCGCAGTGGTGCAGACGGCCGCGCTCGTCTGGGCGCCCATCTTCGGGACGCTCGCTGACCGCCTCGATCGGGTCACGCTGACCATCATCGCGATGTTGCTGGCCACTGTCGGCTATGGGCTGATGGCGACCACCAGCAACCCGATCGGTGCAGCGGCCATTCCGTTGGCGATCCTGCTCGGCATCGGTCAGATGAGCGCGATTCTCGCCAGCCAGACCCTGATCGGCCAGGAGGCGCCCGAGGCCCGCCGCGGTTCAGTGCTGGGGGTGTACAGCTTCTTCGGCGCGCTCGGCATCCTGTTCGTGGCCGTGGTCGGCGGCAATCTGTTCGACAGCTGGACCCCGGCCGCACCGTTCATCCTGGTCGCGGTGGGTAACCTGCTGCTGGCAGGCTGGGCGCTGGTGGTGCGCCTGATGGGCGTGCCCCCTGCGACCCAACCGGCGGAAACGGGCGGCTGAGTGCGATCTCCGGATGCCAGTTCTCCTGCTCATCGTCTTCATCGACCTGCTCGGTTTCGGGCTGATTGTTCCGTTGTTTCCCTTCTACGGCGAGCGCCTCGGCGCCTCGCCGGTGCTGATCACCTGGGCGATCGCGATCTATTCGCTCGCGCAGCTGATCTCGACACCGTTCTGGGGACGGCTGAGCGATGCCTACGGTCGCCGCCCGATTCTCATGCTGAGCATGCTCGGTGCGGTGCTGGGCTATGTGCTGCTGGCCATCGCCGATACCTTGTGGATGCTGTTCGTCGCCCGTGCGCTTGGGGGGTTGATGGCCGGCAACCTCTCGGCGGCCTTTGCCTACGTCACCGACATCAGCGACGAGCAGAACCGCGCCCGCAGTCTCGGGCTGATCGGTGCGGCGTTTGGTCTGGGCTTTACCGTGGGGCCTGCGCTGGGCGGGCTGCTGGCCGGGAACGATCCGGAGTCCTGGCGGATCATGCTGCCGGCCATCGTCGCCGCGGTGCTCAGCCTGGTGGCATTCCTCGGCGCGTGGTGGTTTCTCGAGGAGAGCCTGCCGCGGGAGCAGCGCAAGCCGCTCGGCACCGGTGCAGGCGGCATTCCAATGCCCTTCCGCGGTCTGTCGACGCGTATCGATCTAGGCAGTCTGGTGACGGCGGGCCTGCTGATGTCGGCCGCCACCGCGATGATGCAGGCGATCTTTCCGATCTGGGCCAGCCACGAGTTCAATTTTGGACCGCAGACCGTCGGCATGGCCTTCTTCGTGCTGGGGATCCTGGCGGTGATCTGCCAGGCGGCGCTGATCGGGCCGCTGGATCGACGTTTCGGCGCCCGTCGCATCGCGCTGTTCGGGGTGCTGACCACCAGCGCGGGGCTGATGGTTCTGGGTCTGGCGGCGACCCATGCGGCGGTGCTGGTGGCACTGTTGCTCATCGGCGCCGGTTTTGGCTTGTTCACGCCGAGCGTGACCACGCTGGTGTCGCTGCGCGCAGGCGCTGGCGAACGCGGCTCGGTGATGGGCGCCTACCAGGCGGCCGGCAGTATCGGGCGGATCGTCGGGCCGGCGATGTCCGGGGTGCTGTTCACCCAGCTGGGCAGCGGTGCGCCTTTCGTGCTCGGGGCCCTGCTCGGTCTGCCGGCGCTCTGGCTGATCGTGCTGGGTACGCGAGCGAATCTTGCCGACATCAGTCAGCCCGTATGAGCGGGCCGGCGGGTGGCGGCACGAGTGTTGACGAGAAATAAACACGCAGGGATTGCGGACCGTACGGCCTTCGGGTGACGGCGGCGACATGGAGGCGAGAGCGGTCCGGATCAGAAGATCCGCGGCCGTGGCCGACTGGCAAACCACTGACTACAACGCAACACCACTGGGGAGTTCGTCATGCAAGCTAAATCGAAACTGAGGGGCCGCCAGCTGGCGCTGGCCGTATCCGCGGCACTCGCCACCACCGCTGCCGCGCCTGCGCTGGCGCAGGAGCCGGGGGCGCGCCTGATCGAGGAGATCGTCGTCACCGCCCGCAAGAGCGAGGAACGTGTTCAGGATATCCCGATCGCCATCACCGCCCTGAGCGCCCAGGATATCCAGCGCGAAGGCATCAGCAGCCTCGCGGATCTCGGGCAGCTGCTTCCCGGCTTCACTTTCGATGTCGGCGCCTTTGCCTCCGACACCCGTCCGGCCGTTCGCGGCATGCAGAACGAGCGGGGCCGGCCGTCGGTGGCGGTGCTGATCGACTACGTGGATGCGTCCAGCGAAAACCTCGCGACCGCCGGCGGCAGCAGCGCCCTGCGCGGGCGTCTGCTGGATGTAGAGCGCATCGAGCTGGTGAAGGGGCCGCAGACCGTCCTCTATGGCCGTAACGCCTTCGGCGGTGCGATCAACTATGTCACGCGACGTCCAACGTTCGAGTGGGAGGGTCGCGCAGGCCTGGAGGCTGCCCGCGGCGGCCTGTGGGCGCTGGATGCGGGTTTTTCCGGCCCGCTGATCGACGAACAGCTGGCGTTCCGCGTGGGCATTTCCAAGTCCGAGTTCGGCGGCTATTACAGCAACCCGAACACCGGCGCCGGACTCGGCACCGAGGACTCGCTCTCAGGCTCACTGGCGCTGCTGTTCACCCCGAACGAGCGACTGACTGTTTATGCGCGCTATCAGTACAGCGACGAGGACTTCAGTGAACCGGCCACGGCGCTGATCACGCATCGCGATCGTGTGCCCGTGCCGGGGGTGGAGGGGTGCCCGCCGGATGTCACCGGGTTCCCCCCACCGGTGGTCGGTACCTGCACGCGGGGTACCTTCATCGGCGAGCTCAGCGCCACCGAGGCAGATATCGATCTCTCGCCAGATCCGCTTACGGGTGAGGCCTTCCCAGGCCTGTCGCAATTCATGCGTTTCGGTACCATTCAGGCCGACTACGACATTGCCGGAGGTACGTTGACGTACTTGACCGGCTACATGCGCAATACAAACACCGACCGCTCGGACCCTGACTACACGAACTACCCGTTCACGGAAAATCTGGCGCTGTCCCTGAATGCCGTCAATATCCTCAACTACGAGTTCAAGACCAACTCTCATGAGTTGCGCCATGTCGGTGAAGCCGGCGCACTGCGTTGGATCGTCGGCGGCGCCAACTACCGGGAGCGGGTGACGCTGGAGAATGGTTCACAGTTCTACCTGCGCAACCCGAACACCTTCCTGCGGTTCCCCGGGCCACCGCCGCTGTCGCCGACCGGCATCGCCACCACCCCGAACCCTGGTGCCCGCGCATTCAGCCGCCAGCATCGGGACACCGATCACTATTCGGTGTTTCTGTCGCTCGGTTACCAATTGAATGACCAGTGGCGGCTCACTGCCGAGGGGCGCTGGTCGCGTGACACCATCGACTATACGGCACCCACCTACTCGCGCCAGCAGATGAGTCTGCTGCAGCAGGTCCCCCTGCCGTTCTGTCCGCCGGAAACGGATGACCGTGATGTACCGGACAGCGCGAAGTACCCCAACGTCGCCTATGACTGCACCTGGTCAGCGGAAGTGCGCAGTACGGTGTTCACGCCGCGCTTCATTGCCGATTACCGGCTCAACGAAAACATGCTGTTCTACGGCTCCGTGGCCAAGGGCTTCAAGCCCGGTGGTATCGCCGCGAACGAAGCCGTTACGCCGGAAGGGCAGTTCTACGACGAGGAAACCGTGTGGGCCTACGAAATCGGCGCGAAGACCGATTGGCTCGAGGGGCGGTTACGCTTGAATGGCTCGATCTATTTCAATGACTACAAGGATCAGCAGATCGGCGTCCAGCAGCGGCCGGCAGGCAGCATCACCGATATTCCCGGTATCACCAATGCCGGTAAGGTCGAGGTGATCGGTCTGGAGCTGGATGCGCTGTGGCAGGCCACCGATAATCTCGCGTTGTCGGTGGCTTATGCCTACACGGACGCCGAGTTCAAGGAGTACATCCAGGGCGAGGCGGGTTCCTCGGCGCTCAACAAGGCCGAGGCGGGCAATATCGACGGAGACTTTTCGGGTAACAAGGTTGGCAAGAGTCCGCGCAATGCCTGGAACGTGTCCGCCGAGTGGCGTCAGCAGATCGCCGGCAGTGATCTCGACTGGTTCACCCAGGTCTCGGGTATCTACCGGTCGCAGCGCTTCCTTGACGAGGCGAATCTGGCCTTCCTGCCTTCCTACTCGCTGGTGAATCTGCGTGTCGGTCTGGAGAGTGCCAATCTCTCGGTGGTCGCGTACATCGATAACCTGTTCGACGATGACAAGATCAAGAGTGCTCAGCGCACCGTCGATCTGGGCAACCCGGATGGTTTTCCGGCGTTCGCACCCGGCAGGGGCTATCTGGTGTTCCTGCCGCAGCCGCGGACTGTCGGGCTGCGTCTGAACGCGCGCTTCTGAGAACGCGGACGGCGCTGGCAAGAGAGCAGGGCCGGTCGGGACTCCGGCCGGCCCTGATGTTTCAAGGTTGCCCTGACCAGGGGGGAAGTGATGCGTGAGGACGACGGGCTGGGTGTCCTGCCAGGGGATGTTCTGGTGGGGGCCACGCGGCTGAACAACCCCGATGATGACCATGCGGGCGCGGGCCGCATCCTGCATTACGATGCCGCGCTCGCGCTCAAGGCGAGCCATGCCGTGACAGACACCACCCACGTGATCGCCGGACTGGCCTTCGATCCGCAGGGCGCACTCTGGGCGTTCGACTATCAGGCGCACAAGGTGCTGTGTTTCGATCGTGAAGGCCGGCGGGCCGCGGCGCCGAATCTTGGGTCTCGGTCCTATTCCAATATTCTGTTCTGCCGTGACGGCAGCATGCTGCTCGGAGAGCATCTTGTGGGTGCCGAGTCGCGTGTGCCGCTGGGCACCTCGCTGCAGCGCGATCCGCAGACCGGGCGTTTCGGCGAGGGTCATGTCTTTCGTTTCGATGGCGAGGGCAGACAGGTCGCGGAGTACGCTACGGCGACGCATGGCGGCATGGGCGGCTTTCTCGGTGTCACGATGACGGCACTGTCGGCCGATGAACGGGTGCTGTATTACGTCTCCGAGACCGGGCCGCGGCTGATGCGCTATGACCTGGTCGAGGATCGTCAGCTCCCTGACCTCGTGAGCTACCCGGATGACAGCCGGCAGATGTTCTTCGATCTGGCGTTCCTCGCCGACGGGACGCTCGGGGTGCTGCGCGGTGATCGGCTGGAGCGACTGGATGCCGGGAGCGGCGAGTGCCTGGAGAGCCATCCGCTGGACGGTTTCGGCTGGGCGACCCTCTGTCCCTGCGCCGACGGCGACGGTATCCTCGCGACAAACTTCTTCACCGGGGAACTGGTCCGCTATTCGTTGTCACGACGTGAGGTACAGGCCCGTGCGCTTGTCGAGGATGCCAGGCGCTCGCTTGCCGGTGTCGCCGAGGCGCCTGCCGCCTGAGCCTCAGGTCTGATCTCTTTTTCCTGCTTGCTCGGAGCCGCAGATGCTGAGCGCCCTGTTCCTGCTGTTTGCCGTCGTACACGTGGTCATCCTGGTGTGGACGATCCGCTTCTGGCGTGAGACCCGGTCCTCGACCGTGCTCATGGCCATGATGCCGCTGCTGCTGCTCTGGTATGACTGCCTGATCATCGGCATCGGGCGATTCATCGGCCCGGGTGAAGTGCTCGAGGCACTCAACCTGCCGCGCTACTGGGCCCACTGGCTGCTGACGCCGCTGTGGATCATCGCCGCCGGCGGCATGCTTCGCCTTGCCGGTGTGCGCTGGGCCCAGCATAAGTGGGTCATGGGTGGCTTCTGCCTGCTCGCGGTCGCCATGATCGCCATGGAGATCCCGCTGTTCTGGACGCTGGAGCTGCACCCGGTGTGCTTCATGGACACGGTGCGCTATGCCGAGGCGGTGAGTGCCAATGCGCTGTGCTTCGAGGGCCAGGAAGTGGTGCGCGGCAGCGGCCCGCCGCCGCCGCCGATCATCACCAACATCGTGCTGCTGATTGCCGGCGTGGCGATCTGGATCCGCTGTCGCTGGCCGTGGCTGACGCTGGCGTCCCTGGTGATGTTTTTCGCCGCCGCCGTGCCGCCGAGCCTGACCGGTCCCGCGCCGGGGAATTTCGGCGAGATCGTGTTGGCGCTGGGCATTCTCGCGACCATCCGCTTCCTGTTGGCGCGGCGCTTCGATGAGAACGTCACCGGGTCACAGGCATGAGGGTGCTGCGCGCGCTGGGTATAGGGCTGCTGGCACTGGTCGGCGTCATGCTGGTCGTCGGCGGGGTGGCGTACCTGTCCGATCCCTGGTTCTGGAAGCGCTACGCCACCTCGATGCAGGGCCTCGACCCGACCGCCGTGGACTGGCGTCAGCCCCAGGAACCTGTGCCAGGCGGCACGGCCAGGCTGCGCGAGGACGTGGTCGACGGTATCTCGCCGGAGGCGCTGCGCGCAGCGGTGGCCTATGCCGAGGAAATGGACAGCTTTGCGTTCCTGGTCCACCACCGTGGCGCACTGGTGGTGGAGCGGTATTGGGACGGGCATGGCCCCGACAGTCGCTTCGATACCGCCTCCATGCACAAGGGCGTGATGGCGATGCTGCTGGGGCTGGCCATCGAGGATGGCCATATCCAGAGCCTGGACGATCCCGTGGGGCGGTATATCGAGGAATGGGCGGAGGATGCGCGTGGACAGATCACGCTGCGCCAGCTCGCGACCATGTCCAGCGGGCTGCTGGTCGAGGCGTTCCGGCCCTCGCCGTTTTCCAAGGGCATGCGACTGGTGCTGGGCAGCAACGTCGAAGACATCACCCTGTCGCTGCCCGCCGAGGGGCCGCCCGGCGAAGATTTCCAGTATCTGAACTTCAGCTCCCAGGCCCTGGGTATCGCCCTCGATCGGGCCCTGGATGAACGCTATGCGGCCTACCTGTCGCGGCGCCTGTGGCAACCCCTGGGCGCGCCCGAGGCGGCGGTCTGGCTGGATCGCGAAGCGGGTCTGCCGCGGATGTTCTGCTGCCTGCTGGCCAGCGCACCGGCCTGGGTGCAGGTGGGCCGTCTGCTGCTCGATGACGGGCGCCTGGAGGGCCGACAGATCCTGCCGCCGGGCTGGGCCGCCGAGATGATGCGCCCGTCGGCCGCCAACCCCAACTATGGTCTGCAACTCTGGCTGGGCTCTCCGGAGGAGGGCGTTCGCCGCTATAACCGGCTGAGCACGCTGGAGGTGCCGCATTCGGAGCCCTACCTCGCGCCGGACGTGGTGTTTTTCGACGGGGCCGGCGGACAGCGGGTCTACATTGTCCCGAGCCAGGAACTGGTAGTGGTGCGGATCGGCCGGACGCGGCTCGATTTCGACGATGCCGTCATCCCGAATGCCCTGTTGCGCGGGATGCCTGCGGCGAGCGCCAGGGAGCCGGCGGCCCTGTCGATCGCCCCGCAGCCCTAGTCGCTTGCAGGGGCGAGGTCCTCGGAAGCCTCGCCAGTGCCGGCGCCGGCCAGCACCTCCAGCGCCCGGCGCAGGGTGGCCGTGTTCGCCTCATCCGGGCCACCCTTGAACAGCCAGCGGGGCCGGCCGTCGGCAGCGGCAAGCACCAGCGTGGGTTCGTCGTCGAGCGTCAGTCCGGCCGCGGCCGCGAAGGCCGCCGAGTCGTCCACGAACAGCATTGCGGCCCGGTCGTCCGGGACACGGTCGGCAAAGGTCCGGCGCATGGCGCGGCGGATGGCGCCGCGAATGAACCGGGGTGGGGACTCGATCACCGGAAAGTGATAGACCGCCGCGCCCGGCGGCAGCACGCCCTCGGCATCCAGCCACGCCTGCCATTCCAGCAGGACACCCTGCTGGTATTCGCCATTGGCGCGGCTGGTGCTCATCGCCACGCCGATGACCAGCGGGTTGCCCTGCAGGTCTTCGGGGAAGCTGAATGCCGCGCCATCCATGGTGTCCGCAGTGACGCTCTGAAAACGGCCTGTCGGCGCAGGCAGGTCGTCGCCGGGTTCCGCCATGGTGGTGGCGCCGAAGGCCAGCGTCACGCCGAGCAGCAGGGCGACAGCCGTGCCTGACCGGCAGGGCATTTGGCGGCGGTCGCAGGTGTTCAGCGAAGCAAGCGGCATGGCGGAATCCCAGCGGTCGACAGAGCTCTCGATCATCGCATGCCAGCAGTGCGTCGACTGATCGCGGCGCGGGCTGGAGCAGCATATGTCAGTGTCGTGCAACGCGCTATAGGTGACAATTCAGGTTGACACCTCAGGCGATCGTGACTACTGTCACTGGCGGCGTACACAGCCCGTGGACGCCACCTGCGACAGGGATTTCCCCGGGAGCGATCTTGGCAGTTTCGATACGCGCCGACGTGGCGCCCGCGGTCGACGATACCCGCCCCCACGCCGTGGTCATCGGCAGTGGCTTCGGCGGACTGGCGGCGGCCGTCAGGCTGGGTGCCCGCGGCTACCGCGTCACCGTTCTCGAGAAGCTCGATGCCCCCGGCGGGCGGGCTTACGTGTTCCGTCAGGACGGCTTCACCTTCGATGCCGGCCCGACCATCATCACCGCGCCGTTTCTGCTCGAGGAGTTGTGGGAGATGTGCGGTCGGCGCCTGGCCGACGATGTCGAACTCCGGGCCATGGAGCCGTTCTACCGGATCCGCTTCCACGACGGCGAACACTTCGATTGCGGCAGCGACCCTGAACTGGTGCGTGCCGAGGTGGCCCGCCTGTCGCCCGGCGATGTCGAGGGTTATGAGCGTTTCATGCAGGCCAGTGAGGAGATCTTCCGCATCGGCTTCGAAGAGCTCGGGCATGTGCCGTTCGGCAGCTGGAAGGACATGCTGCGCGTGGCCCCCGATCTGCTGCGTCTGCAGAGTTTCCGCAGTGTCTACGGCATGGTGGCGAAGTATGTGCGCGATCCGCGCATCCGCCAGGTGCTGAGCTTCCACCCGCTGCTGGTCGGTGGCAATCCCTTCAGCACCACCTCGGTGTACTGCCTGATCTCCTTCCTCGAGCGCCACTGGGGCGTGCATTTCGCCATGGGCGGTACCGGTGCGCTGGTCACGGGCCTGGTGGCGCTGATCGAAGGGCAGGGGAATCGCGTGCAGTGCGATGCCGAGGTCAAGGCCATCACCGTCGAGGGCCGCCGGGCGACCGGTGTCGAGCTGGCCGACGGCCAGCGCATCGCCGCCGACGTGGTGGTGTCCAACGCGGATTCCGCCGCCACCTACCGTTACCTCGTGCCGGCCGAGGTGCGCCGCCGCTGGACCGACCGCAAGCTCGAGCGCGCCACCTATTCCATGAGCCTGTGTGTGTGGTACTTCGGCACCAACCGGCGCTACGACGACGTACCGCATCACATGATCCTCATGGGGCCGCGCTATCGGGAGCTGCTCGAGGACATTTTCGAGCGCAAGGTGCTGGCCGATGACTTCAGCATGTACCTGCATCGGCCGACGGCCACCGACCCGTCGCTGGCCCCGCCGGGCTGCGATGCCTTCTACGTGCTCTCACCGGTGCCGCATCTCGGCGGCGATACCGACTGGCACGTCCAGGGAGAGCCGTTCCGCAAAGCCATGGAACGGGAACTCGAGGCGACCGTGCTGCCGGGGTTGGGCGAGGCCGTGGTCAGCTCGCGACTCATGACGCCGCTGGATTTCCGTGACCGGCTGAGCTCGGTCAACGGGGCGGCCTTCGGGCTTGCGCCGGTGCTGATGCAAAGCGCCTGGTTCCGCCCCCACAACCGCAGCGAGGAGCTCGATCGCCTCTACCTGGTCGGCGCCGGTACCCATCCGGGGGCCGGCCTTCCCGGGGTGATTTCCTCGGCGCGTGTACTCGATGCCCTGGTGCCCGATGCAGCGGCGCTGGCCTGACTTCGAGCACGCGGCGCCGGCCGACCACGCCGCCTGCCGGGCGCTGCTGTGCGATGGCTCGCGGTCGTTTTTCGCCGCGTCGATGTTCCTGCCACAGCACACCCGCGATGCCGCCACCGCGCTGTATGGCTTCTGCCGGATGGCCGATGACGCCATCGACCTGAGCGACGATCGCGCGCGCGCGATGGCCGAACTCTATGCCCGGCTCGATGCGATCTACGCCGGTGCGCCGCAGCCGATTGCGGTCGACCGGGCCTTTGCCGACGTGGTCGAACGTTACTCGATTCCACGCGATCTCCCGGCGGCACTGCTGGAGGGGTTTGCCTGGGATACGGAGGTGCGGAATTACCCGACCATCGGCGGACTCGAGGCCTACGCGGTGCGCGTGGCCGGGACGGTCGGGGTGATGATGTCGCTGCTGATGGGTGTGCGCTGCGAGAGTGCGCTCGCCCGGGCCTGCGACCTCGGGGTGGCCATGCAGCTGACCAACATCGCGCGCGATGTTGGCGAGGATGCGCGTGCCGGGCGGCTGTACCTGCCGCTGGAGTGGCTGCAGGAGGCCGGTATCGATCCCGAGGCCTTCCTGGTGGCGCCGGCGCACAGTCCTGAACTCGCCGCGGTGATCGCCCGCCTGCTGGATGATGCGGATCGGCTCTACCGCCGCGCGGAAGCCGGCATCGAGTCGTTGCCGCGGCGCTGTCGGCCGGGCATTCGCGCAGCCCGCTGGCTGTATGCCGAGATCGGCCGTGAGCTCGAGCGTCGCGGCCTGGATTCGGTCAACGGCCGTGCCGTGGTGCCGGGATGGCGCAAGGGCCAGGTGCTGCTGCGGGTGCTGGCCAGTGGCGAGACCTGCGAGGACATGCTGGCCGAGGCGCCGGTGCCCTCGGCCACGTTCCTGGTCGAGGCTGCGGTGGCGGCCGGGCTCGCCGAGCCTGAGGCCGTGCAGGTGCCGGCCGGGCGGGTCGAGGAGCGCATCAACTGGCTGATCGAGCTGTTCCAGCGCGTGGATGAACGTCAGCGCCTGCGGGCTGCGGAGGCGGGGGCAGCAGACAGCGCCCGCGCCCTGCAGCTGCAGGGCGAGACCCGTTGAGCACCTCCACGCTCATCATCATCGAGTTGCTGCTGATTGTCGGGATCGTGTTCGGCCTGGCGGCGCGCGAGCTGATCTCGCTGCGACGGGAACGGCGCAAGGATGAACAGGCCCGCTCAGCCGCGTCGCGCACGTCGGGGCATGCGGAACGGCAGCATGAACTGCACGATCGGGGTGCGAAACCGCTCGAGTGACAGGCTCTCGTGCACGGCGGTGATCTCCTCGCCCAGCAGTCGGGTCGTGAGCAGTGAGCGCGCGTAGAACGGCGTGTCCTCCAGGGTCTCGATCACCTTCGCCTGTCGGTGCTCGGCCCGCGTCTGCCGGGACACCCGCCAACCGGTGGTGGGCAGTCTGACCTTGTCGGGCGCGGCGAAGGTCTGCGCACCCCCCTTGGGATCGAAGTGCAGCGCCAGCAGGCGTTCGTCGTTGGCAGGCCGCCCCCGCGCCTCATACAGCACTGCGGTGGAGCCGTCCGACAGCGTGGCCCGCGACCAGTCCCAGTCGCGGAACCCTGCCTCCAGGGGTTCGCTGCCGAAGTTGCTGTCGAAGTACCCGTGACCCTGCCAGCGCAGCTGCGGGCGCTCGAGTGCGACCTCCAGGGCGGCGCAGGGCGCGAACGGTTGCCAGTCATGACGGCCCGCCGGGTCGAGCAGGAACCGCCGGCCAGGCAGCGCCGTGGGGGTCAGACAGAGCTCGCCGCGCACCCGCCTGGGCAGGGGTGCCGAGATCTCATCGAAGATCACGCGCAGTCGCCCGTCTTCCCAGCGCACGCTGCTCGGGCCGATGTCCAGCCGTGTCGGCTGGCGGCGTAGATCGCCGCGGCCGCGTTCGGTCATGGCCCAGCGGTTGGCGCCGGGGCCGTAGAGCGCGACGTTCAGGGCGCAGTGATGCGCCGGCTCGGCCGGTGTGCGGCGCCCGCGCGCCCATTTGTAGTAGGGCGAGAACACACTGCCGACAAAGGCAATGACGGTGATGCCATAGGCCCCGTCGTCGCTGACGCCGTCGACATACCACCAGCCGTAGCCGCCGGGGTTTACGTCCCGCGTGAAGTCAGGTCGCGCAGCAGCGTTCTCGCCGCCAGGCGGCCCGAAAGCGCCGCCATCGGCACCCCCGGCCCCGGATGTACGCTGCCCCCCGCCAGATACAGCCCCGGCAGGCGCGCCACCGTGCCCGGGCGGCTGAAAGAGGCCTGCCATCCATGTGAGGCCTGGCCATAGAGCGCGCCCCCGGTGCCCGGAAACAGCCGGTGCCAGTCCCGTGGGGTCGTGCGCTGGCAGTGTCTCGGTTCGAAGGCCAGCGTCAGCCCGCAGCGCTCCAGCAGTCGGAAAGTCTCGGTCTCGCATCGCTCGATCTCCGCAGGGTCGAGGGGGTCTGGGATGTGATCGCCAACGGCCGGTGCATTCACCAGGCAGAGCAGCCGCTCCGTGTCCGTCGGGGTGCCGGCCTGTTCGGCGCCCCGGTCCTGGGCGCAGATATACACGGTCGGACGACGGGGCAGACGGCTGCGCTCGAAGAGATCGGCAAATTCGCCGGCATAATCGTCGGAGAAAAACACATTGTGGTGACTCAGCGCAAAGCCCTCGCTGCGGGCCACCAGGTTCCAGGTCAGCGCCGAGAGCGAGCGCGCCGCGCGGCCGGACGTGCCGCGCGCCGCCTGCACCCCGGTCTGGCCCAGCAGGCCCTGGGGCAGCGCCGACGCATCGCCGTTGAACACCACCGCGGCAGCCGCCAGGTGTTCGCCGTCGCTCAGCCGCACACCGGTGACCCGCCCGCCGCGCTGCTCCAGCTGCTGTACCTCGCAGCCGTAGCGCACCCGTACACCGCGGGCCTCGGCCAGGGCGGCCAGCGCCTGCGCCAGACCGTGCATGCCACCGCGCAGCCGCCAGACGCCTTCGAGCTCGACATGGGCGATCAGCATCAGGGTGGCGGGCGCCGCGAACGGCGAGGAGCCGCAGTAGGTGGCATAACGCCCGAAGAGCTGGCGCAGGCGCGGGTCGTGGAAATGTTCGCCCAGTGCGCCCCACAGCGTGCCAAACGGCGAGATCCGCAGCATGTCGGGGAGACCCCGCAGGCCGGCGCGGGCCACGAGGCTCAGCGGGTTGGGCCGGGAGGCCCGGATGAAGGTGTCCCGCAGTGCCTGGTAGGTGCGTTTCGCGCGGCTGCAGAAGGCCTCGTAGCGGCGTGCCTCCGCCGCCCCGGCAAACTCGCCGATCGCGGCGAGATTGCGGCCGTGCTCGGCGTGCAGGTCCAGCTGCCCACCGGCGAGCCAGGCATGGCGGGCGAGCACCGACGCCGGTTCGAGGGCCACCGTGGATTCCAGTGTCGTACCCGCGAGGTCGCAGAGCTCGTCGAACACCCAGCGCATGGTCAGCACGGTGGGGCCGGCGTCGATCCCCTGCCCGGCGATGGCGATCTGGCGCATCTTGCCGCCCGGGGCATTCTGGCGCTCGAGGAGCTCGACGGGGACGCCGCTGGCGGCCAGCTCAAGTGCTGCGGCGAGACCGCCGATGCCGGCGCCGACGATGATGACCGGCGACTCGGGCATGCGCGGTTTCCTTCTTTGACTCACCCTGACCTTGTGTCTATTCTACATGACACACGCCAGTGATCACGCCATGTGACAAGCCCGGGGAGATTGCCTGATGGACGCCGCGATGCGCATTGAAACCGCCCTCAGGGCAACGCTTGACGAGGCGTCTGCAGTCGATGGTCCGCCCCGGCTGGCCGAAGCCCTGGATTACGCGGTGTTCCCCGGTGGCGCCAGGGTCAGGCCGCGGTTGACGCTCGCGGTAGCGGCTGCCTGCGGGGCGGCGGATGCCCCGCTGGTCGATGCCGCGGCCGCGGCGATCGAGCTGCTGCACTGTGCCTCGCTGGTGCACGACGATCTTCCCTGTTTCGACGATGCCACCATGCGCCGTGGCAAGCCTGCGCTGCACGCGGCCTACGGCCAGCGCCTGGCGGTGCTCGCCGGTGATGCACTGATCGTGCTGGCGTTCGAGACGCTGGGGCGCGCCGCGCAGGCTGACCCGTCGCGGCTGGTGCCGGTACTGATGACCGTGGCGGGCGGCGTGGGCGCGCCGCACGGGATCGTGGCCGGCCAGGCATGGGAATGCGAGCCCAGTGTGGGCCTCAGTCAGTATCAGCAGGCGAAGACCGGTGCGCTGTTCGCCGCTGCCACCATGGCCGGAGCCGCGGCCGCCGGTGTCGATCCGGCGCCCTGGGGTGCGCTCGGTGAGCGGCTCGGGGAGGCCTATCAGGTGGCTGATGATCTGCGCGATGTGGTGGCGCAGGCCGAGGATCTCGGCAAGCCGGTAGGGCGCGACGTGGCCCTGGATCGGCCCAGCGCGGCACGCGAGCTCGGCCTCGACGGCGCCGTCGCGCGTCTGCAGGAGTTGGTCGACGGTGCCCTGTCCGCCATTCCGGAGTGTCCCGGGCGCGAGGAGCTTGCGACCCTGTTGCGCACCCAGGCGGCGAGTTTCCTGCCGAAGGAGCTGGCGCAGCAGGCCGCGTGAGCGCTGCGGCGGGTGCCGGCGGCAGACGGCCGCCCGGCGGGCAGGCGGCACTCAGCCTGAGGATGCGGCTGCGCAGTCTGCGGAATCGCCTGCTGGCGAGCCCGCGGTTTCAGCGCTGGGCGGCGGCCTTCCCCCTGACCCGTCCCGTGGCCCGGCGCCACACCCGGGAGCTCTTCGATCTCGTTGCCGGGTTTGTGTACTCGCAGGTCCTGGCGGCCTGTGTGCGCCTGGACCTGTTCGAACGTCTCGCCGCGGCCGGGCCTGCCACTTCCGCCGCGCTCGCCTCGGCCTGTGAGGTGCCCGAGGCGCGGCTCGAAGTACTGCTGCGCGCGGCAGCAGCGCTGCGGCTGCTCGAGCGGGATGATGGCGGCGCCTGGGATCTCGGTCCGCTCGGCGCAGCATTGCGGGGTAATCCTGGCGTTGTCGCCATGATCCGACACCATGCGTTGCTCTACGAAGATCTGCGCGACCCGGTGGCGCTGCTGCGCGAGGGTGGACCGACGACGCTGGGGGCGTTCTGGGGCTATGCCGGGGCCGCGGCGCCCGCGGCGCTGGCCGGTCAGGCGGTGGGCGACTACTCCACGCTCATGGCCGTCTCCCAGCAGCTGGTCGCCGAGGAGATCCTTGCCGCCTATCCGCTGCGACGCCACCGACGGCTGCTGGACGTGGGCGGTGGGCATGGGGCATTCACCTCCGCGGTGGCGGCACATGTTCCGGGCCTGGCCCTGGCGATGTTCGATCTCCCGGCGGTGGCGGCACAGGCGCGCGAACGCCTCGAGCAGTCCGGTCTTGGCTCACGCATCGAGGTGCATGGGGGCGATTTTTTCCGGGATCCGCTGCCCCGCGGCGCGGATGTCATCACGCTGGTGCGCATCGTCCATGATCACGATGACGATGCCGTGCGCCGCCTGCTGCGGGCGGTTTATGAGGCACTGCCGCCTGGCGGGCGGCTGCTGCTGGCAGAGCCGATGGCCGAGACCCGTCGTGCCGAACCCGCCGGAGACGCCTATTTCGGCCTCTACCTGATGGCCATGGGCAGCGGCCGGCCGCGCAGCCGTGCCGCTCTGGAGGCGATGCTGGCGGAGGCCGGCTTTGCCCGCGTGCGCGAGCATCGCACCTACACCCCCCTGTTGACCCGTCTGCTGGTCGCGCAACGCTGATGTCGCCATTCGGGGACGTCGCCAAATGGGGACGTCGCCAAAAAGTGACGCTCCAGGTGTTAACTTTGCTTGACATCGGCTTTCGTCAGAGTAAACTGACACTCAGTCCAATGGAGTCCGCGCGAGAGGCACTTTCAGCGTCATGAGTCAGAGTCCTGCACTGCCCACGATCCTTCCGCACGCGCCGCCGCTCGCCGGCCTGTGGAGTGTCAGGGCAGCTGCCGCGCGGGGGCGTGTCGGCGATGTCGTCGGGGTGCTTCGGGACGAGGAATCACCTGGGTCTGGTGGCCCCGGTGTGTGCGTAGCCGCAATCGCGGTAGTGGCCGACAAGGCTGTAACGGGAGGTAGAAATGTCAAACGGTAACGGTTCGCTCTCAGGGTTGACTGAGCAGGAAGCGAAAGAATTCCACGGAGTCTTCGTGACCAGCTTCATGATCTTCACCGCCATTGCGGTGGTGGCCCATATTCTCGTGTGGCTGTGGCGCCCCTGGCTGTAACTGCCTGTGACCGCCAGTCGCGGGTTCGCCCACGGCATGCCGGTCCGACACGATTTTCGATTCTAGATAGGAGTTAAAGACATGTGGCGTATATGGATGCTTTTCGATCCGCGCAGGGTGCTGATTGCGCTCTTCACCTTTCTTTTTGCGCTCGCGCTGATCATTCACTTCATCCTGCTCAGCACCGATCGGTTCAACTGGCTGGATGGCGGCTCGGCTGCAACGGCCTCGGTGCTCGTCGCGCCGGACGTCCAGGTGGCCCGCACCGAGGACAACGTCGCAAGGCTGTAAGCGTGCCGTGTCCCGGGTGGCGGGCGAGGACGCCGTGACCGCATCCCGCCCGTCATCCAGGACGCCCGCTGTCCTTATCCGGAGGTTCGACTCATGTCGATGCTGAGTTTTGAGAAAAAGTACCGCGTACGTGGCGGCACACTGGTCGGCGGCGATCTGTTCGACTTCTGGGTGGGGCCGTTTTACGTGGGCTTCTTCGGTGTGCTCACGATTTTCTTCAGCCTGTTAGGCACTGCACTGTTGATCTGGGGCGCGGCGCTCGGCCCGACCTGGAACATCTGGCAAATCAATATTGAGCCACCTGACCTGTCTTACGGGCTCGGGCTGGCGCCAATGCGTGAAGGCGGCATCTGGCAGCTCACCACCATCTGCGCCATCGGCGCCTTCGGCTCCTGGGCCCTGCGCCAGGCCGAGATCTCACGCAAGCTGGGCATGGGGTATCACATTCCCATCGCCTTCTCTGTCGCGATCTTCGCCTATATCGCGCTGGTGGTGATCCGGCCGATGCTGCTCGGTGCCTGGGGGCATGGGTTCCCGTACGGCATCCTCAGTCATCTCGACTGGGTGTCGAACGTCGGCTACCAGTACCTGCACTTCCACTACAACCCGGCCCATATGCTGGCGGTCACGTTCTTCTTCACCACGACCCTGGCACTGTCCCTTCACGGCGCGTTGATCCTGTCGGTCACCAACCCGAAGAAAGGCGAGCCGGTGAAGACGCCCGAGTACGAGGATACGTTCTTCCGCGACACCATCGGCTATTCGATCGGCGCGCTGGGCATCCACCGTCTCGGCCTGTTCCTGGCACTCAACGCCGGGTTCTGGAGTGCCGTGTGCATCATCATCAGCGGCCCGTTCTGGACACGCGGCTGGCCTGAGTGGTGGAACTGGTGGCTCGATCTGCCGATCTGGTCTTAAGCGAGGGGACCGACAATGGCTGAGTATCAAAACATTTTCACGCAGGTTCAGGTGGCACATGCGCCGGAGACCGGCGTACCGCTGCCCGAGGGCAGCTGGCCACGGGCGGGTACACCGGTCCTGCAGTACTGGCTGGGCGTCATCGGCAATGCGCAGCTTGGGCCGATCTACCTGGGTTTCTTCGGTGTCGCCTCGATCCTGACCGGCCTGATCGCCTTCCTGATCATCGGCTTCAATTTCTGGGCCATGGTCAACTGGGATCCACTGCAGTTCGTGCGCCAGCTGTTCTGGCTGGGTCTCGAGCCGCCCGCACCGGAGTATGGCCTCAGCCTGCCGCCGCTGCAGGAAGGGGGCTGGTGGCTGATGGCGGGGTTCTTCCTGACCGTCTCGCTGGGTCTCTGGTGGGTCCGCATGTACCGTCGTGCCCGCGCCCTGGGGATGGGCACGCATGTGGCCTGGGCCTTTGCGGCGGCGATCTGGCTGTACCTGGTGCTCGGCTTCATCCGGCCGGTCCTGATGGGCAGCTGGAGCGAGGCGGTGCCTTTCGGCATCTTCCCGCACCTGGACTGGACGGCGGCGTTCTCGATCAAGTATGGGAACCTGTTCTACAACCCCTTCCATATGCTGTCGATCGCGTTCCTCTACGGTGCGACCCTGCTGTTTGCGATGCACGGTGCGACGATTCTGGCGCTGGGCCGTTACGGCGGTGAGCGCGAGATCGAACAGATCACCGACCGTGGTACAGCCTCGGAGCGTGCCGCCCTGTTCTGGCGCTGGACGATGGGCTTCAACGCGACGATGGAGTCCATTCACCGCTGGGGCTGGTGGTTCGCGGTGCTCTGCCCGCTGACCGGCGGCATCGGCATCCTGCTCACGGGCACGGTGGTCGACAACTGGTACCTCTGGGGCGTCCAGCACGGTATCGCACCGACATACCCCGACGTATACCCGGCGGTGGTTGACCCGGGTGCGATGGAGGGAATGGCGCGATGAGACACGACAACTTCCGCAAGACCACGCTCTCGCTGACGGTCCTCGCGGCAGCCGCCGCCCTGGCCGCCTGCGAGAACCCGGCCAACATGGAGGCCGAGCAGATCGGTTGGCGTGGTGTGGGCATGGAACAGGTCACCAACCGCCGGACTGAAGAAGCCCTGCGGGCGGCGAACGAGATGCCGGAAATCACGCCGCCCGTCACTCCAGGCGGGCCCCGCGCGGGCGACATCTACCAGAACGTCGAAGTACTCGGTGACCTCACCATTACCGAGTTCAATCGCCTGATGACGGCGGTGACCGCCTGGGTCTCTCCCGACGAGGGCTGCAACTACTGCCACGTGCCGGGGGACTTCGCCAGCGAGGACATCTACACCAAGGTGGTCTCGCGGCGGATGTTCGAGATGACCAAGACCATCAACGAGGACTGGCACGCACACGTGGGTGATACCGGCGTGACCTGCTACACCTGCCACCAGGGTAAGCCCGTGCCGGACTATCTCTGGTTCGAGGAGCGGGGCGGTCCCCCGCAGGCCGGTGGCATGGCCGCGAGCCGCGCGGGGCAGAATCTTGCGGGTCCGCAGGTCGGCTCGAGTTCGCTGCCGAACGACCCGTTCACGCCGTTCCTGCTGGGCGAGGAGGAAATTCGCGTCATTCCGACCACGGTGCTGCCGGAAGGCAGTAACCCCCGCAACATCATGGATACGGAGTGGACCTACGCGCTGATGATGCACATGTCGGATGGGCTGGGGGTGAACTGCACGTTCTGCCACAACTCCCGCTCGTTCTTCAGCTGGGATGGCTCGCCGCCCCAGCGGGTCACGGCCTGGCATGGCATCCGCATGACGCGGGAACTGAACCAGGTCTATCTGGACCCGTTGCAGCCGGTGTATCCGGACTCCCAGCTCGGCCCGCATGGCGATGCACCCAAGGCCAACTGCGCGACCTGCCACCAGGGCGTACACAAGCCGCTGTATGGTGCCAACATGCTCCAGCACTATCCGGAGCTGATGGCGGTGTCCCGCACTGGGCGCGATGACGACATGCGCGCAGAAGCGCGGGACAACGGCGCCGGCCCCGCGATCGATACGGCTGCTGAAGAGGCACTTGAGGCTGCGCGCCAGGCGATCGACGCCATGGACGAGGCCGCCGAGATGGCCGAAGACGACTACGCCGACGAAGAAGACGGCGACGACATCTGATCGCGACAACGCGTTCGGAGCACTGGCCGGGCGCTCGGCCTATCGCAGGGCGTCCGGGATTTTTGGTGTTAATTGGGAGTGGTGAAATGGAAAATCAGAGAGACGGAGACGATCCGAACCGGGTATGGCCGACCGGCCTGACCCTGCCGGAGTCCGAGGAGCTTCACAAGCACGTCATCGATGGCAGCCGCGTGTTCTTCGTGATCGCGTTGTTTGCCCACTTGTTGGCGTGGATTTATTCGCCGTGGCTCGGTTAAGGAGGACTGAAACATGAACCAAGCTCGAATCTGGCTTGTGGTCAAGCCCACGGTAGGTCTGCCGCTGTTCCTCGGTACAGTGTTGCTCATTTCCCTGCTGGTCCACTACTCGGTGCTTTCGAACACCACGTGGATGGCTGCCTTCTTTGAAGGCGGCGCCAGCGCTCAGGTGTCTCAGGTGGCAGCGCCCGATGCAGCGCTGGCGGCCAATCGCGAGATGACGCCGTAAACCCGTCCACCTGGACTGGACATAGAGAGTGCTGAACGGGGAGCGGGATCGCCAGGTCCCGCTCCCTTTTTAGCTGTTGCGTCCGGATATCATGAAGCAAAGTTTATCCAGAAAGGCGGTTTCGCTGTGGGTCAACCTGGGCCCACGATTCCTGCCGTTCGCCGACGTCGCGACGGACGAACTGCCGTTGAGCCGCCTGCTGCGGCTCTCGCTGTTCCAAGTGTCCGTCGGCATGTGCCTGGTGCTGCTCGCGGGCACGTTGAACCGCGTAATGATCGTCGAGCTGTCAGTGCCCGCCTCGCTCGTCAGCGTGATGATCGCGCTTC
This sequence comes from Gammaproteobacteria bacterium, assembly GCA_007693855.1. Classification (GTDB taxonomy): domain Bacteria; phylum Pseudomonadota; class Gammaproteobacteria; order Steroidobacterales; family PWYM01; genus PWYM01. The sequence continues at coordinate 25,334 of RECU01000057.1, read as the reverse complement.
CCATTCTTTTTGCACCCTTCCGGGCCTTTATCGGCTTTCGGTCGGACCAGCATCGTTCGGAGCTCGGTTGGCGTCGCGTTCCCTTCATGTGGAACGGAACACTGATGCAGTTCGGTGGCCTGGCGATCATGCCGTTCGCGTTGTTGGTGCTTGCCGGCGGCGGCCAGGCGGCAGAGTACCCGCCGTGGGTTGGCCAGGCTGCCGCGGGTGTATCGTTTCTGCTGATAGGTGCCGGAATGCACACAGTCCAAACGGTGGGACTCGCGCTGGCGACCGACCTCGCGCCGGTAGAGAGCCAACCCAGAGTCGTGGGGCTGATGTATGTCATGCTGTTGCTCGGCATGATCGCCAGTGCGCTGATTTTTGGGGCCCTGTTGGCTGATTTCTCGGCCCCTCGGCTGATCCAGGTGGTGCAGGGTGCCGCGGTCGCGGCTGTCTTGCTGAATGTCGTCGCGCTGTGGAAGCAGGAGACCCGGCGTCCTCGTCGCCTGCAGACCCAGCCGGTGCCGCAATTGACCTTCGGCGAAGCCTGGGCGCGCATGAGTCGCGGCGCAGGCGCCATCCGCAGTCTGGTCGCCGTCGGCATCGGGACGCTGGCCTTCAGCATGGCCGATATCCTGCTGGAGCCTTACGGGGGTCAAATCCTGGGCATGACGGTAGCTGAGACCACGCGGCTGACAGCCATCCTCGCCCTGGGTACCTTGATCGGCTTTGCGCTCGCCTCGCGGTTCATGGCCCATGGGGTAGATCCACTGCGGGTGGCGAGCGTCGGCGCAATTGTCGGTATCCCCTCGTTCCTCGCGGTGATTTTCTCGGCGCCGATTGAGTCTACGGTATTGTTCACCATGGCGAACTTCGCCATCGGCTTCGGGGCCGCGCTGTTCAGTCATGGCACGTTGACCTCCACCATGCGTCTCGCGCCCCGTGAGCAATCTGGCCTTGCACTCGGGGCGTGGGGGTCCGTGCAGGCGACGGCACTGGGGCTTGGGATTGCCTTCAGCGGCATCGCGCGGGATGTGATCACTGCCGTCGGCATTGGCGCCGACTGGGGCTTGCGGCTGGGCGGCGCCGCCGCCGGCTATATCGTGGTCTATGGCGTCGAGATCGCTCTTCTTGTCGCGACGGTGATCGTGATCATCCCGCTGGTCGGCCGCCTGCGGGGTTACGCGATGCAGGATTCGTCGGAGGCCTCCGACGTCGGGCTGGCTCGGCAGCCGACTGGCCATGGGGCCGGGGGAGGATAGGCAGATGGCGCGCCGTGACGTGTTGCTCTTCCCTGATCCTCGGCTGCGACTGATTTCGCAGCCGGTAGAGGACTTCGACGCCGACCTCGCACAACTTGCCGATGACCTGTTGGAGACCATGTATGCCGAGCCCGCCATTGGGCTGTCCGCGCCCCAGGTCGACGTGCGCCGCCGGCTCCTGGTCATGGATGTCTCCGAGAAGAAGACCCGGCCAGAGGTGTTCGTGAACCCCGAAGTGCTCGCCAGCGCAAGCATGGGCTGGATCGAGGAGCGGTGCATGTCCGTGCCCGGCCGAAGCGGGCTGGTCCGGCGTGCCACCGAGATCAAGGTGCGCGCCCAGACGCTGCAGGGCGAGTCCTTCGAACGGCGGCTCAAGGGTCTTGCCGCCGTCTGTCTTCTGCACGAACTCGATCACCTGGACGGCCGGCTGTTCGTCGACCGGTTGTCATGGCTGGGGCGACTGCGCTTCCGCGCCGCCCTGGCCCTGCAGACGAGGCGCGCGGCATGACCCCCGCCATGAACATCGCTTCACAAGCCCTCAGGGCCTCGGTATGCTCATGCGGTATTCGCTTCCCGCGGCAGCGGTCGCCGAGGCCACCGATTTCATCAGTCATCTTGCTTGGCAGGGAGGTATGCCAGTGATCCATCCAATCGTTAGGCTGTATGCCAGCGCCGACAACGCCGAAGCGGCGGTCGGTAAACTCCAGGCGCGAGGCTTCGGCGTCCGGCAATATGATCTCATCGCGCCTCCAGCAGAGCCTGCCGATGGGGCGGCGGCAACGGAAACGGTGACGGCGGCGATCGCCGACGCCTACGTCGTCCGCGCCCAGGCGCGCCTCTACGCCGCGCGGGTCCTCGATGGCCACTGGCTGGTGATTGTGCGCGCGCCTATCGGCATGGGGCTGATCGCCGAAGACCTGCTGGATGAGTGCGACCCTGTGCCGAGTGGTTTTGAGCCCTCGCCTGATCGTCCGATGGCTTGGGACGAGTCTGCGCCGATGAGTTCAAGCCTACACTTCGGTACCATCCTGCGCGATCCCACACCCTTCTCGAACTGGATGGCGGGGCTTCCGGTGCTCTCGAGGAGCGGCAAGCGCACCTGCGAGCGGCTCAACATCCCTGAGCTTGCGGACTCGGGCTGGACATTCTCGGGCAAGGTCGGGCTCAAGCTGCTGTCCACGGGCGCGGCACCCTTGTCGGGCAAATTGAAGTGGCCGCTGCTCTCCCGCGGGCCCGCGCCGCTGTCCTCGAAGCTCGGGTTACCCCTGCTGAGTGGCAAGGCGGCGCCGCTGTCCTCGTCACTGCATATTCCGACGAAAACCGCGAGCGACTGATCTGAGGTCCTCGGGATGCCGCCAGCAGCGGCGGCGTCCCGAGGGTTGGACCTCAGCTTCGGACCTTGACCTGCTGCGGCTCCGTCGCCTGGCCCTCGCCAGGTCTCGGAGCTTGGTCGCGTGAGCGAAAGCCCCAGCGAAACAGGGCGTCGATGGTCACAGGCAGCACGAGGAACCAGTGTTCGATAATGCCCAGCGCCAGCAGCGTCCCCACGAGAAACAGCCCTGCCGCCTCATGCGCGGGGATCTCCGGCGCAAGCGCCGCACGAAAGACCAGGAAGGTCGCGGCAGTGGCGGCGGTGATGGAAAAGGGAAACAGCCAGTTCATTGGCTTGCGGTTGAAATAGCTCTCGAGATAACGCAAGCGCAGTGGCAGCCAGTTCTCGCTGAGGTTTCGTACCCCCAGGAAAATATTCAGTTTGGTGCTGAGACGCATCAGCCACAGCGCGCTGAACGTCCACAAGGCCACCGGATTGCTCGCACCCCAGGTCAGCGCCACCACGGTAAGCAGCGCCGCGAACAGCGTCAGCTCATGGTGCGAGAGCGCCTGCCAGGCATAGCCGAACCGCCGCCAGCCGCGCGCGCCCGGTGGCAGCGCCGCACGCCGTGAGCCGGTGATGAAGCCGAGCAGGAAACTCATCTCGACCCAACCCCAGAAGAGCAGGGCACAGGTGAAGGCCCCGTAGGTCGCGACCAGCGTGTCCTGCTGGCTGAAGGCCACGATGCCCCACAGCGAGGGCAGGGCGACCAGCGTGGCGCCGAACAGGCTCCAGCGATAGGTGCGCTCCGGCAGCCCGTCCAGATAGAGAATGAGGCCGGTGCTGAACCACCAGAGCAATAGCGCGAACAGCACGGGCGCGAGAATCGTGCTCATGTCAGTGAATCAGGACAGCTGACGGCAGCGAGCCGTCTAGCGTTGCTCCGACTGCGCCGCGCTGGCGAGCAGTCGTGCGAAGGCCACGGTGTTGTCCGGGCCGAATGCCGCGAGCTCGATCCAGCGACCGGTTTCCGGATCGTCAAGGGTCAGGCGCCCGTCCGACCAGTATTGCAGCCGATAGGGTGGCTCCGCACCGACATTGCGGGCACGCCGCTCGCGGGCCATACCCCGCATGACACCGCGAACGAAACCATGCGTGCCCGGGTCGAGTACGCTGACCTCCCGGCCGTCGAGCGCATAGACCACCACCGCGCCGTCATAGCGATCTTCGAAGCGCAGCTGCTCGGTCTGCAGCACATAGGCTTCAGGGTCCCGACTGTCGCTGATGACCCCGCCGGAACTGCGGAAGATCGCGACCGCGACCACCAGGGCCAGCATCGCGGCCACGCCGTACCATGGACCACGGGATGTGGGCGGCCTGCCCGCTTGCTCGCTCATGCACACCTCCTGGGATGGCGTCGCCGCACCCCCGCGCGGCATACGCCAGAACTGCCTGCCGGCCTGTCAGCCTGCGGCCGGCCTGTCGGCAGAGAACACACCGCTTGCCGCCCCGGCCGTCTGAGACTGTCCCGGCATGGGGCTGACCGGCTCGCGCTTCAGTGCGCGGCCGAGCAGCTTGGCGACGTTTGCGGCGTCATCAATGCCTCTGAGCATGGGCTGAGCGCGGGTCATGCTCCAGGGCCGCACATGTGGCCACATCACGATATACGAGACCCGATGTTCGGGATCGAGTTCCAGCGGGATGTCGCCCGTGCCGTCCGCATAGGTCTTCAGCGACGCCGAGCGGATGAGCGGGAACGGCAGGTTGACGGCCATCTGGAAGGAGACGCCGAAGCGCATCACGACGCGCTCGGTCGTGATGGTGTAGACCGTGACCCGGGCAGTCAGCCAGGCCAGCAGCAGCAGCAGCCCGAGGGCTGCCGCCGAGAGGCCGATGAACAGCATGGTGGACTGCAGCGCCTCGATTGGGCCCTGCCCCTGGGTCATGCTCCAGATGAAGCGCCACGCCAGGAAAATACCCAGGTACAGGCCGACCTTGCGCACATGGAACGTGCGCCGTGCCACGGTCCGCCAGTGCGGCCCGCCCTGCCACAGGATCCGCTCCCCGGCGGGCGGACGTTCCGGCAGCCCGGGGAGCGGTTCGACCATGTGTTCACGTTCACTCATACAAACGGCTCGGCCCGGTCGAGTGCGAACAGGTGGCCCCCGCCAAAGTAGGCCATGGCCTTGTCTTCCTCGAGCCGCGTGACCTCATCGGGTTTTTTGGTCACCGGCGCATCCTTGAAATGATGCGCACAGACCGACTTGACCACCACCTCATAAGGCCGGCTGTCGATCAGTCGCTTGTGCAGCTTGTTCTCGTAACCTGCCGGAGCACGGCGCATGCGGCGCAGCTTCACCAGCATGTTGGGGACCAGCACGTTGCGGGGGCCGGCGTCGGTCGGGACTTCGACCTCGAGGTAGCGGATCATCGGTTCCGAGCGGTCCACCCAGACGTCGCGTACGGCGCCGGCGACTTCGCCGTCGGCCGCAATCACCGGCAGCCCGCGGGGGTCGGGGTCGCGCGAGACCACGCGGTAATCCTCATCCGCACGCATCGGCACGATGCGCAGGCGGCCGTCGAAGGTCACGTCGGGCACGTCCTGGCGTTCCGCCCAGGCGGCCGGGCCGACACCGTCGACCAAGGGGTTGCCGGTCGGCTCGAAGGGCGCGCCGGGCCAGCCGCCGGTCGGCTCGAGCTTGATCTCTCGCGAGTCGCCACGGCCATCGCCGATCAGTGCGTCGGCGCCTTCCGGCCGGCCGTCTGCCAGCTTGTAGCTCTTGACGGGCGGCACTCCGGGGAAACCCTGGACGACGATACGCCGTTTCGGATCGGACTGCAGCGGGTAGCCCTCACGTTTATTCTCGCGGTGCAGCCAGAGGACCAGCGCGAAAAAGAAAATCCAGAACGCATAAAGCGTGACCTGGGCGACGTTGACATATTCTGTAATGGCACCTGTAGGCATGGCAAGGTCTCTCCGGGGGTGATGGGCGGCTCAGCCAGGAAACTCCGCAAGGCCGAACCTGTCCGTGGATCGGACCGGTGAACGCTTCACCGACCTGACCAGCGGACCGATGGCAATCAACGTTGCGAACAGCAACGCGATCTCCAGGTGATAGACGAAACTGTAACCGGCGGCGGGCGCGCTGATGCCATCGCCGAAGTCGCCACGGGTGACGACGGCATTGACGATGTCGCGGAGCGCGCCGCCGAGAAAAATCGAAAATCCGAGTGCGGAGGCCTGCACGGCGCCCCAGGCGCCGAGCGCGATGCCACTCTGGCCGCCGTTTTCTCGGCTCATGGCCGCGATCAGGGTGCCCACCGCGAAGAAGCCGCTGCCGACCCCGATCAGGAATGCACCTGCGCGAAAGATGTTGGGCGAGTCCAGCGGCGCGGCGAAGATCACCGCCGAAAACCCGACGACGCCGACCAGTACCCCGAAGGCGGCGAGCCGGTAAGGGTCGCTGCCGCGCGCGAGTTGCCGGGCCGAGATGCCGAAGGCCAGCAAGGTGCCCAGGGCCCAGATCGCAGTGAGGACCGTGGTGGCGCTCACCGACAGGCCGAGCACTTCGCCGCCGTATGGTTCCAGCAGAATGTCCTGCATGTTGAAGGCGGCAGTGCCCAGGCCGACCGCCACCAGGAAGCGGACTGCGCGATCCCTGGCGATATAGGCCTGCCAGGCCTCGCGGAACGCCTGACGCGGTAACGCCGGGTCGGTCATCGCCGGTTGTCGGGCCTCCTGCTTCCACAGCGCGATGCCATTGAGCACGATGGTGACCACCGCCGCGCCCTGGATGACCTGCACCAGCTTGAGCTGGGTGAAGTCGATGAGCAGCAGTCCGAACACCGCCGCGCTGCCCGCCATGCCGATCAGCAGCATCACATACAGCAGGGCCACGACTCGCGGCCGTTTATCCGGCTCCGCCAGGTCTGCGGCGAGCGCAAGACCGGCGGTCTGCGTCGTGTGCAGCCCCGCGCCGACGAGCAGGAAGGCCAGGGCGGCACTGGCGTGGCCCACCCAGGCGGGCCCGTGGGTGTCGCCAGAGAGGATCAGCAGCGAGAACGGCATGATCGCCAGACCGCCGAACTGCAGCAGGGTGCCGAACCATATATAAGGTACCCGCCGCCAGCCAAGTGCCGAGCGGTGCGTATCCGAACGGTGGCCGATCAGCACCCTGAAGGGCGCGACCAGCACTGGCAGGGCCACCATCAGGGCGACCAGCCACGCCGGGACACTCAGCTCGACGATCATCACGCGGTTGAGCGTGCCGGTGAGCAGGACCAGTGCCATACCCACCGAGACCTGGAACAGCGCAAGTCGCATCAGGCGCCCGAGCGGCAGATCGCGCGTGGCGACATCCGCGAACGGGAGGAAGCGCGTCCCAACCTGGGTCCAGACCCTGGCAAGCGCCTCATTCATCGATTTGACTGATTGCTGCATACCCGCCAACAGCCCGCACCCGGACCTACAAGGAGTCAGATCAGAGTGTCGCCAATACGCGCCATATTGTCAATCAGAATAGACGTAAATGAAGGTTGACAAACTGTCAGGTGCGAGCGATGATCCTGTTCACGCCCAGCCTGTGTCTCGCGCTGCGCAGATCGTCATGCCGGAGGGTGTCATGGCGAAGGGGGGAATTGCGCAGCCCGGGCTCGCGAGGGGCGCTGCAGGCGCCACTACGTGGTGATGTCAGCGGCGGTTAGCCGCCGCCAAACGCGCAGGACCCCCGACGTCAGACGCCAGGTCGATATTGCTATGCAAGATAATTATCCGAGACCGCAGCGTTATCCCCAGGCCCGCGTGACGGCGCGCAAGAGGCGTGCGGCATCGGGCTTATCTGCCATATTCTTCAATGGCTTGTCTCGACGCTGGTCGAGTTGTGGCGAGTCTGTCGAGCCCCTGCTTGCGATCGCTGCTGCACGGTGGTTTGTGCACTTGCACAACGCCTCTGCAGGGTCTGGTCAGCGCGCACGCATGGCGCCGCGAGGGCGCCGAAAGCCCGCATCGGTTTCTACGCAGTTTGCCGTATGCCCGCAGTCTGGAATACTGCGGCACGAGGGTGGAGACCGGCGAGGCAGTGCCTGGGTGGTGTTGCGTCCGCGGATTCCTGGCAGCGGCAGGCCGACACTGTCGGCCGATAGAGACAGGGGGGAGGGCACTCCATGGGAACCATGCGCGAGGGACTGCTTGAGGGAGGCTGGTCGCTCAAGGACGCACGTCGGCGAGACGAAGGCGACAGCCGTTCGGCTGACGGGCGGGTCGGAACGGGACAGGATGCGGATGCGGACGGTCGGCATCACACCAGGCTCGATGCAGAGCGGCTTGGCAGGTTGGCCGGCGTGATCGAGGGCGAAATCATCCCGCGGCTCATGATGGCGCACCGAACCCATGGTGGGTCCAACGGGCGGGTCGCCAATCACCCGGAGGTGGCGACGGAGATCTCGCCGGAACACGTGGCACAGTTCACCGATCTGGTGCTCGAGGACGAGATCGGTCCGGTGCGCGACTTCTGCACGGACCTGCTTCGCGAGGGTGCTGCGCCGCCCGGTCTGCTGGTCGGGCTGCTGGCGCCCTGCGCCCGGCGTCTGGGCACACTGTGGGACGAAGACCAGGTGGATTTCACGGCGGTGACGGTGGGTCTTTGCCGTCTGCAGCAGGTCATGCGCGAGATCAGCCATGCCTGCGAGTACGACGACGAGGCCGTCGGCGCGCCCCGCGTGCTGCTCGCCCCGGCGCCGGGAGAGCAGCACACTTTCGGCATGTTGATGGTTGCCGAGTTCTTCCGGCGTGCCGGTTGGGAGGTCGCGGGGGACTGCGCACTCTCGCCGGCGGAGTTGCGGGACATGGTTTCGCGCGACTGGTTTGCCGTGGTCGGCTTGTCCGCCGCCTACGACACCATGCTGCCGGAGCTCGCCGAGGCCATTGCCAGTTTGCGCGAATGCTCGCGCAATCCCGATCTCCAGGTGCTCGTCGGTGGGCGGGTCTTTGCCGACAACCCTGCCCTTGCCCATGAAGTAGGGGCCGACGCCACCGCGGCCGACGCCGAAGGGGCATTGGCGCTGGCGCAGGAGATTCTGGTCCGTAAAGCGGTCCTGCCGTGACAGAACACTAGGTGCGTGTGCCGGCCGTGAACGGCTGCAGGCACCACGCAAGGTCAACTCCGGAGGGCGCACGGATGCTCGCTCCCCTCAACAGGATCATCGGATATCGTGGAACAGCGTCCCACCATCGAAGCTGCCGACCGGTTCAGGGGGGCCGGCGGCTGGCTGTCACGGCTCAGCGACGAGCAGGCCGCCTCACTGATCGCCGCGGCCGCGGACGTCACCCTGGTGCTCGATGATGACGGGATCATTACCGACCTCGCCTTCGGCAGCGACGAACTGAGCCACGAAGGCTATTCCGCCTGGCTGGGGCAACCCTGGGTCGAGACCGTGACCCGCGAAAGTCGGGCCAAGGTCGAGGCGCTGCTGCGCGAGGCTGACGAGAAGCGCTCGCCGCGCTGGCGGCACATCAACCATCCCACCGCCCGCGGCGACGCGGTTCCCGTGCAGTACGCCACCCTGAAGGTGGGCAAGGGTGGCCCGGTGGTCGCCCTCGGCCGGGATCTGCGCAGCGTGGCCGCCCTGCAACGGCGTCTGGTCGAGGCGCAGCAGACCATGGAGCGCGAGTACGCCCGTCTGCGCAATGCGGAAACCCGCTATCGCCTGCTGTTTCGGGTCTCTTCGGAGGCGGTGGCGATTGCGGACGCGGCGAGCGGTCGCCTGCTCGAGGCCAACCCTGCCGCTGCGCGTCTGCTTGGGCATAGTGTGCGTGAAATCACTGGCCAGGACCTGGCGGGCATGTTCGATCGCAAGGGTGCCAAGGCCGTCGCCGGGATGTTCGCCCAGGTGGGTGCCGGGGCGGTGATCGAGCCGGTGACCGCGCAGGTGGCTGATGGCGGGCCCAAGCTGAAAATCTCGGCGTCGAGCTTCCGGCAGGACGGCGCGAGTTATCTGCTGGTGCGGATGGGTCGTGACGAGGAGCGGTCGAACGGCGCCCGGCCCACCGGCATGGCCTCGACGCTGCTGTCACTGGTCGAGCAGGTGCCCGACGGCTTCGTCATCACCGACCTTGCGGGCAACATCCTGTTGTGCAACCCGGCGTTTCTGGAGCTGGCGCAGATGCCGGCGCAGGAGCAACTGCGTGGCGAGTCGCTGAGCCGCTGGCTGGGCCGCCCCGGCGTGGATCTCAACGTGCTGCTGGACAGCCTGCGGGAACACGGGGCAGTGCGGCTGTTCGCCACCTCATTACACGGCGAGTATGGCTCCGTTGCCGATGTCGAGATCTCCGCCGTCGCGGTGTCCGGTGGCGAGCAGCCCTGTCTTGGCTTCAGTGTCCGTAACGTGACGCCGCGCCTCGCCCCGGAAGCCGATACCCCGCTGGATCTGCCGCGCTCGGTCGAGCAACTGACCGCCTTGGTGGGCCGCGTGCCACTGAAGGACCTGGTGCGCGAGAGCACCGACATGATCGAGCGCCTGTGCATCGAGGCGGCGCTCGAGCTCACCAAGGACAATCGCGCATCAGCCGCCGAAATGCTCGGCCTGAGCCGACAGAGTCTCTATGTGAAGCTTCGCCGTTACGGTCTGGGAGACCTCGCGGGCGACGATGACGGCAAGTCCTGAGTGATCTGCATGCCGGCCAGAGGACGGGCTCGTGCCTGCGGGTGGCTTGACGCTCCATGGTGTCAGGGATAGTTTACGCCAATGACGCAACTCCCTCCCCCCGTGAGCGTCACGGTGCCTCCGCCCCGTGCCGTACTCAGGCTGTTGAAGCCGGTGACCTGGTTCCCGCCCATGTGGGCGCTGGCCTGTGGCGTAGTCTCGGCAGGCGCCCCGCTGCAGGGACGCTGGCATCTGCTGCTGGTGGGTATCGCCCTCGCCGGTCCGCTGGTCTGTGGCACCAGCCAGGTGGTCAACGACTGGTTCGATCGTCACGTCGATGCCATCAACGAGCCGGGTCGGCCCATTCCGTCAGGCCAAGTGCCCGGGCAGTGGGGCCTGTGGATCGCGATCGTATGGACCGTGCTGTCGCTGGCCGTGGCGACGCTCCTCGGTCCCTGGGGGCTTGCCGCGGCGGCCGTGGGCCTGTTGCTGGCCTGGGCGTACAGCGCACCACCCGTCCGCCTGAAGCGCGATGGCTGGTGGGGCAATGGCGCGGTGGCCATCTGTTACGAAGGCCTGCCCTGGTTCACCGGTGTGGTGGTCATGACCGGCGTGTTTCCGGACTCACGGATCCTGGTGATTGCCCTGCTCTACAGCATTGGCGCCCACGGCATCATGACCGTGAACGATTTCAAGGCCGTCGAAGGCGACCGGCGCATGGGTGTGGATTCCCTGCCGGTGCAGCTGGGGGTCGATATGGCGGCGCTGCTGACCTGTTGGGTCATGGTCTTGCCGCAGGTGGTGGTGATCGCGCTGCTCTGGCACTGGGGCGTTCCGGGGTATGCCGCCGTCATTGGCGCGCTGGTGATCGCCCAGGTGTATTTCATGCGGCGTTGGGTGGGCCAGCCGCGCGAGCTCGCACCCTGGTACAACCTGACAGGTATCAACATGTTTGTGATCGGCATGATGGTCACGGCAGTCGCCTTGCGCGGTCTGCAGTGAGGTGTCGTTCGAATCGGCGCTGCGCGGGTATGGCCCCGGGCGGCGGCAGCCAACGGAGGATCGTGGCATGAGTACAGAGTTGCGGACATTCGATACCGTCGTGATTGGCGGTGGACCGGCGGGGGCAACCGCCGCCAACGACCTGGCGCAGGCGGGGCAGGACGTCATGCTGTTGGATCGGGCGGGGCGCATCAAACCCTGCGGAGGCGCCATTCCGCCAATTCTGCTCGATGAATTCAACGTGCCTGAGTCGCTGCTGGTCGCCCGGGTGAAGGCTGCGCGCATCGTCTCGCCGAGTGATCGCAAGGTCGACATGCCGGTCGGCGACGGCTTCGTCGGCATGGTCGATCGCGACGTGTTCGACGAGTGGCTGCGTGAGCGTGCGGCAGGCAGCGGGGCGACCCGGGTGACCGGCACGTTCAAGAAGTTTCTGCGCGATGACGATGGCACCGCCATCATTCTGTATCGGGATGCCGAAGGCGTCGAGCAGCAGGTGCGTGCCCGGTTCGTGATCGGCGCGGACGGTGCACGCTCGGAGCTCGGTCGCCAGACCGTGCCCGGGGCGGACAAGGTGCCGTACGTGGCGGCCTACCACGAGATCGTCGAGTCGCCGGCGCAGGGGACCCGTGACTTCGACGGTGCCCGTTGTGACGTCTACTACCGCGGTTCGCTGTCGCCGGATTTCTATGCCTGGGTCTTCCCGCACGGCAATGTCACCAGCGTCGGGGTCGGGTCCGCGCAGAAAGGCTTTTCGCTGCGCCGGGCCGTGGATGAGCTGCGCGAGGCGACCGGACTCGATCTCGGGAAAACCGTGCGCCGCGAGGGGGCGCCGATTCCGTTGAAGCCGATGAAGCGCTGGGACAATGGGCGAGATGTACTGCTCGCCGGCGATGCCGCGGGCATTGTGGCCCCGGCGTCAGGCGAAGGCATCTACTACGCCATGCTTGGCGGTCGCCTGGCCGCCGAGGCGGTGGCCGAGGCGCTGGCCACCGGCAAGGCCTCGGCACTGCGCACGGCACGCAAGCGCTTCATGCGCAAGCACGGCAAGGTGTTCTGGGTGCTGGGGATCATGCAGTCGTTCTGGTACTCCTCCGACAAGCGCCGCGAGCGGTTCGTCACGATCTGCGGCGATGAGGACGTGCAGTACCTGACCTGGCAGGCCTATATGTACAAGAAACTCGTGCGCGCCAAGCCGATGGCTCACGTGCGTATTTTCTTCAAGGACATGGCGCATCTCCTGGGTCTGGTGCGTGCATGACGTCAGCGCGACCGCGGCGCTGGAAAACGATCGCCACGGCGGCGGTCGCAGCGTTCGCGGTCGCCATCGTCGGTGCGCTGATGACCGACCTCTCGCCATGGTATTTCGAGCTGGAACAGCCGTCCTGGAAACCACCGGACGCCTTGTTCGGTCCAGCGTGGACAGTGATTTTCGCGCTGTGCGCGGTCGCGGGCGTGAAGGCCTGGGAGCGCCGGCCAGAGCGTGGCTACCGCGAATGGCTGCTGGTGCTGTTCGCGTTCAACGCGTTTCTCAATGTCTTCTGGAGTCTGCTGTTTTTCCGGTTGCAGCGCCCGGACTGGGCACTGTTCGAAGTCAGCTTCCTGTGGGCCTCGGTCGCGGTGCTCATCTGGTGGCTGTCACGGGCGTCATGGAAAATCGCACTGCTGCTGCTGCCCTACCTGATCTGGGTGACCGTGGCCGGCGTGCTGAACAGCGCCGTGGTCGAGCTGAACGCGCCCTTCAACTGACTCGCGTCGCCTGCAGGGGCCGTGCGTGCGCCGGCAGGGGGCGGGCGGGCACGCGCACGGAGGCCTGATGGGCGGCTTCTTCGCAAGTGGGCAGGCCATTGACCTGGTGTTGGCTGTGATGGCCCTGGAAGCCGTCGCGCTGACGCTGCTGTATCACTGGCGCGGCGTCGGTGTGCCACCCCGCGCCTTGTGGCCCATGCTTGTTGCGGGTGCAGCCCTGCTGCTGGCGCTGCGCGCAGCGCTCACCGGCAGCGGCTGGTCGGTGCTGGCCGGCTTGCTGCTGGTGGCGCTGGCCGCCCATCTGTTCGATCTCGCCGGGCGCTGGCGCGGACCCCAGACGCGAGAGACGCTGGAGAGCCGCCCGTGAGCGCGCGCTCGCCGGTCGATGACGCGCAGGAGACGGTTGCGGCGCCGCATCGAGATCCGGCGGCCAAGCGCCAGCACCTCGACGTCTGCCTGTACGAGGACGTCGAGTACCGAAAGTCGACCGGGCTCGAGGTCTGGACGTTTCAGAACGATGCCTTGCCTGAAGTCTCCCTGGAGCACCTGGACCTGAGCTGTTCGCTGGTCGGCAGGCGCCTGGGTGCGCCGCTGATGATCTCGCCGATGACCGGCGGCACGCGACGGGCCGGCGAGCTCAATCTCCGGCTGGCCCGTGTGGCTCAGCGTTTCGGCCTGGCCATGGGGGTGGGCAGCCAGCGCCTGGCGCTCGAGGATGCGGCGCGGGCACGCTGGTTCAGAGTGCGTCATGTCGCGCCCGACATTGCCCTGTTCGCGAACTTCGGTGGCGCCCAGCTGGTGCGCGGCTGGGGTGTGGACGAGGCCCGGCGTGCCGTCGAGATGATCGAGGCCGATGCGCTGTTCATTCATCTCAACCCGATTCAGGAGGCCATCCAGGGGGGCGACCAGGATTTTCGTGGTCTCGCTCGGCGCCTCGAGGCGCTCTGTACGGCGTTGCGCGCCGACGGCATTCCAGTGTTCGCGCGTGAGGTCGGCTTCGGTCTCAGCGAGAATGCCGCGCGGCGACTGATCGAGTGTGGCGTCGCGGGGTTGGACTGCGCGGGTGCAGGGGGGACGTCCTGGGCCCGCGTCGAGGCGCTGTGTGCGCGCAGCGAACGCCGCCGGATCCTGGGTGAGCGCTTTGCGGAGTGGGGTATTCCGACCAGTCAGAGTATCCTGAACGTCCGTCGGGTCACTGCCGATATTCCGCTGATCGCCTGTGGTGGCCTGCGCGACGGGATGGACGTGGCGCGGGCGCTGGCCCTGGGTGCAGATGTCGGTTCGATGGCAAGGCCGATGCTGCTGCGTGCACATGAGTCGGAAGCGGCGCTGGCAGCCTTCGTCGACTCGGTGCTGACCGAGCTTCGGGTGTGCATGTTTGGCAGCGGCGCTGCCAACGTCAAGGCCCTGCGCGGCCGCGTATTCCGCGCCGAACCCGCGAGCTGAACGCGATCTGAATGATGGTCTGGACCGGCGGCCGGGTGCGGCGCGGACGGCAGGATCCGAGTGGGTAGGAGCCCCCAAATGCAAGAGCGTATTCCTTCGGATGCCCCCCAATTGCTGCACGGCCTGGAGGATCATCCGCAGCGCACGCTGGTCGCAGCCGAGCTGCACGCCCGGCCGTTCGAGACCTTCACCGCGCCCCTGCGTGCCTCACATCTGGCCATGCTTGGCAGTGATGCGGCCACCGATCGCGCCCATGTCGCGCGCCTGTGTGAGGCGCTCGATCAGCGCTTGCCCAGGGAAGGGGCCACGCATCACAGCGTCGAACTCGGATCTTTTCGGCTGCGCTGGGAGCGCCACACCGAGTTCTCCACCTACACGTTCTTCATCACCGATTACAGTGCCTACGGGCTGCAGCCTTTCGATGTTGTGGCGCTGGACAAGGTGCCCGAGGCGTGGCTGGCTGCGATCGCCGGCCGCATGATTGCCGGTGTGCATCTGGCGCTGGAGGCCTCCAGTCGTCCGCAGCGCGGCGTCCACGAGATCATCGAGATGTTCCGCACGCCGAACGTCGCAGGCAGTCACGTTGCCGATGGCGGCGCGCTGGTGTTCACGGATTTTCGCCTGCACGGTGACGGCTTCGGTCGTCTGCTGGTGCAGGACCGCGGTCTGCCGCCCATGCGCACCGGACGCCTGGTGCAGCGCCTGCTGGAGATCGAGACCTATCGGCTGATCGCGCTGCTGGCGTTTCCCCTGGCCCGGGCGGCCAGTCCCGAGCTCAACGCCATCGAGCAGCGGTTGCAGACCATTACCGACCGCATGGCCGGTGAGTGTGCGCTGGAGGAGCAGCAGGGTCTGCTGGATGAGATCGCCGGGCTGGCGAGTGAGCTCGCGCGCGCCAGTGCGGCACGCAACTACCGGCTCAGCGCCGCGCGCGCCTATCACAGCATCGTCATGCACCGGATCCAGGCGCTGCGCGAGGAGCGCCTCAGCGGACTGCAGACCATCGGCGAGTTCATGGATCGCCGGTTCACGCCGGCGATGCACACCTGCCAGTCCGTGGTGGATCGGCAGGAGGCCCTGTCACGCAGTCTCGCCCGGGCGACGGATCTGCTGCGCACGCGTGTCGACGTCGCGCTGGAGCGCCAGAATCGCGATCTGCTGGCCTCGATGAACCGGCGCACCGACCTGCAGCTGCGCCTGCAGCAGACCGTGGAGGGGCTGTCGGTGGTGGTGATCAGCTATTACAGCGCCGGGCTGCTGCACTTTCTGCTCAAGGGCCTGGCCGCAGCCGGTGTGGCGGTCAACGTGGAACTCACGATGGGGCTGACTGTCCCGGTCCTGGTGCTGGCGATCTTCTTCAGCATCCGCGCCATGCGCAGGCGCCTGCTGCGTCAGCCGCCCAGCGAGGCTTGAGGCGGCGATTTTGCCGCGGGGGCTGCCGCGGAAGATGGCTCTGCTGCGAGATTCTGGGTGCTGTCGGCCGCCGAAGGCTGCTGGGCTGACTCCGCGATCATCCTCGCGAAGGTCTCCGGGCGTTCTTCATGCGCCAGGTGTCCGAGACCCGGCAGCTCCACCAGACGGGACCCGGGGACCAGGCGACTGACGCGGCCGGATTCCGCCGGCGGGACCGTGCGGTCGTTGCCGGTGGCGATCAACACCAGCGGCACCGCCAGGCGGGGCAGGTCGCGCTGCAGCGCGCGGAGGTCCCAGTGGGCCATCATGCTCAGGACGTCGCGCACGTGGGCCGGATTGCTCACCAGGCGCTGGTAGAGGGCCTGGCCTTCGGCGTCGATGACCGAACCCGTGCTGTCCATCAGCTTCGCGACCATCCTGCCATCCAGGGCTCGCCGCGCGACCAGCCGTGGCAGCAGTGGCGTGGCCACCATCAGTCGCCCGACCGCGAGGAACAGGGGCACTGGCATCCCGGGCAGCGGCAATAGCGCGCCATTGAGGCTGATCAGCCGGGTGGGTGCAGCGTACCCGTCAAGGGCCATCCGGCTGGCGATGGCCGCACCCGCCGAATGACCGACGATCAGTGTCGGGCTGATGTCCAGCGCTGCCAGGAGATCCCCGGTGAGTGCCGCCATGCCCGGCAATGTGAATCCCAGGCGCGTGGCCGGGGCGTCGGTGAACCCATGGCCGGGCAGGTCGGGCGCGATGACGGTGTATTCCCGTGCCAGCAGAGGCAGGATTCCGCGCCACGAATGGGTGGCTGCGCCGGTGCCGTGGAGGAGCAGGATGGGTGGGCCCTCGCCGGCGACCTGGACATGCCACCGGACCCCGCCCGCATCGACAAATCGGCTGTAGGCGCGGTTCGGCCAGTCCCCGCCCTGACGCTGCCAGTTGAGGCGCGGGCTCATGATGTCGGGTGTGGGCTCGGGAACCCCAAGCGCAAGCCCTCAGCCGCCGAAGCGGAAAACGCCCAGCAGGAAGCGTCGCGTGACGGGTTGCGGGGCTTCGAGGTCGGGCCACTGGGCCGCGGCGAAGGCATCCAGCCGGCGCATGGTCTCGGTGAGCACGTCGTCTGGCAGCACCCAGCTTTCCGCGTCGTCGCGGGAGCGGATGCCGTCCAGGACCTGCCGCGGGGTGAGGTCTGTGCGCCACTCGGCGCCGATGACTTCGCCGTCGCCCGCCGGCCTGGCGCCGAGTTCCATCAGGGACTTCACGATGGCTGCACCGCCGCTGGGTGGGGCGGCTGCGGTCGCGCCGGGCGGCAGCATTTCAGTACCCACCTCCACGACCGTCTTGCGGAAAAAGTTCCGGATCATGCCGGCGAAGGACTCGGGATCGACCCAGTCACGGCCGAGCACGAGCGTCCCGCCGGGCCGCACCAACCGGCTGACCTGGGCGAGTACGCCTGCCCAGTCGGCGACCAGGTGCAGCACATGTACCGCCATCGCGCCATCGAAGACCCCTTCACGAAAGGGCAGCGCCGTGATGTCGGCCTGGGCCAGTTGGATGCCCTCCAGACCATCGGCTTCGATGCGCCTGGACAGTGCTGCGAGCATGTGAGCCGAGAGATCGACACCATAGACTTCGCAGCCGGCCGCAGCGACCGGCAGGGCGATCCGCCCGGTGCCTACGCCGAGCTCGAGAACCCGGGCGTGGTCGCCCATCTGCGAGGCGATGGCCCGGCCAATGTCACCCGAGACCTCGGGAGGGTGGCCGCGAAGCGCGTCATACTGCACCGCGACGCGGGTATCGAAGCGGTAATCCAGGCCAGGCTGTCCACTCATAAGACGGTATCCGCGATCGAACTCAAGCCACGATGATACCCTGCCCGGCGCGCGGCCGGGCAGGGTCGGAGGCGGGGGTCAGGCGCTCGCTGCAGTGCCGGCTGGCAGCGGTGCGTCAGCCGTTCGGTCGACGTTGACCGGGGTGCTGGCGCTGGCGGCGAATTTACGCACATTGACACGGTAGAGAATATAGCCGGCGATCAGCAAGCCAGCGGCCTCGATCATGAAAATGCCGAAATAGGCGTATTTGGGGGCCAGCAGACCAGTACCGATCAGCGACGTATGCAGGGCGCCACTGCCCACCGAGGACATGCCCATGCCCAGCGCCTGGGCAGTGCCCCACAGGCCCATGTACAGGCCGGTGGCACCGGCGACGGTCATTTCCATCATCAATGCCAGCGCGCCCACATTGAACATGCCGATGAACAGGCCCATCGCAAACAGGCTGGGCTTCACGGCCGTTGAGATCTCGAGCAGCGACACGGCACCGAGCAGCACAAAGCCTGCGGCGGTGCCGGCCAGGCCGGTGATCACCAGCTTTTTCCGCGACACTTTCAAGATGTAGCTGAAGACGCCTGTGAGCAACATCCCAAGCATGATGCCGCCGCCCCAGAAGCGCTGGAAGGTGGAGGTCTCGGTGATCGACATCGCGAAGACTTCGGCGCCAAACACCTCGATGATGTTTTCCTGCAGGAAGATCGAGAACATCGCCAGCGAGATGAAGGCGAAAAAGGCGCGGGTCTGGGGGTTCTGCTGAAGCAGCTTGATCGCGGACATCAGCGGATTGCCAGGAGGCGCGAGCGAGCGGGCCTTCAAGCGGGCCTCTTCGAGCTGCGCGGCATTCATGCGCCGTTCCATGCCGATGACGCCGATCAAGGTGCTGCCGACCACGATCAGCGGCGTGAGGTTGTACAGATTCTGCATCGCCTCGGGGGTGAACTCCGGCCGCACGATGTTCATCACTACCGTGGCGAGGATGGTGCTCATGATCATCACCAGCCAGACCACGGAAATCACCAGACCGCGGGTCTCGGGTGTGGTGACTTCGGCGAGCAGCGAGTGGTAGGTGTCGGCGATCACCGCCATCGACAGGCCGAACAGCGTGAACAGCACGATCGCGCTCAGCATCGCGGTGGCCGAGCCCGTACCCATGCCCATCGTCACCGTCGGCAACGCCAGGAACAGCAGGCTGGCGGTGATGCTGCCCAGTAGCAGGTAGGGGGTGCGGCGGTAACCGAACAGCGGCATGGTGTCGGCAATCCGCCCGATCACCACCTGGAACGGCGCCATGAAATAGTGGATCGACAGCAATGCGGTGACGATGATCGCCGCGATACCGAGTTCGAAGATTGCCACGCGGTTGAAGTCGATGGTGAGCAGGGCAAACATCCAGCCGGTGGCGACCTTGGGCAGGGCAATACGCAACGTCCAGAAGATCGCTCTGATGGCCTGCCACATGGTGAAGGAGCTCCCCCGAAACAATGTAAACTTTGTATTACACCCCGGAACGTATTGCAAGCTTGACACGCGATTTTGGCGGCACGTGTCCGTACACCGGCCGGCCGCTGCGGCGGATCAGTGTCGTGGGGCTGTGCCGCTGCTCGGGGCGGTGGTCCCCGGCAGGGGGGGCGAGGCTGTCTCGACGGCGGCGGCGAAGTCCAGGGGGCGGACGAACCACATGTTGACGGCGCCCACCAGGGCGACCGCCGCCACGATCAGGAAGGGCAGCAGGTAGTCGCCGGTCAGGTCCCGCAGCATGCCGATGCCGGCAATGCCGAGCACCGCACCGATGGTGTCGATGAAAATGATCAGGCCGAGGATGCGTCCGAGTTCGCGCTGGCCGAAGCTGGCGATACAGACCAGCTGGATCATGGTGAAGGCCCCGCCGAAGCCCAATCCGTACACCAGCGTGAACAGCGCGAGCTGGGCTACGCTGTCGGTCAGCATCAGCGTCCCGCCAGGCACCTGGAACAGGAGCAGACAGCCGGCGAGCAGCACCAGGCTCGCGATGATCATCACCTCCTGTTTCGACCGATGGTCGGCCAGCCAGCCGAACAGGAACTTGCCGGCCACGGAAAATCCGAGCACCAGCGAGTAGAAAAGCGTGGCCTGGCGGATGGCAAGCCCTGCCTCCTGCTCGAGGAACAGCGTGAGCTGGCTGTTCACCGCGGTGATGGAAAACCACAGGCAGAATGACCCCAGCGCCAGGGCCCACAACGTCTGCGTGCGCATGGCCTCGCGGAGCGTGACGCCCGGCAGGGCAGCCGGATCTTCATGGCCGCGCGGCGGCTCGGCGAGGCCGTCGGGGAACTGGCCCACATCGGCAGGCTTCTCCCGCACGAACAGCCATACCGCCGGCACCGGCAGCAGCCAGATCAGTGCCGCGGCCACGCCAAAGCCCCAGCGCCAGCCATAGTCGGGGCTGGCGACGAGCCCCGAGATCAGGTTCGGCAGGATGAAGCCGGCGAGGCTGGAGCCGGCCACCAGCACGCCGATGACCATGCCGCGCTTGACGTTGAACCAGTTCGACAGCAGCACGACGTTGATCATCAGCCCGGCGCTGACCATGGTCACGCCGAACAACATGTGCAGCAGGTAGAGCTGCCACAGGCTGGCGGTGAAGGGATAGAGCGTCGCGGTGATCGCCAGCACCAGGATGCCGCAGCGCAGCACCTTGACCGCGCCATAGCGGTCGATCAGGAGGCCGGCCAGCGGCGCACTCAGCCCGCCGACCATGAACGTGAGCGCCCCGGCCAGGCTGACCTGGCTGACCGTCAGGCCAAACTCCTCGATCAGCCGCGGGAACAGGTTCTGCGGCAGGTAATAGGCCACGCCGTTCGTGAAGAAATACGACAGCGTGGCCCCGCCGGAGACGATCCAGCCGTAGAAGAACCCCTGGCCGTGGCGCCCCTGGCGACTCACCGGGTCAGTTCTTCGCGATATCCTCGAGTGTTTCCGAGTAGCGCTCGCCGCTGTCCTGTTCGCTGAGTTCGGTGATGTCCTTGCGCAGCAGGTAGAACAGCCGATCCATGAAATCCTGGCGGCGCTGCTCGCGATCGACCAGCACTTCCTGGTCGGGCTGGTAGGCGTCGATCTCCTCGCCCAGGATCAGCTTTTTCTCGGCGGCGATCCGCTCGATGGTGTCGAGGCGGTCGCGGGTGACATTGAGTTCACTCGCCAGCACCATCACCATCGACATCAGGGTGTCGTTGACGGGATCGCCATAGATCTGCGGGCGCTTGCCGCGGGCATCGCGGCGTACCTTGACCTGCGCGCTCATGACTGCACCTCCGGCTTGCGCCCGATCAGTACTTCCCAGCCGCCGCCCGGGGCAAACTCCCCGCTCTTGAACTCCTTGGAGTCAGGGTCCAGCGCGGCTGCCGCGTTGCCCGCCTGGGCCGCGGCGGCCAGTTCGAGGATGGCCATGGGGGCGGTATCGAAAGCCACGTCTTCACGGCGGAAGCCCGCCTTCTCGGCCAGTTCGATCTGGTCGGCCTCACGCATCGCGCCCCAGAACGGCTCGTTGTTGTAGTAGGTTTCCAGGTCGAGGATGAACTGCGAGAAGATGTCCATCTTGGTGAAGGGCGGAAGATCCGCGTGGATCATCACGCCGCCCGGCTTCAGCAGCCGGTAGCATTCCTTGAAGATCCGCGGCATGGCCTTGCCCGAGGTCTCGTGCAGCAGGATGTGGCTGACGATGAGGTCGAAGCTCTCGTCCTCGAAATCGGTCTGTTCGGCGTTACCGAGCACGAAGTTCACGTCGTGGCCCAGCCCCTTGGCCCGGGCATGCGCGTAGCGCACCAGTGGTGCCCCGACGTCCAGGCCGTAGACCTCCGCATCCGGGAAGCGCTCCTTGTAGGGCACGGTGGAGTGGCCGACCGAGCAGCCCATGTCGAGAATGCGCGTGGGTTTGAAGTCCGGCATGTTGCGCTGCAGGTAGTTGCAGACCGAGCGCCCCATATCGTCGTTATAGGGGCCGATGAACCCCATGGCGTAGAGATAGACGCCGCGGTCGTACAGCGCCGCCACAGCCACGTCATCTTCGGTGAATTCATCGGCATAGCCGCCTGGCATGCAGTGGATGTCGATGGCGGTGGCGTAGCGCGGTGGCTTGAAGTCTGGATCGATCGACAGCGTCGCGCCCGAAGCGGCGGACAACGCCTTCGCGGTATCGATCAACTCGGGCAGCTGGCGCTCGATGGACGTGGTGACCGACTCCCAGATCAGCTCCTGGGCGACGCGGTTGATGTTGATGTAGTGCTGGAAATAGGTGTCGCGCTCCATCGCCTTGCGGATGTCGCGGCGGCTCTCCGGGGCGCGACCCTCGGCTTTCTCGAAGTTCTTCGCGGCCCGTGCCTGGTAGACCGTCTGCAGTCCAGGCAGGAGCTTCTGTTGGACACAGTTCTTCAGGCTCTTGCTGAATTCCTGTCGCGACCGCTCGTCGTGGTCGGTTTTGGGCAGCACGGGATGATCGAGCTGCTGGAAAGTGTTGAGCATGACACCGGCCATGAGTGTCTCCTCCAGTTCGTCTGATGAGTGACCAAGCCCCAACCACAAAGGTAGCATGCGCGGCTGCGGCAGGCGGCCTGTCCGGCAGGGGCGGTGACCGCCTGTCGGATCAGCGGTTCAACTGTTCAACGCTCGCGTCCGTGGCGCCACAGCAGCAGCGCACCGGCCACGTTCAGCAACCCGGGCAGCACGCCGAAGCTGAGTACGATGCCGCTCAGGGCGCGCGACGACTGTTCGAGGCCCGCGACCGCCCGCGCCGAGTCGAAGCCAAAGGCGCCCAGCACCAGCCCGACCAGCAGCGTGCCGCCCAGGGCGAAGGCGATCTTGTCCACGGCGATCCAGGCGGCTGAATACAGGCCGGCATGTTGTCGGTCCTCGCCGGCGATGTCGGAGAGCATCGAGAAACCGAGCATGGCCCAGCCGGAATTGCCGACGGCGCCGGCGAACACCAGCACATAGATCACCCACAACGGCGCCCCCGCGGAAAGCGACCAGGCGGTGTAGCAGCCGGCGTAGAGCAGGCTTGCGATCACGTAGGTGGGGATCTTGCCCAGGCGCCGCGACACGGCGACCCACAGCGGTTGGGCAAGCACGATGCCGGCGCAGGCCAGGAACACGACCAGCCCGATGAGCTGGAAGGCGTCATCCCGGCCCATGTTGTACATCAGGAAATACAGCAGCGACGCATAGGCCATGCCCGCGCCGGTCAACTGCAGCATGGCCGCGCCGGCCAGCACGGCAAAGCGCGGCCGTGACAGCAGCAGCAGCGCCTCGCGCAGGCTGATCGCCAGGCGCAGCGAGGGATCCTCGACCAGTCCGCTGCGCCCGGCCCCCCGGCGGGCGCCGAAAAACGCCACCACCAGGGCCGCCGGGCAGATCACCGCCAGCACCATCGCCATGTTCTGGTAGGCGGCCTGCCCGCCGCCGCCGGCGTCGATGATGGCCGGGGCCAGGGCGCCTGCGGTGAGAATGCCGATCGCCGAGAACACCAGCCGCCAGGCCATCAGGACGGTGCGTTGCTGCGGGTCGTCGGTCATCTCGCCGGCGATCGCGAGATAGGGGACGGAGAACACCGCGAACACCAGCATGTAGAGTGTAAACGCGGCGATGATCCACGCGACCTGGCCGGCCATCGGCAGCGCGGGCACATGGAACAGCAGCAGCATCGCCAGCGGCGCCCCGGCCGCCCCGGCCAGCAGCCACACGCGCCGCGGGATACGCGCGCGCCAGCGGTCGGAGAGCACGCCGACCAGCATGTCACCCACCACGCCGCAGAGGAGTTTCGGTACGAAAATGGCCGCCCCGGCGATGCCCGGCGGAATCCCCAGCACGGAGGTCATGAAGAACAGCAGCAGCAGCGAGGGCAGGTCGCGGAACACCTGACCGGCGACCTGGCCGCTGCCGTAGCCGATCTGGGAGAGCAGGTCGACCGGACGGCCGGGAGACGCGGCGAGCACCGGTCCGGAGGTGGCCACAGCGCTCAGCCGCCCAAGGCCAGGGCGTCACCGACGCCTGTGCTGCCGCCGCTCCCGCGCATGCTGCTCCGCTCCTGTTGACCGACTGGTCCGGATCTCAGCATGTTATGGGTGCTGCTTGGGTTTTCCAAGCATTGAATCGACCGTCCACGAGGTGGATAGTGGGGGCTGAGCCTTTCCCGTCCGGCGGGTCGATCTGAAACACTGCCGGCCACAGCGTGATCTGATGGAGGTCAGACGGATGCAGACCCAAGCCCAGGACGAGCCCGTCGGGCTCGTCGAACGTGTGGCGGCGCTGCTCGGCAGCGAGCACGTGATCACCGATGCCGATGAGATCGCCTTTTACTCCACGGACATCTACTCGGCGCGCGAGCGCCCCCTGGCGGTGGTGCGTCCCGGCAGCCTCGAGGAGGTCGCCGAGCTGGCAAAGCTGGCGACCGACGACGGCGCCAGCCTGGTGCCCCGCGGCGGTGGGGCCTCCTACACCGACGGCTACCTGCCCACGGAGCAGCATTCCCTGCTGGTCGACACCTCGCGGATGGACGAAATCCTCGAGATCAACCAGGAGGACATGTATGTCACGGTGCAGGCGGGCGTGCCCTGGGTGAAACTCAATGACGCGCTGAAGCCGCTGGGCCTGCGCACCCCCTTTTACGGCCCGTTTTCCGGGCTGCATGCCACAGTCGGCGGCAGCATCTCGCAGAACAGCGTGAGCTGGGGAACCGGCACCTTCGGGGTCTCGGCCGAGTCGGTGCTCGGTGTCGAGGTCGTGCTGTCCGGCGGCCAGGTGCTGCGCACCGGCACCTGGGGCACGGAGACATCCACACCCTTCTTCCGCCACTTCGGCCCGGACCTGACGGGGCTGTTCACCGGCGATGCCGGCGCGCTTGGCCTGAAGACCGCGGTGACGTTGCGGCTGATCGAGCGGCCGCCCGAGTTCATCGGCCTGTCGTTCAAGTTTCCGGACTTCGACAGCATGCGCCAGGCCATGACCGCGGTGGCGAAGCTCGGCCTCAACACCATCAACTTCGCGCTCGATCCCCAGCTGCAGCAGGGGCAGCTTGGCAAGGCCAGTGCCTCGGACGCCATGGCGGCGGCGCTGGCGGTGTTCAAGACCTCCCGCAACCCGCTGGACGGGCTGGTCCAGGTCGTCCGCATGGGGCTTGCCGGCAAGCGCTTCCTGTCGCCGGAAAACTATTCCGTGCATTACATCGTCGAGGGTGTCGACCGCGCCGCGGCCAAGGCCTCGGCGGCAGCGCTGCGCCGGGCCGTGGCCGGGTTCGGCGCCGAGACGGCCAACACGATTCCGAACATCGTGCAGGCGATGCCGTTCGCGCCGTTCAACAACGTGCTTGGCCCGAAGGGCGAGCGCTGGGTGCCGATCCACTGCGTATTGCCGTTCTCCCGCGCCCTGGCCTTCCGCCGTGACCTGGAAGCCCTCTACGCGCGTCATGCCGAGCGCATGGAACGCCACAAGGTGACCTACGGGGCGATGTTCATGACGGTCAGCACCAATGCCTTCCTGTATGAGCCGGTGTTTTACTGGGAGGACGAGCGTAACGCCTGCAGCGAGCGCATGGTGCCGGCGGACTACCTGGCCCAGTTGCCGGTCTACCCGCCGAACCCCGAGGGTCGTGAGCTCGTTGCCGAGATGAAGCAGGCAATCATCGACCTGATGCACCAGCACGGCGGCGCACACTTCCAGATCGGCAAGCTCTATCCC
>RECU01000034.1 GCA_007693855.1 Gammaproteobacteria bacterium | reverse complement strand
TGCGTGACATGTCACGGCTCGGGGGCACGGTCATCGATACGGCGCACGCCTACGGACGCTCCGAGGAGGTGATCGGTGACCTGCTGGAGGAACTCGGCAACCGCGACGAGTATTTCCTCGCCACCAAGACACCCATCCGCGGGGATATCCCGGATGTCAACGTGGCCATCCGGACCTGCCTGGAGCGCCTGCGGGTCTCGCAGCTCGACCTCCTGCAGGTCCACAATCTCCACGAGATCGACCGCCAGGTGCCCTACTTCCTGGCGGCCCGCGAGGCCGGGCTGACCCGCTACATCGGCGCCAGCGTCTCCTCTCCCCAGCAGTACGCCGACTTCATTGCAGCAGTCCGTCGGCATCCCTTCGATTTCGTCCAGGTGAATTACTCGATCGATGATCGCGGCGCCGCCGAGCGCATTCTGCCCATGGCCGAGGACCACGGGATGGCCGTGCTGATCAACATGCCCTTTGGCGGGCGACGCGGCGCCGCCGGAGTCTTCGCGCGGGTCGCCGACCGGCCGTTGCCCGAGTGGGCCGCCGAGATCGATGCCGAGAGCTGGGCCCAGGTATTCCTCAAGTATGTGGTCTCGCACCCGGCCGTCACCGCCGCGATCCCCGGCACCACGCGGCTCCGCCACCTGCTGGACAACCAGGCGGCCGGGCGGGGCCGCCTGCCGGATGAGTCATTGCGACGGGACATCGAGCGCTACTGGGACGCCCTGCCGTCATGAGGGACGGGCACTGGAACCGACGCCAACTGCTCGCCACGCTGGGCGCGGCCGCCACCGCGGCGTGGGTACCGACGGGGTTCGCCGCACCACGTGACACCTGGTTCGGTCTCGACGCCGACGCGCTGGCAGGCCAGGTCGCCCTGGTCACCGGCTCGACCGATGGACTGGGACGGGAGGTTGCCCTGGAGCTCGCAGGCCTGGGGGCCACGGTGCTCGTGCACGGCAGAAACCGCGAGCGCGGTGAGGCCGTAGTGCAGGAAATCCGCGAACTCGGCCGCGATGCCATCTTCTACCCGGCGGATTTCGCCGCGCTCGCCGGCGTCCGCAGCCTCGCCGAGACCGTGCGCAGGGACCACGAACGCCTCGACCTGCTGATCAATAACGCCGGCATCTGGCGCCGCGAAGGCGATGACACACGCCATCTCAGCGAGGACGGCCACGAACTGATGTTCGCGGTGAACTACCTGGCCGGCTTCCTGCTGACCCACGAACTGCGGCCGCTGCTGGCCGCCGCAGCCCCCTCGCGGGTAATCAATGTCGCCTCGCGCGCCCAGACGCCCATCGACTTTGACGATCCCATGCTGGAGCAGGAGTTCTCGCCCGGGCGCGCCTACGCCCAGAGCAAGCTCGCCCAGATCCTCTTCACCTTCGACATCGCCGAGGCCTTCGCAGCCGATGGCATCACCGTCAACAGCCTGCACCCGGCAACCCTCATGGACACCACCATGGTGCGCCTGGCCGGCATGGCACCACGGGCCACGGTGGAAGAAGGTGTGGAGGCGGTGATGCAGCTGGCGGTCTCACCCGCCTATGCCGAGCGCGGCGGGCTCTACCTGGAAGGTCTGGAGGAGACACGCGCGCACGACCAGGCCTATGACGAGACCGCCAGGGCAACGCTCCGCGAACTCAGCAAGGCGCTCGTGGCCCGCGACTGACGGGCGGCTGGGAATCACAGACGGGGTGACCCTTGCGGGTCACCCCGTCGTCAGGTGCAGCTGACTCAGTTGAAGTTCATCGCGAAACGCAGGCCGTACAGGCGCGGGGCCGGCAGGTAAGCGTTGAAGGCGCGGCTGGGGGCAAAGCCGTCCGGCCGCCCGAAGTCCACGTTGCGCTGTGCGGTGATGATCCGGTCGTTGTCGAACACGTTGTCGACATAGGCCGTGAGGGTCCAGCGATCGCTTTCCACGCCGGCCTGGAGATCGACCAGCGCGTAGCCGGGCAACCATGTCAGGTTCGACTCGTCCACGTAACGGCGCGAACGATACGCTGAAGAGGCCTGGGCGAACCAGTGATTGCCGGTCGCCCCCAGCGCGCGACGGTGGAAGACACTGGCGTTGAGCGCGTGGCGCGGGCTCTTGGCCACGCGATTTCCGGAGAAATCCCCGCAGGTGTTGCCGGCTTCCACGCGCACGATCGGCGAGGAGGTCTGGCCGGCCGGCACCCCGCAGGCCGCGAAGATCGCCAGCGCCTCTTCCAGCGGCAGATCCGCCGGCGGCGCCCCCGGCCCCTGGATGAACTCCTTGAATTCCGCATCGGTCCAGGCGTAGGCCAGCCCGAGCGTGGTGTTGTCGCTGACCCGCCAGTTGGCGACCAGCTCCAGCCCCATCACCTCGACCTTACCCGCGTTGGTGATCCGTGAGGTGGCAAAGCCCGTGTCGAGGTCGATCTGCTGGACGCCGATCTGCTGGTCGGTGTAATCGTTGAAGTAGACATCGGCGTTCACGACCAGCCGGTTGTCCAGCCAGGTCGACTTGATGCCCGCCTCGTAGGCCTTGAGCTTCTCGGGCCGGAACTGCCGACCCTCGAAATCCGTGATCTCCAGGGTCTCATAGCCGCCAGGCTTGAAGCCCTGCGCATGACTGACATAGACCAGCACCTGATCGCTGACGCGGTATTCGAGGGTAGCCCGCGGCGTCACCTGCCTGCTGGAGTGTGTCACGCTCTGCGGGCAGGCATTGATGACCCCCGGCGACAGCGGTACACGCTGGGGCAGCGCAGGATCACAGCCGGGGGCGACGCGTAACAGCGTGATGTCCTCCAGTCCCCAGCCCGAGGTGAAGTAATCCACCTCGTCGCGGTTCCACCGGGCCTGCAGTGACACCCGGAAGCGCTCACCAAGATCCCGGTTCACGCCTGCGAACAGCCCAAGATAGTCGGTCTTGCGCTGGGTGAACACGGGGAATTCGACCTCCTGCAGCGGCTGGGTGGGGAGAAAGAACGGCGGACCGCCCAGGAACGAGTCAGGATTTCGCAGCCAGTACTGGCTGTCGTTGACAAGTTCGGCAGTCTCGTCGAACTTCTGGACACCCGCGATCCAGTTGAACGGGCCGGTGACGTGGGTCCAGCGCAGCTCGTGATTGAGATGACGCGTGGTGTAGTCGAGACTCTGATACGCCGAGATGGCGAACGCGAAGGGGTCGTCCACCGGGAAGTCGGTGAAATCCCCATCCTGCTTGATGCGCGTGTCATTCTGCAGCCAGCTGCCCATGTACACGAAGGTGCCCGCCTCGGTGGCCCAGTCCATGTCCCAGCTGCCGATATGCTGGCGCATGGCCATGCCCGCCGGCGGTTCGCCGGTGATGGGATCCAGCCCCATCTGCACATCCTCGACGCCGGCGCGAATGGGGCCGGTGAAGGTGGCCCGGGTCTGCTCGGTGCCAGGCACCGGCAGCCGGGTGTTCGAAGGGATGAACGCGGTCGGGTTGTCCGACTCGTCGCGATCGATGTACTGGTAGCGCGTGGTCAGGGAGAACGTCGCCGTGGGCTCGAAGCGCAGCCCCAGCGCCACGCCGGTGGATTCCTCGGCTCCCAGCGGCCCGCCGTTGACCGGATTGGTGTAATGGCCGTCGCTCTCGAGATGGGCCACATTGAGGCGGAACGCCAGGGTGTCGCCGACCAGAGGCCCGGTGAGTGAGCCGGTCACCTCGCGGCGACCATCATTACCGATGTCGATGCCGGCACGACCGCCGAACTCGAATTCCGGGGCGCGGGTGATGTAGTTGATGGCGCCGCCGAAGGCATTGCGGCCATACAGCGTCGACTGCGGCCCTTTGACGATCTCGATGCGCTCGAGATCGTGCAGCGCGAGATTGAGCGTGCCCGAGCCCCCCGGCAATGCCAGGTTGGAACTGGACAGATCATGCCCGTCGATCAGCACCGCCACGCTCGGACGACCCCGCTCGTTCTGCATGCCCCGCATCGCGGGCCGGGTATCGTTGGGGAAGGCGCCGCGGTCGAAGGTCACGCCCGGCGTCAGACGAGCCACGTCTTCGGTGCGCAGCAGGCGCTCGCGCTCGATGCGCACACTGTCATAGACCACGATCGACAGTGGCACATCCTGCGCACGCTCGTCGATCTTGCGTACCGTGACGATGATCTCATCGATGACGCGTGCGCCGTCGGCGCGAGTGCCGGTCTGCGCCTGCGCCAGTGAACCCGCCCCGAGGCCCGCAAGTGCCAGGCAGACGCCCAGGGCCACGGGCCCGCGGGAGCGTGGATGGTATTGGTTTTTCATAGCAGAAGTCCCTCATGACGAATGTGCCCGCCCCCCGGGCAACAGCCAAACTGCCACCGGCGGGTGCTAGCCGGATGCCTGCACCCCACCGGAGGCCACCGGGTGCGACGCCGACGGGCGCCACACCAATAAACCGATTGAAACCAGGAAAGTCGCCAGCACCACCAGACTCGCGAACGGCCACTCCAGCGGCCGCTGCCAGAACGCCGGCAGCAGCCCGAACTGGGCCGGCAACTCGATCAGAATCCAGGCGATCAGTCCCACCGGAATGCCGTAGCGCAGGGCGTAGGCTGGGCGCGTAATCCGCAGCTGGCGGCCGACCAGATACAGTGCCCAGACGGCGTAGACGGCGAAAATGACCCAGAGCAAAGCGCCAAAGCCGACGGCCCAGTACACCAGCAGCCAGAGCACGTTCAGCGCCCAGATGATCACCAGGGTTTCCATGGCAACCACGCGGGCAACATTGCGCCGCAGGCCAGGGGTCGGCTGTCCGGGGGAGAGTCGGCCCTGGCGCATCACAAAGCGCATGAACGCACAGCGCGTCTCGCGGTTGAGCATCCCGTACAGCAGCAGGACCGCCAGCAGCGCCGGCGCGCTGGCCAGCAGCAGCCCATTGGCACCGGGCAGGGCCACGCCGGGCGCGATCTCCAGAGGGGGTACCGCAAGTTGCTCGGCAAACAGCTGGAAGCCGAACTGGAACCAACCCCCCCAGACCATCCAGCCCCCCAGGAACCCCAGCACCCCGGCGCGCATCTCCCCGGCCCGCAAGCCGAGGGCGACCAGCGCAATGCCCAGACCGCCCCAGATGGCCGCCAGCCAGTACTGGAGGGCACCACCCCCCTGGTAGTGGTTCAGCGACCACAGGGCGGTACCCACGGGCGTGCACAGAAACGCGGCCGCGAGCGCGGCGCCAATCAGGATTTTTCTGTCAACTATGCGTGACATAGGGCGGGCTTATACTGTAAGCCGCGCTGGACTGTAAACAGGTGAAATCCCCGGAATGTCAGACCGGTTGGTCAGTAACTTCAGATAGTTACCGTTTATCCGACAGTTCCCTCATCCCGCCGGATCGGCGCGCGAAAATCAGTCGGCGCCGCCCTCGAGCAGTCCCAGGCCCAGTTCGCGCTGGCGTGCGACCGTGATCAGCGCGTGCTGCGCGACCCCGTGAACATCGCGCCAGGCCTGGCTGAAGGGGTCGTGGCGGGCCAGCAGGCGCATGCCGGCGATCGCCGCCAGCTCATCGACCGCCGCCACGGCCTGGCGCGTCGCCTCGACGGCAGCCAGCCGCACATCCAGCACGCTGGCAGGTGGCAGGTTCGGGCGCCCGGCGAGCAGCGCCCAGGCCTCGCCAACACTGGCCTGGAGCGCCCGCCAGGCCGCGCGCTGGCTCGCGGTGGCCCTGGCCAGGCGCGTGGCGACCTCGCCGTCGACCGGCCCCTGCACGGCCAGCCTGTCCCGGACGGCCTCCACGGCGCCCCGGGCAATGCCCACGGCCACGGAGGCAAATGCCGCCGACGCCAGCGCCATGAAGTCGAAGCGATACAAGGCGCCCGCCAGGCGCGGCGGCGACGTCAGATCAAAAACGCGGGCGGACGGCACGCGCACGTCAGACATCCGCAGGTCCTGGCTGTCCGTGCCGGCCAGCGCATCGGCCTGCCAGCGCTGCAGGATCTCGACCTCCCCGGCGGGGACGGCCACGGCCACGACAGCATCGCTGTCGGCCACGCGGACGCTGGCCGTCACCCAGGTTGCCGAGTGGATCAGCGAGGCATAGCGCCACTCGCCCGTCACGACCAGCCCGCCCTGAGGCTCATCCTCCAGCGGCCGTGCCGTCCCTGTCGGTGCGCCGGAGCCGGCGATCAGCGCCGCCTCGGGGGTGAAAATATCCCGCGCAGTAGCCTCGGGCAGCCAGGCGGCAAACAGCCCGCCCCCGGTGCCAATCGCCAGGGCAAACCCCAGGCTGCCATCGACTGCGGCCGCGCGCTCGAACAGCGCCAGCGAGGCGGGCAGGTCCTGTTCCAGCCCGCCGTGGACCTGCGGCACCCAGAGCTTCCAGAGGCCCGAGGCCACCAGCGCGGCATGCACGGCAGCAGGCAGCCGGTCGCTGGGACGACGCTCGGGGGCGATGGCGATCAGCGTCTCGAGCACCGGCGACAGCCGCGCGGCCAGCCCACCGGCCGCGCCCGGGCCTGACGCCTGCCAGGCCTCGGAACTGGCCGCCATGCTCAATCCCTCTGGTAGGTTCCGACCAGGCGGTTCATGCCGATGACCAGCGGCTCGACCTGCTCGAGCAATTGCGTCATCGTCAGGCCTGCCGGCAGCTCGGTGGCTTCCTTGAGGGCGAGCACCCAGAAGTAGTAATGGTGGATCCCGTGACCGTTCGGCGGCATCGGCCCGCCATAGCCGGGACGACCGAAGTCACTGGTGCCGGAGGTGTAGGCCTCGCAGTCCTCAGGCAGCTCGGTGACCGAGGCCGGGATATTGTAGAGCACCCAATGCACGTAGCCGTAGGTCCCGTTCGGGGCGATCAGCGGCGCATCCGGATCATGACAGATCACCGCGAAGGACTGCGTGCCTTCCGGCGCGTCGTGCCAGCGCAGCTGCGGCGACACGTCCTCGCCCTCGCCGGTGTGACGGCTGGGGATACGCCCCCCGTGCAGGAAGGCGGTGCTGCTCAGTTGCATGTTCGACAGGGCAAACCCCATGACGGCTCCTCTTCAGATCTGACCGGGTCAGCACACTACCATAGCGCCCGGCGTTGCAGAACGCATGCCCTGAGCATGCGCCTCGTGCGAGCGCTTCAGGCCGCCGCTGCCGCGCCAGGCTCATAGCCCAGCACGGGCGCCAGCCAGCGCTCGGTGTCCTCGACACTCATGCCCTTGCGCGCTGCATAGTCCTCGACCTGGTCGCGGCCGATCTTGCCCACGGCGAAATAGCGCGATTCGGGATGGGAGAAATAGAACCCGGACACCGATGCCGCCGGCCACATGGCCAGGCTCTCGGTAAGGCGCATGCCGATCCGCTGCTCGACATCCAGCAGCGTCCACAGCAGGCGCTTCTCCGTGTGATCCGGACAGGCGGGATAGCCAGGCGCCGGGCGGATGCCGCGGTAGGCCTCACGGATCAGCTCGAGATTGGACAGCCCCTCGTCAACGCCATAGCCCCAGAACTCGCGGCGCACGCGGGCATGCAGGCACTCAGCAAACGCCTCGGCCAACCGATCGGCGAGGGCCTCGACCAGGATCGCGTTGTAATCGTCGTGTGCCTGCTTGAACGCCTCCACCCGCTCGGCGAGCTCATGCCCGGCGGTCACGGCGAAGGCACCGACCCAGTCGGCCACACCACTGTCCTCGGGGGCGACATAGTCAGCCAGACAGAGCTGTGCGTCATCGCGGCGCTTGTCCTTCTGCTGGCGCAGGTGGTGCAGCATCATGCGCGTCTCGGCGCGGGATTCGTCGGTGTACACCACAATGTCATCGCCGCGGGCGTTGGCCGGGAACAAACCGACCACAGCCTTGGGACTGAACCAGCGTTCATCGATGATGCGCTTGAGCATCGTCCGGGCATCGGCGTAGAGACTGCTCGCCGATTCCCCGACGATCGGATCACTGAGGATATCCGGGAACTTGCCGGCGAACTCCCAGGCGTTGAAGAACGGCATCCAGTCGATGTACTCGGCCAGCTCGCCGAGATCGTAGTCGTCGAAGACACGCACCCCCGAGAGTGCCGGTGCAGGCGGGACGTACGCCGACCAGTCGAGTGACGGCGCGCGCTCGCGGGCCTCCGCAAGGCTCATGCCGGCCGCCTGCGACTTGCGCCCGGCATGGCGTGCGCGGCGCTGCGCGCATTCCGCCTTCACCTTGCGGGTATACACCGCACGGCTCTCCGCCGAGGCCAGCGACTGGGCCACGCCCACCGCGCGCGAGGCGTCTTTCACATAGACCACGGCATGCGGATACTCGGGATCGATCTTGACGCTGGTATGGGCCGGCGAGGTGGTCGCCCCACCGATCAACAGGGGAATGTCGAAGCCTGCACGGGTCATCTCGCGGGCCACGTTGACCATCTCGTCGAGTGAGGGCGTGATCAGCCCGGACAGCCCGATGATGTCCGCCTGTTCGTCGCGCGCCACCTGCAGGATTTTCTCGCAGGGCACCATCACACCGAGATCGATCACGTCGAAGTCGTTGCATTGCAGCACCACGCCGACGATGTTCTTGCCGATATCGTGCACATCGCCCTTCACCGTGGCCATCACGATCTTGCCCTTCTTGCGCACCTCGCCCTGCTGGGCCGCCTCGATGAACGGGATGAGGTGGGCCACGGCTTTCTTCATCACCCTTGCGGATTTCACCACCTGCGGCAGGAACATCTTGCCGGCGCCGAACAGGTCGCCAACCACGTTCATGCCGTCCATCAGCGGGCCCTCGATGACCTCGAGTGGCGCATCGGCCTCCTGGCGGGCGAGTTCCGTATCTTCGACCACGTATTCATCGATACCGTGCACCAGCGCGTGTTCGAGGCGCTTGACCACCGGCAGCTCGCGCCACGACAGGTCAGCCTTGCGCACCGTACCGCCACCGCTGGAACGATACTTCTCGGCCAGCGTGAGCAGCCGTTCGGTCGCGTCGCTGCGGCGATTGAGGATGACGTCCTCGACCGCGTCGCGCAGCTCGGCCGGGATGTCGTCGTAGACCGCCAGCTGCCCCGCGTTGACGATTCCCATGTCCATACCGCCGGCAATGGCATGGTAGAGAAACACCGAATGCATGGCCTCACGTACGGCGTCGTTGCCCCGGAACGAGAACGACACGTTGGACAGCCCGCCGGAAACCAGGGCGTGTGGCAGCTCGGCCTTGATCCTCCGGGTCGCCTCGATGAACGCCACACCATAGCCATCATGCTCCTCGATGCCCGTGGCCACCGCGAAGATGTTGGGATCGAAAATGATGTCCTCGGCCGGGAAACCCGCCTGCTCGGTCAGCAGCCGATAGGCGCGGGTGCAGATCTCCACCTTGCGCGCCACGGTATCGGCCTGGCCGCTCTCGTCAAAGGCCATCACCACCACGGCGGCACCATACCGCCGGCACTTGCCCGCGAGTTCCAGAAAGCTTTCCTCGCCTTCCTTCAGACTGATCGAATTGACCACCGACTTGCCCTGAACGCATTTCAGCCCGGCTTCGATGACCTCCCACTTCGACGAGTCGATCATCACCGGCACGCGTGAGATGTCTGGCTCGGAGGCGACCAGATTGAGGAAGGTGCGCATGGCCGCCACCGAGTCCAGCATGCCCTCGTCCATGTTGATGTCGATGACTTGCGCGCCGTTCTCGACCTGCTGGCGCGCCACGTCCAGCGCCGCGTTGTAGTCGTCGGCCTCGATCAGCTTGCGGAACCTGGCTGATCCCGTGACGTTGGTCCGTTCACCGACATTGACGAACAGCGAGGCGGTATCGATGGCCAGCGGCTCGAGCCCGGAGAGCAGGCAGGCCGGCTTACGCTCGGGCACGACGCGCGGCTTGAGACCCGCCACAGCCTCGCGAATGGCGGCGATATGCTCCGGGGTCGTGCCGCAGCAGCCCCCGACCAGGTTCACCAGCCCGCTCTCGGCGAACTCGCGCACCACCGCTGCCATGCTCTCGGGAGACTCGTCGTATTCGCCGAAGGCGTTCGGCAGCCCGGCGTTGGGATGCGCGGAGACGCAGGTGTCGGCCACGCGCGAGAGCTCCTTGACGTAGGGGCGCATCTCGGCGGCCCCGAGCGCGCAGTTCAGGCCCACGAACAATGGGCGGGCATGCCGGATCGAAGCCCAGAAGGCCTCGGTGGTCTGACCTGAGAGCGTGCGCCCGGAGGCGTCGGTGATCGTGCCCGAGACCATGATCGGCACCTCATCCCCGGTGGCGTCGAACAGATCGAGAATGGCGTACAGCGCGGCCTTGGCGTTGAGGGTGTCGAACACGGTCTCGACCATCAGCAGGTCGGCGCCGCCGTCCAGCAGGGCTGCGGCGGCCGTGCGATAGGTCTCGAACAGTTCGTCGAAGGTCACGTTGCGTTTGCCGGGATCATTGACATCCGGCGAGATCGAGGCGGTGCGGCTGGTCGGACCGAGCACGCCCGCGACCAGGCGCGGCTGCCCGGCGGCAGCGTATTCGTCGGCGACCCGGCGCGCCAGGCGCGCAGCTTCAGTGTTGAGTTCGACCACCAGATCCGACATGCCATAGTCGGCCAGCGACGGCGCGGTGGAATTGAAGGTATTGGTCTCGATGATGTCGCAGCCAGCCTCGAGGAAGGCGCGATGAATATCCTCGATGATTGCCGGGCGGGTCAGTACCAGCAGATCGTTGTTGCCCTTGAGATCACTCGGCCAGTCGGCAAAACGCCCGCCACGGTAGTCCTCTTCGGCAAGCCGTCGCTGCTGGATCATCGTGCCCATGGCGCCATCGAGGCACAGGATGCGCTCGGCTAGCGTGTGTTTCAGCCACTCGATGCGGCTGGATCGGTCTGTAGTCATGATGAAGTCCTGAAGCGGCTCAGGCCGCCTGCTGCTGACGGAGGCCCAGCGCGTGACAGATCGCGTAGGTCAGCTCCGCCCGGTTGAGTGTGTAGAAGTGAAATTCGCTGACACCCTCGCGCCGCAACGCCTCGACCTGCTCGATCGCGGTGCTGGCGGCGATCATCTGGCGGGTTTCGGCATCGTCTTCGAGCCCGTCGAAGCGCGCGGCCAGCCATGCGGGCACAGACGCACCACAGGCGCCGGCGAAACGGGTGAGTTGCGGGAAGTTGGTGATCGGCAGGATGCCGGGGACGATCGGTGCCGTGATGCCCCGCGCGGCCGCGCGGTCGCGGAAGCGCAGGTAGACATCGGTCTCGAAAAAGAACTGGGTGATCGCGCGGGCCGCGCCCGCGTCGAGTTTCTGTTTCAGGTAATCCAGATCGAACTCGGCGGAGGGCGCGGCCGGATGGACTTCAGGGTATGCGGCCACCGAGATCTCGAAGTCGGCGACCTCGCGGAGCCCCCGCACCAGGTCGACCGCGTAGGGATAGCCCCCCGGGTGCGGCACATAACCGGTCGAATCCTGCGGCGGGTCTCCGCGCAGGGCAACGATATGTCGAACCCCTTCGTCCCAGTAGCCCTGGGCGATCTCGCGGATGTCCTCACGCGAGGCACCGACGCAGGTCAGGTGCGGGGCGGTGACCAGGTGCTTTTCGGCGAGCATCTGGCTGACGATGCGATGGGTGCGGTCACGCGTCGAGCCATCCGCCCCGTAGGTCACCGATACGAAATCGGGCTGCAGGCCCTGCAGACGTTCGACCGACCGCCACAGCGTCTGCTCCATCTTCTCGCTCTTCGGTGGAAAGAACTCGAAGGACACGCGGATGTCGCGGACCGGGGAGGCGGGGACAGGGCTGTTCATGGCGATCTCCATCCGCAGAGGCTTGATTCAGGCGGCACGCTCGGCGGCTTCCGGTGCGCGGGTCAGACCGATCACCGCCGTGCCGCGCGGTAATGCGAGGCGTTCTTCATGGGCAAGCTGCAGGCCGGCATCACCCAACCAGTCGTGCAGCGAGCGACACCAGGCCTCGACCGGCATGCCGTCGGGCAGCAGGTCCATCACCAGCAGGTGCCCGCCAGGCCGCAACACGCGTGCGGCCTCGCGCGTGGCCTCCCAGGGCTGCTGCGCGCCGGTCAATACCCGGGCCATCACCACCGTGTCGAAACTCGCACGTCCGAACGGCAAGGCATACATGTCGGCATCACGCACACTGCAGTGCGCAAGCCCAGCGTCACGCAGCGCGTTTCGCGCCGCCAGCCGCGCCGGACGGGAAGTGTCGACCCCGATTGCCCGGCGCGCATCCGGCCCCAGCAGGCGCAGCATGCGGCCTGCACCGGTGCCGATATCCAGGAGCTCCCCATACCCGGTCGCGCTGAGTGCCGTGTGCGCCACCTCGCGGGTGGCCTGTTCCAGCCGGGCCCAGGCCGCCGGCGGCAAGGCCGCTTCGCTGTCCCCGCCAGCCGCTGCCCTGGCCTCACGCGCCCGCGCGGCGAGCACCTCGTCGAGGCGGCGGGCATCGGCGCGCAGCGCATCGTCCGCAGCGTCCAGCCCGGCGAGCACTTCCTGCACCAGGCGCGCGGGCTCGCCCTCGCCTGACAGCCGGTAGTACACCCAGTGGGCTTCCCGGAACCGCCGCAGCGCTGCGGCCTCGACCAGGATGCGCAGATGACGGGAAACCCGCGGCTGGCTCATGCCGCTGGCCGTGGTGAGCTCGTTGACGGACAGTTCGCCGCGCCGGCAAAGCGCCAGGAGCCGCAACCGGGCGGGGTCGGCGAGTGCGTGCAGCAGGCGGGACAGGGCGTCGAGCGTCATCCGCGCAGTATGAACCGCCAGGCCTTAAAAATAAAGCTTTCTTTATATTCAGCGGAGAAAGCGACCAGCCTCCTGGCGACGCCGCATCACAGCCTCCGTCACCAGCGCCACGGCCAGCGCTGCGAGAAAGATCAGCAGCACGCCTTGAAGCTCGTTCATCAACGCCGGGGCGAGCACCAGCACGCCAGCCAACGCCAGCATCACGACACCCCCGACCAGCTTGAGGACCTGGCCATGGCGCTCGGCCAGTCGTCCCATGCGCAGGGTGACGAGCGCCACCCCCAGCACCACCAGCTCCAACCCCAGGTACACCAGCAGATACAGGCCAAGCAGGCCCGCGAACTCGCCGGGGGTCGGCTGTGCGGCGGCCACCAGGCTGCTCCACACCACCGGGAACCCCGCCGTACAGGGCAGTTCGACCAGGGCGATACCCAGCGCCATGACCACCGTGGCGCCAAGCACCGCCGGGATGGACAGGCGCGCCTCGCGCAGCGCACGCATGCGCCGGTAGATCCACGGCTTGCGGCTGTCGGGGATGGTCAACGACGGACCCTGTCGAAACCAGAAGTAATCCTTGATGTTGATCAGCGCGAAGCCGGCCGCCAGCACCGCCACCGCCCAGCGGACCCAGTCGTGATACAGCACATAGGCGAGCGTGCCGAACAGGCCAAGAATGAACAGCCCGTAGACCGCTGCCGTCGTCACCAGGAAGGTGATACCGACCAGCAGCACCCGCGCCCGTGAACCGAGCTGTACGACCAGCGCCAGCAGCAGCGTCAGCACCCACAGCGAACAGGGGTTGAACCCATCGACCACGGCGATCAGCACGGTCGCCAGCAGCAGCGGTTGGTTTGCAAGATTGATGTCACCGACCCCGGGCAGCGACAGCCGGCCCTGAGATGGCGCGGGCGACACGGGCGCCAGCTGCTCGCGCGGGTCGGCACACCCCTGCTCCAGGCAGGTCACGACCCGTGCCAGCAGCTCGGCGCGGATCCGCGGCGAGTCGCCGATCAGCACCTCGCCGCCGATGAACACGCTGGGGACCGACCCGGCACGAACCCCATGGGCCTGGGCCAGCGACCGGAACAGGGCATGGTGCTCCCCGGTGCGCCAGATCTCGTAGCGCTCGATGCGCAGGGCGGGATAGCGTGCCTCCAGGCTATCGAGAAACCCCGCCTGCTCGTCGCAATGCGGGCAGCCTTCGCCGTGGAACACCAGCATCACCGCCGACGGCTCCCCGGCGGCCATGGCAAGCCCCAGGGGCATGACCATCGCCGCCCCCGCCAGCAGGACTGCGA
The DNA here is from genome assembly GCA_007693855.1 of Gammaproteobacteria bacterium. Taxonomy (GTDB): domain Bacteria; phylum Pseudomonadota; class Gammaproteobacteria; order Steroidobacterales; family PWYM01; genus PWYM01. The sequence continues at coordinate 115,753 of RECU01000034.1, read as the reverse complement.
GCAGCACAACCCAGCGCGGCACGGCCGCGCAGTGTCGCGGCACCGGTCGCCCGGCGCCGTTTACTCGTCGTCGTTGCGCACCGAGAGGACCGGGCATGGCGCCTGCCGAAGCACCGCCTCGGTGGTGCTGCCGAGCAGCACGTGACGGATGCCACTGTAGCCGTGGGTGGTCATGATGATCAGCTCGGCGGCATGCTTCGCGGCGTAATCGGTCAGCTCCTGGGCAGGCCGGCCAACCAGCACCACGCTGACGACACCGCTGACTCCGGAGAGATGCTCGGCGATGAAGGCGTCGAGCCGGGTCTTGGCCTGCTCTGCCAGCTCCTTCGGGGAGGGCAGCGTCACCGGCCCCATGTCGAGCGCGGCATACATCTGCGGCTCCTCGACCACGAAGACGCAATGCACCGGGCAGTTCAGCGACTCGGCCATTCGGCGCACCCAGGGCAGCGCCTTCAGCGACAGCTTCGAGAAATCGGTGGGGAATACGATGATCTTGTCGGCCATGGTTGCTTGTTCTCCTGTGAGCGCCCTCGCCGGTATGGTACGCCGACGGACGGGGGGATGGGCTATAGGGAATGTCCGATGCCCGGGTGGCGGTCGTGTCCGGTGATCCCTTGGGGCTATACTGGCTGCGTGTTCGGTGGGGATGCACTCGGGGGAGACGCACGGTCATGCACAGCGTACGCGACATTCTGAAACACAAGAACGGCGAGCTCTGGTCCGTGGCACCGGGCGAGAGTGTGCTCGAGGCCGTGCGCGAGATGGCCCGGCGCGGCGTGGGTGCGCTGCTGGTGATGCAGGACGGGCACCTCGAGGGCATCCTCTCGGAGCGTGACTACGCCCGCAAGGTGATTCTGCAGGGGCGCCGCTCCGAGAGCACGACGGTGGGGGAAATCATGTCGCGCCAGGTGATCAGCATCCACCCGGACACCATGGCACGGCAGGGTCTCGAACTGATGACCCAGAAGTTCATCCGCCACCTGCCCGTGCTCGAGGACGGCCGTGTCGTCGGCGTGGTGTCGATCGGCGATCTGGTGAAATCCGTGATCCAGGAACAGCAGAGCACCATCGAGGAGCTCGAGCGCTACGTCACCGGCTGACGCACGGCGCCCCGCGACCTGCCCTGACCGCCCGGATGTCCACCCGGTCCCCGGCACTGACGACCTGGTGCCGGGTACCCCTGGAGCAGGTTGCCGCCACACTGGACCAGCACGGCACCGCCGTGCTGGTCGCCCCGCCCGGGGCCGGAAAAAGCACGGGCGTGCCGCTTGCGCTGCTGAGCGCGCCGTGGCTGCACGGGCAGAGGATCGTGATGCTGCAGCCGCGCCGGCTGGCGGCCCGCGCGGTCGCCGAGCGAATGGCCACCCTGCTCGGCGAGTCGCCGGGCGGGACGGTCGGCTACCGCACGCGCCTCGACAGCCGCATTGGCCGCGACACGCGCATCGAAGTGCTCACCGAGGGCATCCTGACCCGCAGACTGCAGCATGACCCGGCCCTCGAAGGCGTCGGCCTGCTGATCTTCGATGAATACCATGAACGCAGCCTGCAGGCCGATCTCGGGCTGGCCCTGGCCCTCGACGCCCGGCGGAATCTCGTGCCGGAGCTCAGGGTGCTGGTGATGTCCGCCACGCTGGACGCCGGGCGGGTGGCACGGTTGCTGGACGATGCCCCCGTCATCGAGAGCGCGCTGCGGAGCCACCCGGTCGACACCCGCTACCTGCCGCGCGGCGACGACCGGCCACTGCCGCCCCGGGCAGCCCGGGCCGTCAGCGAGGCCCTGTCGGACTGGCCGGGCGACGTGCTGGTGTTTCTGCCCGGCGCCCGCGAGATACGCCGGACCGCGACGCTGCTGGCAGAGACCCTGCAGGACGCGCCGGTCGAGATTCTGCCGCTGTATGGCGACCTGCCGGCGGCTGCTCAGGCGCGCGTGCTGGCGCCGGCGACGGAGGGCCGCCGGCGCGTGATCCTCGCCACCAACATCGCCGAGACCAGCCTGACCCTCGAGGGGGTCAGGGTCGTCATCGACGCAGGGCTCGCCAGGGTGTCGCGTTTCGATCCCGCCAGCGGCATGAGCCGCCTGGTGACCGTGCGTGCCGCCCGTACCGCCGTCGACCAGCGCCGCGGACGCGCCGGACGCACAGCGCCGGGCGTGTGCCTGCGGCTGTGGACCGAGGCGGAGCACCGGCGCCTGCCGGCGCAGACGGCCCCCGAGATCCTGGAAGCGGACCTGGCGTCGCTGGCCCTGGAACTGGCCTGCTGGGGCGATGCGTCCGGCGAGTCGCTGCACTGGCTGGACCCGCCGCCGGCCGCCACCCTCGCCCAGGCCCGCGATCTGCTCGCGCGGCTGGGCGCCCTGGCTGCAGACGGGCGCGTCACCGTTGCAGGCCGACGGATGGCGGCGCTCGGTACCCATCCGCGACTGGCACGGATGCTGCTGGCCTCACGGGATACCGACACCGTGGCGACCGCCTGCGCCCTGGCGGCGCTGCTGGGGGAGCGCGATCCGCTGAGGGGCGAGCGCGAAGTCGACCTGCGGCGACGACTCGCCTGGCTGGCCGGTCCGGGCGGCCCGGGGATGCCTCAGGCACCCGTGCATCGCACCCTGCGCCGTGCCATGGCGCTGTACGCCCGCCGTCTCGGCGTGGCGGCCGAACCCGCCGCGATCCATCCCGAAGACGCCGGCCAGCTGCTGGCCCACGGCTGGCCCGACCGGATCGCGCTGGCGCGCGACGAGGGTGGCGGGCGATTTCTGCTCAGCGGCGGGCGCGGTGCCCGCCTGCCGGAGGGCGACGCCCTGTTGCGCGAGCCCTGCCTGGTGGTCGCCGCACTCGACGCCGGCGATCGGGAGGCACGGATCCAGCTGGCCGCGCCGCTGGATCGCGATGGGCTGCAGCGGGCGTTCGCCGGACAGCTCGACATCCTCGAACAGGTCAGCTGGGACCCGCGCGAAGCAGCCGTCATGGCGGTCCGGGAATGCCGGCTCGGCGCCCTGGTGCTCGAGCGCCGGCGACTCGAGCCACCACCGGCGCAGGCCGTGCTCACCGCCCTGCTGGCCGGACTGCGCGCGATGGGCCTGGATGCCCTGCCCTGGACCCCGGCCTGCCGCCAGTGGCAGGCACGCGTGCTGCTGCTGCGAGCCCAGGACGCGGATGCCGAGCCGCCCTGGCCGGACGTCTCGGACGCCGCACTGCTGGCAGGGCTGGAGCACTGGCTCGGGCCCTGGCTGACCGGGATGCGCCGGCGTGAGCATCTGGCACGCCTTGACCTGGCCGCCGTCCTGGCCGGCCTGCTCGACTGGCCGCAACGCCAGCGTCTCGAAACCCTGGCGCCGACGCAGCTGCGCGTGCCGAGCGGCTCGCGCATCGCTGTGGACTACCTGGACGGCGAGATACCCTCGCTCTCCGTGCGCCTGCAGGAGGTGTTCGGCCTGACGGAGACACCGCGCATCGCTGGCGGCCGTGTGCCGGTGCTGCTGAAGCTGCTCTCCCCGGCCCGCCGCCCGGTACAGGTGACCCGGGACCTGGCGAGCTTCTGGAACACCACCTACGCCGAGGTGCGCCGGGAGCTGAAGGGCCGCTACCCGAAGCACTACTGGCCCGAGGATCCGCACCAGGCGGAGGCGACCCGGCATGTGCGGCCAAGACGGTCTCAGTCGGATTGACCGGGAGCCATCAGGGCCCGAATCGCGCTGCTGCAGGCGCTGGCGGTCTGTGACACACTGCGCAGCCGATGAAACGCTGCACAGCACAAGACGCACATGACACCTGATTCCTCGTTGCACGACCGCGTGGTCATCATCACCGGCGGCAGCCGTGGCTTTGGCCGCTTCATCGGCGAGGCGCTGCTCGCGGCCGGTGCCCGGGTGGTGCTGACCGGCGCCATCGTCACCTTCAGCCCCCGCCATCGCAGCACGCTCGCCACCGCCGAGCAGGCCCATGACGCCTGAACAGCTCGTGCGCGAGTATCTCGCGGCGATGGAGGCGCGTGACTTCATCCGGGCGCGTGGCCTGCTCGCCGCCGACTTCCACATGTGTTTCCCGGGGGGGCGCAGCTTCGACAGTCTCGAGGCGCTGGCCGCCTGGGCGGCGGGCCGCTATCGCCACGTGCGCAAGCGCTTCGAGGGCTTCGATACCGTGCCATTGGCCGCAGGAGTACAGGGCCACGCCGTGGTCTACTGTCGCGGCGTGATGGATGGCGAAGCCCTCGACGGGTCCCCCATCGACGCTGTCCGCTTCATCGACCGCTTCGAAGTCCGTGACGGCAGACTGGTCGACCAGCAGGTCTGGAACGATCTCGCGGAAGTCGGGATCGGCACTCGATGACAGCACCGTCGGTTGCCCCCGATGCCCCGGGCCTGGGGCTGTATGCCCGTCTCCTGGCGGTCCCCGCCATCTGGGGGGGAACCTTCATTGCCGGGCGGATCGTCGCCACCGCGCTGCCGCCGGCGACGGCTTCCGTACTCCGCTACCTCGTGGCCAGTGCCGCGCTGCTGGCTTTCGTGCTCATCGGACGCCAGCGCCTGCCACGCCTGACGCTGCCCCAGGCCGGGGCGACGCTGCTGCTCGGCGCCACCGGGGTGTTCGCCTACAACCTCTTCTTCATGGGCGCCCTGGCCGAGCTCACCGCCAGTCGCACCTCCCTGATCATCGCGCTCAACCCCATCGTCACGATCTCGGTCGCGGCGCTGGTGTTCGGCGACCGCCTGACACCGCGCCGCTGGCTCGGGGTGTTCATTGCGCTGTTCGGCGTCTGGATCGTCGTAGCCCGCGGCGAGGTGCTCAGCTCGGTCACCACGGCGGTCGGTCGCGGCGAACTGCTGATGTTCGGCGGCGTGTGCGCCTGGGTCACGTACACCCTGCTGGGCCGTCGCGTACTGACCGGCCTGTCGGCCTTCGCGGCGACCACTTATGCCGCGCTCTGGGGGACCCTGCTGCTGGCGCTTGGCGCGGTACCCGAACTCCGCCGGGTCGAGCTGGCGGCGCTGGACCCCGCCGTCATCGGCTCGCTCGTCTATCTCGGGGTCGTGGGCACGGCGATAGCGTTCGTCTGGTACTACGAGGCCGTAAGGGTGCTCGGCACCTCGATCCCCATCATGTTCACCAATCTCGTGCCGGTGTTCGGCGCGGCGTTCGGCGTCATCCTGCTCGGCGAGCCGTTGCTGGGCAGCATGCTGCTCGGCGGTGCCATCGCGATCACCGGCGTGATGATGGTGACGCGCAACTGAGCGGGCAGGCCCGCCGTAAAGGAGACCCGATGGCCAACTCACTGCTCCGCGACCGGCTCGACGCCGGGGAATTCTTCATTGCCCCCGGCGTGCCGGACATGCTGGCAGCCCATGTCGCCCGCAGCCTGGGCTTCGACACGCTGTACGGCTCGGGCTACTGGCTGACCGCCTCGAGCACCGGTCTGCCCGACGTGGGACTGGTCACCTACACCCAGATGCTCGAGCGTATGAGCACCCTGGTGCAGGTGTCGGGCGCGGTCGTCATCGCCGATGCCGACACCGGCTTCGGCGGACTGCTGAACGTCGCCCACACGGTGCGCGGTTATGAAGCCGCCGGCGTCAGTGCGATCCAGATCGAGGACCAGGAATTCCCCAAGAAATGCGGCCATACGCCGGGCAAGCGCCTCATCCCGGCCGAGGAGATGGCCCGCAAGATCCGTGTGGCCTGCGACGCGCGCGAGGATGACCGGCACTTCCTGGTCATCGCGCGCTCCGACGCCCGCCAGGGTGAGGGGCTGGACAGCATGCTCAGGCGCCTGGAACTCTACGCCGAGGCCGGCGCCGACATCCTGTTCCCCGAGGCCCTGCACGACGAGGAAGAGATGCGCCGCTGCTGTTCAGCCCTCGAGACCCCGATGCTGGCCAACATGGCCCATGGCGGGGTCACCCCGATCCTGCCCGCCGACACGCTCGCCGAGATCGGCTTCGCCTGCGCCATTTTTCCGGCCATGACCAGTCTCGCCGCAGCCGCCGCCTACCGGCGGAGCCTGCAGGCGCTGCAGGCCACCGGCAGCTGCACGGCAGCAGACGCTGAACTCTATGATTTCCGCGAACTGTGCTCGCTGATCGGCTTCGAGGAAGTCTGGGCCTTCGAGCGCAAATGGGCGGAGCGCGACTAACGCCCAGGCTTCATGGCGCCCGCCGGGTCAGCCGGACGCTCGGCAAACAGCCTGGCGAGCAGCCAATGACCGGGCAGGTAGATCACCAGTGGATAGGCGACCAGCAGGAGCAACAGCCAGGGGGCGCCTGCGAGCACCTCCCAGCCGACAAGCTCCGGCTGGAACGCCAGGTTGATGTTGCGACGAGGTTCGGTCAGCAGCCACCCCCCTGCCACCAGCGCCGTCCCGAACAGACACTGCAGCCACCAGCCGCGCCGGTCGTAGCCCCAGCGCCAGAGCAACCAGAGCACCAGCACTGGCAGCGCCACGTGATACAGCGAAGTCAGGCGCATCGGCAGCGACAGCTGGTCTTCGAACATATAAGCGGTCAGTCCCGTCACCGAACCGCCGGCGATCACGCCGACCGCAACATCCAGAGTCCAGCCAGCCCCCACCAGCACCACCGTGCCAGCCTGGCTGGACACCAGCAGCCGGTTGTTGGTCCACAGCGCGAGCAGCAGAACGAACTTCGCGGCGTTACACAGCCAGAAGAAATTCTGCGGACCCACCTCCGGCAGCATGATCGCCAGCCACAGCAGCATCCACCCCGTAAACCCAAGCCGCGCGTGACGCATGCCTGTTCTCCGGTAAGGCAGCCCCGGCGGCAGAAGCGGTGGCGGGCGGGGCGCACGGTGTGCGACAGGCCTCATGATAGCGCCGCTCAGCCCGTAACCGCGCGGCCAGCGACTTGACCCTCACCGGGGTGCGACAGGATACTTCCGCTACCCATCTGTATTTCCACCCTTTTTTGATGCCCTCGGGCGCGCGGGCCGGGCCGCCCGTCGCCTGCAGTATTGCTGGAGAGTCGAATGCCGAGCTTTACGCGTGCCGCCCTGCCCATCGCTGTCATCCTGCTGGTGGCCTGCCAGCCCGCCGACACCCCACCGGTGGCCACCGACCCGGCAGCATCGACGGCCGGCCCGGCGACCCCGTCCCGCGTGGCGGGGGTAACAGCCGCCCACCCGCTCGCGGTGGAGGCCGGCGTGGCCGTGCTCGAACGAGGTGGCAGTGCAGCAGACGCCGCGGTGGCGGTACAGACGATGCTGAGCCTGGTCGAACCGCAGAGCTCCGGCATCGCCGGCGGCGCCTTTCTGCTGTACTACGATGCGGCCACCGGCGAGACCACCGCGTTCGACGGCCGCGAGACCGCGCCGGCGGGCGCCCGGGCCGACATGTTCCTCGACGAGGACGGCGAACCGCTGGGGTTCGTGGAAGCGATCACCGGCGGCCGGGCGACCGGCGTCCCCGGTGTCATGCCGATGCTCGGCGCCGTGCACGAGCGCCACGGACGCCTGGCGTGGGCAACACTGTTCGACGAGGTGATCAGCACCGCCGAGGAGGGCTTCCCGACCCCGCAGCGCCTGGCGCGTTTCGCCAACAGCCGCTGGCCGCAGCCCAACCTGCCCGATGCGCGTGCCCTGTTCACGACCGCGGAGGGCGAGACCCTGCAGGCGGACGATCACTTCCGCAATCCGGCCTTCGCCGGCGCGGTACGCCAGTTGGCCGAGCGCGGTCCGCGTGCACTGCTGGAACCGCCCCTGTCGACCGCCATCATCGCGCGCACCGCCGCCGACCCCCTGCCGGGCACGCTCGCGCAGGCCGACTTCGACGCCTACCAGCCGGCCATCGGCGAGCCGGTCTGCGGTGGTTTTCTGGCGCACACCGTGTGCGTGCCCGCCCCGCCGTCGAGCGCCGTGTCGCTGCTGCAGATGCTGGCAATTCTCGAGCGCACGGACATCGCCGACCTGGGCCCGGAAGATCCGCGAGCGTGGTTGCTGTTCGCCGAGGCCAGCCGACTGATGTACGCCGACCGTGACCGCTACATCGCCGATCCGGCGTTCGTGGAGGTGCCGGTATACGAGCTGCTCGACGAGGCCTATGTGGCTGAGCGTGCCGCGCTGATCGGCGAGCGTGCGGGCAGCACACCCGCGCCGGGGCAGCCGCCCGGGTTCGCACCGGGGGCGGCGCAGGCCGCGGCCGTCACCACCGGCACCAGCCACTACGTCATCGTCGACGGCGAGGGTAATGTGGCCACCAGCACGACCTCGGTGGAATCGCTGTTCGGTTCGGGTCGGACGGTCGAGGGGTTTTTCCTGAACAACCAGCTCACCGACTTCTCCTTCCGCCCGGAGATCGATGGCCAGGCGGTGGCCAACGCGGTGGCGCCGGGCAAGCGGCCCCGCTCGTCGATGTCGCCGGTGCTGGTGTTCGACGCCGACGGACGGCTGGCCGCCGCGCTGGGCTCTCCGGGCGGCTCGGCGATCCTGGTCTACAACGCCAAGGCACTGGTCGGGCTGCTGGCCTGGGACTTGTCACTGCAGGCGGCCTTCGACCTGCCGAATCTGGTGGCCGTCGGCGAGAACTTCTTCGGTGAGGCCGCGCGCTTCGAACCGTCGCTGCTCGAGGCGCTCGCCGAGCTGGGCGTCACGGTGACCCCCGGCCGTGGCGAGGAATCCGGCTTGCATGGCGTAGTGTTCCACGCTGACGGCACGCTGGAAGGTGCCGCCGATATCCGCCGCGAGGGCATCTGGCGCGAAGTCCGCCTGCCCTGAGCGTGGCACACTAGCGGACCCAGGTCCGACCCACACCACGGAGACCCTGCATGTTTCGTCTGCTGCTGGCCCTGTGCCTGATCTTCGCCGCATGGACCCCCGCCCTCGCTGACCCGCCGTCGCTACCGCGCGGTGAGCCGATGGTGGCCTGGCCAGACGCGGACTACGACCCCGCGATCCCCGCGCTGGAGCGCGTGACCGGCTTTGCGCTCGGCGAAGAGCTCGTCGACCATCGCGACATGCTGGCCTACCTGGAAGCGCTGGAGGCGGCGGCACCGGAACGACTGCGCCTGGTGCGTATCGGCCAGAGCTGGCAGGGGCGGGACCTGGTGCTGGCGGTGATCACCAGCGAGCGCAACATGGCGCGCCTCGACGAGATCCAGGCCGGCATGCAGCGCCTGGGGGATCCACGACAGACCGATCGTGCCGCGGCGCAGCGCCTGATCGACGACCTGCCAGCGCCGGTGTGGCTGGCCTACGCGGTGCATGGTGATGAGATCAGCACCACCGATGCGGCACTCTATGTCGCCTACCACCTGCTGGCGGCCCGCGGCGACGAACGCGTCACGCAGATCCTCGACGAGACCGTGGTGATTCTCAATCCACTGCAGAACCCCGATGGCCGCGAGCGCTTCATCGCCTCCACCGTGTCCGCCCGCGGGCTGGAAGCCGACGATGATCCGGGCTCGGCCGAGCGGGATCAGCCCTGGCCCGGTGGGCGCTTCAATCACTATGTGTTCGACCTCAACCGCGACTGGTTCGCGCAGACCCAGCCGGAGACCCGCGCCCACACCCAAGCCATGCTGGAGTGGCTGCCGGTCGTGGTCGCCGACGTGCACGAGATGGGCACCGACCAGACGTATTTCTTCCCACCGGCGGCAGCGCCCACCAACCCCCTGTTGACGCCTGCCCAGGCGCGCCTGCGCGAGGCGATCGGCCGCAACAACGCCGCATGGTTCGACCGCTTCGGCATCGAGTATTTCACCCGCGAGATCTTCGACCTGTTCTATCCCGGCTATGGCGACGGCTGGCCGCATTACTTCGGCGCCGCAGGCATGACCTATGAGCAGGGTTCGGCACGTGGCCTGGTCGCGCGGCGCAGCAACGGCGAGCGCCTGAGTTTCGCCGAAACCATCTGGAACCAGTCGGTCGCCTCGCTCGCCACCATCGAGACGGTGGCCCGCGACCGCGCGCGCTGGCTCACCGACTTCTACGACTACCACGTCAGCGCCATCGACACCGGCCGGCGCGCGGCCGAAGGCCGCTATGTCCTGCTGCCCAGCCAACGCGACCAGGCGGGCGCGGATCGTCTGGCCCGGCTGCTGGCCAGCCAGCGGGTGGACGTCAGCCGCGCCGACGCCGACTTCCGCGCCTGCAACACGGAATATGCGCGCGGCAGTTACGTCATCGACCTGGCCCAACCGGCCTCGCGCCTGGTGCGGGTGCTGCTGGACCGCCAGATCGACATCGAGCGCGATTTCATGGCGGAACAGGAACGTCGGCGCGAGCGCGGACTGCCCGACGAAATCTACGACGTCACCGCCTGGTCGCTACCGCTGATGCGCAACCTCGAGGTCGAGCGCTGCAACGCCCTGCCTCGCGTGTCGCTGACGGCCGTTGCGGCCGACGCGCCACGCCCGGGTGGCCTCGACAACGCCGATGCCCGGGTGGCCTTCCTGGTCGCCTGGGGCGAGCGTGAAGCCGCCGCGTTCCTGTCGCGTGCGCTGCGCGCAGGCCTGACCGTGCAGTCGGCCGATGAGGCCTTCGAGACCGCGGGACGCCGCTGGCCCGGCGGTTCGCTGGTCATCCCGCGAGCCGGCAATCCAGACGAACTGCCGAGTCTGCTCGAAACGCTGGCCCGGGAGACCGGGGTAGAGGTCCTGGGTGTCGACGACAGCTGGGTCACCGAAGGCCCGAACTTCGGCTCCTCGAAGATGCCGCGCCTGCGGGCGCCGCGGGTGGCCCTGCTCTGGGATCGCCCGACCTCGCCCACCGGGGCCGGCGCCACGCGCTTCATCCTCGAGCGCCATTTCGACCTGCCGGTGACGGTGCTGCGTGGCCATAGTTTCGCCGGGCGGGCGCTCGATCGCTTCGACGTCATCATCCTGCCCCAGGGCGGTGATTACGCCGGGGTGCTGGGCGGCGGTGCGGCTGATGACCTGCGCGGCTGGGTCCGCCGGGGCGGCGTGCTGATCGGCCTGGGCGGCGCGGTGGGCTACCTGGCCGAACCCGAGCATGGCCTGATGTCGCTACGCCGCGAGGACGCCTGGCGCGAAGAGCCGGCCGACGGGGCTGATGACAAGCAGGATGCACCGTCCAGTGTCCCCGGCACCCGGATCGCCGACGCCGCAGGCTACCTGGCCGCGATCGAGCCCCCGAAGGCACCGCCGGACACGGTCGCCGGCGCCCTGCTCCGCGCCGAGGTCGACGCCGAGCACTGGCTGACCGCGGGCGCGGCCGAGAGCGTCTACGTGCTGTTCCAGGGCACGGCGATCTACTCGCCGCTGCGGCTCGACCAGGGCGTCAACGCCGTAAGCTTCGCGGCCCCGGAGGCGCTGGTCGCCTCGGGGGCGGTCTGGCCCGAGAACCGCAACCAGCTGGCCTTCAAGCCGGTGATCGCGCTGGAGTCGCTGGGCAGTGGCTACATGATCGCGTTCACGGCCGATCCGACCTGGCGGGCCATGCACGATGGCCTGGAGATCCTGCTGGCCAACGCCGTGCTGCGGGCGCCAGCACGGACGCAGCCACGCCGCTGATGACCCGAGCGGCGGATCGCGACGATGCTGTCGCGATCCGCCGCTCAGTGCAGGGTGCTGCTGTCCGGCACCTCGGTGCCCAGCGCCGCGCGGGCCTCTTCAGGGGCGAACTGGAAGGCCTTGTTGCAGAACTCGCAGGTCAGCTCGAGGCCACCCTGCTCGGCCAGGATGCCCTCGATCTCCTCGCGCCCGAGCAGCCGGATGACGTTGTCAAGGTGCTCGCTGGTGCAGCGGCAGTCGTAGCCGATCGGACGCGCATCGAACAGACGAATGTCATAGCCGGCAAACAGGCGGCGCAGCAGCTCGCCGGCCGGTAACTCGGCGAGTTCGGCCAGACGCACCGTGTCGGCCAGCATGCCCAGCGTGCGCCAGTCTTCCTCGTCGATGGTCGCATCCGGCAGCCGCTGCAGCATCAGCCCGACGGCGCTGCCGCCGCTGACCCCAAGCCACAGGCGGGTGAGCAGCTGCGCGGAATCGCGGAAATACCCTTCCAGCGAATCGGCCAGCGAATCCCCGGCAAGTGCCACGATGCCCTGGTAGCGCTCCTGACCGGGGCCAGGATCGACGGTGACCATCATGCGGCCCTCCCCCAGGAGTTCGCGCATCGAACCCTCACCATCGAGGCGCTCGCCACGCGCGAGCCCCCGCAAATTCAGGGCATGGTCACACTGCACCAGCAGCAGGCGCACATCCCCCTCGCCCTGGATCTGCACGTGCACACCCCCACGGCCCTTGAGGTTGTCGGCCAGCAGCACGCCGGCGGCGGCGGCTTGCCCCAGCAGGGCGGCGACATCGGGAGAGTACTCATGCCGCTCGAGCATCTCCCGCCAGGTCTGGTCGATGCGCACCAGCCGACCGCGAATGCCGGCACCGTCGAACAGGAAGGCGCGCACCTGGTCGGCCTGTCTCATTCCAGCACAGCCTTGATCAACGCGTTGACCTGGGCGGGATTGGCCTTGCCTTGGGTGCGTTTCATCACCTGACCGACAAAAAAGCCCATGAGCTTGTGCTTGCCTGCTCGGTATTCAGCCGCCTGTCCAGGGTGGGCCGCGACCACCTCGGCCACGATCGCCTCGAGGGCGCCGGTATCGGTGATCTGCTTCAGGCCGCGCGCCTCGATGACGCTGTCGGCGTCGCCCTCGCCGGCCCACATGGCCTCGAACACCTCCTTGGCAATCTTGCCGGAGATGGTCTCGTCGTGGATCCGCGCCACCAGCCCGGCCAGGGCGCGCGCATCGACGCGGGAGTCGGCAATCTCCACAGCGTCGCGCTTCAGCGCCGCGGTCAGCTCGCCCATGGTCCAGTTTGCCAGCAGCTTGGCCGCCGCCGGCACCGCCGCCACGGCCGCTTCGTAATAGTCGGCGAGTTCACGGCTGGCCGTCAGCACGCCCGCGTCATAGTCCGACAGGCCATAGGCGTGGACGAAACGCTCGCGACGGGCCGTCGGCAGTTCCGGCAGGCCGGCACGAATGGCCTCGATGGTGGCCGGTTCGATGATCACCGGCAGCAGGTCCGGATCGGGGAAATAGCGGTAGTCGTTCGCCTCTTCCTTGCTGCGCATCGGCCGGGTCACGTCACGTTCGGGATCGTACAGGCGGGTCTCCTGCACCACCTGGCCACCGTCTTCCACCAGTTCGATCTGGCGCTCCACCTCGTGGCGAATCGCCCGGTCGATGAAGCGGAAGGAATTCAGGTTCTTCAGCTCGGTGCGCGTGCCCAGCCGCGTCTCGCCATGTGGCCGGATCGAGACATTGGCGTCGCAACGGAACGAGCCTTCCTGCATGTTGCCGTCGCAGATGCCCAGCCAGCGGACCAGCTGGTGGATACGGCGCATGTAGGCTACCGCCTCCTCGGGCGAGCGCAGATCGGGTTCGGAGACGATCTCCAGCAGCGGTGTGCCGGCGCGGTTCAGATCGATCCCGGTCATGCCGTGGAAGTCCTCGTGGAGGCTCTTGCCGGCATCTTCCTCGAGGTGCGCACGGGTGATGCCGATGCGCTTGCGGCTGCCCTCCGGGAGGTCGATATCCAGCGACCCGCCGTGCACGATGGGCAGTTCATACTGGCTGATCTGATAGCCCTTGGGCAGATCGGGATAGAAGTAGTTCTTGCGCGCGAACACCGAACGCGGGGCAATGCTGCAGCCTGTGGCCAGCCCGAAGCGGATGGCCATGCGGACAACTTCAGCGTTGAGCACTGGCAACACCCCCGGATAGCCGAGATCGACCAGGCTCGCCTGGGTGTTCGGCGCGGCGCCGTAGGTGGTGGCGCTGCCGGAGAAAATCTTGCTCCGGGTCGACAGCTGCGCGTGAATCTCCAGGCCGATGACCGTTTCCCAGCGCATGGCAGGCTCCTCAGGCGTAGGCCGCGGGCAGGCGGCGGTGCCAGTCGGTGGCCTGCTGATAGCGGTGCGCCGCGCCCAGCAACGCCGCTTCGCCGAAATGCGGCGCGATGATCTGCAGACCTACCGGCAGACCGGCCACCTCGCCACAGGGAATGCTGATGCCGGGCAGCCCGGCCAGGTTGACGCCGATCGTGTAGATGTCGTTGAGGTACATCTGCACCGGATCGGCGGTCTTCGCACCGAGTGCGAAGGCCGGCGTCGGCGTCGTCGGGCCCATCAGCAGATCGACGCGCTCGAACGCGCGCGCGAAATCAGCGGTGATCAACTGGCGGACCTGCTGGGCCTTGAGGTAATAGGCGTCGTAATACCCCGCCGAGAGCACATACGTGCCGGTCATGATGCGCCGCTTGACCTCCGCGCCGAAGCCCTCGCCGCGGCTGCGCTCGTAGAGATCGAGCAGATCCTGCGGCGCCTCGCAGCGATGACCGAAGCGCACCCCGTCGAACCGCGACAGATTCGAGGAGGCCTCGGCGGGCGCGACGACATAGTAGGTCGGCACCGACAGATGCAGGTTCGGCAGTTCGACCTCGACGAGCTCAGCACCCTGGCGCTCGTATTCCGCCAGGGCCTCGCGGACGGCCACGGCGACGGCCTCCTCCAGCCCGTCGTCGAAGAAGGCCCGCGGCACGCCGATGCGCAGGCGTCCGCGCCCGGCATCCAGGGCGGCGTGGTAATCCGGCACCTCGGCCTCCACACTGGTGGAGTCCCGGCGATCGGCGCCGGCAATGGCCGCCAGCAGCAGCGCCGCGTCCTCGGCACTGCGCGTCAGCGTGCCCGCCTGGTCAAGGCTGGAGGCGAACGCGACCATGCCCCAGCGCGAGACCCGTCCATAGGTGGGTTTCAGGCCGGTCAGGCCGGTCAGCGCGGCAGGCTGGCGGATCGAACCACCCGTGTCGGTGCCGGTGGCGGCGGGCGCGAGACCTGCAGCGACCGCGGCGGCCGAGCCGCCCGAGGATCCACCCGGCACGCGGGTAGGGTCCCAGGGGTTGCGCACCGGTCCGAAATAGCTGGTTTCGTTCGACGAGCCCATGGCGAACTCGTCCATGTTGGTCTTGCCCAGCGTCACCACACCCGCGGCATCGAGCCGCTCCACCACAGCCGCGTCGTAAGGCGAGACGAAACGCTCGAGCATCCGTGAGCCGCAGGTGGTCCGGGTGTCGCGGGCGCAGAAGATGTCCTTGTGGGCGATGGGCAGGCCAGTCAGCGGCCCGGCCTCACCCCGCGCACGCCGGCGATCCGCCGCCTCAGCCTGGGCCAGGGCGCGGGCCTCGAGCACGCTCACGAAGCAGTTGAGCCCGGCGTCGTGTACCGCGATGCGCGCCAGAAAATGCCGGGTGAGTTCGACGCTCGAACACTCGCCGCTGGCCAGCCGCGCGGCCAACCCGGCCAGGGTATCGGCATGCAGTGCCGTCACTCGACCACCCTCGGCACCAGGTACAGCCCCTGTTCGGTGAGCGGCGCGTTGCGCTGGTACTCCTCCCGATGATCGGTCTCGATGACTTCGTCGGCGCGCAACTGCTGGGCCGCATCGAGCGGATGGGCCATGGGCACAACCCCGGCGGTATCCGTGGCCTGCAGCTGATCGACCATCCCGAGGATGCTGGCGAGCTTGTCAGCGACCTCGGCAACCTCAGCCTCATCGAGGCTGAGTCGCGCGAGCCGCGCAATTCCGCGCACCTGATCGTTCGTGAGTGACACCTTGACTCCGCCCGGCAGCGTGATTGAGAACCAGCCGACAAGTCTACCCTGTCGCTTGCCGATCTATCCAGCCGTTGCTAGCATCCCTCGTTTACCCTCGCCCCAGGCGCTGCCGATGTTCAAGAAGTTCCGCGGTTACTTTTCCAGCGACCTGTCGATCGACCTGGGGACCGCCAATACCCTCATCTACGTGCACGGCAAGGGCATCGTCCTGAACGAGCCCTCGGTGGTGGCGATCCGCGAGGAACCCGGGCGCGGCGGAAAGGTACTCGAGGCCGTCGGTGTCGAGGCCAAGAACATGCTCGGGCGCACCCCGGGGAATATCACCGCCATCCGACCGCTGAAGGACGGCGTGATCGCCGACTTCACCGTCACCGAGAAAATGCTGCAGCATTTCATCAAGAAAGCCCACGGCAGCCGTTATTTCCGGCCGAGCCCGCGGGTCCTGGTCTGCGTACCCTATGGCTCGACCCAGGTCGAGCGCCGCGCCATCCGCGAATCCGCCGAGGGCGCAGGCGCCCGCAAGGTCTACCTGATCGAGGAACCCATGGCGGCGGCCATCGGTGCCGGCATGCCGGTGCATGAGGCCCGCGGCTCGATGGTGCTCGACATCGGCGGCGGCACCTCCGAAGTGGCGGTCATCTCGCTCAACGGCATCGTCTATGCCGCCTCCGTCCGGGTGGGCGGCGACCGCTTCGACGACGCCATCATCAACTATGTGCGCCGCAATTACGGCATCCTCATCGGCGAGGCCACCGCCGAACGCATCAAGCACGAGATCGGTTCCGCCTACCCGGGACAGCAGGTCCGGGAAATCTCCGTCAAGGGCCGCAATCTCTCGGAAGGCGTGCCCAGGGCCTTTACGCTGAATTCCAACGAAATCCTCGAGGCGCTCCAGGAGCCGCTCGCCGGCATCGTCGGCGCGGTCAAGGCGGCGCTGGAGCAGACCCCGCCGGAACTTGGCGCGGATGTGGCCGAACGCGGCATCGTCCTGACCGGCGGCGGCGCGCTGCTCACCGATCTCGACAAGCTCCTGATGGAGGAGACCGGACTGCCGGTGGTGGTCGCCGACGAGCCGCTGACCTGCGTCGCGAGAGGTGGCGGCCGGGTGCTGGAGCTGATGGATCAGTACGGTCCCGGGGTCTTCGGTCTCGAATAAGCGCGCCCGCCGCGCGATTCCCGCACAGGGCACCGCGGCCTGCGCTATCATCGGGCGCTGGTGTCCAGACCCACCGAGCGGGGCGATTTGCCCTTGAAATCATAGAGATGTCGCGACGCAGGGAAGCCTTGGGACCCGCCTGGGGGCTCGCACTCGGGCCGAAGCTCTTCCTGCTCGCGCTCATCGCTGCAGGCCTGATGATCACCGATCACCGCCAGCAGCATCTCGCGGCCATTCGCGACACGCTCTCGGTACTGCTGTTTCCGCTGCAGGCGGTGGTGAACCTGCCCTTCGCCACCTGGCACTGGGCCAGCGATGCCACCGCCAGCCGCGAGGCGCTCATGGGTGAACTCAACCAGCTGCGTGAAGACCGCCTGGATCTCCAGGTTCAGTTGCAGCGACTGGCCGCGCTGGAAGCCGAGAACGCCCGCCTGCGGGCCATGATGGGCGCCAGCCGGCAGGCGGCCGACCGCGTGCTGGTGGCCGAGATCCTGGCCGTGGACCTCGACCCCTTCCGCCACCGGTTCACGGTCAACAAAGGCAACCGGCATGGCGTCCATGTCGGCCAGGCGCTGCTCGATGCCAATGGCGTGCTCGGACAGGTGGTGCGGGTCCAGCCGCTGACCGCGGAGGCCATCATGATCAGCGACGCCGACCACGCGCTGCCGGTGATCGTCAACCGCAACGGCCTGCGGACCATCGCCATGGGCACGGGCGACACGGAACGGCTGTCCCTGCCGTTCCTGCCGAACAGCGCGGACATCGAAGAAGGCGACCTGCTGGTCTCGTCGGGACTTGGCGGAACCTTCCCCAGCGGCTACCCGGTGGCCACCGTGCGCCGGATCGAGCGTCGGCCCGGCGAGGCCTTCGCGCAGATCTCGGCCGAACCGGCCGCAGGTCTGCTGCGTGCCCGCGAAGTGCTGCTGGTCTGGACCAGCCATATCGACGAAGACGACGGGCCCGGAGAGGACCCGGAGGCCGCCGGGAATGAGGCCCTGGCCGATGCATCAGGGGCGGCGGCGACGCCGGACGGGCAGGCCCCATGACCGGACAGCGCTCGGTCATGGCAGCGGCACTGGCCTCGCTGGTACTGGCGCTTGCGCTGGCCATCGTGCCGCTGCCCGCGCAGGCCGGGGCGCTGCGACCGGACTGGGTCGCGCTGGCGCTGATGTTCTGGTGTCTCACCACACCGAGCCGATTCGGCCTGGGCTGGGCGTTCATCCTCGGCCTGCTGCTCGACACGCTGACCGGGGCGCTGCTGGGGCAGCATGCGCTGGCGCTGATGCTGGTGACCTATCCGGTCCTGCGGTTTCGGCTGCGGTTGCGCGTGTTCCCGATGTTCCAGCTGACCGTTGCCGTCACCCTGCTGCTCGTGCTCTACCAGTTCACGCTGTTCTGGATCGACGGGGTCACCTCGCGGGGCATGCCGGCAAGCGCGTACTGGTGGCCGGTGATCACCGGCGCACTGGTCTGGCCGCTGGTGTTTCGTCTCGGCGAGAGCGTGCTGCGTGAAAGCGCACGCCCCCAGGTCGGTCTCTAGCGCATGGCGCCACGCATCCGCTTCAAGGATCCCTGGCAGGAGCAGCGCCTGTTCTTCGGTCGGCTGATCGCCGCAGCGGTGGTCATCCTCCTGCTCACGGGGCTGCTGGTCGCACGCCTGGTCCAGCTGCAGGTGGTCAACCACCCGCATTTCGCCGACCTGTCCCAGGACAACCGCATCCGGATCGAGCCGGTCCCGCCCACGCGGGGACTGATCTACGACCGCCACGGCCAGATCCTGGCGGAAAACCTGCCCGCCTATCAGCTCGAGCTGATCCCGGAGCAGGTCGAGGACATGCCGGCGACCCTGGCGGCCCTGGCCGAACTTGGCCTGATCCCACCGGGTGACATCGACCGCATCCTGGCGCTGGCCAGGCGACAGCGGCGCTTCGAACCGGTGACCCTGAACTTCCGCATGGATGACGAACAGGTCGCCACCTTCGCCGTGCGGCGACAGCATTTCCCCGGGGTCGACATCCGCGCGCGTCTGCGTCGCCACTATCCGTTTGGCGCGGCCACCGCCCACACGGTCGGCTACGTCGGCGGACTCAGCGCCCGTGACCTTGAACGGCTCGACCGCGCGAACTACGCCGGCACCTCACAGGTCGGTAAAACCGGGGTGGAGTTCGCCTACGAGCACCTGCTGCACGGTCAGGTTGGCTACCGGCAGGTGGTGGTGAACGCCCGTGGACGGGTCCTGGAACGCCTGGAAACACCCGCCGAGCGGCCGGCCGCCCCTGACGGCCGACGCACCAGCCGCCGGCCGGTGCCCGGACAGGATGTGGTGCTCGGCCTGGACATCCATCTCCAGCTCGCCGCCCTCGAGGCCCTGGGCGCACGCCGGGGCGCGGTGGTCGTCCTGGACACCCGGGACGGCGACGTGCTGGCGATGGCCTCCACGCCAGGCTTCGACCCCAACCTCTTCAGCACGGGCATCTCGCAGGCCGACTACCAGGCGCTGCTGCGCGACCCGGACAACCCGCTGTTCGACCGCGCCCTGCGCGGCATTTACCCGCCAGGGTCCACGATCAAGCCGCAGATGGCACTGGCGCTGCTGCATCACCGGGTGGTCGGCCCGGGCGAACGGCTGTTCTGCCCCGGGCACTTCCGGCTGCCGGGCAGCTCGCACCGGTTCCGCGACTGGCGACGGGAGGGCCACGGCCACGTCGATCTGATCGAGGCGATGGCGCAATCCTGCGATGTCTACTTCTACGCCCACGGCAGCACGCTCGGCATCGACCGCATGCATGAGTTTCTCACTGCGGTGGGACTCGGCGAGCGCACCGGTATCGACATCCAGGGGGAACGACCCGGCCTGGTGCCTTCACGGGAATGGAAGCGCGGGGCCTTCCGGCAACGCGAGGACCAGGCCTGGTTCCCGGGCGAGACCGTCATCGCGGCCATCGGCCAGGGCTACATGAACGCGACCATGCTGCAACTGGCCCACTCCACCGCCGTGCTGGCACAACGGGGGGTGCGGACGCAGCCCCGACTCGCCATCGCCAGCAGCGACCCGCTGAACGGCGAACTGATCGAGCTGCCCTCGGTCGAACGCTCTCGGGTGATCCTCGAGGACGAGCGGCAGTGGGACCTGATCCGCGATTCGATGATCGCGGTCACGCGGGGCGCCCGCGGCACGGCGAGACTGCAGATGCGCGGGACCAGCTACCTGGTGGCCGGCAAGACCGGTACCGCACAGGTGTTCTCCGTGGGTCAGGACGAGGAATACGACGCGGACGCGATCGACGAGCGGCTCCGCGACCATGCCCTGTTCGTCGCTTTCGCGCCGGCGGAGGCCCCGGAGATCAGCATCGCGGTGATCGTCGAGAACGGAGGCAGTGGCAGCAGCGTCGCCGCGCCCGTCGCACGGGCCGTGATGGACCGCTATTTCGCGACCCGGGAGCGTTGATGTTCGAGCAGACCCAGGCCTTTGAGGCCCGCAGGCCCCTGACCCTGCCGGCCCGCGTGCTGCGCAGCCTGCACCTCGATGCGCCTTTGCTGCTGGCGCTGCTGGCGGTCTGCGCGATTGGCCTGGGCGTGCTCTACAGCGCGGTCGGCCAGAACGCCTCACTCGTGGTGAGCCAGAGCCTGCGGCTCGGCGTGGCACTCGCCGCCCTACTGGTGGTTGCACAGATCCCGCCGGCGGCGCTGCGCAACTGGGCGCCCTGGGTGTTTCTCGCCGGTATCGGGCTGCTGCTGGCCACCCTGTTCTTCGGCGAAGTCGGCAAGGGCGCGCGGCGCTGGCTCGATCTGGGCATCGTTCGTTTCCAGCCCTCGGAGGTCCTCAAGCTCGCCGTCCCGCTGATGGTGGCGTGGTATCTCCACGAACGGGCCCTGCCCCCCGCCTTTCATCATGTGCTCGTGATCCTGCTGGCGGCCCTGGCGCCGGCCGTGCTGATCGCCGCGCAACCGGATCTCGGAACCGCCGTCCTCGTCGCCTCCTCGGGAATCTTCGCGCTGCTGCTCGCGGGACTCAGACTCCGCTACCTGTTTGCTGCAGGCGTGTTGGCCCTGGCAGCGCTGCCGGTTCTCTGGCACTTCATGCTCGACTATCAGCGCCGCCGCGTACTGACCTTCATGAACCCCGAATCAGATCCGCTGGGCGCCGGCTACAACATCATCCAGTCCAAGATCGCCATCGGCTCGGGCGGGGTGTTCGGCAAGGGCTGGCTCAACGGCACCCAGGCGCACCTCGAATTTCTGCCGGAACGGGCCACTGATTTCATCTTTGCGGTCATTGGCGAGGAGTTCGGGCTGCTTGGGCTGCTGGCGCTGCTGGCCCTCTACCTGTTCATCGTCGGCCGCGGCCTGTACATCGCCGCCAACGCCCAGGACACCTTCAGCCGGCTGCTGGCGGGCAGTCTCAGCCTGACCTTCTTCGTCTACGTGTTCGTCAATGCGGGCATGGTCTCCGGTCTGTTGCCGGTAGTCGGCGTCCCGCTCCCCCTGGTCAGTTTTGGCGGCACCTCGATGGTGACCCTCATGGCCGGTTTCGGTATTCTCATGTCGATTCATACCCGCCGCAAACTGCTGGCGGCCTGACCCCGGAGTCCGCCGTGTCGCGAGCCCTGTTCGCCTGTGTGTTCTGCCTGTTGCTGCCCGCGCTCGCCCCGGCGGCCGACGAAGCGAGCTTCCGCGCGGGCCTCGCCGAGTTCAAGCAGGAGGTGGGCGAGCGTCATGGCTTCAGCGATCAGACCCTGGCGCTGTGGTTCGCCGACGTGGAACTGCAGCAGCCGATCCTCGATGCGATCAGCCGACCGGCAGAACGCGTCCGCCCCTGGCACGAATACCGCGGCATCTTTCTTACAGATCGGCGGATCGACGGCGGCGTGGAGTTCTGGCGCGAGCACGAGGCCGCGCTCCAGGCCATCGCCGCCGAGTACGGTGTCGCCCCCGAGATCATCGTCGCCATCATCGGTGTCGAGACCCTCTACGGCCGGATCACCGGGCGCTGGCGCGTCCTCGACGCGCTGGCTACGCTGGCCTTCGCCTACCCCCCCCGGGCGGCGTTCTTCCGACGCGAACTGGAACACTTTCTGCTGCTCTCCCGCGAGGAACGCCTGGAACCGCGTGCCGCGCTCGGCTCCTATGCCGGCGCCATGGGGCCGCCCCAGTTCATCCCGTCGAGCTACCGGGCCTATGCGGTCGATGGCAGTGGCAACGGGCGCCGCGACCTGTTCCACGACTGGGACGACGTCCTCGCCAGCGTCGCAAACTACTTCAAGGTACATGGCTGGCGAGACGGCGAACCCGTCGCCCAGCCTGCCGAGGTGGCCGGGAACTGGCCGGGCACCCACCCCGCCAACAGCCTCGAGCTCGGCAGCACCGTCGCCGGCCTGCAGACCGAAGGCTATCGGTTCACCAGCGCACTGCCGGACGAGGCGCCGGCGATGATGGTCCGGCTGGACGGGGTCGACGGGGATGAACTCTGGGTGGGCTATCACAACTTCCGGGTGATTACCCGCTACAACCGCAGCGTCATGTACGCCCTGGCGGTGTATCAGCTCAGCCAGGCCATCCGCGCCCGGATGGAGGACGGGACATGAAGCTGCTGCAGGTCTTCGCCACGCTGACGCTGCTCGCGCTCCTGCTGGCCGGCTGCAGTCACCAGCCCCCGGCCACGCCGCCCGCCGGCAGCAGCCCGACACCGATCAGCACGGGGCCGCGACCGGCCGTCGACGCGCCGCCCTCGCGCGCCGAGCCCACCCGTGCGGCGCGGGGTCAGCCCGGGGTGGCCGAACCCCCCAGCGCACGCGGCAACATGGCCTTCTACGAGGTCTTCGGTCAGCGCTACCGCACACTCTCCAGCGCCGAGGGCTACCGCGAACGCGGCGTAGCCTCATGGTACGGCGCCAAGTTCCATGGTCTGCCCACCTCCAGCGGCGAACCCTACGACATGCACGCGATGACGGCCGCACACCGGTCGCTGCCGCTGCCCACCTGGGTGGAGGTCCATCACCTGCACAGCGGCAAGCGCATCGTCGTGCGGGTCAACGACCGGGGACCGTTCGTCGACAACCGGATCATCGACCTCTCCTATGCCGCAGCGCGGGAACTCGACATGGTCGAGGACGGTACGGCGCTGGTCGAGGTGCGCACCCTGCGTGACCCGCTGGACATCGACCCCATCGCGATCGTCTACACCCCGGATGGCCGCCGCGTGCGCGGCGCGGAACTCCACGCCGCCCACCGCCCGGCACGGCGGACCAGCAGTTTTTCGCCGGTGGCCGTGGCAGACGCTGCGACGGCAACGCCCCCCCCGGACACCGGAGGGGAGCCCCTGTTCCTGCAGGTGGGCGCGTTCGCGCAACGCGAGAACGCCGAGCGGCTGACCGCACGCCTGGCGGCCGACGGTTTCCCCGATACCTTCATTCTGGGCGACAATAGTGCCGCGCAACCCATCTACCGCGTGCGTATCGGCCCGATCGCCGACGTCGCAAGCTTTGATGCCACGGTCGAGGAGCTCACACGCCTCGGTATCTCAGACACCCGTCTCGTCACCGACTGAATGACACCCATGCCCAGAACACTCACCGCCCTGTTGGCCGCGGCGCTCCTGTTTGCCCCCGAGGCGTTCGCGCAGATGCCCATTCCGCAAGCACCGCAGGTGTCGGCCCGGCAGGTCGTGCTCATGGATGCGGCCAGCGGCGAGATCCTCGCCGAGCGTGATGCGGACTCGCCGGTGGAGCCGGCCAGCCTGACCAAGCTCATGACGGCGTATGTCGTCTTCCGGGCGATCAGCGAGGGTCGGGTGGGGCTGGAGGACCTGGTGACCATCAGTCGGGAGGCCTGGATCGCCGGCGGCGGCGTGCCTGGCAGCCGGGAGCGGCGTAACGTCTCGACGATGTACGCGCGCGAGCGCAGCCAGGTCAGCGTGGATGATCTGCTGCACGGCATGATCGTGGTCTCGGGCAACGATGCCAG
Organism: Gammaproteobacteria bacterium; assembly: GCA_007693855.1. Taxonomy (GTDB): domain Bacteria; phylum Pseudomonadota; class Gammaproteobacteria; order Steroidobacterales; family PWYM01; genus PWYM01. The sequence continues at coordinate 92,062 of RECU01000034.1, read as the reverse complement.
TGTCGCCCTGGCCGAGCGCGTGGCCGGTTCCGAGAGCGCATTTGCCGGGCTGATGAACCACTATGCCGCAGAACTCGGCATGGTGAATTCGAACTTCCTCAACAGCCATGGCCTGCCCCAGGAGGGGCACCTGTCCTCGGCGGCGGACATGGCGCGGCTGGCGCAGGCCATCGTCAACGAATTCCCGGATTTCTACGCCTATTATTCGGAACGCGACTTCACCTGGGACGGCATCACCCAACCCAACCGCAATGGTCTGCTGGGCATGCAGGTGGGCGCCAACGCGGTGGTCGACGGCATGAAGACCGGCTTCACGACAGCCGCGCAGTTCTGCCTGGTGACCTCGGCGGCGAGCGGCGGGATGCGCCTGGTGTCGGTGGTCATGGGGGCCCCGAACGTGGGCGCCCGGGAGCGCGCCAACCGGGAACTGCTGAGCTGGGGCTTCAATAATTTCGAAAGCCATGAACTCTACCTCCCCGGCGTTGCGGTCACCCGCGAGCGACTCTGGCGCGGCGCCGAGCCGGAGGTCGCCCTGGGGGTGCCCTCCCCCTTGCGGGTGCTGGTACCCAGAGGCCAGCGGGATCGACTGGAGGCGGTGCTGGAACTGCCGGGCGCCCTGAGTGCTCCACTCAGCGCGGGGACGGAGATCGGCGTCCTCGACATCCGCCTCGATGGCGACTCCCTGGCACGCAGCCCACTGGTGGTGCTCGAAGACGCGCCCCGGGGCAGCCTGTGGCAGCGGGCGCGCGACAGCGTACTGCTGTGGCTGGAGTGACCAGACACGATGGCCAGGCCAACCGACAGCCTGCTGGAATTCCCCTGTGACTTTCCGATCAAGGTGATGGGCGCCAACGAGCCGGATTTCCCGTCCCATGCCCGGGAGCTCGTCGCCACCCATGTCGACGACCTGGTGGCCACGGACATCGACTCGCGGGTGAGTCGCAACGGTCGTTTCGTCGCCGTCACCATCCGTATCCGGGCGCGCAGCCGGGCCCAGCTGGACGCGATCTACCGCAGTCTCTCCGACAGCGAGCGCGTCCTGATGGCGCTGTGAGCCGCCCGGTCATCCTGCGTAATCTCGGCCGTGTCGACTTCGAGCCGACCTGGCGGCAGATGCAGGCGTTCACCGAGCAGCGCAGCGCGGAGACGCCGGATGAGATCTGGGCGCTGGAGCACCCGCCGGTATTCACGCTGGGATTGAATGGCGACCCGGCGCATGTGCTGGCGGCCGGCAATGTTCCGGTGGTCGCCACCGACCGCGGCGGTCAGGTCACCTACCACGGCCCGGGACAGCTGGTCGTCTATCCGCTGCTCGACCTGCGCCGCCTCAAGCTGGGGATCCGTGACCTGGTCACCGCCCTGGAGGAATCGGTGGTGATGCTGCTGGCCGACTGGGGCATCGAGGCCGCCCCCCGGCCCGATGCGCCCGGCGTCTACGTCGCTGGCGAGAAGATTGCCAGCATCGGCTTGCGCGTCCGCCGGGGCGCGAGCTATCACGGCATCGCCATCAACGTCGATCTCGATCTCACGCCGTTCGGCTGCATCAACCCCTGTGGCTATCGCGACCTCGCCATGACCCGCATCGCCACGCTCCGCCCGGGGGCCCGCGTAGAGAGCGTCCGGCCGGTCTACCTTGCCGCCCTGCTCCGCCGGCTCGGGCTGGAGGCGGCACCCGCGCCCAGCCGGCGCGAGGCGGCCGCCAGCCGAGCCGGGGTACCCACATCAGACCACTCGCCGCGGTAATGTTCTCCGGAGATCCGACCCGCCGCGATGGCCGGTAACAGCACGCTGGCCAGGGCCCTTGCCCCGGGCGCAAGGCCTGCAAACAGCGCTGGATGCAGCAGCGAGACCCCGGCGAAGGTCAGGGTCGGGCCGCTGCGCTGGACCCGGTCACCGCGCAGCCCGAAATCGCCCTGGGGATGGTGCCGTGGATTGTCGACCAGCACGAGATGTCCAAGCCGGTCATCGGCGAGGGGGGCCAGACGCAACGGATGATCGGTGACGATATCGCCGTTCACCACCAGGAACGGCTCGGGGCCAAGCAGCGGCAGCGCCGCGATAATCCCCCCGGCGGTCTCGAGCGGCGGCTCACCCTCGTCGCTGTAGCGCAGCCGAACCCCCCAGGCGGCGCCGTCGCCGAGCGCGCGGCGCAGGCGTGCGCCCTGCCAGGAGAGGTTGATCACCACCTCGCGGATGCCGCTGTCGGCGAGGCGGCGGAGATGGCGGACGATCATCGGCTCGCCACCGACCGACAGCAGGGGTTTCGGGCACCGAAGGGTCAGTGCGCCCATGCGACGGCCCCGACCTGCCGCCAGCACCATCGCCTTCATAGGACAGGCCCGGGCCGGACCACCGGGGGCAGGGCCGGCAGCACCCGCCGGGCGATGAACTCGCCCAGCGGCGCCAGCGCGGGCTGGCCGGCGGCCGCCTCGACCACGTAGTCCAGCGTGGTCGGGAGGTCGCCGAGATAACCCGGCTTGCCATCCCGGTGCCACAGCCGCGCGAAGATGCCGGCGGCCTTGAGATGTCGCTGGATACCCATGACATCCAAGGCTGCGGTGAACGCCGCCAGCTCACCGACCGGCAGACCCCGGCAGACGGCGGCAGCATGATAAACGCCGATCCAGCGCGCCCGGTCCGCCGGCGGCCAGCGCAGGTAACAGTCCTTGAGCAGCGACACGACATCGTAGGTCAGCGGACCGGCCACGGCGTCCTGGAAATCCAGAACCCCGGGATTGGCCGCGGCGCAGACCATGAGATTGCGCGAGTGGTAGTCGCGGTGGACGAACACCCGGGGTTGCGCCAGGGCGGCGTCACGCAGGGCAGCGAACGCCGCGGCCAGCATGGCCTCCTCGGCGCCAGACAGGGCAAGCCCGAGGTGACGCAGGCACAGCCAGTCCCGGAACAGCGCCATCTCGCGCTCCAGCAGTGCCGCGTCGTAGGGCGGCAGGGCATCGAGAAACCTTTGCCCGCCGACCTGCAGGGTCACCAGCGCCTCCAGGGCATCGGGATAGAGCACGTCCGCCTGTGCCGGATCCGCCTGCAAGGCCGCGAAATAACTGGTCTGCCCCAGGTCTTCGAGGAGCAGGAAGCCGGCCTCGGCATTGACCGCCAGCACGGCGGGTACGTGCAGACCGCAGTCGCGCAACCAGCCAGCCACCCGCAGGAATGGCGCCACCGGTTCCAGCGTTGGCGGGGCATCCATCAGGATCAGCCAACGCGCGCCGTCGTGCAGGCGAAAATAGCGCCTGAAGCTCGCGTCGGCAGAGGCAGGCCGCAGTGCCTCCGGTGGTGTCGGCAATACGGTCGCCAACCAGGCGAGCGCCGCGGTCTGGCGCGCGTCCGGCGCGTCTGGGGGTGCGTTGAAGGTGGTCATGACTTGTGCCATTGTAGCGGCCCTTTCGCGAGTGTTCCCGGGTCGCAGTGGCTGCCTACCTGCCCGTCGCACGAGCGCCCACCCACGCGCTCGTCTGTCTTACGCTGTTGTTGCTTGCGCCTGCCCTGGCCCGGGCACAGGCACCGATGTGCATGCCGCCCGTCGATCCTGAAATGGAGCGGCTGCTTGAGGAAGCCCGGGGCGACGATCAGGACGTCCTCATCAGCGCCGATGACGCCGATCTCGTCCGTGAGGGCATCTCCCGCCTGACCGGCGACGTGCAGATCAGGGGCGCCGGGCGGCTGCTGCGCGCCGAGTCCGCGGAATTCGACAGCGACACCCTCGAGCTGCGGGTCACGGGGGGCGTCGAGTATCGCGATGGCAATCTGATCGTGCGCAGCGAGGATGCGGACTTCGATGGCACGGCACAGCGCATCGAATTTTCGGCCTCCACCTTCTCGCTGCCCCGCCGACCGGCGCGCGGCGGCGCCGGCAGCCTCGAGGTGCGTGGCGACCGGACGGTGCGGCTGCGTGATGTACTCTACACCTCCTGTCCGGAAGGCAACGAGGACTGGCGCCTGCGGGCAGGCGACATCCGCCTGGATGCCGATTCGGGCTTTGGCACCGGCCGCAACGTCCGGGTGGATTTCCTTGGCGTACCGATCCTGTACACGCCCTGGATCACCTTTCCCATCACCGACGATCGCAAGTCGGGGTTCCTTTTTCCCCAGCTGCGGCGCTCGAACCGCACGGGCGCCGACGTCAGCGTCCCCTATTACTTCAACCTCGCACCGAACTATGACCTGACGCTGGAGCCGCGGCTGATGAGCCGCCGAGGCCTGCTGCTGGGCAGCGAATTCCGCTACCTCACCCGGAGCTCCGAGGGCCAGGCCGGGATAGAGTTCCTGCCCAGCGACCAGGTCAGCGGAGACGACCGGCGCTATACCAACCTGTTTCATCGCACCGGCTTCGGTGAGCGCATCCGCCTGACCGTGGATGGCAGCGAGGTCAGCGACGGGGCCTATTTCGAGGACCTCGGCGGCGGCGTGGTGTCGACCAGTCAGACCCATCTCGATCGGCGGCTGGACGTGGAGTACCTCGGCCGCGATCTGCGCGCCCTGGCGCGCTTCCAGGGCTACCAGACCATCGACGAGCAGATTCTCGACGAGGAGCGCCCCTACCGGCGACTGCCGCAGTTTCTGGTCGAGGGTCACTGGCCGGAGCGCTGGCTGGGCACGGATCTGCGCCTGACCGGCGAACTGGTGAACTTCGACCGGCGCGTGGGCGTGACCGGCTGGCGCATGGACATGCAGCCGGAGATCAGCCGGCGGTTCGGCCCACCGGGCCTCTACCTGCGCCCGGCGGTCGCCCTGCAGCACACCCGCTACCGGCTGGACAATCTGCCCGAGGACGCGCCGCGCGACCCCTCGCGGACGCTGCCGATCGGCACGCTGGACCTCGGTGCGCTGTTCGAGCGCGAAGTCCGGGACGGGCGGCTGCTGCAGACGCTCGAGCCGCGGCTGCAGTATGTCCACATCCCGTTTCGCGACCAGGATCGCCTGCCGGTGTTCGATACGATCGAACCGGATTTCGGTCTCGTGCAGCTGTTCCGCAGCAACCGCTACCTTGGCGTCGACCGCGTCGGCGATACCGACCAGGTGAACCTCGGACTCACCACCCGGGTCCTCGACGAGACCAGCGGCCGGGAGCGGTTGCGCCTGACGCTGGGCCAGACGCGTTACCTGGCGGACGCGGAGGTGGGCCTGCCCGGCGCCCCGCCGCCGGGGCGCAACAGCAGCGAGTATGTCGGCGAACTCGGTCTGGTGCTGGCCGAGCGCTGGCGGCTGGATCTCGGGCAGCAGTGGAACAGCGATCTCTCGGCCACCACCCGCTCCGAGGCCCGGCTGCAGTACCGGCGGGATGACCAGCGCCTGATCAACCTGGCCTACCGTTTCCGCCGAGGCGCCCTCGAGCAGGGCGATGTCTCGTTCATGTGGCCGGCCTCCGAACGCTGGAACTTCATAGGCAGGTACAATTACTCGCTGCGCGAGCGTGCATCGCTCGATCGCTTCGCCGGGGTGGAGTACCGGAGCTGCTGTTTTTCGGTCAGCCTGGTGGCCCGCCGCTACATCAGCCGCCGCACTGGCGGCTCGGATACCGCCATCGCGCTGCAGATTGAACTGAGGGGACTGGCCAGTGTCGGAGATTCGACCAGAGATTTCATCGAGAGAGGCATCATCGGCTATGACCGCGACATCTTCTGAGCGCCCCTGCGCGGGCCGAGGCGTACTCGCAGCGCTCGCCGCCTGCGTGGTTCTGGGCGGCGTACTGGCCCAGCCGGCGGGCGCGCAGACGCGTGAGCTGTCCGGGACGGGACAGCTCGTCGATGGCGTGGCCGCGGTGGTCAACGAGGGCGTGGTGCTGAAAAGCGAGCTGCGGGAGCAGACCCGGGAGATCGTCGCGAGGCTGCGGGAACAGCAGACGCAGCTGCCCCCACTGCCGGTGCTCGAACGGCAGATCCTGGAGCGACTGGTCGTCGAACGCATTCAGCTGCAGCGCGCCGAGCGCCTCGGCATCCGAGTGCCTGATGAGATGCTCAACCGCGCGATCGCCGACATCGCCGCACGCAACGGGCTGACGATCGAACAGTTCCCGGCCGTGCTGGCCGCCGAAGGCATCGACTACGCCAGTTATCGCGAACAGTTCCGCGAGCAGCTGATCCTCGAACAGCTGCGCTCGCGCGATGTCATGGGCCGGATCAACATCTCCGAGCGCGAAGTCGAACAGTATCTCAGCCGGCAGCAGGAAGCGGCGCTCGGCGATCTCGATTACAACGTCTCGCACATCCTCATCAGCGTCTCCAGTGCCGCCGCTCCAGACCAGCTGAGCGCGGCGCGGACCAGGATCGAGCAGATCGTCGAACGCCTCGAGGCCGGCGAGGATTTCGCCCAGCTCGCGGTGACCTACTCGGACGCCCAGAACGCGCTTGAAGGCGGCAGCCTGGGCTGGCGCAAAGGCAGCCAGCTGCCGACCATCTTTGCCGAGGTGGTCGGCGGACTCGAGCCGGGCGAGACCACCGAGCCGTTTCGCAGCGGCAGCGGCTTTCATATCGTGCGGGTGAACGACGTCCGCGGGACCGAGCGGGTCATGGTCAATCAGGTCAAGGCCCGTCACATCCTGCTCACGCCGACGGAAGTCATGGACGATGAGGCGGTGCGCCAGCGCCTGCTGAACGTCCGTAACCAGATTCTCGGGGGTGACGAGTTCGGCGCCATCGCCAGGGCCATCTCCGAGGACATCGGCTCCGGCGCCGAAGGGGGCTCGCTGGGGTGGACCGAACCTGACAGTTTCGTGCCTGAGTTCGCCAGCGTGATCCGGGAACTGCCGGTCGGCGAGCTGAGCATGCCGTTTCGCTCACCCTTCGGCTGGCATATCGTCGAGGTGATCGATCGGCGGGTGCACGACAGCACCGAGGAATTGCAGCGGCGCGATGCCATCATGGCCCTGCGCGAGCGCAAGTTCGAGGAAGAGATCGAACTTTGGATCCAGCGCTTGCGCGACGAGGCCTATGTCGAGTATCGAATCTGACGCCCGTGCGCAGCAGCTGCCCCGACTGGTCCTGACCAGCGGAGAACCGGCCGGTATCGGGCCGGAACTCTGCCTGATGCTGGCGGCCGGCCCCCTCGCCGCCCGTCTCGTCGTCTGCGCCGACCCGACCCTGCTGACGGCGCGGGCGCGGGCACTCGCGCTTGATATCGATCTCGACGTGCTGACCCCCGATGCGCCGATACCGCAGCATCGCCCGGGCCGGCTGTGCGTCTGGTCCCACCCGCTGGGCAAGGCGTGCGCACCGGGGCGCCTGGATCCCGCCAACGCCCCGGCGGTGCTCGCCATGCTGGACACGGCGCTGGCCGCCTGCCGCGAAGGGCGTGCCGATGCCATGGTCACCGCCCCCGTGCAGAAAAGCGTCATCAACGACGCCGGCATTGCCTTCTCGGGACACACCGAGTATCTGGCCGAGGCCTGCCGGTGCCCAAGGCCGGTGATGCTGCTGGTGGCCGGGCAGCTGAGGGTGGCGCTGGCCACCACCCACCTGCCCCTGTCGCAGGTGCCGGCAGCGATCACGGCGACGGTGCTGGCCGAGGTGCTCGATGTCCTGCACGCGGATCTCGTCGCCCGCTTCGGGCTGGCGCGGCCGCGTATTCTCGTCTGCGGACTCAACCCCCACGCCGGTGAAGGCGGGCACCTTGGGGAGGAGGACGAGGCGATCATCCGGCCGGCGGTCGCGGCGGCACGGACTCGCGGCATCCTGGCCACGGGACCAGTGCCGGCCGACACCGCATTCACGCCCCGCAGCCTCGGCAGCGCGGATGCGGTGCTGGCCATGTATCACGACCAGGGCCTGCCGGTGCTGAAGGCCAGCGGGTTCGGCGAGGCGGTCAACGTCACCCTGGGGCTGCCGGTGATCCGCACGTCCGTCGATCACGGCACGGCGCTTGATCTCGCCGGTACGGGACGGGCCGACCCGGGCAGCCTGCTGGCCGCGCTCGGGCTCGCCGCCCGCCTCGCGACGCCAGCGTGAACCATCGACCACGCAAGCGCTTCGGCCAGCACTTTCTCCATGACCGCGCCGTCATCGCACGCATCGTGGCCGCAATCGATCCGCAGCCCGGCGAACAGCTGCTCGAGATCGGGCCCGGCCTGGGCGCGCTCACCGAGCCGCTGCTGGCGCGCTGCGGGAGACTGCAGGCGGTGGAACTCGACCGCGACGTCATCGGTCCCCTGCGTGAGCGCTGTGCTGGCGTCGGGGAACTGCTCGTGCACGCAGGCGATGCCCTGGCGGTCGACCTTGCCACCCTGGCCGGAGACGCCAGGCTCCGACTGGTCGGGAACCTGCCCTACAACATCTCCACCCCCCTGCTGTTTCACCTGCTGCGCCAGCGCCAGTACATCCACGACATGCATTTCATGCTGCAGAAGGAGGTGGTGATGCGCATGACAGCCGCACCCGGCGGGCGCGACTACGGCCGCCTCACCGTGATGCTGGGCTGGGCCTGTGAAGCCGTGCGCCTGTTCGACATCGGCCCTGGGGCCTTCACCCCGCCGCCGCGGGTCTGGTCATCGATCGTGCGGCTGCGGCCGCGCTGTGCGCCGCTGGGGCCCGCTGTGGAGGAGGCGAGACTGCGGACCCTGGTCACCGCGGCCTTCGGCCAGCGGCGCAAAACACTGCGCAACGCCCTGCGCGCGCACCTTGACGCCGAGGCAATCCAGCGCTGCGGCATCGATCCCGGGAGCCGACCGGAGAGGCTGGAGATCGAGGATTTCGTCCGTCTCGCCGCGCTCGACACGGTAAACTCCACGACATGATGACTTCCGAGTACCAGATTCACGTCGACGTCGAGACCCACTACGTCGAACATCAGTCTTCACCCGACGAAGAACGCTTCGTGTTCGCCTACACGGTCACCATCCGCAACGAGGGCGAGTTACCGGCGCGACTGCTGTCGCGGCACTGGGTCATTACCGATGCCAACGGCAAGGTCCAGGAGGTTCGGGGCGAGGGGGTCGTCGGCGAACAGCCGCGACTCGAGCCTGGCCAGGGCTTCCGTTACACCAGCGGCGCAGTGCTGGAAACCCCGGTCGGCTCGATGCATGGCAGCTACCGGATGCAGGCCGAAGACGGCCGCCATTTCGATGCGCCAATCGAGGCGTTCTCGCTGGCGATGCCCGGCATGCTGCACTGAGGTGCCGGCGTGGCCACCTGGGCCATCGGTGATCTGCAGGGCTGTCATGCGCCCCTGATGCGTCTGCTCGAGCGGATCGATTTCGATCCCGGGCAGGATCGGCTGTGGCTGGTCGGCGACCTGGTCAATCGCGGCCCGGCATCGCTGGAGGTCCTGCGCTGGGTCCGCAGCCAGGGCGAGGCGGTGGTGAGCGTGCTGGGTAACCACGATCTGCACCTGCTGGCGCGCGCCTCAGGTCGCGTCGCCAGTCGCGGCCGCGACACGCTGGAGCCCGTGCTGCAGGCTGAGGACAGCGACGAACTCATCGACTGGCTGCGACAACGGCCCCTGGCCCACCACGACACCGCCCTGGACGCGCTGCTGGTGCACGCCGGGGTACCTCCCGGATGGGATGTGGCGACGACGCTCGCGGAAGCCGAGCGCGTCGAGCGCGTGCTGGCCGGGCATGAATGGCGTGACCTCATGGCGGTGCTCTACGGGGACAAGCCCGACCGGTGGTCGCCGCAGCTGTCCGGCTACAACCGGCTGCGTTTCACCATCAATGCGCTCACGCGCATGCGCTTCTGTCGGGCGGATGGCAGCCTGGAGATGAAGGCCAAGGGTCCGCCGCAAAGCGCTCGCGACGGGCTGGTGCCGTGGTTCGAGCACCCACGGGCAGCGTGGGGAGCGACCCGGGTGGTGGTCGGTCACTGGTCGGCGTTGGGGTGTACGCGTCGCGCCAACCTCGTTACGCTCGATACCGGATGCATCTGGGGCCGTGCACTGACCGCACTGTGTCTCGACGTACCTGACGCCGAGCCGGTCGGCGAGCGCTGTGGCCGCGGGGGACGCTAGGCCGGAGCAGGAGGACCCTGATGAACGAACTCAAGCCATTCAATCTGATGCGCTGGATCGACGAGCACCGGGAGGCGCTCAAGCCGCCCGTGTGCAATCGCCAGCTGTTCCGGGATTCAGAGTTCATCGTCATGGTGGTCGGCGGCCCCAACAGCCGCACGGATTATCATCAGGACGAGGGACCGGAGCTGTTCTACCAGGTGCAGGGCGACATGCTGCTGAAGACTGTCCAGGACGGGCAGCACGTCGACATTCCGATCCGCGAGGGCGAGATCTTCCTGCTGCCGCCGCGGGTGCACCATTCACCACAGCGCTACGACGATACCATCGGCATCGTCGTCGAGCGCGCGCGCCGGGCGGACGAACTCGACGGCTTCATCTGGTACTGTGAGAACTGCGGCAGCAAGCTGCACGAGGAATTCCTGCACGTGGCGGACATCGAGCGCGACCTGCCACCGGTCTTCGAGCGCTTCCATGCCAGTGAAGCCCATCGCAGCTGTGACGCCTGCGGCTGGGTCATGCCTCGCCAGCCACAGGGCTGACGTCCCATGACCCGCCTTGACCCCGCCGAGGATGGCAGCTTCACGGCCACGCTGCGCGCGGCCCGCGAACTCGACGGCACCGATCGTCTCGCGCCCTTCCGCCGGCAGTTTCATCTGCCTGCCGGGCGCGCCGGGCGCCGCATCTACCTGTGTGGGCACTCGCTCGGACTGCAGCCGCGCGCCACCGCCCCACTGCTCGCGGAAGTGCTCGACGACTGGCGCCAGCTGGCCGTCGATGCGCATTTCGACGCCACCCGACCGTGGCTGGACTACCACCGACAGGTGACCGACGAACTTGCGACGCTGGCCGGCGCGGAGGCCACCGAGGTGGTCGCCATGAACAGCCTGACGGTCAACCTGCACCTGATGATGGCAAGCTTCTACCGGCCGGAGACACGCCGGCATGCCATTCTGCTCGAAGCAGGCGCCTTCCCCTCGGACCGCTACGCTGTCGACTCGCAGATCGCCTGGCACGGCCACGACCCGGCAACCTCGCGGATCGAGGTGGCGCCGCGGGAAGGCGAGTGGCAGCTGCGCACGGACGACATCATCGCCCGCATCGAGGCCGAGCGTGAGCGCCTGGCGCTGGTGCTGCTGCCGGGGGTGCAATATCTCACCGGTCAGGCCCTGGATATCGCCCCGATCGCCGCCGTCTGCCGCCGTCATGGGATCCCGATCGGCCTTGACCTCGCGCACGCCATCGGCAATCTGCCACTCGGACTGCATGACTGGGACGTGGATTTCGCCGTCTGGTGCAGCTACAAGTATCTCAACGCCGGCCCCGGTGCCGTGGGCGGCTGTTTCGTCCACGCCCGCCATGCACGCACTGGTCTGCCCCGCCTGGCCGGCTGGTGGGGACATGATCCGCGCAGCCGCTTCGACATGCCGGAGGGCTTCCGCGCGATGCCGGGCGCCGAGGGCTGGCAGCTCAGCAATCCACCGATTCTGTCGCTGGCGCCGCTGCTGGCCTCACTGACGCTGTTCCGCCAGGCGGGCATTCGCCAGCTCCACGCCAAGTCCCGCCGCCTCACGGGCTTTCTGGAGGCCCTGCTCCGCACCTGGCTGGCGAAGGAAGTCGAGATCATCACGCCACCCGAGCGCGGCTGCCAGCTCTCGCTGCGCCTGCGCGGCGGGCGGGCACGGGCGCGCCGGAGCTTCGAGGCGCTGGCCGAGCATGACGTGGTTGCCGACTGGCGGGAGCCCGACACCCTCAGGCTGGCGCCGGTGCCCCTGTACACCCGCTTTCAGGACGTGTATCGGGCGGCGGAGGCACTCCGGCGGATCCTCCGCCCCTGACTGCGAAACAGGTTCAATCGACGAGTTCCGTGCCCTCCCAGCAGCGCGTCGGCCGGGGTTGCGCCGGATTGGTGCAGAGTCGCTCCAGCAGGCCCGCAGGCATTTTGTCGATGAGGGTGTTGCGGCCATCCGGCAGTCGCCGGATATCGAAGGCGTCGTAGAGTTGACCGCTGACGGTTCTCGATTCGAAACGCAACCGATCCTCCTCGACGCCGATCACCTGGTAGAGCTGCACCTCCTCACCGACGCGGGTCATGTCCTGGCGGGCCTCTGCCGAGACGAGATACATCTTCGGGCCGGCCACGGAAACCACGTAGACCGTCCCGACTTCGTTATCGACGAGCGTGCTGCCCTCGGGCACGTTGGCGCCGCGCCCATAGGTGTGATCGTGCCCCTGCAACACCAGATCGACACCATAGCGTTGATACAGCGGCTGCCAGTGCTCCCGCAGCATCGGGTTGTCGCGACCCAGCGAGACCGACTGCATCGGGTGATGGTGGCTGACAATGACCCAGCGATGGGTATTCTCGCGCAGCAGTTGCTCCAGCCACTGTGCCTGGAGAACGGCCAGGGACTCGTCCTCGAGTGCCCGCGTCGAATCCAGGGCAACAAACAAGACCCCCTGGTACTCGACGAAATACACCGTATCCCGAAGCCCGGGAGGGCCGTTACCCGGCACGGTGAACTGCGCTTCCCACAGGTGGCTCAGCACCCTCGTCCGGTGGCCCGCCTCGTCCTCCTCGTTGACGAACTCATGGTTGCCGGTGACCGGGATGCTGGGCACCATCGCGTGCAGGAAACCACCGGCCGCGAACCACTCACCCCATTCGTCATCATGAATCCCGGCGCGAAGGTTGACGAGATCGCCGGCATGCAGCATCAGCGCCGGCCGTGTGTGCTCCATGAAAGCCTCGCGAATGACCCGCGAGAAATGCGATCGCACCGAATTCTGCGCGTCGCCGAAATAGAAAAACGTGAAGGGCGCAAAGCCGCGTTTGGCGGTGCGAAACTGGAACCATTCACTCCAGGTCCCCTGGCCGCGGACCCGGTAGGCATAGAGCGTGTCCGGACGCAGGTCGTCGAAGGTGACGGAGTGGTGATGCGCCAGCCCGTTTTCGGTGGTCCGCGGTCGCACCGTGCCGGTGACCGTCCGCGCCGTCAGGTGGAGCCCGGGCGTATCATGGGCCTCGGTGATCTGCGCCACCGCCTCGGTCACCGCGTGGTTCGTCCGCCAGTTGACCGTCTGGCTGCGCCAGGGGTGCTGGTCGGCGACCAGGATCACGCGATCGGGATCGGCGGAAGCCCGATAGCGGTGCTCGCCAGGCGTGACCAGGGTGTTGCGGGGCTCATGGGCCACCGCCGGACCAAGACAGAGCGCGACGAGAAGCATGACCAGCAAGCGTGCGGACGACACCACCGTTCTCCTGTATTTTGGGCATTGGATCTGGTCAACGGACTCGCTCCGCCATGCCGACCCTGATTCGCATGGACATGATCCTGTGCGCGCATGACGCATGCATGACACAGACGTCGATGACACGTGTCGACGTTCAGCAATCCCTCACGACCGCGGGAAGGAGCCCCTGAGGTGCATGAACTCCGGCATTCACACAGCCTGATTCTCGGCGGCGGCCTTGCCGGCGCACTGCTCGCCCTGCTGCTGGCGCAGCGCGGTCTGCAGGTGCACGTCCTGGAGCGCCGTGCCGATCCCCGAAGGGCCGCGCAGGAACGGGGGCGCTCGATCAACCTGGCACTCGCCGCGCGCGGCATCGATGCCCTGGAATTCGCCGGACTGATGCCGGCGATCCAGCCGTTGCTGATGCCAATGCGCGGCCGACACCTGCACGAAGCCGACGGCAGCCAGCACTTTCTGTCCTACGGCCAGCGCCCGGAGGAGGAAATCTACGCCATCTCACGCCATGCGCTGAACTGCGCGCTGCTCGACGCCGCCGCGGCACACCCCGGCGTGACGCTGAGCTTCGGCCAGCGCTGCGTGGAGATCGAGCCGGCCCATGGAACTGTCGCGTTCGAGGACATGGGCCATGGCACGATCCGGCGTGAGCAGGCCGATGTCGTGCTCGCCTGCGACGGCGCGGGGTCCGTGGCGCGCCGGACGATGGTCGACCGGGGCCTTTGCGAGGCTCGCGAAGAGTGGCTGCCGCATGGCTACATCGAACTGACCATTCCGGCCGATGCCGAGGGTCGACACCGCCTGGCGGCCGACGCACTGCACATCTGGCCGCGGGGGGGCTATATGCTCATCGCGCTGCCCAATCCCGACGGCAGCTTCACCTGCACGCTGTTCCTGCCGTACGACGCAGACCCAGGCTTCACGCAGCTGCGCGAGGCCGCCGCTGTCGAGACATTCTTCCGCGCCCGTTTCCCCGATACCCTCGCCCTGATGCCGGAACTCGTGCCGGAGTTCCTCGCCAATCCGGTCGGCCGACTCGGCACGGTACGCACCCGACCCTGGCATGCCGAGGGCCGGCTGCTGCTGCTGGGCGACGCCGCACACCCCATCGTGCCCTTCCACGGCCAGGGGATGAACTGCGCCTTCGAGGACTGCCGGGATCTCGCCCGACTGATCGACGCGCACGGCGCCGACTGGCCCACCCTGCTCCCGGCCTTCGAGGCCCTGCGACGCCCGTCCGCCGAGGCCATCGCCGACATGGCGCTGGAGAACTATGTCGAGATGCGTGACACCGTGCGCGACCCCCGCTTCGCGCTGAAGAAAGCGCTGGCCTTCGAGCTGGAACGCGCCTTCCCGGCGCAGTTCATCCCGCGCTATTCGATGGTGATGTTCCACCCCGAGATCAGCTACGCCGAGGCGCAACGCCGCGGCGCACGCCAGGACGTGCTGCTCGAGGAACTCACCGCGGGCTGCCAGTCGCTGGAGGAGATCGACCTGGCGCAGGCCAGACGCCGGGCTCAGGAGCAGTTCGCAAGACCAAGCGGCGCTTGAACCCCGGCCGCTCCCGGACCTGCGCTGCGCCTGTCGACGGCCTCAGGGCCGCCGGCAGAACCAGCCGGTGATCGACCAGCGCTCGCGCCCGGCCGGCAGCACCTCGTGCCAGAAGCGCTGCGCCAGGAACAGTACGAGCGTGCCCCCGGCCGGGATCACCTCAAGCGCCTCCCCCTCCGGGTCCCGCCCCAGGTAGAGCCTGAGCTGCCCCCCGTCCTCAGCGCACCAGTCGGGGGGATTCAGATAGAAGATGCTGGAGATCACCCTGTGGCGGGTGTTGCGGAAATGATCGAGATGGGGGCGGTAGCGGGCCCCGGGCGGATAGACCGCCAGGTGCGCACCAAACTCCACCAGGCCGAGGTAGAGGGCCCGGTTGAAGGCCTCCCGCAGCCCCTCCATGGCGGCCAGGTAACCCGCCACGGCTGGCGTGGTCGCGGTCTCGTCCAGCCAAAGCACGCGATCGCTGCGAATTTCGGGCCGCACCTGGAAATCGGCCCCACGCCCGACGCCGGCGTGGCGGAAACGCCCGGCCTGCCACAACGCCTCGGCGTCCGCCCGCAGGGCCACAACCACGTCTGCCGCCAGCCAGGCCGGGACCACCACATGGCCGTGATCGGCCAGCGCATCGACCAGACCGCCGATATCGCACCGCGCCGACCCCTGCACGGTGCCCGTCTGCGACGCGTTCAGACCGCCACCGGCGCCTTGATGTGCGGGTGGTGGCGGTAATCCTCGATGGCGAAATCCTCGTAGCGGTACTCGAAGAGACTCGGCGGATGGCGCAGCAGCCGCAGTCGCGGCGGCGGAAACGGCTCGCGGGCGAGCTGCAGATCGGCCTGTTCGAGATGGTTGAGGTAGAGGTGGCAATCACCGCCGGTCCAGATGAATTCGCCCGGCTGCAGGTCCAGCTGCTGCGCGAGCATGTGCGTCAGCAGCGCATAGGAGGCGATGTTGAACGGTACGCCAAGAAACACATCAGCGCTGCGCTGATAGAGCTGGCAGGACAGCCGTCCCTCTGCAATGTAGAACTGCGCCAGCAGATGACAGGGCGCCAGGGCCATGCTCGGCAGCTCGGCGACATTCCAGGCGCTCAGGATATGGCGACGGGAATCGGGCGACGTGGCCAGCGACTCGAGCAGCCCGGCCAGCTGGTCGATCACCTGGCCGTCGGGGCCGCGCCAGGCCCGCCACTGGGCCCCGTACACCGGACCGAGCTCGCCATGCTCGTCCGCCCACTCGTCCCAGATGCTCACGCCATGCGCGCGCAGGTAGGCGACGTTGGTTTCCCCGGAGATGAACCAGAGGAGCTCATGGATGATGGAACGCAGGTGCAGACGCTTGGTGGTGACCAGCGGAAAGCCCTCGCCGAGATCGAAGCGCATCTGGTGACCGAACACGCTGAGGGTCCCCGTGCCGGTGCGATCCTGCTTGCGCACGCCGTGTTCGCGGATGTGCCGCATCAGCGCCAGATACTGTCTCACGCCGCGCCTCCGGCGTAACGCGGCGCCCGCCAGGCGCGCCACAGCAGCCAGCCGCCAAGCAGGATCATCGGCAGCGACAGCAGCTGCCCCATGGTCAGCCAGCCGAACGCCAGGTAGCCCAGCCAGGCATCGGGCAGACGGACGAACTCGACGGCGAAGCGGAAGATGCCGTAGAGCACCAGGAACAGGCCACACACCGCCCCCAGCGGCCGCGGCCGTGAGGAGAAGACCCACAGCACCACGAACAGCACCAGCCCTTCCAGGGCCGCCTGGTAGAGCTGGGAGGGGTGACGCGGCAGGCCCTCATAGACCACCGACAGCGGAAACTCGGCCGTGGTGACACGGCCCCAGAGCTCGGCGTTGATGAAGTTTCCGATGCGCCCCAGCCCGAGGCCCACGGGCACCAGCGGCGCGACGAAATCCATCAGGGCGAGAAACTCGATGCCGAGCCGCCGGGCGAACAGCCACATGGCGAGGATCACGCCGAGCAGGCCGCCGTGGAACGACATGCCCCCCTCCCAGAGCCGCAGCAGCATCAGCGGGTCGGCGAGAAAGGCGCCGAAATTGTAGAACAGCACCGAGCCCAGGCGCCCCCCCACGATGACGCCCAGCGCGCCGTAGAAAATCATGTCATCGACATGCTGAGGCGTCAGCGGGCCATGGCCGCGGCCGGCACGCCAGCGTGCCAGCAGCCAGGCGGCCACGAACCCGCCGAGAAACATCAGGCCATACCAGCGCACCGCAAGCGGGCCCAGCGAAAAGGCGACGGGATCGATGTAGGGATAGTCGAACACGCGGTGTCCGGGTGGGGGCTCAGTCACGAAGTGTAACCCGAACTCGCCCGGCGGACAGACCGGGATGAAACAGGCATAATCCTGCGCGCTCGGATGCGCTTTTCGCCCTGCGTCCGTTCATCCGGGCCGGATCATGGGCCGGCCCGGCCAGCCTTACGCTCCGAGGTCAGCACACACATGGATATCAGCAAGATCAGCATCGGCCGTAACCCGCCGGAACACGTCAATGTCATCATTGAAGTCTCCATGGGTGGCGAGCCGGTGAAATACGAGCTCTGCAAGGAATCCGGCGCCCTGATGGTGGACCGGTTCCTGATGACGTCGATGTTCTATCCCGGCAATTACGGCTTCATCCCGCACACGCTCTCCGAGGACGGCGACCCCTGCGATGTGCTGGTGCTCTCCGAAGTGCCGGTGATCCCCGGTGCGGTGATTCCGGCGCGACCGATCGGGGCGTTGATCATGGAAGACGAGGCGGGTCAGGACGAGAAGATCCTGGCCGTGCCCATCGCCAAGATCTATCCGCATTACTCGACCGTCACCAGTTACAGCGAGCTGCCGCCGCGCCTGTGTGATCGCATCGTCCACTTCTTCGAGCACTACAAGGATCTCGAGGAAGGCAAGTGGGTGAAGCTCCGCGGCTGGGTGGGCGCTGAGGAGGCCGGCGGGCTGATCCGCGAGGGCATCGAGCGCTACCAGGCCAACCGCAGCGACTGACCGGGCGGACATGACCGGCGCGGACGACGCGGCACAGCCTCGATCCTCAGGGGGTTGGCGCCTGGCCGGCGCCGGCAGCCGCTACCTTCGCGAGCACGCGACCAATCCCGTCGCGTGGCACCCCTGGGGCGAGGAGGCGCTGGCCACCGCCCGACGCGAGAACAGGCCGATCCTGCTGTCCATCGGGTACTCGGCCTGTCACTGGTGCCATGTCATGGCCGCGGAGTCGTTCGCCGACGAGGACACCGCGGCGCTGATGAACCGCGAGTTCGTGAGCATCAAGGTCGATCGCGAGGAGCGACCCGACCTCGACAGGCTCTACCAGGCCGCTCAGCAGCTGATCACCCGCCGCGGTGGGGGCTGGCCCCTGACGGTCTTCCTCACCCCGGATGAGCTCACGCCCTTCTATGGCGGCACCTATTTCCCGCCAGAGCCCCGCGGCGGACTGCCGGCGTTTCGCGAAGTGCTCGCGGGCATCGCCACGTTTTACCGCGAGCGGCCCGAGGAAGTGCGTGAGCAGGGCCGCGCCGTCGCTGACGTCCTCCCTCGGCTCGAACCGGAGCTCCCCCTCGCCGCGACATCACTGGACAGCACACCGCTGGATGCGGTGCGCCAGATCCTTGCGGAAGGCTTCGATGCCGAGCACGGCGGCTTCGGCGAGGCGCCGAAGTTCCCGCATGCGACCAGCCTGAACCGACTGCTGCGACACTGGCGCAGCGGCGCCGCGGGCGAGGCCCCCGACGTCCAGGCGCTGTTCATGGCCAGTCTGTCCCTGACGCGGATGGCCGAAGGCGGGCTGTTCGATCACCTGGGCGGCGGCTTCTTCCGGTATGCCACCGACCGGGCCTGGCAGATACCGCATTTCGAGAAGATGCTGTACGACAACGCGCTGCTGCTGGGCCTGTATGCCGACATCTGGCGAGCCAGTGGCGATGAACGCTGGCGAGGGGTCGCACGGGCCGTCGCGGCCTGGGTCATCCGCGACATGCAGGGCCCCGAGGGCGGCTACTACAGCACGCTGGACGCCGACAGCGACGGCGACGAGGGGGGGCACTACCTGTGGACCCGTGAGGAGATCGGCGCGACGCTTGACCCCGAGCAGGCCGCGCTCGTGGAGACGGCCTGGGGACTGGACGGCCCGGCAAATTTTTCCGGCCGCTGGCACCTCGTCCAGGCCGTCGCGCCGAGCCAGCTGGCGCGGCAATTCGAGCAACCGGTCAGCCGCGTGACCGCGGCGCTTGAACGCGCCCGCGCCAGATTGCTTGCGGCGCGGCAGCAGCGCCCGCAGCCCGCCCGGGACGAGAAGATCCTCACGGGCTGGAACGGGCTGATGATCACTGCCATGGCCCGTGCGGCGCGGGCGGTGGATCTGCCCGAGGCCGGCGAGTCCGCGTTCCGGGCCATGCGTTGCCTGCGCGATACCCTCTGGCAGGACGGCCGGCTCTGCGCCGCGTGGACGGACGGGCGAACGCCCACCCCCGCCTGGCTGGATGATCATGCCTGCCTGCTGGAGGCAGCCCTGGCGCTGCTGGAACTGCGCTGGGATGACGACCTGCTGGCGTTCGCCCAGGCACTGGCCGAGCAGCTGCTGGCGCGCTTCGAGGATGTCGAACGTGGCGGGTTTTACTTCACGGCGAAGGAGCATGACACGCCCCTGCACCGCCACCGCCAGTTCGCTGACGAAGCGACGCCGTCGGGCAATGCGGTGGCTGCGCTGGCGCTGCAACGCCTGGGGCTGCTGCTGGGCGAGCCCCGTTACCTGCAGGCCGCCGAGCGGACCGTGCGGGCCGCCTGGCAGGCGCTGGTCGATTTCCCCCAGGCGCACTGTCGGCTGCTCGATGCCCTCGAAGAGCTGCTGATGCCCCCGGAGATCGTGATCCTGCGGGGCGAGGAGGCGGCAGTCGCCACGATGCTCGACGTGGCCACGGCTGTCTATGCGCCGCGGCGCCTCGTGTTTCACATCCCACCGTCAGCCCAGGGACTCCCCCCCGCGCTCGCCGCCAAGGCACCTGCCGGTGATGCGGTCGCCTACGTCTGTATCGGCACGCACTGCACCGCGCCTCTGGCGGACCCGGCGGCGCTCGCGGGCGCGCTGAACGCAGCAGACGGCGCCTGAGCGGTTCAGGGCGCGGCCGGAGCAGCCTGCGTCAGCAGCGCAGCGACGATCGCCTGCGCCCGGGAGTGCGCCGCGGGCCAGCTGGACGCCCGCGGCCCCGCCACGTTCAGGACCATCACCCCATGGGCGTCGACGAAAGCCTGCGCCGCAGCCATCGACTCGGCCAGTGGCTGGCGGTCAACCTGCAGCACCAGTACCGGCTTGTCGAGATCGCTGCAGAACTCCAGCGTCGCCAGCGATCCCCCCTGCAGCGCGCCGCGATTGAGCAGCAGCGTGGCATCGCTGTCGATGACGTTCTGCCGCGTCCGCTCAAGATAACCGGCGCCCGGCAGGATCGTCAGGGGATAGCGGAAGTCGATGACCCCATCCTCGGCCAGGCGACCTTCGGGACACCAACCGCCGCAGGGCGCGCCCACGGCCAGGGCGGCGTCCAGCGCCCCCCGATCCACGCCCGTCTGGCCGCCGCTGACAATCGTCAGAAGCACCCTGTCGGCGCCGGACGGGCTCACGGCAGCGGACTGCGCTCCCAGCCCTGTCCCTCGCGGCGCAGCTCGAAGGCGGGCCAGTAGCGCTCGTCAAGACGCAGCGTGATCACCTGGGGCACGTTGTTCCAGTTCACGGTGCGCAGCCGCACGGGATCCGTCTCGCCGAGACCGGATACGGCCTCGATGAAACTGTCGAGATCGGCGGTCTGCTGGCCATTGACCTCGATGATCCGCCGACCCGCCCAGAGATTGTGCCGCGATGCCGGTGAGCCAAACGCGAACCAGCTGACGTAGACGCCTTCCCGAGGAATGCCCCGCTGTGCGGCAAGCGCGCGGTGCGGCGCCTGCAGCAGCGCGCCGGCCCATCGCACCACCCGCTCGACCTCCTCGCCGCCAAGGGCCACGGTAGCGACCTCCAGCGACACCACCTCACCCCCACGCCAGAGTTCGACCTGGACCTGCGGGCGCTGGGTCTTTCGTTCGACGGCACGGAAGCTGTTCACCGGCGCCCCGTCGATACTCAGCAGTACGTCACCAGCCTCCAGCAGGCCCGCTGCGGGGGAGTCGGCGACGGTGCGCACCACGCTGAGCATCTGGCGACGCGCCGGCCAGCGGTCTTCGAATTCACGCACGCGGGCCTCGTCGACGCCGAGGCGCCGCGCGCCGGAGAGCGGCAGCATGCGCCACTCGACTTCCAGCGAGTGCAGGGGCTCACCTGCGCGGTGGGCGGCCACCGCCTCGCCGATGAGCTCTGCGGGGATACCCATGGTCAGCTGGTCACTGTCGCCACCGCCCTCCAGCAGGAAACTGGCCCAGCGGGCCACCACCCGGCCGCCACTGTCGACCAGCACACCATCGAATTCATTCGGTGGATTGACCAGCCGGATCACGTCGAGATTCACGTTGCGGAACCCCAGCGACCGCGACAGCGGAAAATTCACCGGCTCGATCGCCGACACCGTGGCCGACTGACTGATCAGCGAATGATCCGCCCGCAACCCGACCACCCAGAGACGGTCCCCGGGGGCGGGCAGGTTGCCATTCGACAGCCGGGCACTGCGCACGGGCGTATCGCCGATCAAGGCGGGATCGTAGGAGACGATGGCGATGTTGTGCTTCGGGTGAAGGTATTCGACACGACCCGGCACTTCCAGGGAGCCGGCAAAGGTCAGGCGGACGTCGCCGATCGACACGGGCACGGTGTTGCGATCGACCACCACCAGCCCCCGCTCGGCGTCGACCACCAGGCCGGTACCGTAATAGTGGCGTTCGCTGATGCCAGAGAGCACGAAGGGCATGTCGAAGTTCACCATCACCAGCGAGGGCTCGATGGCTCGTGCGCGGCGCTCGCCCTGCCCGGTAAAGCGCGTACTCGCCACCGCCGGAGGCGCGGCCGACGGCGGTTCGGCCAGCGCCACACACGGCCAGTAGCCCCGGACGTCGTCGCGTCGACAGCGCTCCGACGGAAACCAGTCCCGGCCCATCTGCATCACCCGCAGCCGCGGACTGGCAGGATCGTCGAGCGTGACAAAGCGCACCGGTACCCTGGCACCATGCGGGATCTCGGCCAGCGCCGCCTCGAAGGCGTCCAGGTCGGGCGTGGACTGACCGTTGAACTCGCTGATCACCGCGCCGCGGGGAATGGCCGCGGTGGCGAAGATATAGCCGGGATTGGCGACGAAAATCCCGCTCACCGGAAGATTGTAGTGGCGTGCCTGCTGGTAGGACAGGCGATGGACCACGGCATCGCCGACGTAGATGAACTCATCGGGCGTAATGGCGTGCAGGTCGTCCACGGGGACGACGAACTCCAACCGTGACTCGCCCCGCTGGACGGTCAGCGCGACTTCGCCGTCGACCGCGCCGTCGAGTGCCTCGGCCAGCGGCAGGAATTCCGTGAGCCACTGACCATCGACCGCCAGCAGAATGTCACCGGTCTGCAGACGACCGGCCGCCGCGGCGCCCGGCAGGATCTGCTCGACCACCAGCATGCCGGTCTGGTCGGGAAAGGCCGCGCGCACTTCCGCCTCGGTCTGCTCATCCAGGCCCAGCCGACGCAGCTCCGCATAGGACTGGCGCACGAAGGTCGCCTGCAGCGTGCCGCGGGGTACCGGCTCGCCGGCCTGGATCAGCGCCAACGCCCGCGCAACCCGATCCAGCGGCAGGAAAAAGCTCGACTGGGCCTGCGCCCGCCCGCCGGCGTTCAGGGCGACGACGTCGCCATTGATGTCGATCACCGGCGAGCCCGACGAGCCCCCGGAGGTCCCCGAGGCGGCCTGGATGTAGAACGTATTGAAATCGTTGTAGCGCCCCCGGCCATAGTCCGGCGCCTGGCGATCCAGCCGGGCGATGGTGCCGGCCAGGATCGACAGCTGCTCGCCGGCGTCGTTACCGACCACGCGGATTTCGCGGCCGACACGGGCGTTCTCGGGCACCAGCGGCAGCGATGGCGGATCGATGAAGCGCAGCGCCGCCGGATCGTAGCGGAACAGGCCGAAATCATGCACCGGATCACGGTAAACGGGCGTGAGCTCGAGCTCCTCCTGGTTCAGGAAGATGGCCACCGCCACCACCGGCCCGGGCATCACCACGTGGCGGTTGGTGAGGATGAGACCGCGCTCGGCGTCGACCACGAATCCGGTGGCCTGGGTGGACTGGTTCCACTCGGTGTCGAAGGCCCGGGTGCCATCTACCCGGATAGAGACGACGCCAGGGGCGATGCCGGCAAGCGTCTCGGCCCAGTCGGCGGAGGCTTCCGCGCGAATCTCGCCAAGCATCTCTTCCGGCAGCTCGGCGGACGGATCGGCCACCGCGGCCACAGGCAGAGCCAGAGCCGCACCGGCCAGCGCAAGCCATCCGCGCCGTACCTGGCGCCGCCACCTTCCATGGATCATCGCGCTCCTCCGATACAGTCGACGTTGCCGTTACCCACGTCCGATGGACCATTCGGGGCGCCGAACATTCCCCCCGGGAGGCGGGAACTGCCTGCGCCTAGATGCCCAGCTCGCGGTCGAAGGCCGTGCGGAAGGCGCCAGCCACAAGTTCGTGGGACAGCACGTGGTTCTGCGTGCCAGGGCTCGCGATCTTCAGGGCGCCGAGCAGCGAGGCGAGGCGCCCGGTGGTCTGCCAGTCGGCTTCGTGCATCAGCCCGTAGAGTAGACCCGCGCGATACGCGTCACCGCAGCCGGTCGGATCGGTCACCGTCGCCGCGGTGACCGGTGGGATGTCGAGACGCCGGTCGTCCACCCAGATGTTCGAGCCTTCACTGCCACGCGTGACCACCAGCGCGTGAACCCGCTCGGCGATCTCCGCCGGGGCCAACCCCGTCTTCTGCTGCAGCAGACCGGCTTCGTAGTCGTTCACCGTCACCCAACTGGCAAGCTCGATGAACCGCCGAAGTTCGTCACCGTCGAACATCGGCAGTCCCTGGCCAGGATCGAACACGAAGGGAATGTCCGCTGCGGCGAACTGCTCGGCATGCTGCAGCATCCCGTCACGGCCATCTGGAGCAACGATGCCGATGCTGACCCCCGCATCTGTCGGGACAGGGTTATCGTGAGCGCACTCCATCGCCCCGGGATGGAAGGCGGTGATCTGGTTGTCGTCAAGGTCGGTGGTGATGTAGGCCTGTGCGGTGAAGCGGCCTTCGACAGGGCGGATGAAGCGGTCATCGACGCCGAGGCTGCGCAGGCGCTCGCGGTAGGGCGCGAAGTCATCGCCCACCGTACCCATGGGCAGGGCTGCACCACCGATGGCATGCAGATTGTAGGCAATATTACCCGCGCAGCCGCCGAACTCCCGACGCATCTCCGGGACCATGAAAGCCACGTTCAGCATGTGGATTCGATCCGGCAGGATATGCTCGCGGAAACGGCCCGGGAACACCATGATGTTGTCAAAAGCCAGTGAGCCGCAGATCAGTGCCGTCAATGTCTCTCCCCCGCTGTTATCCTGACCGTCGCCAAACCGATCAGGCGTCAACCGACCCTGGCCGCCAGGCCACATCAAGCTGTCGGGCGGCGCGGACATCGTCAAGCCTGCGGACCGGCAGCGTCCACGGCGCGCCCTTGAGATGCTCGGCATCGCGCACGGCACGCTCCATGATGTCACACATCGCGTCGATGAACCCGTCCAGCGCTTCCTTGGATTCGGTCTCGGTCGGCTCGATCAGCAGACACTCCGGCACCAGCAGCGGGAAGTAGGTGGTCGGTGCATGGAAACCGTAATCCAGCAGCGCCTTGGCGACGTCCATCGCGGTGACGCCCTGGTCCTTGGCCATACGCTTGAGCGTGATGATGAATTCGTGGCTGGCGCGTCGGCGCGGGTAGGCCAGTTCGAAACCGGCCGCCTTGAGTCGGGCGGCGAGGTAGTTGGCGTTGAGCGTCGCGAACTCGCCGACCTGACGCATGCCCTCCTGCCCGAGCATACGCATGTAGATGTAGGCGCGCAGCAGCACGCCAGCATTGCCCATGAAGCCCGACAGCCGACCGATGCTCTGCGGCAGGTCTTTTTCGTCCTGCCAGCGGTAACGGTCGCCCTCGCGTCCGACGACCGGGATGGGCATGAAGGGTTGCAGCCGGGCGCCCACGCCAACGGCCCCGGACCCGGGGCCGCCGCCACCGTGAGGGGTGGAGAAGGTTTTGTGCAGGTTCATGTGGATGACATCGAAACCCATGTCCCCGGGGCGCACCTTGCCCAGGATGGCGTTGAGGTTCGCGCCGTCGTAATAGAGCAGACCACCCGCACCGTGCACGATCTTGGCGATCTGCTCGATCTTGCGCTCGAACACCCCGACCGTCGACGGATTGGTCAGCATGATCCCAGCCGTATTCGGTCCGACCGCCTGCTCGAGAGCAGCGATGTCGACATCGCCGTCCGCGTCGGTCGGCAGTTCCACCACCTTCATGCCACACATCACCGCGGTGGCCGGATTGGTGCCGTGCGCGGCATCGGGCACGAGGATTTCGTTGCGATGCGTCTCGTTGCGGGCATGGTGATAGGCGCGGATCATCAGGACCCCGGCCAGTTCGCCCTGTGCGCCCGCCATCGGCGTCAGCGAGACCGCCTGCATGCCGGTGACCCCTTTCAACATTTCCTGCAGCTCGAACATGCAGGCCAGAAATCCCTGGCTGTGCGACGCCGGCGCATAGGGGTGGCGCCCGCGAAAACCCGGTTGCAGCGCGAGCGTGTTACAGGCTCGCGGGTTGTATTTCATGGTGCAGGAGCCGAGCGGGTAGAAGTGGGTATCGATCGAGAAGTTGCGCTGCGACAGCCGGGTGTAGTGACGCACCGCCTGCAGCTCGGAGACCTCGGGCAGCACGGGCGGTTCGGCGCGCAGGCAGTCGGCCGGCAACTCGACTTCCTCGCGCACCACCGGTGCCTGGGCCCGGGCAAAACGCCCCGCACGGGAGTGTTCAAAAATCAGCGGTTCAGTCATTTCAAGCCACCTTCTGCTGCTTGAGCACGTCGGCAAGCGCCCCGGCATAGTGGGCGATATCCTCGGCAGTCTTGGTCTCGGTCGCGCACACCAGCAGGGCATGGCCGAGTTCAGGGAAGTCCGTGGTGAGGTCATAACCGCCGAACACATCCCGCGTCGCCAGGGCCTCGAGCACCGGCCCGACCGGGCGGTCGAAGCGCAGCACGCTTTCGTGGAAGCACGGCCCGCTCAGGGCGCGCTCGACTCCGGGCAGGGCGCTGAGCGCATCGACCAGCCGCCGGGTGTTGGCATGGCTGGATGCGGCGACCCGCGCCAGACCCTCGGCGCCCAGCAGCGACATGTAGATGGTCGCCGCGGTGACCATCAACCCCTGGTTGGTACAGATGTTCGAAGTCGCCTTGGAGCGGCGGATGTGCTGCTCACGGGCCTGCAGTGTGAGCGTGAAGCCGGGTTTGCCGTCGAGGTCCACCGTGCGACCCACGATCCGACCGGGCATCTGGCGCACATGCGATGCGCGGGTGGTCATGAACCCGAAGTATGGTCCACCCGAAGACAACGGTACGCCCAGAGGTTGACCCTCGCCGCAGGCGATGTCGGCCCCGGCGGCGCCCCACTGGCCTGGTGGTTTGAGCAGTGCCAGCGACAGCGGATTGACCACCGCGATCACCAGCGCCCCGCGCGCGTGTGCCCAGTCGGTCAAGGCGTCGACCGCCTCGAGGCTGCCGAGGAAGGTCGGCTGCGGGATGACCACGGCAGTGACGTCTTCGTTCTCCCAGGGGGCGAGTGCCGCCACTGGCGTCGTGCCCGACGCGGTGTCGTAGTCCACGCGGCAGAACTCGATGCCCTGGGTACCCGCAATCGCTTCGGCCACGCGGGCATAGACCGGCGGCACCGTCCGCGGCAGCAGGATGCGCCGGGCCTTCGAGCGTCGGTTCGCGCGCACCGCCATGAGCGCCGCCTCCGCCAGGGCCGAGGCGCCGTCGTAGAGCGAGGCATTGGAGACGTCCAGCCCCGTCAGGCTCGCCATCATGCTCTGATATTCGTAGATGAGCTGCAGCGTGCCCTGGCTGGCCTCCGCCTGATAAGGCGTGTAGGCACTGTAGTATTCGCCCCGCGTGGTGATTTCCCAGACCGCCGCCGGGATGTGATGTTCATAGGCGCCGGCGCCTATGAAGCACAGGGCACCCTGGTCCTGCGCGGCCCGCGCCTGCATCAGCCGGGTGATTGCCATCTCGCTGATGGCCTCGGGCACGCCGGGCAGTTCGTCCACCCTCAGGCCGGGCGGGATTTCGTCGAACAGCTCACCGATGCTGGCCGCGCCGATCGCAGCCAGCATGTCGGCGACGTCGCCTTCGGTGTGGGGAATGAATGCCATGATCGGGTCCTCGCGGGGCTTGCAGGGGATCAGTCGAGTTCGTCGAGAAGGGCCTGATAGGCCTCCGCATCGAGCAGCTCGCCGAGGACATCGGGATCGACCAGCCGCATGCGGAACAGCCAACCGTCGCCGTAGGGATCCTGGTTGACCTTTTCAGGGGTATCGGCGAGGTCCTCATTGACGCCCAGAATCTCGCCGGTGACTGGAGCGTATACGTCCGAGGCTGCCTTCACGGATTCCACCACCGCGCAGGCATCGCCCTGGGCGACCTCGCTGCCCGACTCAGGCAGCTCCACGAACACCAGTTCGCCGAGCGCCGCCTGCGCGTGATCGGTGACGCCGACCACCACGTTGCCATCGTCCTCGACACGCAGCCACTCATGATCCGAGGTGTATTTCAATTCCGAGGGGACTTCACTCATGGGTTTCTCCGACTCCACTGTTGCGACCGCGGAAGCGCCACGGTCGGGACTTCAGACCGGCAAGCTACAGCGCGACCCTGGGCTCGCCGTGACGTACAAACGGGGGGCTGACCACACGGGCCGCCAGCCGACGGCCGCGGATCTCCACCTCGCAGCGGTCGCTGGCACCGGCGGGCAGGCGTGCCAGGCCGATGGAGCGCGAGAGCGTTGGCGAGAAACCCCCACTGGTCACGATGCCCTGGCCCTCCGCGGCATGCACGGGATACCCGGCACGCAGCACGCCGCGATCCTCCAGCAGCAACCCGACGAAACGCGGCGACGGACCGGCAGCACGCTCGGCCTCGAGTGCGCCACGCCCGATGAACTCACGCTCGGCCGGCGCCCAGGCGACCGTCCATGCCAGCCCGCAGGCCAGCGGTGACACGGTTTCGTCCATATCCTGGCCGTAGAGATTCATCCCTGCTTCCAGGCGCAAGGTATCGCGGGCGCCGAGACCGCAGGGCCGCACGCCCGCTGCGAGCAACGCCTGCCACAGCTCCACCGCCTCCCCTGCCGGCAGTACGAGCTCCCAGCCATCCTCACCGGTATAGCCGGTGCGGGCCACCATCCAGTCACCATCCACGGCGGCAGTGAACGGCTTGAGTGCCAACGCGGCGTCTGCGTCGACCCCGACCCGTGGTGCCGCGAGCTCACGCGCCTGAGGACCCTGCACGGCAAGCATGGCGAGGTCGCGCCGCTCGAGCACCTCGACAGGGCATCCCTCGGCATGCTGACGCAGCCAGGCCACGTCCTTGTCGCGCGTGCCGGCGTTGACGACCATCCGGTACCAGTCATCGGCAAAGTAGTAGACGATGAGATCGTCGATCACGCCGCCGTGCGCGTTGAGCATGCAGGTGTAGAGCGCACGACCCGGGCTGCGAAGTTTCGCGGGATCATTGGCGATCAATCGCGAGAGCAGCGACCGGGCACCGCCGCCACGCAGGTCGACGACGCACATGTGCGAGACGTCGAACACCCCGGCACCCCGGCGCACCGTGTGATGTTCATCCATCTGGGAGCCGTAATGCAGCGGCATGTCCCAGCCGCTGAAGTCGACGATTTTTGCGCCGTCGGCGAGATGCTGATCGTACAGTGGGGTACGCTGGGACATGGCGGCGCTCCGGTCAGGCTGGCAGACGTGGACGAACCCGCCCCGTGCGTGTCCGCCGCCCCTCTGTCCTGATACCTGAGAGATTGGGCGCAAACCCGTCGCGCCGCTCCCCTTCGGTGGGCCCGCATGGGGCCGCTCTCCAGAGCCAACCTGTAACGACCGTCCCTGTTGCCTGAGCGTTTCCGGGCGGGTTGCGCCTTCGGCGGTCTGCGCGAAGCAGACTCTCTCCGGCCGTCACCTGTCGATTGGTCGCGCAATCATAGCCGATGCACCCGGAGAGCTCTACCCCGGGCGCGTGCCGCTTGCCGACCTCCGACGGCTCCGGGAGAATCCACGCTGTGCGCCGATTCCACCACCTCGCCAGGAGACTGCCTCGACCATGCGCCTGCCAGGGCTGATGCTCCTTACCGGCCTGCTGCTCCTCCCTGCGGGCGCCTCGGCGGAGGCGGACGCTGTCGCCGAGACTGAACAGCTGCTCGCCGAGGTCTGGGATCGGCTGGTGGCAGCCTCGCCGGTAGTGCTGCCCGGCAGCGACATGGCGCGCCATGACACGCGCTGGCCCGACCTCTCCCTCCGGGCGCTCGAGGCCGAACACCGGGCGGACCGTCAGGCGCTGCGCGCCATCGCGCGCCTCGATCGCGAGGCATTGCCCGGGGCGCTCGCCCTGGACCTCGCGCTGACCGAGCGGCTGCTGCTGCATCGGGTGTCAGGCTACCGGGCCGGCGAACATCTGCTGCCGATACATGCCCTGGAGGGCGTGCAACTGCTCGACGGGCTGACCGGGCGGCTGGCGTTCACCCGCGTCGAGGATTACGAAGCCTGGCTTGGCCGGCTGGAGACGCTGGATAGCCACGTGCAGCAGACCATCGCACTGATGCGCCAGGGCATGCGCCGGGGGGTGGTCATGCCCCAGGCAGCCATGCGGCGGGTGCCGGCACAGGTGCGGGCGCTGCTGGTGGACGACATCGACGACAGTGGCTTTTTCGCGCCATTCCTGGAGTTGCCGGCGACCGTGCATCCGGTGCGCGCCGAGGCGCTGCGCAGCGACGCCCGCGTGCTGATCGAGACCCGGATACTGCCGGCCTATCGCCGACTGCATGACTTCCTGGTCGAGGAATACCTGCCGGTCGCGCCGGCTGACCCCGGTCTCGGGGCACAACGCGACGGCGAGGCACGCTATCTGCGGCATCTGGAATGGCATACCCGTCCGGGCCTCACGCCCGATATCCTCCATCGACAGGGTCTCGCCGAACTCGCGCGGCTGCAGGCACCAGCTGAGAGGGCTGCCGAGCCGGTCTCTGACCGGTACGACAGCAGGACGGACTGGCCGGACCCGGAGACTCTGCTGACCGTCTTCAGGGCGACGGCAAAGCGCATGGATGCCACCCTGCCACGGGTGTTTGCCCTGCTGCCCGGCCTGCCCTACGGGATCGAGCCCCTGCCGGTAGCCCTCGCCGACCATACCGGCATGGTGAGCTATCAGGCGCCCTCTGCCGACGGCCGCCACCCGGGCGTCATCCGCCTGAATGTCGCGCGACCACCCACCGCCGATCACGCCGCAGTCCTGGCCCTGATTGCCCGCCATGGCGTGCCCGGGCACCACCTGGCCACCGCGCTCCCTCTGGAGAACGCCACGCTGCCGGTTTTCCGGCGGCACTATCCGGTCACCGCGTTCACCGAAGGCTGGGCGCTGTATGCTACGTCCCTGCTCGACGCCCTGGGCCTGAGCGACGCTGCGACCGGCCAGCGGGTCTTTCAACTGGAGGCGCTGGGCTGCGCCGTAGACCTGGTCGCCGACACCGGCCTGCATGCCTTGGGCTGGAGCCGCGCCGAAACCCTTGCGCTGCTGCGTGACCACCTGCCCTTGCCTGAGGGCGCGCTGACCGCCAGAGTGGATGCCTATATCGCACGTCCCGCCCAGGCGCTGGCCTGTGCTGTCGGCGCCCGCGAGTTCAGCGAGCTGCGCGACCGCGCCGAGGCACGCCTGGGCGATCGCTTCGACATCCGTGAGTTCCACACCGCGTTACTCTCGGGGGGAGCTCTGCCACCAGACACGCTGGCCACCAGGATCGAGACCTGGATCGATCAGCAACTGCAAATACACGGGGAACCTTCCACATGATCGCAGCACGCAGAACATCCTTGCCGGTCCGTGTCGGGCGGGTCACGGTCGGCGGCGATGCCCCGGTCGTGGTGCAGTCCATGACCAACACCGACACCGCGGATATCGAGTCCACCGTCCAGCAGGTCCGCGAGCTCGCCCGTGCCGGCTCGGAGATCGTCCGGATCACCGTCAACACGGCCGAGGCGGCGGCCGCCGTGCCGCATATCCGCGACCACCTCGAAGGGTTGGGCGTCATCGTCCCGCTGGTCGGCGACTTCCACTTCAACGGTCACAAGCTGCTGACCGAGCATCCCGCCTGCGCCGAGGCGCTGGCCAAGTACCGCATCAACCCCGGCAATGTCGGCCGTGGGTCCAAAAAGGACCCGCAGTTCGCCGCGATGATCGAGGTCGCCTGCCGCTACGACAAACCGGTGCGCATCGGTGTCAACTGGGGCAGCCTGGACCAGGCGCTGCTGACATCCCTGATGGACGAGAACGCCAAGGCTGCACAGCCGCGCGACGTCAATGCCGTCATGCACGAGGCACTGATCACCTCGGCGCTCAACAGCGCGGCGCGCGCCGAAGCCCTGGGCCTGCCCTCGGACCGTATCGTCATCTCCTGCAAGATGAGCGGCGTGCAGGACCTGATCAGCGTCTACACGGACCTCGCGCAACGCTGCCGCTATCCGCTGCATCTCGGCCTCACCGAAGCAGGCATGGGGTCCAAGGGCATCGTCGCCTCGACGGCCGCATTGGCGGTGCTGCTCCAGCAGGGTATCGGTGACACCATCCGCATCTCGCTGACACCCGAGCCCGGCGGCGACCGGACCCAGGAGGTCATCGTCGCCCAGGAGATCCTGCAGACCATGGGCATCCGCGCCTTCACACCCATGGTGATCGCCTGCCCGGGCTGCGGCCGCACCACCAGCAGCTATTTCCAGGAACTCGCCCAACAGATCCAGTCGCACATCCGTCACCGGATGCCGCAGTGGCGGCAACGTTACGACGGCGTCGAGGAGATGACCGTCGCGGTGATGGGCTGTGTGGTGAACGGACCGGGCGAGAGTCGGCATGCGAACATTGGCATCAGCCTGCCCGGCACTGGTGAGCGGCCGGTGGCACCCGTCTACGTGGACGGCGAACGGGCACTCACCCTGAAGGGCGACAGCATCGCCGCCGAGTTCCAGCAGATGGTCGAGGAGTACGTGGCCAGCCACTACGCCTCGCGTAAGGGGAACTGAACGCCGGCGCGACCGGCAGCCGGGTACTCAGGTCTGCGCCGGCGCCAGCCAGCGGCGCAGCGTCGGCAATTCCATCGCCTCGAGGCGCTCGACCAGCGGCACGACCTCGGTATCGATCAGCAGCAGACCCGCGTGCAGCGGTCGCAGCAGGCCGTCGGCCACGCCGCGTTCGAGCTGCAGCTTCAGACCGTCGAAATAGCCGTCGATGTTGAGCAGGCCGCAGGGCTTGGACTGGATCCCCAGCTGACACCATGTCAATGCCTCGAGCAGCTCTTCCAGGGTGCCGTACCCCCCCGGCAAGGCAATGAAACCATCGGCGAGTTCGGCCATCCGCGCCTTGCGCTGGTGCATGGAGTCCACCACCTCGAGCTGTGTCAGCCGCGGGTGTCCGACCTCCCGCTCAAGCAGCCCACGGGGAATCACCCCGATCACCTCGCCACCGACCGCCAGCGCGCTGTCGGCAAGCGCGCCCATCAAGCCAACCCGTCCGCCGCCGTACACCACACCGATACCGCTGGCGGCGAGCAGCTCCCCAAGCGCCTCCGCCGCCGCAAGATAGGCCGGCCGGCGCCCTGGCTGGGAGCCACAGAACACGCAGACCCGTTGCAGTCGTCGCTCAGACATTGTTTTCGTGCGCGAAATGCTCGCACGCGAACGCCACCCGCGCAGCAACATCGCCGCGACCGGCCAGGGCCCGGTCGACCCGCACGAGTCGCCGCCTGAGGCCGCGTCGGTTGGCCAGCTGGATGTTCAGTCCAGGCCGGGCGTTGAGTTCCAGCATAAGGGGCCCATGCTCCCTGTCCAGCACCATGTCGACACCAAGATACCCCAGTCCGGTAATGTCTGCAGCGCGGGCCGAGGAGGCCAGGATCACGTCCCACTGCGGCACGGTGATGCCGGCAACAGGCATGCCCGTGTCCGGGTGTTCTGCGACGACTTCGTTACCGATCACGCCCGAGAGCGTCCTGCCGCTGGGGATGTCGACGCCCGCGCCCACCGCACCCTGGTGCAGGTTCGCCTTGCCACCGGACTGGCGCGTCGGCAGCCGCACCATGGCCATCACCGGAACACCACGGTAGACGATCACACGAATATCGGGCACACCCTCATGGCTGATATTCTCGAACACGGGATCAAAGCGCACGCAGTACTCGATCATGGCACGGTCCGGATGCCCCCCGAGACTGAACTGGCCGTTGAGCATGTTGGATACGTGATGCTGCAGGTCAGCGAGCGTGATCAGTGTGCCAGACACCTGTCGAAAGGCACTCTCACGCCGGCGGGTCCGGCCGGCCACAACAATGATCCCGTCGCCCCCGCTGCCTTGGGCCGGCTTGATCACGAACGTCTCATACGGCTCGAGCATCACCTCGAGGCGGCCGATATCATGCTCGGTTTCGATCACGCCGTAGAGCTCCGGCACGGGCATGTCCGCCGCGGCAGCCAGGGCCTTGGTACGGAGTTTGTCGTCGACCAGAGGGTAGCGGCGACGCTCGTTCGCGGGCAGGATGAACTCGCCGTTACGGGCATTGAGTCCGAGCACCCCCTGCCGACGCAACTGTCGCCACAAGCCAATCATGCGCCGGGCCGCTCGTCGGCGAACGCGCGGAAGCGGCGCAGCTCCAGCAGCCGGTAGCCTGTGTAACGGCCGAGCAGCAAGGTTGCGGCCAGCACCACCAGCAGCAGCTCAGGGAATACGAACGCCAGGTGCTGCACCAGCGCGATGCCCATCACCAGGTAGGCAAGCGTCGCGACAGCGAGACTTCCCAGCCCCTGCTGTATGGCTTCGCCAGCGCCGCGTTCCTCCCAGACAATGGACATGCGCTCAATGGTCATGGCGAGAATCACCATCGGGAACAGGGCGACCGAGAGCCCGGTTTCAAAACCGAGCCGCTGGCCCAGAATGCTGATGGCCAGCATCAGCAGCACGACGACGATCAGTACCGCCGAGAGCCTGGGCACCAACAGCAGCCGCAAGTGCTCGAGATAGAACCTCACCAGCAGCCCCAGGCTGACGATCAGGGTGAACAACACCAGCCCGGCAACGAGCTGCGTCTCCTTGAAGGCAAGTGCGATCAGTACCGGCATGAAGGTACCGAAAGTCTTGAAGCCGATCACATTGCGCAGGATACCGATGACCAGGGCCCCGACAGGAATCAGCAGCAGAATCGAGTAGACGGCCTGGGCCTGCACTGGCAGCGCGAGAGGCGAGAACTCCACCAAGCGGCTCCCGCGCTGGTCGGCTCGCCCCTCGGCGAGCAGCATGGCATCGACCGGATTACGCCGCACCGACAGGCTCACCGAAGCATTGCTGCCGCCCTCGACGTGCAGCAGTGGACGGGCACCACGCCACCACGCCAGGTAGTTCGGTGGCAGGCTGCGTTCGCCAGTGCGGGGATTGAGGAACACCCACTCATTGCCATCGTACAGTTCCAGCCAGGGCACGATGGGGGCATCCCGCGCCTGATCCTGCAACATCACGCCGCGGACCACCCGTGCGGGAATGCGTGCACCGGCGAGCAGCGTGCTGATGGTCTGCGCGAGTTCGGTGTCACTGCGGGCACTGCTGCGGAACAGTTCGGCACTCTGGTCGGGGACCGGTTCGTTCAGCCGGCGAATCAGGGCTGCAGCCAGGCTGACCGAGTCCGCTGAGCGCTCGCGCGCATCGTCGATCAGCACGCGCATCGCGGTGGCAAAGGGCTCCTCCAGCAGGGGGGGCGGCGGAAACTCTGGCGCCGTGTCTTCACCCCGCCGCGATGCATCGCGAAAGACCACCGCCCGGTAGTAGAGCACCTGACGTCCCGGGGCCCGTCGCACCGTCCACTCGGCCTCGCGGCCACCGGGCGCGAGCTGACTGCTGAAGCCGAAACCACGGGAGATGAAATTCTCCTCCAGCAAGGCGTAGCCGGGCATCAGCGTGGGCACAAACAGAGTCGCGCGCACTGAGCCCGGACCACCATCGAACGAAATAGCCGCCTCGATCGTCCAGGTGTCCGCCACCTGATCCTGCGCCAGCGGAAAGCCCAGTACCATGACCTTATAGCTGAACACCGCCAGGCCGGTCAGCGCCAGCGCCAGGACAAGACCCAGCAGGTGTCTGTTCTTCATGGTTCACCAAGGTGGTGACGGAACTGCGGAGTATATCTCGCGCCGCGCCCTGTCGCGGCACGGTCGCAGCCCTCAGACCCCCAAGGCGCGGCGCATCAGCCGCTGCTTGAGCGGGCGGGCGCGCTGCACAAGACCGACGCCGTCCGCCCGCAGGCCGGCCAGCGGCTCACTGCGCAGGGCGAAGACCCGTTGCAGGGCTTCCAGGCCAGCAAGCATGGCGAGATTATCCGCCTTGCGTGCCCGTTCATAACGGCGCAGCCCACGTCGCTCGCCAGGGTCATCGCCGACATCCAGGCACTCGCCCAGCATGGCGGCATCGGCCAACCCCAGATTGGCCCCCTGCCCGGCGAGCGGATGGACCACATGGGCGGCATCACCGACCAGCACGAAGCGGCGTGCCGTATAGGCGCGGGCATGCAAACGCCGAAGTGGCAGCGAGATGCGCGGTTCCGGAGCACTGATCCTGCCCAGCACATGTTCACTCGCCTCGCCGAGTGCCGCCGCGAAGGTGTCGTCGGGCATGGCCAGCAGTTCATCGGCGAGAGCATCGTCGGCGGACCAGACCACCGAACAGCGGCCATCCCCCAAGGGCAGCAGGGCCACGGGACCGGTGGCCAGAAAGCGTTGCCAGGCCGTCTGGGCATGGGACTGTTCCGTGACCACATGGGTCACGATCGCACGCTGTCGGTAGTCGCGCTGCTGCACATCGATGCCAGCCAGCGTGCGCAGTCGCGAGCCGGCGCCATCGGCCGCCACCACGAGACCGGCCTGCAGACGCTCGCCCTGGGCCGTGATGATCACGGCCCCGGAGGCCCCGAGTTCGAGCGCTTCGGCCCGGGTGCCGGTGCGCAGCCTGACATCCTCGCAAGCCAGGGCGGCATCACGCAGCGCCTGCTCGAGCCGTGCGTTCTCGACAATGTGGCCGAGATCCGGCTGAGCGAGCTCAGCGGCATCGAATACCAGAGTCCGTGCAGGATGCCGTGGCCGGGCCCCATCCCAGACCTCCATGCGCAGATAGGGCCAGGCATGCTGATCGGCCAGCGCATCCCAGGCGCCGCAGCGGTCCAGCAGGTGCTGACTGGCCCGGGAGAGTGCATATACCCGTGGGTCTATGCCCGCAGGCCGCGTGAAGTCGGCGCGGGCGTCCAGCAGGAGCACCCGGTGCCGCCCGGCACGCCCCAAAAGCGCTGCGAGCGCCAGCCCCACCGGCCCGCCACCGACAATGATGACATCGGCGGTCCACGCCGCGCCGGCGGGCGTGTTCATGCAGCCGCCCGCGAGGCCATCAGCGCCTCGATCGCCTCGGCCTCGACCGGCACGCCCGATGTCAACACCTCGCAGCCGTTGCGCGTCACCAGGACGTCATCCTCGATACGCACACCGATCCCCTGCCAGCGTTTCGCCACTCCGCGCAGCCCCCGCGGAATGTAGATCCCCGGCTCAATGGTCATGACCATCCCGGGCTCGAGCATCCTGGCGATGTCCCCCACCCGATAGTCGCCAACGTCGTGGACGTCCATCCCCAGCCAGTGTCCGGTCTTGTGCATGAAGAAACGGCGGTATTCCTGTTCCTTGATCAACGTGGCGAGTCGGCCGTTCAGCAGCCCCAGGCGTCTGAGGCCCTTGGTAATTGCCCGCACGGCCGCGTCATGCGGCTCGTTCCAGTGCCGGCCCGGGGCGACTGCGGCAATGGCCAGGTCATGGGCTTCGAGCACGATGTCATAAATCGCGCGCTGCGCCTCGCTGAATCTTCCGCTGACCGGGAAGGTACGCGTGATGTCGCAGGCGTAATGATCGAGCTCGCAGCCGGCATCTATCAACAGCAGCTCGCCATCCTCGAGTCGGGCCGTGTTGGCGATGTAGTGCAGCGTGCAGGCGTTGTTGCCACCGCCCACGATGGGCGGGTAGGAGGGTACGGCACCGTGTCGGCGAAATTCGTGCAGAAACTCAGCCTCGACCTCGTATTCCATCATGCCCGGTCTGACCACACTCATCGCTCGCAGGTGTGCAGAGACGCCGATGCGCGCCGCGCGACGCATGGCGGCCTGCTCTGCACGGCTCTTGTACAGACGCATGTCGTGCAGCAGGTGATCGAGTGAGGCGAACTCCTGAGGGGCATGACTGTCCGGTCCGCGCTCCCTGAGTGTATTCACCCAGCCGATCACCCGGGCATCGAATTCGGGATGTGCTCCCATCGTATGATGGACCCGCTCGCAGGATTCCAGCAGGCCCGGCAGGATGTCGTCGATGTCGTCGATTGGAAAGGCGTCATCCGCGCCGAGCTGGGCCACAACCCCATCCGGCCCCAGGCGCGGACCATCCCAGGCCTCGCGTGCCGCATCGCGCTCGCGGCAGAAAACGATGTATTCGGCTTGCGGTCGACCCGGGATCAGCACCGCCACCGCATCCGGCTCGTTGAAGCCGGTGAGGTAGAAGAAGTCGCTGTCCTGACGATACGGATACTCGGTATCACGGTTGCGCATGCGCACCGGCGCTGCCGTGAGTACCGCCGCACCGCCCTTGCCAATCATGCGTGCCAGCTGGCGGCGGCGCCGTGCGAATTCCGTTGGCTTCATCACTACTCCCTGAGTTGCGTAGATCGTCAGGGCGACGGCGCTGGACGTTCCGGCGTCACTGCCGCCCGCAGCGCTTCGAGTTCCTCGAAACTGATCAATACCCCCGCACGCAGGAACTCCACGAGTTCAGCATACGCGGCCTCAGCAGACTCCTGCTGAACCTCGTCAGCATCGGCCTCGAAACCTGCGCGGGAGATCTCCACGAGGTCCTCCATGAACTCCGCCGCGTGCGCGGCGCCGTGCGCGGCGCGAAGCTGCTCCGGCGCCGGCACGCCACAGCTCGCCAGCCCATGCAAAAAACCCTGAGACCAGAGCGCCAGGGCGCCTACCCGGGCCTCCAGCGGGGCGGAATCAGTCGGCAGCAGGAGGGCGAGAGCCATATCGCCCTCCACCAGAGTAGCCCACGTGGCCTGATGCACAGCCGCCAGCTCCCGACGGGCATCGGCCCATGCCGCACCATCGGCATCGACCCCGGCGAGCGCCTCACTCAGCCACCCCGCAAGCGCGGTCTCACCACACAGGCTCAGACGCGCACACAGACTGCCGTGCAGCTCAGCCATCTCGGCCTCGGTCCCCGCGCGAGACAGCACCTCCGCCAACTCCTCGTAGCCCATCGAGTCCTTCCTCACCAACCGGCCATGGCACGGCATTCCTTGACGAGCACAGATTCTAGCACCGGGCCGGGACACGGTTTGTTGACCCTGCTCGGGGCCCGGCTCTATAGTCGCCGCCATGGGGAGCGAACGCGCCAGACATCCTTTCGAAATCGAGCTTGAGCGTCTCGAACGCCGGGTGGATGAACTCGTGGTGATCTGCGGCCAGCTCAAGGAAGAGAACCGCTCGCTGCGCCAGCGCCAGGAAGCGCTGATCAGCGAACGGGCAGGCCTGTTGCAGAAGAATGAGCAGGTCCGCGCGCGGGTTGAGGCGATGATCGGAAGGCTCAAGGCACTGGAGCAGGGTTCATGAGCGAGAACATGACTCAGGTCAGCGTGCGGATTCTTGAGAAGGAGTACCAGATCGCCTGCCCGGTGGATGCGCGTACCGATCTGCTCAATTCGGCAGCCATGCTCAACAGCAAGATGCGTGAGATCCGCGATAGCGGCAAGGTTATCGGGCTGGACCGGATCGCAGTCATGGCGGCGCTCAACATGGCCAACGAACTCATCAAGGCGCACAGTCGCGATGAGGAGATTGAACTTAGCCTTGGCAACCGGCTCAAAACCATGCGGGAACGCGTGGAGGTTGCCGTGCAGAAAGGCCGACAGCTGGAATTCTGATTGTTCCTGCCGTGGCCCATGATCAAATTGGCGCCTCCTGCAGTGTTCGACGCAGGCCTGGAAGTCTTTCGACCCTAATTCACGATATTGGGGTTGTGCCCTGTCGGCAGTCTTGTGCAAATCCGCCTCGAGCGGCAAGCCTGCGCTGCCACGGCTTACCCCACCTTCCGCTCTGGTTCGAGAGTGATGGTCTGCGACGGCACAGGCGGGAGGCGCCTTCTTTTCTCACGGTCGGGCGGCGCTCATGAGTGAGCGGGTCGCCCTGCGCCGCGCGTTACGCCAACG
This sequence comes from Gammaproteobacteria bacterium, assembly GCA_007693855.1. Lineage (GTDB taxonomy): Bacteria > Pseudomonadota > Gammaproteobacteria > Steroidobacterales > PWYM01 > PWYM01. The sequence goes on along the minus strand of RECU01000034.1, from coordinate 52,740 downwards.
CCGGCGTGCACTGCCCCGGCAAGCACGCCAGTCTCTGGAAGCCGCGCTGGCCCGCCAACTCCGACGCCTGTTCAGGGCGCGCTTCGCATCTGTCGGCGCTTACCTGCCTTTCGATGGTGAAGCTGACATCACGCCACTGCTGCGGGAGCTGGCTGCAAGGGGTCGGACACTCAGCCTGCCGAGACTCGAGGGCCGCCGCGGCCACATGTGTTTTGTCGACTGGCATCCCGATGACCGGCTCGCCGGAAACCGTTATCGCATCGCCGAGCCCGGCGTCAACGCCCGGCGACGCGCTGCCCGCGCGCTTGACCTGGTGCTTGTCCCCCTGGTCGCGTTCGATCGCGCCGGGACCCGACTGGGTATGGGCGCCGGGTATTTCGATCGGCATTTCGCCCATCTCCGGTACCACAAATGCTGGCGGCGTCCACGGCTCGTGGGCGTGGCGTTCGGCTTTCAGGAGGTCCAGCACCTCGAACGTGCGCCTTGGGACGTGCCGCTTGCGGCAGTCGTGACTGAGTCCGGCATCATGCGCTTTGACTGACGAACCGATACGAGGACGATACCGTGGCTTACTGGCTCATGAAATCCGAACCCGAAGTGTTCAGCATCGACGACCTCGCCCAGGCGCCGGGTGGTCGTACGCATTGGGACGGCGTACGTAACTACCAGGCGAGAAACATGCTTCGCGACCAGATGCGCAAGGGAGACCTGGTGTTCTTCTATCACTCCAACTGCGAGATCCCTGGCATCGTCGGTATCGCCGAAGTCATTCGTGAAGGCTATGTCGATCACACCGCGTTCGATCCGGAAGACAAACACTTCGACCCCAAGAGTCACCCGGACAATCCACGCTGGTACATGGTCGACATCAGGTTCCAGAGAAAACTGGATCGCACGATCTCACTGAAAGAGCTCAAGGCCCTTTCGACCGATAAATTAAGGGATTTTCCGCTGGTACAACGAGGGAATCGCCTGTCGGTGATGCCGGTTACTGCCGCACAATGGAAGCTGGTTCTCACGCTCGAGTAAAGTGCCGGCATGGCGACGCACCAGGCCGATGAAAGTTCTCTCGCCCATGTGTGCTGAAAGCATCTTCCAATGCTGCTGGCGGCATAGTCGTTGGGGGCTTTAAGTCTCTGGAAATTTAGGTCTTTTGGTATATACTCGACCACGGACACAACTGATACTTCAGACACGGAGACTACCCATGGCCAAGAAACCTGCTTCGAAGAAAAAAACTTCGACCAAGAAAAAGGTGAGCAAGAAAGTTGCTGCCAAGGCGGCAACGGCAAAGAAAACCGCCAAGAAAGTCGCGAAGAGAGTGGCCAAAAAGGTCAGCAAGAAAGCCCCTGCAAAGAAGAAAGTAGCGAAAAAGAAAGTCGCCAAGAAAAAGACTTCAAAAAAGAAAGCTGCCAAAAAGAAGGTGGCGAAGAAGCCGGCTTCGAAGAAAACGGCCAGCAAGAAAAAAGTAGCCAGGAAAAAACCTGCAACACGCAAGAAGGTCAGCAGGAAAGTGACCACGGCAGGTTGAACCGGATGCCGCACCCCGGGCGCCATGTGCGGCGCCCGGGAGGCATCAGAGAATGCCCGCTCCGCGCGGGCATTTTCGTCTCTAACGGACACAGGACAGACCATGGACCAGGATCAGCTGAAGCAGGCAGCGGCACGCGCAGCGCTGGAAGAAATCCGCGAGGGTATGCTGCTCGGTATTGGCACGGGCTCCACCGTGAACCATTTCATCGATCTGCTGGGCCGCCATCAGCCTCGACTGGCCGGCGTGGTCTCGAGCTCGGAGGCCTCTACGGAACGCCTCCGAGCAATTCACCTGGAACCGACGACACTGAACGAGACCGGCGACCTCGATCTATATATAGACGGTGCCGACGAGGCCACCCGCCAGGGTCACCTGATCAAGGGCGGCGGCGGCGCGCTGACCCGAGAAAAAATCATCGCTGCGGCTTCACGGCGCTTCATCTGCATCGTTGACGAGAGCAAGCTTCGGGGGGTCCTTGGGGAGTTTCCGCTGCCGATAGAGGTGATCCCCATGGCCCGCGCATACGTCTCGCGGGAACTGGTGAAGTTCGGCGGCAGACCCGAATGGCGCTCGGGCTTCATCACGGACAACGGCAACGAGATCCTGGACGTCCATGGCCTGGACCTGTTGAACGCCGCCGAGATGGAACGCCGACTGAATCAGCTGGCGGGAGTGGTCACCGTCGGGCTGTTCACCCGTCGGCCAGCAGACGTGCTGCTGATCGCTGGGGCGCGAGGGGTCGAGCGCCTGGAGCCCGGAAAGCCTGCGTAACCGGGAAAGTCAAAAAAAAGCCCGCGACCGGAAGTGCGGGCTTTTCCGCCCTGGGAGACGGAACTGGCTGGGGGACTAGGATTCGAACCTAGGTTCTCGGAGTCAGAGTCCGATGTCCTACCACTAGACGATCCCCCAAAACCTGACAGCGCCGACGCGTGATCAGCGCTTGGAGAACTGAACGGCGCGCCGGGCCTTGCGCAGACCCACCTTCTTGCGTTCGACCTCACGTGCATCGCGAGTGACGAAACCGGCACGGCGAAGACTTGGCCGGAGGGTTTCGTCGTATTCCATCAGGGCCCGGGTGATGCCATGTCGGATCGCACCAGCCTGACCGGTCGTGCCGCCGCCGATCACCGTCACCGCAACATCGAATTTTGCGGTCATGTCGGTGAGCTCCAGCGGCTGACGCACGATCATCTGTGCCGTCTTGCGCCCGAAGAACTCATCCAGGGGCTTGGAATTCACTGTGATGTTGCCGGTGCCGGGGCGAAGGAACACCCTTGCCGTCGAGGTCTTGCGCCGGCCGGTGCCGTAGGGGACTGCCTGGGTCATTGTCAGATATCCGTGGTGACCGTTAGATGTCTAGCGCGATGGGCTGCTGCGCCGCATGCGGATGGGTCGGTCCGGGGAATACCCGGAGTTTCTTCAGCATCTGCCGTCCGAGAGGGTTTTTCGGCATCATGCCCTGCACTGCAGCTTCCAGCACCCGCTCCGGGGCCTTCTGCAGCTGTTTTTCCAGCGTGATCGACTTCATGTTGCCGATGTAGCCGGTATGACGGTAATACACCTTGTCCTTGAGCTTGTTGCCCGTGACATGGATCTTGTCGGCGTTGATGACGACGATGTAATCGCCGGTATCGACGTGCGGCGTGTACTCGGGCTTGTGCTTGCCCTTGAGCCGCGTAGCAATCTGGGTCGCCAGCCGCCCGAGGGTCTTGCCATTGGCATCGACGACAAACCAGTCGCGATGCACCTCGTGGGACTTGGCCGAAAAGGTCTTCATGTGCCGGATCCTCAAGACTGACGGGCCACTGAAAAAGAATATTACCCGTCGAAAAGCCGGAAATCATACCTTTTTGACCCGGGCTGCGCAAGCAATCCGGCCCGGTCCGACAACTGTGGCGGTGGCGCCCGCTAGAAGCTGTATTCGAGGGATATGGACGTGAAGGTGTCCGTGCGGGTGGTCCCCTCGGGCACCCGGGAGTTGTTGCGCACAGTATACGACACGACGGTGGCCAGCCGGCCCATCAACTTGGTCGTGAACGCGCCAACGGCCTCGGTGAAGGTGTTGTCCTCACCACTTTCGATCGATAGATCGAAGTTGAACGCGGCAACATCGTTGAAACGGAATTCGTAATCGCTGCCAAACCGCAGAATCGCCTCGTTGACGCGGTTCCCGTCACGCTGGCGCGCCTGCCGGGCACCGGCGCCGATTTCCACATTCAGGTGCTGCCGTGGCTGGTTGATGAGCCGGCGACCGTAACCGAGCGACTGGCTGAACTGCTGATCAAAACCGCTGAATTTGTCTTTTCGCCAGTTAGCCCTGCCGAAGACAAAATCGAAGTCATTGAAATCATAGGTTGTTCGCAGACCCAACTCATACGCCTCGGCAATCGTCCGGCCATCCTCGCGGGCACCGACGCCCGCGACGATACCCCGGTGAAGCCAGGCGCCGGTAGCGTACTCTGCGGTCAGGCGCGCATTCAGATTGTCCGTCTCCGAATTGCCGCTGGTCGAGAGATACCCCAGGCGCGCGCTGCCTGACCAGCCGCCGTCATCCGCCTCTTCGTCGGCGCTCGCAACTCCCACCAAACCCAGCACGCCGGCCAGCACACCGATCACGGCCACCGGACGACCCGCAGCACACACCATATTGAACATCACAGGACACTCCGGACTCTCAGGGAAGACCACCCCACACAGACCACCCCCGGGGCCACAGTGATGATCCCGCGGCGGTCTCCGGCGGGCGTCATGGCCAACGCTTCGGGCTGAAGGCCGGGGATGGTACATTCTGCCCTGAAGACCCGCAAACGACCTGGATCGACCGCTTATGCCTACGCGCCGACTGACGCCGCTGGACCGCCTGCTTGCAGGCGCGGACAACCTGCTGCGCACCCTCGCCGTGCCCGCCACTGCCGCGCGCGCCAATCCGGCCGCCGACACGCCCGAGGCACCCCTCGACGATGCGGAGCGCGCGCATGTCGCGGGACTGATGCGCGTCAATCATGCTGGCGAAGTGGCCGCACAGGCGCTCTACCATGGGCAGGCCCTGCTGGCCCGCGACGAGGTGACGGCTGAATACCTGGCGGGCGCCGCCCGCGAGGAAGGCGATCATCTCGCCTGGTGCCGGGAGCGCCTTGAGGAGATCGGCGCGCGTCCGAGCCGCCTCGACCCGCTCTGGTACCTGGGGGCCTTCACCGTCGGGGCCGCGGCGGCGGCTGCCGGCGATCGGTTGAGTCTCGGCTTCGTCGAGGAAACCGAACGACAGGTCGTCGAACACCTGGAAGGGCACATGCGACAGCTGCCGGAGACGGACGAGCGCAGTCGCCGGATCCTGCGGGCAATGGCGCTGGACGAGGCCGAGCACGGCGATGCCGCGCGCGCCGCCGGCGCCCGCCGGCTGCCATGGGCGGCACGTCGGGCCATGCGCATGGCAGCCCGGGTCATGACCGCAACCGCCTACCGTATCTGACCTTCCGGTCCGCGCACACTCGCCGCGACGTGAAGAATTCCCGGCCAAGAACCGCAGGAACGTGCACTCCGCGCTTGCACTATGGGCAGGATTATACTAACAACGCATTCTGTTAACTCACTGCAGGGGCCATAACAACATGCCAGATGCCGCCAAACCGCTCAGCGACGTCCCCGCCATCAACAAATTTCTCAGTTACTGCCGCATTCGCACCGTGCCGCAGAAGACCGTGATGATTCACGCCGGCGACCTACCCGACACGCTGTATTACATCGTCGACGGTTCGGTCGAGGTGATGATCGAGGACGAAGATGGCAACGAAATGGTCCTCGCGTATCTGAACAAGGGCCAGTTCTTTGGCGAGATGGGGCTGTTCCATGATCAGCCCCAGCGCAGCGCCTGGGTGCGCACGCGCACGGAAAGCGAAATCGCGGAAATGACCTATCCACGCTTCCGCCAGATTGCCATGGAGCACCCGGCGATCGTGTTCGAGCTCGCCACCCAGCTGGCGGTCCGGCTGGACCGCACCAACCGCAAACTCGGTGACCTCGCGTTTGTCGATGTCACCGGCCGGGTGGCGCATGCCATCATGGATCTGTGCAACGAACCCGACGCGATGACCCATCCGGACGGGATGCAGATCAAGGTATCGCGCCAGGAACTCAGCCGCCTCGTCGGGTGTTCCCGGGAGATGGCCGGGCGCGTGCTCAAGGTGCTCGGAGAACAGGGTCTGGTCTCGGCCAGCGGGAAGACCATCGTGGTCTACAACGCACGCCGCGAACCGCCGCGCCGACGCGTCTAGGCGTGCGCCGCACAGGGAGGTGACGACGACCCGGTTGCGGCGACGCCCTGCAGCACTCAGCGCATGCCGCGGTGCCGGCAGATTCGCTCGTATGCCGCCCTGACCTCCCGGGTCTTCTCCTTCGCGGCCTCCAGCAGGGCTGGGGATTCGCCACGCGCAGCGAGCTTGTCGGGATGATGGCGGTTCATCAGCCGCCGGTAGGCCACCTTGAGTTGCTCGTCAGAGGCCTCCGGCGCCACCCCCAGCGACGCGTAGGCGGCGGCAATCTCTCCGGCCGCATCGCGCCGGCGTGGCCCTCGTCCGCTTCGGGCCTCCAGAGTGGCCTCGAGCTGCGCCAGCTCAACCCGTCCGACACCCAGCGAGCTCGCGATTTCCCAGAGTACCGGGCGCTGCGCCCGGCCGATGCCGCCCGCGCGGATCAGCATGCCCATCTGCAGCTCGACAAAGCTTCTGGACAGCTGGCGATTGCCGGCGATCCGCCGGCGCAATTCCTTGAGAACACTCGTCAGCGGATAGCCGGGCTGCTTGCCCGCAGAGAAGTGCTCGATCGCCTGGCGGATCTGCGCCGGGGTCAGCTGCATCTCGTGCATGATGCTTCGGGCTGCGCGGATCTCGGCCTCGGAGACCCGGCCATCGGCCTTCGCCAGACAGCCCATCACGCCGAAACCCGCCCGAAACAGCAGCGACTCGGTCGCTGAATCCAGCCGCGGACGCGCCTCACCCCGCCCCCGGAACAGGCCACGATCGAACTGATGCCCAATCAGCGCACCGACCAGACTGCCAACCGGCCCACCCGCGACAAGCCCGAGCGCCGCACCGGTGATCTTGCCAGCCCATTTCATGCGCCGAGTGCTCCGTCCATGTCCTGCGCGATCCACCGATGAGGGCTGCCCTGCCGACATGTATTATGCGTCGTTTAGGGCAACGATGAACAAACCCGCCATGGCCGACGATGCCGTCTTCGAATCCCATCTCGAGAGCCTGCCGTTGCTCGGCCGCGGCAAGGTCCGCGATCTCTACGCCATCGACGATGAGCGTTTGCTGATCGTCGCCAGCGATCGGCTCTCCGCCTTCGACGTCGTCCTGCCGGACCCGATCCCCGGCAAAGGGCGCATGCTGACGGCGATCTCGAATTACTGGTTCGAGCGCACCCGCCACATCGTACCCAACCACCTCACCGGTGAAGTGCCCGAGGCCTATGTCACCGACCCTGAGGAGCGCCGCCAGATCGCCGGCCGGGCCGTGGTGGTGCGGCGCCTGCTGCCACTGCCCGTGGAGGCGGTCGTCCGCGGCTATCTGATCGGCTCGGGCTGGAAGGAGTACCAGCAGGACGGCGCGGTCTGCGGCATCCGCCTGCCCCTAGGGCTGCCGTTGGCCGGCCAGCTGCCCGAGACGCTGTTCACGCCGGCCACGAAGGCTGCGCAGGGTGAGCACGACGAGAACATCAGCTTCGCACACATGAGTGAGCTGATCGGCCGCGGGCGCGCCGAGCGGGTGCGGGAGACGGCCACCGCGCTGTATGCATTCGCGGTCACCGCCGCAGCCACCGCCGGACTGATCATCGCCGACACCAAGTTCGAGTTCGCCTGGGATGACCGCGACGGGCTGGTACTGATCGATGAGGCGCTGACGCCCGATTCATCGCGCTTCTGGCCACGCGACAGCTATCGCCCCGGGATCTCGCCACCCAGCTTCGACAAGCAGTACGTCCGCGACCATCTGGAGGCCATCGCCTGGAACAAGCGCCCGCCCGGTCCACGCCTGCCGGCGGAGGTGATCGCCGCCACCGCCGAGAAATACCGCCAGGCGATGCAGCTGATCACCGGCCGGGCCGAGGCCTGAACCCCCATGCTGTCCGCCGTCCGCCGTCGCCTGAGCACGCTGGTCTGGAACCCCGAGGCGGTACAGCGTCTGCCCCTCCGGATCCTGGTCATCGTTGCCCGGTTCTGCCAGGCGCTCGGTCGCGACATCATGACCGGACAGCTCACGCTCCGCGCCATGAGCCTGGTCTACACCACGCTGATGTCACTGGTCCCGCTGCTTGCGTTCAGCTTTTCCCTGCTCAAGGGCGTCGGCGTACATCGACAGCTGGAACCCCTGCTGCAGAATTTCCTCGCACCGATCGGCGAGGAGAAAAGCGTCGAACTCACCACTGAGCTCATCGGTTTCGTCGACAACCTCCAGGGGGCGCTGCTGGGCGGCGTCGGTCTCGTGTTCCTGATTTTCGTCGTCGTGTCGATGGTGCAGAAGGTCGAGGAGAGCATGAACTACATCTGGCAGGTGGACGCGGCGCGCAGCATGGCGCGCAAGCTCAGCGGTTACCTGTCGGCCATGCTCCTCGGCCCCCTGATGATGGCGCTCGCGCTGGGCCTGATCGCGACGCTCTCAAGCGTCGCCCTGGTGCAGCGGCTGATGGAGATCGAGCCGTTCGGGTCGATGCTGCTGGTCCTCGGCCGGGCCACACCTTATGCACTGCTGATCGCGGTATTCACGTTTCTCTACGTGCTGCTGCCAAACACGCGCGTAAAGCTCCTGCCGGCGCTGATTGGTGGCGTGTTCGCAGGGGTGGCCTGGGTCACTGCAAGCTCGGTGTTCACCCAGATCGTGGCGCAGTCCACGCGCATTTCGGCGATCTACTCGTCGTTCGCCATCGTCATCATGGCGCTGATCTGGCTGTATGTGAGCTGGCTGATCCTGCTCCTCGGCGCCCAGCTCGCCTACTACGTGCAGCACCCGGAACACCTGCGTAGCGGTCGACGACATCCCGATCTCTCCGCCCTGGCCCGTGAACACACCGGCCTGGCCGCCATGCTGCTGGTGGCCCGCGACTTCCTCGCACCCGAGCAACCCTGGCGCGCCAACACCCTGGCCACGCGCTTCCGGCTGCCACAGGAAAGCCTGGCGCCGGTGCTCACCGCATTACGCGAGGCCGGCCTGCTGGTCGAGACTGCGGAAGGGCACCTGATGCCGGGACGCTCCCTGGAGAGCATCCGCCTGGTCGAAGTGCTGCACGCGGTGCGCGGACGCGACGACGTCCTGCCGCGACTGCGGGACCGCTGGCCCTCGCGCGCCCTGGAGATCTGGGAGGAAGCTGACGGCGCGGTGCTCGCGCATTTCGGTGACACCACGCTCGCCGAGGTCGTACGCGACAGCGGCAGCATCAGCTGACGTTCGCCGCGCGTGACCGCCGCCGGCGGCTCAGTGACCGGCCACTGTCATGCGTTCCAGCAACACACTGCCGCAGCGGATCACACCACGGGTATCGATGTCATTGCCGGTCGCCAGCAGACCGGCGAACATTTCGGGCAGCGTCCCGGCAATGGTGATTTCGCTCACCGGCCAGGCAATTTCGCCATCCTCCACCCAGAAGCCCGCGGCGCCGCGCGAATAGTCACCGGTGACGATGTTCACCCCCTGGCCCATCAGCTCCGTGACCAGCAGACCGCGCGACATCCTGGCGAGCAGCGCAGACTGGTCGCCGGCGGAAGGCTCGACACTCAGATTATGCACCCCCCCGGCGTTTGCCGTGGTCTGCAGCCCGAGCTTGCGGGCCGAATAGCTCGAGAGGACATAGCCCTGGATCTCGCCGCCCTCCACCAGGGCGCGCGGCCGGGTGGCCACGCCCTCGTTGTCCCAGGCGGCGCTGCCCAGGGCACCGGCCAGATGAGGCTGCTCCTCGATGCGCAACCACTGCGGAAACACCCGCCGCCCGACCGAGTCGAGCAGAAACGATGCTTGCCGATACTGGGCCGTGCCCCGCAGCCCGGCGACGAGGTGCCCGAACAGACCCTGGGCCACCTCCGGCGCAAACAGCACCGGCACCTCGCAGGTGTCGACCCGACGTGCACCTAAGCGGCGTACGGTGCGCCGCGCCGCCTCCAGCCCCACTTCCTCGGGGCTCGCCAGGCGGCGCCAGTCGCGATCGGCCGTATACCAGTAATCGCGCTCCATGCCCTCGCCTTCCCCGGCCAGTACCACGCAGGAGAGCGTGTGATAACTGCTCGGCATCCCGGCGCAGAACCCGTGGCTGTTGGCATAGACCCGCACGCCACTGCCTGTATGCACCGTGGCACCTTCGGAGTTTTTCAGGCGCGGATCGGCGCCGAGCGCTGCCGCCTCACAGGCCAGCGCCTGCTCGGCTGCCTGCTCGGGCGTCAGCCCCCAGGGATGATAGAGGCCGAGGTCCGGGAACGCCGTGGCCATCAGCGCGGCCTCGGCCAGACCCGCAAACTCGTCCACCGCCGTCAGCCGCGCGATCGAACAGGCCTTGGCCACGGTCTCGCTGACGGCGGAAGACGACAGATCCGCGGTGGACGCGCTGCCCTTGCGCCCGCCGAAGTAGACCGTTACGCCGAGACCGCGATCCTGCTGGTGCTCGAGCGTTTCGATCTCGCCGAGGCGTACCGTCACCGAGAGACCCTGCTCCAGGCTGGCACCGGCCTCCGCCTGGTCCGCGCCAAGCGCGCGGGCCTGGGTCACGGCCTGTTCCGTCACCGCCGAGAGTTCCGCCAGTCGCGCTTCCGTATCCATGGTATCCCCGGGCAAAAAACCCCTATTCTACGCCGCCGATCCGCCGGGTCGCAGCCGACGGATGCTATCCTCCGCCCTTCACAGGCACCTGTCACGCACGCCCGGACTTCGATGGCCCGCACCGCCCATTTACCCCACCCGAACACGCTGCCACTGCCGCCGGTGGTGACGTGCGGCTGGCTGTTGCTGGACAACGCCGGCGGGACGCCACCGTTGCGAAGCGTGCTCGCGGACCAGCACCAGTACCTGGAGCGCTGGCCGCTGCTGGCGGGCCGGCACAATTCGCTGGCCTCCGCCGCGGCGGAGGCGGCAGCAGAGGGCCGTCAGGCACTGGCGACGCTCTGCCAGGCGGACGGCAGCCGCGCCCCGGGACCCGGGGAACTGGTGCTCGGCAATTCGACCACCCAGCTCATGGAAGTGCTCGCCCAGGCGCTGGCGCCGACGCTGCGGCCTGGGGAGCGGATCATTGTCAGCGGCGCCGAGCATGTCGCGAACCTCACCCCATGGCTGCGCCTGAGCCGCCAGGGCGTTCGGGTGGAGACCTGGCCCCTAGACCCCAGCACCGGCGCGCCACAGCTGGACACGCTGGCGATGATGCTCGAGCAGCCGGCGCGGCTGGTCTGCGTCACCCATGCGAGCAACGTCACCGGCAGCGTACTGCCGATCGCGGACATCAGCCGGCTGGCGCATGCGGCCGGTGCTCTGGTCTGTGTCGACGGGGTCGCCTATGCGCCGCACGCGGCGCTGGCCGTGTACGACTGGGACGTCGATTTCTACGCCTGGAGCGCCTACAAGGTATTCGGTCCACACTGCGCGGCGCTCTACGCGCGCGAAGGTCTGCTCGCCGGCCTGCCGAACACCAGCCATGAATTCCACACCGCCGATGCGCTGCCTGCGCGCTTCGAACCCGGTGGCGTGGCCGGGGAACTGGTCTACGCCTGCCGCAGTCTGCCGACGTATTTCCGGTCCTTGGGTGAGGGCAGTCTGATCAGCGGCTTCGCGCGGGTGGTTCAGGCAGAACGCCTGCTGACGCGGCAGTTGCTGGAGGGGCTGGCCCGCCTGCCAGGCGTGCGTGTGCTGGGAGATCCGGCACCGGGACCACAGCGTCTGCCGATCGTCAGCTTCACCGTGGAGGGCGCGCCACCGGGAGAGGTCGTCGCGGCCCTGGGGCGGGCCCGGATCAATATCCGCCACGGCCACTTCTACGCCCCCCGCACCCTCGCCGTCTGCGGTGTCGACCCACAGACCGGCGCCCTGCGGGTCAGCCTCACCCATCGCCAGACGGCCAAGGAGGTCGACCGCCTGCTCGATGTGCTCGCCGACACGCTGGCGGCGACACGATGAGTTCAGCAGACAAGCCATCGGAGGGCGCAGAGCCCACCGAACGTCCCAGCAAATCGGCCGCCAAACGCGAGGCCGAGGCCCTGCAGGCGCTGGGTGAATCACTGCTCGGTCTGCCGGCGGGTGAGCTCGCCGCCCTGCCGCTGCCCGAGGAGCTGCGCGAGGCCCTCGCACTCGCCCGCCGCATCCAGGCGCATGGTGGACTGCGCCGCCAACGACAGCTGATCGGCAAGCTGATGCGCCGCATCGATGCCGAACCGATCCGCGCGGCCCTGGCTGCCCGGGAACAGGCCCACCGCGCCATCGTCGCGCTGGATCACCAGGCTGAACGCTGGCGCGATCGGCTGCTGGAGGAAGGCGACGCGGCGCTCGGCGAGTTCATTGCAGCCCACCCCACCACCGAACCACAGGCCCTGCGACAACTGCTGCGGGCGGCGGCACGCGCGGATACGGCCCGGGCCAGCCACGCACGGCGCCAGCTGTTCAGGGAACTCAGGCGCCTGCTGGCGGCCGACGCCTGAGCACAGGCCCCGGTGGGCTGGTAAACTGCGACGATGACAGCTCTGGTCGGCATCATCATGGGTTCGGTCTCCGACTGGGAGACAATGCGCAATGCCAGCGAGACGCTCGAGCGTCTCGGGGTTGCGCATGAAACGCGCGTGGTCTCGGCGCACCGCACGCCCGATCTGCTGTTCGAGTACTGTGAGCAGGCCAGTGCACGCGGTCTCAAGGTCATCATCGCCGGCGCCGGCGGGGCGGCCCATCTGCCCGGCATGGCCGCGGCCAAGACCTCACTGCCGGTGCTCGGGGTGCCGGTGAAATCCCGCGCACTCAATGGTATCGATTCCCTGCTCTCGATCGCGCAGATGCCCGCAGGCGTGCCGGTAGGGACGCTTGCGATCGGCGCGGCGGGTGCCACCAACGCCGCCCTGCTCGCGGCGGCCATCCTGGCGCTCTCGGATGACACACTGCGCGACGCCCTGGAGACGTACCGGCAAGCGCAGACCGACGCGGTCCTGGCGCGACCCGATCCCGCCCGGACATGACGGTCGGCATCGTCGGCGCGGGCCAACTCGGTCGGATGATGGCGCTCGCCGGCATCCCTCTGGGTGAGCGGATCCTGTTTCTCGACCGCGACGCTGACAGCCCCGGCGCCCAGGTGGCCCCCTCGCTGCTGGGCGCCATCGACGACCCCGCGCTGCTGGAGACCCTCGCCCAGCGCTGCGACGTCGTCACGTTCGACGTGGAGAACCTGCCGCGGGAGGCGGCCGCACGGGTCGCGGCGACAACCGCACTGCTGCCGCCCATCGATGCACTGGCGACGGCGCAGGACCGGCTGCTCGAGAAGACCCTGTTCAACGCACTGGGGATCGAGACCGTCGCCTGGCGAACCGTCGACACGCTCGATCAACTCGCTGAGGCGGCCGAGGCACTGGGTCTGCCGGCGGTCCTGAAGACCCGCCGGCTCGGCTACGACGGACGCGGTCAGCGCTTCATCCGCCGGCGCGACGAGCTGGCCGCCGCCTGGGAAGCCCTCGGCGGCGTGGCGATGATCCTCGAGGCGTTCGCGCCGTTCGACGAAGAAGTCTCGCTGATCGGTGTGCGCAACCGGCGCGGCGAACGGCGCCATTACCCGCTGACACGCAATGTGCATTGGCAGGGCATCCTCGATTACAGCCTGGCGCCGGTGGAGCGGCCAGGGCTGCAACAGGACGCGGAGCGCTGCCTGGATCGCCTGCTCGAGCACTTCGACTACGCGGGGGTGCTGACCGTAGAGTTCTTCGTCGTCGACGGACGGCTGCTGGCCAACGAAATGGCGCCTCGGGTGCACAATTCCGGGCACTGGACCCTCGAGGGCGCGGTCACCTCGCAGTTTGAGAACCACCTGCGCGGTATTCTCGATCTGCCGCTGGGGGACACCTCGGCACGTGGGTACGCCGCGATGGTCAACTTCCTGGGACGTCTGCCGCCCCGTGCCGAGGTGCTCGCCATCGAGGGCTGTCATTTTCACGACTACGGCAAGCACCCGCGGCCCCGCCGCAAGATCGGTCATGCCACGGTGGTCTGTGCCGAGCGATCGGCATTGCCCGGGCGCCTCGAGCGCCTCCGCGCCCTGGCCGGACGCGGGGACTGAGCCTCGCAGTCGCGATCCGGTCGCTCGAAACCGGCCGAGGGATGGTTTACTCTCCGGGTCAGTGGCAGTCACCGGTGTGGACATGTACGGCGAGCATTTCAAGCTGAACGAACCGCCGTTCCGGCTGAGTCCGGATCCGCAGTTTCTGTATGCCAGCCGCCAACATGCCAGGGCGCGGGCTTACATGGACTCGATCATGTGGCTGACCGACGGTTTCGTGGTCATCACCGGCGAGATCGGTTCCGGCAAGACCACGCTCATCCAGTCGTTCATCTCGGACCTGCCAGCCGATGTCGCCCTGGCGCACGTCGCCCAGACCCAGGTCACCCCGGTGGAATTTCTCCAGGGCATTCTCGTCGAGTTCGGGTTCCGACCGTTCCAGATGCAGAAGGCCGAACTGCTCGACACCCTCAACACCCACCTGATCGAGCTCTACGCTTCGGGCAAGAAGGTGCTGCTGATCATCGACGAGGCGCAGAATCTCAGCCCCAAGGTACTGGAGGAACTCCGGCTGCTCTCGGGAGTGGAGACCCAGAAGGAAAAGGTGCTCAGGATCATCCTGGCCGGCCAGCCCGAGCTCAAGGACAAGCTCGACTCACCGAATCTCGAGCAGCTGGCGCAGCGCGTGCGGCTGCGCTTCCACCTCGGCCCGCTGAACCGCGACGAGACCCGGGAATACATCCGCCATCGTCTGGCGGTCGCCGGCGCGGGTGAGCGCGAACTGTTCACCGAAGACACCTTCGCGCTGATCTACCGGGAGACGCGAGGAACCCCGCGCCTGGTGAACACCCTCTGCGATACCGCCATGCTCTGTGCCTTTGCAGACGACCTCGAAGCCGTGAGCAGTGCAGAGATCGAGGCGGCACTGACCGAGCTCCAGTGGCGCGAACATCCCCCCTTCGTCAGCGCCCGCAAGCGCCCGGCGCTCAGCGCCGTCGATGATGGCAGCGACGACACCGGCAGCTTCGCCCTGTCACGCCTGCGTATCCTCCACCAGGACCGGCAGGTCGCCATCCGTGAGCTCCAGGACGGGCGCATCATCATCGGCCGGACGCCGGACAACGAACTGCAGCTGCAGAGCCGCTTCGTCAGCCGACACCATGCCCAGATCCTCACGCGTGAGGGCGAGAGCGTGCTCGAGGATCTCAACAGCACCAATGGCGTGTATCTCGAAGGCAACCGCCTCAAGCGGCGACGGCTCCGCCATGGAGACAGGATCCAGATCGGCGAACATACGCTGGTCTACGAGGACCTGCGCGACGCCAACGGATCAGGCGGCTCGCCCGATGACGAGGACCTGCTTTCCGACGAGGCGATCGAGACTGACGGGGACGAGGACAGCTCGCTGCCGCGCACCGCCGAGGGCAGCGGCGACTAGCGGATCTCGTCGTCCAGTGGTCCACCCGGGCCCCGGACATGCCGGCGACGATAGTCCCGGCGTTTCAGCCACACCACGAGTCCGGCCAGCAGACCGATCAGGCCCAGGACGATGCAGCCCGCCTGCCAGACGCCCTCATCGAGGTATAGCGAGGCCCCCAGCAGGGCGGCGCCGGCCAGCAGGTAATAAAAAGGCAGCGCCTCGTAAACCGGTTTGGACAGCCACATGGCGGCAATCTAGCACAGCCTTGCGCGACACCGCCTCCGCGGCCGCTCAGGCGGTCCCGCCGACGGTGAGCGCATCGATCCGCAGCGTGGGCTGCCCGACCCCTACCGGGACGGACTGGCCCTCCTTGCCACAGACGCCGATCCCCTGGTCCAGGGCGAGGTCGTTACCCACCATGCTCACCCGCGTGAGCACATCGGGGCCGTTACCGATCAGCGTCGCGCCCTTGACCGGCGCACCCAGGCGTCCGTTTTCGATCAGGTAGGCCTCATTGGCGGAGAACACGAACTTCCCGGAGGTGATATCCACCTGGCCGCCGCCGAAGTTGCAGGCGTACAGGCCGCGCTGCACCGAGGCGATGATCTCTTCGGGGTCGCGGTCGCCGGGCAACATGTAGGTATTGGTCATACGCGGCATCGGCAGATGCGCAAAGGACTCGCGGCGGCCGTTACCGGTACAACGCTCACCCATCAGCCGCGCATTGAGCTTGTCCTGCATATAGCCCGCGAGGCGCCCATCCTCGATCAGTACCGTGCAGCTTGACGGCGTGCCCTCGTCGTCGACGGACAGCGAGCCGCGCCGCTGTGGCAGGGTGCCGTCATCGACCACGGTGCAGCCCGCCGCGGCCACGCGCTGACCCACGCGCCCGCTGAATGCGGAAGTACCCTTGCGGTTGAAATCGCCTTCCAGACCATGGCCGATCGCCTCGTGCAGCAGCACCCCGGGCCAGCCACTGCCGAGCACCACGGGCATGGTCCCCGCAGGCGCGGGAACCGCCTCGAGGTTGAGCGTGGCCTGCCGGACCGCTTCACGCGCGAACGTCAGCGGCCGCTCACCGCGGATCAGCTCGACCAGATCGAAACGCCCGCCACCACCACTCGAGGCCTGCTCGCGGCGCCCCCCCTGCTCGACGATCACCGAGACATTCAACCGCACCAGCGGCCGCACATCGGCGGCCAGTGTGCCGTCACTGGCCACCACCAGGACCACCTCGTGCACAGCAGCCAGACTGGCCATCACCTGGCGTACGCGCGGGTCCATGGCGCGGGTGGCCTGGTCGATCTCGAGCAGACAGGCGATCTTCTCGGCGTCCGGCAGACTGGCGAGCGGGTCGGCCTCGGCGTAAAGCGCCTGCGGCGCGCTCTGGCGCCAGGCCTGGACGCGCCCCTCACCGCCACTGCGCGCGATGGCGCCGGCGGCGCCAGCGGCCGCCCGCAGGGCATCATCGGTAATGACGTCGGAATAGGCGAATCCGGTGCGCTCGCCGGTCACGGCACGCACACCCACGCCCTGGTCGAGGCTGTGGCTGCCTTCCTTGACGATGCCGTCCTCAAGGCTCCAGGACTCATGCCGCGCGCTCTGGAAATAGAACTCCGCGTAGTCCAGACGACGGGCCATGAGCTGGCCGAGTGCTCCCTGGAGCCGGTCGAGATCGAGCCCGCCCGGCGCCAGCAGGCGCGTGGTGGCAATGGTCAATGACTGTGCAGACAACACTTGCATCCTTTCCTGTCGTGTCGCGGCGCCGAGCTGACGGCGAGCACTCCCTGAGGCCCGCATTCTCCGTGACCCGGCGCCGGGCGTCCAACACTGGTACCTGTCGCGGCTCAGTCGCCCCGCGCGCGCGCCTGGTCCCAGTCCCCCGGCAGCTCGACGCAGCCGTAACCCTCCTCGATCATGGTCTGCGTCAACCGCTGGACCTGCGGCGCCTCCCAGGGGCCCGAGACGCAGTAGGCCGCCTGGCCGATACCGCGCATCGGCTGGCGGAACAGTTCCTGGAACACGAGGATGGCCGCGGCGACACCCGGTCCGGCAAGCAGCCCCCCCACCGCCGGCAGGGCCATGCCGACATCGGCGGTCACCAGCGCCTGCTGGGCATAGTCGCGGCGGGCGAGCCCGGTACGCCCCAACAGGGCGATGTCTGCGGTCGGGCCACGCAGACGCAGGTTGTCGGTGTAGGCATCGCCGTCGATCAGCAGAAAATCACCCTCGATGCGGTCGAAGCCGAGACCCTTGCCGAAGACATCGCGAAAATCCAGCGCAAGACGGCGTGGTAACGCCGACAGGCTCATCAACCCGACCACCCGACCGGCGCCTGGCTCGACTTCGCTAAGCCTGCCATTCTGTACTCTGAGCGCAATGCTCCCGCCCAGGCTGTCACGCCAGGACTCGGAGGCCGGCCCGCCCTCCCAGTGCAACCGGGCATCGACGGTGCCTGCGTTGGCACTCATGAAAGGCTCGAAGCGCATGGCCTGCAACGCGCCGGCGATATCCGTGCTCTCGAAGACGAACGCCAGCTCGGTTCGACTGCCGGAGTCATCGGCCAGCCAGCGGCCGTCCGCATTCACCTGGAAGCTTGGGCTGCGGCTCTGCAGGCGGCTGGCAACCAGTCCGCCGGAGGCCCTGTCAAGCTGCGCCTCCAGCGCGCCGAACGCCATGCCAGCCAGCACGAACTCCTCGACGCGGATGCGCATGGCCGGCAGCGTTCGGGGATCCGGCTCCGCGCGGCGCGGCAGCGCCTCATCGACCACGGGCTCGGCCAACGGCCCCTGGCCGGCGATGTGCAGCCGCTGCATGTCCATGACCAGGGCCGTGTCACCGGTCAGGTCAAACGGCACCTGGACGTCACCGGCCACGGCCTCGCTATCCAGCCGCAAGCGCCATTCCTCGAGCCCGCGCTCGAGCAGCAGGGTCAATTCGGCGACCTCCTGGCCGAGGCCGTAGGCGGTCTCGGCGGTGAGGTCCACCCGCTGGAGCACAGCGTTCCCCGACTCGCGCGCCAGCGTAGCGGCCAGTGCGAGCCAGGCGTCGACCTGAAGCTCGCCAATCGTGCCATCGATCGCAAGCCCTTCGTGCAGGGGCAGCAGCGGCGTGCCCCCGCCAAGCCGCAGATTGCCCTGCGCCAGCTGCCACCCTGCCGGCGAGTCGACGAGCTCGAGCAGCCAGCGCGCCTCGCGACCCAGCTCCCCCGACAGCGACAGTCCCGTGGCGGGATCCAGCGTGGCCACCAGCTGGAGCGGCAGCGGCTCGCCCGCCGGCTTGCCCGCCGGCACTGGCAGATCGACCTCCAGCCCGGTCAACAGGGAGTCCAGCGCAAATCGCAGCGGCGCCCGGGTGCCATCGGGCTGGCCCTCCGGAAACCAGCCCGACAGCGACCACTCCGCCACACCCCGCGTACGGGCCGCCAGGGGCTCACCGACGAGCGTATTGAGGCCGCGCGGCCCCAGCCTGCCCCGTGCGCGCAGCACGGTGTGGTAACCGTCATCGGATGCCGGCGAGAGTTCTGCCGTGAACACTTCGCCGAACAGCGACCCTACCAGGTCGTCGCTGCGGACTTCACCGGTATCGAGCAGCAGCCGCCCGCGCAGACCGACGATCTCGGCTGGCAGATCGCCGTAGCCGACGCGGGCGTTGTCGAGCGCGATCTCACCCTGCCAGCGATGTTGCTGGATATCGAACAGCGGCAGGGTCAGGTCCACCTGCGTGCGCGCAGCACCGCTGCCACGCGCGGCGAACACCGGTTCACCCAGTGCCTCTGCCACGGGTGACTGGCGCAGGAACGCGAGCAGCCGGTCGACACTGCTGTCGACCTCGCCGGTGACGGTCAGTGTCGGCCGGCGCAGATTGTCGATGGCCATCTCGCCACGCAGCAGAGGGCTGGCGGAGATTACCCCGCCGGAGACTTCGCCGGTGAGCGTCTCGCGTTCGAAACGGACCCGGCCGGAGACGTCGGTCACCAGCGGCCAGCCATCCGCGTAATCCAACGTCACGCCACTGACCTCACCGCTGGCGAGAAAGTGGCCGCTGCCGTCTTCAAAGGGGAAGTCTCGTGGCCGGCCGGAGAGTTCGAAACGCCCGCGTGTAAGTTCACCCTGGGGAAACCCCCGACGCAGCCAGCGCACCGCAGGCGGCGGCATGTGCCCGACCGGGAGAAAGCGGGCTGCCGCCGGCCCAAGCTCGGCACGAATCACCTCGGCGCGGATATCGATCTCGGCGCCCTCCTCGTCGAACAGCAGCTCAAAGTCACCGCGCGCGGTGAGGTCCACCCCGGACACCCGGAGATCATCGCCCACCACGCGCCAGCCGGCCGGGCTGCGGCGCCACACCACCAGGCCTTCGACACGTCCCAGCGACACCAGACCGTCAAAGCTTGGCCGACGCTCGAAGGCAAACCCCTCGCCGGCGACCTGGAAGCGTCCGCCGGTCTCATCCGCACGGAAACCTCCCCCCAGGCCGCTGACCCCTGGCCAGTCCTCGATCGCGGCAAGCTGCAGCGCGCGCACCCGGCCGCTCGCCGAGTAGCCCGGCTCCGCGTCCGGCACGAGGTCGAGCGACAGCTCGAGCGTTTCGACCTCGCCGGCCGGCGCCATCGCCAGCAGGCGCTCGCGCCAGTCCCCTGCCGGCACCCACGCCAGGGCCGGAAGCAGATCCTCGAGACGCAGGAACCCCCCTTCGAAAGCCACCCTGGCGCGCCCACCCAGGTCACCCTCGACCTCAAGGCGAAGCTCGGTTTCCGGCCATCTGAGCCCGCCGCGCTCGACCAGCAGACGACCTGCGGCAGCGGTCCACCCGGTCTCGTGGCGCCGCCACTCGAAGCGGCCGGCCAACCGGTCATAGGCCTGCTCAAGGGGACTGGGCAGCGTGCCTGGCGGCGGTGCCAACCCAAGCAGGTCGAGCTCCGCGCTGGCCTCCAGCGGTTGACGTCCGAGCGCCGCCACCCACAGACGCAGCCCACCGCGACCAGCGGCCGGCAGCGCCCAATCGCCTGGTAGCCATGCGCGCCAGGCCGCGAGATCGGTGTCACGAAGATCGATAAAGGCACGCCATGGCATGCGTTCCAGACGATCGAGGTCGAGCCGACCCTCGCCAGGGCTGGCCTCGGCAGAGACCTCGATCCGCGTGCCCAGAGCCTCAGGGGGCGTCGCCCGCAGATCGAGACTCACGCGACCACCGTCGCGGGTGACCGCCAGCTGGATGTCGCCCAGCACCTGTACCGGTGCCTCCGGCCCCGGCTGCAGCCGCAATTCGCCATCAAGAAAATCGAGTCGGAAATCAGGCAGCTCCGGCAGCTCGGCGGGGGCATCGCGGTCATCAAGTTCCAGCGGCTGCCCCTGGAGCAGCCATTGCCCATCGGCACCGCGCGCGAGCTCGACCACCACACCGGCCAGGCGCACCCGCGAGACGGCGACCTGACGCTCCGTCACCAGTCGTGGCACGCTGACCACCACGCTGACCTCGCGTGCCACCAGTGGCAGCATGCCGCTGCCCTGACCGCCTACGGTGGCATCCAGCAGCGTGAGTTCAGGGCCGCGCAGCGTCAGGCGGGCATCCAGCCGACCCACCCGCACCGGCACCCCGAGCGCCTCTGTCGCCCAGGCCTCAAGCTCGGCCTGATACTCCGGAACCTGCGGCACGAGCAGGCGGAACAGCCCTACCAGCAAGGCCAGCAGGATGACCAGGCTGGCGCCCAGCACGGCCAGGCCGCGCACCAGGCGGCGTAGCCAGTGCTTCATATCAGCACCACGTCAAACTGTTCCTGGCCATACAGCGCATCGGTCTGCAACCGGATCGGTTTCCCGGTGAACTCTTCGAGCTCGGCGAGACTCGCCGACTCCTCATCAAGCAGCCGTTCCACCACATCCTGATGCGCGATGACCATCAGCGCCTGAAAATCGAACTGCCGATGCTGGCGCACGATATCGCGAAAAATCTCGTAGCAGACGGTTTCGGCGGTCTTGACGAACCCGCGACCCTCGCAAGTTGGACAGGCCTCGCACAGCAGGTGCTCCAGGCTCTCGCGCGTGCGCTTGCGGGTCATCTCCACCAAACCCAAGGCTGAGACCTCCATGATCTGCGTGCGCGCCGGATCCCGCTCCAGGGCCCGCTCAAGCGCCTGCATCACCTGCTGGCGGTGTTCGACTTCCAGCATGTCGATGAAGTCGATGATGATGATGCCGCCGAGATTGCGCAGCCGAAGTTGCCGGGCGATGGCAACAGCGGCTTCCAGGTTGGTCCGGAAGATCGTCTCCTCGAGATTCCGGTGCCCGACATAGCCGCCGGTGTTGACGTCGATGGTGGTCATCGCCTCGGTCTGGTCGACCACCAGGTGTCCGCCGGACTTCAGCGGGACGCGTCGGTGGAGGGCCCGCTGGATCTCGTCCTCGACGTTGTGCAGATCGAAGATGGGACGGCCACCCTCGTAGTGCTCGATCATGGGCACCAGTTGTGGCGCAAACATCCCGGCGAACTCCTGCATCCGCCGGAAGGCCTCGGCGGAATCCACCCTGACCCGCTCCATGTCCAGCGACATGAGATCGCGCAGGATGCGCAGCGACAGCGGCAGATCCTCGTGCACCAGGCGTCCGGGCGGCACATGACCCGCCCGGGTCTGAATCGCATCCCAGAGCTTCTGAAGAAACAGCATGTCCGCGCGTAGCGCCTCCAGGCTGGCGCCCTCCGCCGCGGTACGCACGATGAAACCTGCACCGCCTGCGGGGTCGGCAATGGTTTCCATGATGCCGCGCAGGCGCTGGCGCTCGGCGTCGTCCTCGATGCGCGAGGACACGCCGACGCCCTGGCCACGTGGCATCAACACCAGGAAGCGCGAGGGCAGCGTGATGTAGGTGGTCAGCCGGGCGCCCTTGGTCCCGATCGGATCCTTCAGCACCTGCACGAGGATATCCCCGCCTTCGCGCAGCAGATCGCGGATGCCACCGGTCGGCGGCAGGCTGGGGCCGTTGTCGGAATCCGGCCCACGCGAGATGTCCGACTCATGCAGAAACGCCGTGCGCTCCAGGCCGATATCGATGAACGCCGCCTGCATCCCCGGCAGCACGCGCCGCACTTTGCCCTTGTAGATATTGCTGATCAGGCCGCGCCGACTGGTACGCTCCACCAGCACTTCCTGCAGGACGCCATTTTCGACCAGCGCCGCGCGCACTTCCCGCGGTGTCACGTTGATGAGGATTTCCTCACGCATCGGTCAGCCCCCCCGGCCCACAGGGGATACCCGCGCTGCGCAACAGGCCAAGCGTCTCGGCCAGCGGCAGCCCGACCACCCCGGAGTAGCTGCCGCGGATTTCCTGGACGAGGCAGCCGCCGAGGCCCTGGATGGCATAGGCGCCGGCCTTGTCGCAAGGTTCGCCGGTGGCCCAGTAAGCGGCCGCCTCGCCGCGGGCGAGCGGCCGAAAGCGTACCTCGGTCTCGGTCAGGACCTCGCGGGTCACGTCGCCGGCGACAAGACAGACGGCACTGAGGACCCGGTGCCAGCGCCCGGACAGCCGCCCCAGCATGGCGAGCGCATCCTCCCGATCCCGCGGTTTGCCAAAGGGCAGCTCATCGCAGACCACCACTGTATCGGCGGCGAGCACCGGGCCCGCCACCTCTCGGCCGGCCACGGTGCCGGCCTTCTCCCGTGCCATCCGCGCCACGAACCGTGCCACGGCCTCGCCGGCACGCGGGGTCTCATCGATATCCGCCGGACACACCGTGAACGCCACACCGAGGCCAGCCAGCAACTCCCGGCGGCGAGGCGAGGCGGAGGCCAGCACGAGTTCACGCCCCTGGAACACATCGATCCTCCCTGACAACTGGCAAAGGGCGACCCCGTGGACGCCACCTCCTGGTCGATTCTAGCCCTCAGTCGCGATGGTAGGGGTGGCCCTGGAGCACACTCCAGGCGCGGTACAGGGCTTCGGTGAGTACCACCCGCGCCAGCCCGTGCGGCAGCGTCAGCGGCGACAGCGACCAGGACTCCTCCGCCCTCGCACGAACCCCTGCCGACAGCCCGTCCGGCCCCCCGATCAGGAAGCTGACGGGACGACCCAGGCCCAGCCAGACCTCGACACGGCGCGCCAGCGCCGCGGTGTCGTGGGTCGCGCCGTCGACTTCCAGCGCCACCACATGGTCCTGCGGCCCGAGCCGGGCCAGCAGGCGTCGGCCCTCATCATCACGCGCCGGCCCTGGCGGCTGGCCCTTCGCGCGACGCGAAAGTGGCAGCTCCACGACCTCCAGCCCGGGCAGCCGCCGCCGGTATTCCTCGACGCCCTCGGTGACCCAGGCCGGCTGCCTGGGGCCCACGGCAAGCACCCGGAAGCGCATCAGCGCTCCCGCGACGCGCCCTGTGCCTCAAGCCGGCCCGGAGACGCGGTGACGGCCGTCTTGCCAATATCCCAAAGCTTCTCCAGGTTGTAGAACTCCCGGATGCGCGGCAGCATCACATGCACCAGCACATCGGCGAAATCCACCAGCACCCATTCACCGCCTCGCTGTCCCTCGACGCCGATCGGTCGAACACCGATATCGCGCGCGCGCTCGAGCACCGCGTCCGACAACGCCTTGACGTGGCGATCTGAGCGTCCGCTGACGACCACCATCCAGTCGGTGATCGAGGTCAGCTCGCGCACGTCGAGCACGCGCACCTGTTCGCCCTTGGCGTCATCCAGCGCCGCCAGCACCAGGTCCTTGATCTCTTCACTTTGCATGCGGTCAGTGGTCCTCCGTCGCGGCGTAACAGCCCGAATCCAGAATGATGCGGCGCACCGGATCCGGCATCAGAAAACGCGGGTCGCGACCGGCACGAATCAACGCCCGCACCTCGGTCGAGGAGATCTCGAGCTGGGTGACCGCGTGCACGAAGATCGCCCCGGCGCGGGTCGTATGCAGATCGCGCACGCGGGAGGTCCCGCGTTCGGCCAGCAACTCGCCCAGCGTACCCATATCCGGCGCCCGCCACCCGGGCCGGTGGGCGACGACCACGTGGGCAAGCCGCAGGATCTCCAGCCAGCGATGCCAGCGCGGCAGACCAAGAAACGCATCCATGCCGATCACCAGACATAGCGGCGCCTCGGTCCACTCCTCGCGCAGCGCCGCCAGGGTATCGACCGTGTAGGACGGCCCGCCGCGGCGCAGTTCGCGATCATCGACCAGAAACCCCTCCTGGCCCTCCACGGCAGCCCTCACCATCGCCAGGCGCTGCGCGGCGTCAGCCAGCGGCTGGTGCCGGTGCGGTGGATCGCCGCAGGGCATGAAGCGCATCTCCGAGAGCCGCAGGGCCTGCTGCAGTTCGAAGGCGGTGCGCAGGTGGCCGTAATGGATCGGATCGAAGGTACCGCCGAAAATGCCGATGGGACCCATTCAGGCGTCCGCCGGAAGGGCATCGTGCGCCTGGGGCAGCGGTGCGTCGGCCAGCGTCAACCCCAGAATGAACTCGCCCAGCAACGACCAGGGCTGACCGTGGGCCTGACCCTTGATGGCCAGGTCGGTACGGGCGGCCAGCTGCTGCAGTTCGGCCAGTCTGTCGGGGGTCAACCTCAGCAATGCCTTCCTGAACAGGGGCCGTCGCCGTGGCCAGATGCGCTCGGCCTCCAGCACACGATCGATGGCGGATGAACTCCTCAGCTTCGCGCGCAGCGAGATGAGGGTACGCAACTCCTTGATCAGGCTCCATGATATCAGAACCGGCTCGACCCCTTCGCGGCGCAGTCCGGCGAGCACATGCAGCGCGCGGCGGGCATCGCCGGCCAGGGCGGCGTCGGCCAGCCTGAAGACATCAAAACGCGCACTGTCGCCGGCCCAGGCGAGCACTTCCTCAACACCGATCCGCTGCCCTGCAACCACCAGCAGCGCCAGCTTGTCGATCTCCTGACTGGCGGCCAGCAGATTGCCCTCACAGCGACTGGCAAGCAGTTCGATGGCCTCACGATCGGCGGCAAGCCCCTGGCGACGCAGGCGCGCGGCAATCCAGCCCGGCATGGCCGTGGCCTCCACCGGCCAGGCCTGGGCGAACACCCCGTGGCTCTCGAACGCCTTTATCCAGCGGGCACGGGCCGCGGCCGCGTCGAGTTTCGGCGCAGTGACCAGCACCAGCCGGTCGGGATCAGGCTCGGCCGCGAGGCCGGCGAGCACCGCCCCACCCCGCTCGCCCGGCCGCGCGCTGGCCAGCCGCAACTCGACGATGCGCCGCTCTGCGAACAGCGAGAGATTCTGCGAGGAGGTGCGCAGCGCGTCCCAGTCGAAGCCCCGTTCAACGATGTGCAACTCGCGCTGGGTGTAGCCCTGGCTGCGCGCCGCCGCGCGGACCTGATCGGCCGCCTCGGCGACCAGCAGCGGCTCGTCGCCGGCAATCAGCCAGGCCGCGGGCAGTGCCCGCTCGAGCTGCGGTCCGATGCGCTCGACGGTGGTTTTCACCCGTGGCGGCCGCGGCTCAGCCGTTGGCGTCCAGCTGGCCGAGGGTCAGCGCCTCGTTTTCCAGCAGGATAGGCACACTGTCACGGACCGGGTAGGCCAGTCGTCCGTCGCGGGTGACCAGGGCCGCCTCCCAGGGCGCCTCGGGCACCTCGCCCCCGCGGGTGGTCACCCCGCCCTGCTCGATCTTGAGGTTGATCATGTGCAGCAGACTGCTCGCGGCGGGCTCGAGCTCGGCGTGTGTCACCGGGCAGCAGAGAATTTCCAGCAATTTCCTGTCGACGGCCATCAGTGATCTCCATGGGTCAGGTCGGCGGGGCGGCGCCCGGGTACCGGATCGTACCCGTGACCGCCCCAGGGATGACAGCGCATGATCCGCCTGCAGGCCAGCCAGCCGCCGCGCAGGGCGCCATGGGTCAGCACCGCCTCGCGAGCATACTCCGAGCAGGTCGGCAGGTAACGACAGTTGCCCCCCAGCAGCGGCGAGATCACCAGCTGGTAGCCGCGCAGCAGGACCAGCAGCAGGCGCGCCCCTGGTGAGGGGCGGGCCATCGACGGCTCAGGCGTGTCCACCAGGCACCGTCATCGCCGCCGCCTGGGCACGGATACGCTCGAGCATGGCTCGCAAGCCGTTGCTGCGGGTGGGGCTCAGATGCCGGTCCAGGCCAAGCTCGCTGACGAATGCCGGCGGCGTGTGCACCACTTCTTCGGGACGCCGCCCGCTGTAGATCCGCATCAGCAGCGCAATCAGCCCGGCGACGATCGCCGAATCGCTCGTCGCCTGGAAATGCAGCCGTCCATCGCGCGGCTCAGAGTGCAGCCAGACCTGGCTCTGGCAGCCGTGCACACGATGCGCCTCGGTCCGCCAGGCGTCCGGGAATTCCGGCAGCTCACGACCCATGTCGATGATGTACTGGTAGCGGTCCATCCAGTCTTCCAGGAACGCGAATTCCTCGACCAATTCCCGCTGCGCCTGTTCGATCTCGTTACTCATGACACTCCATCGTCACGCCTGCGGGCACTTCGGGGCGTTCACAGCGATATTGCCTGGTCGCGCGACTCAGCCTGCGCGACGCCAGCGCGTACCCTCCGGCCCGTCCTCGATGTGCACACCCGCGCCAGCCAGTTCATCACGAATACGGTCGGCGGCCGCGAAATCCCGCCGCTGCCGCGCCGCCGTGCGTTCCGCCAGCAGATGCTCAATCTCCTGCTCGCTGGGGCCGCCGCCACTACCGGCGCCGGCGAACCAGGCCTCCGGATCCTGCTGCCCGACGCCCAGCAGCGCGGCCCCTGCACGCAGTTCAGCCGCCAGGCGCGCGCGCTCGAGGGCATCGTCTGCGCTGTTGAGCTGGCGCGCCAGACCAAACAGGGCGGCGAGCGCCTTCGGCGTGTTGAGGTCGTCGCACAGCGCGGCCACCACCGCTGCGGGCGGCGCCGGCGGCGCCTCGCCCGGGGTGACGCCGCGCAGCGCCCCGTACAGGCGATCGAGCTTGCGGCGACTGTCGGCGAGCAGCGCGTCGTTCCAGTCCAGCGGCTCGCGATACCGGGCGGACAGCAGGGCCAGGCGAATCACCTCACCTGGCGCCTCATCCAGCAGCTCGCGCACCAGCAGCACGTTGCCCAACGATTTCGACATTTTCTCGGCATCGACGTTCAGAAAGCCGTTGTGCAGCCAGTAGCGGCAATACGTGCGTCCGCCATGGGCGCAGGTGCCCTGGGCGATCTCGTTCTCGTGATGCGGGAAAATGAGGTCCTGACCGCCCCCGTGAATATCGATCGTCTCGCCAAGGTGGCGCTCGATCATGCTGGAGCACTCGATGTGCCAGCCTGGCCGCCCGCGGCCCCAGGGGCTGTCCCAGCCGACGGTCGTGTCGTCGGAGGGCTTCCAGAGCACGAAATCGCCCGGATCGCGCTTGTACGGCGCGACCTCCACGCGGGCACCGGCCAGCAGCTCCTCGGGATCCCGCCCGGAAAGCCGTCCGTACGCTGGAAACGAGGCGACGTGAAAGAGCACGTGGCCCTCGGCACCGTAGGCGTGGCCGGCGGCAAGCAGCCGCTCGATCATGCTGATGATGTCGTCGATGTGATCGGTGACCCGCGGCTCGATATCCGGCGCCAGGACCCCGAGCGCCTGCATGTCCTCGTGGTAGGCCGCGGTGTAGCGGCGCGTGATGGCACCAATCGGCTCGCCGCGCTCGCGGGCGGCCGCATTGATCTTGTCATCGACGTCGGTGATGTTGCGGGCGTAGACCAGCGGATAATGCAGCCGAAGCAGGCGCGCCAGCACATCGAACACCACCGCCGGGCGCGCATTACCGATATGCGCGAAGTTGTAGACCGTCGGGCCGCAGACGTACATCGTCACGCGAGAGGGGTCCTGCGGAACAAAGGGTTCCTTACGACGCGTCAGCGTATTGTGGAAGACAATATCCATGGTGCCGTCGAGTATAGCAACGCTGTCCAGCCCCGCGGCATGACCCCCGGGCCGCCTGGCCGTATAATCGAGGATCTGACGTTCAATGGAACACCCAGATGTCCAGCACCCCTTTTGCCGAGCGCCGCTCGGTCGAACAGGTCGAGGAAGGCACGGAACTCGCGCCCCGCTTCGACGAGCACGGCCTGATCCCGGCCGTCACCACGGATGCCGCCACCGGCGAGCTCCTGATGGTCGGCTACATGGACGCCGAGGCCCTGCGCCTGACCATCGAGACCGGCGAGGCACATTACTTCAGCCGCTCTCGCCAGGCCCTGTGGCGCAAGGGGGAGACCAGCGGGCTGGTGCAGCACGTGCGGGAATTGCTCATCGATGACGATCAGGACTGCGTCTGGCTGCGGGTGGAGATCGAGGGCGGCATCAGCTGCCACGTCGGCTACCGCTCGTGTTTCTATCGCCGGGTGCCGGTGGGCAAGGCCCACGCCGAGGGCGCCCGCAAGCTCGAGTTCACGATGACCGACAAGGCCTTCGAATTCGCGCAGATGTACCCCGGGCAGCCCAACCCCACGAAGCTCTGAGCACTGGACTCAGGCCAGGCGCCAGGTGGGACGCCCGCGGGTGTCGATCAAGCCGCGCCTGACCAGCCACTCGCGCGCCTCCCTGCCATCGCCCGCCACCCAGGCTGCAGCGCTGCCCTCGCGGAAGCTGTAGCCCCACGCATCCATGTCGGCCAGCAGGCGGGCGTGGCCGACACCTGGCAGACAGTCGGCCAGCAGCAGCTGCAGATAACACACGGCGCACTCCTCCTCGTCGCTGCCGCCGGCATCCGTGTCCAGCTGGCGCCGGCGCGCGTCGTCCATGCATACGCGGTGGGCAAGCTCATGCAGGGCGGAGTGCAGCGGGGTGTCGGCGCGCAGGACCAGCGCATCGCCGAGCAGACCGGCTTCCGGCGCGCCCCAGTAGCTGCCTGGAATGGCTGCGCCGGCAGGAACGTCGATACGCCGGGTGCGATACCGCGCCAGCAGTTCGGTCAGGCCCTGGTCCTGGAGATCGCCGACGGTCAGCATCGCCCGGGGCGAGCTGTCCAGCTCAGCCGTCGGCCTCGACGGCCGAGCTCATGCGCCGCAGCATGCGGCTCGCCAGGTCATCGGCGAGAGCGCGGCGTATCCGCCGACCCTCCTCGGCCTTGCCGAGCACCTCGGTTTCCCGCCAGGTGTAGGCCCGGGTCTGAACGATGCGCTGGTCGCGCAGGCGGGTCTCGCCGTCGACGTCGAGTTCGAACTCGACGATATAGAACACTTCGAATTCGCGCGGAATGTTGCGTGCCGAGACCGACAGCACGCGCTCGCCGGTCTCGTCCTGCAGCAGCCTGACCACCGCACTGGCCTCGCGCCGGTCCTCGACCACCCGCATCCCGTTGGCCCGCAGCGCCTCGCGCAGGCTGGTGTGCAGTTCGCTGAAGCGGTCGGGTGTCTCGATATAGGTGGCCGCCATCTCGGGCGGCAGCGGAATCACGCCGCGCAGCTGAAATCCGCAGCCGGCCACAGCCAGCGCGAGACCGGTCGCCAGGAGCGCCTGGAACAGCGTCCGGCATGGACGCCGGACACCGACACCCTCAGACCACGATATTGAGCAGTTTGCCCGGAACATGGATCACCTTGCGAGGCGCTGCCGCGCCGACGAAGCGCTGTACGTTATCCTCGGCCAACGCCTGCGCGAGGGCCGTTTCCTTGTCGACATCGGCAGCCACTTCGATGCGCGCGCGCAGCCGGCCGTTCACCTGCACCACGAGCTCCACCGTAGCCTGCGCCAACGCCGCGGTCTCCACCTGTGGCCATGGGCACTCGACCACCGCCTCTTCGTGTCCCAGCGCCTGCCAGAGCGCATGACACACATGGGGGACGATCGGCGACAGCATCAGAACCATGGACTCGATCGCTTCGTGGCGAACCGCGCGGCCCTGGGGGCTGCCATCGGCAAACCGATTCACCGCATTGGACAGCTCCATCACCGCCGCGATCGCCGTGTTGAAGCTGTGGCGCCGGCCGATGTCGTCATCCACCTTGGCAATCGTCTGATGCACCAGCCGGCGCAGGCTGCGCTGACCCTCGTCGAGCGCAGCGGCGTCGAGGGGCTCGGTCGGGCCGGCCGCGACATGCGCGGCAACCTGCCGCCACAGCCGGCGCAGGAAGCGGAACGCGCCCTGCACACCGTCATCGGACCACTCGAGCGCCTGCTCCGGCGGTGCGGCGAACATCATGAACAGACGCACGGTATCCGCCCCGTACTCCTCGACCAGCGCCTGCGGATCGACGGTGTTGCCCTTGGACTTGGACATCTTGGCACCGTCTTTCAGCACCATGCCCTGGGTGAGCAGGTTGCTGAACGGCTCGGCATGTTGCGAGAGGCCGAGATCGCGCATCACCCGCTGGAAAAACCGCGAGTAGAGCAGGTGCAGAATGGCGTGCTCGATACCCCCGGTGTACTGATCGACAGGCATCCAGTAATCCGCGCGGTCGTCCAGCATGGCGGCATCGCTGTCCGGGCAGGCATAGCGGGCGAAGTACCAGGAACTCTCCACAAAGGTGTCGAAGGTGTCGGTTTCGCGCCGGGCCGGCTTGCCGCACTGTGGGCAGCTGCACTCGAAGAATTCCGGCATGTTCTGTAACGGCGAGCCGCTGCCGGTCACCTCGACATCCTCGGGCAGCACCACCGGCAGGTCGGCCTCCGGTACGGGCACGGCACCACAGTCGTCGCAGTAGATGATCGGGATGGGGGTGCCCCAGTAGCGCTGCCGCGAGACGCCCCAATCGCGCAGCCGATAGTTCACGCGGCGACGACCACGACCTTCGCCCTCGAACTTCGCGGCGAGCGCATCGAAAGCCTGCGCGAAGTCCAGGCCGTCATGCTCACCCGAGTTCACCAGCAGGCCGTAGTCGGTAAAGGCCGCAGTGGCCAGGTCACCGTCGCGGCCATCGGTCGGGCGGATCACCTGGCGGATCGGCAGCCCGTACCGGGTAGCGAATTCCCAGTCGCGCTGGTCATGGCCGGGCACGGCCATCACCGCACCGGTGCCATAACCCATGAGCACGAAATTGGCCACCCAGACGGGCAACCGCTCGCCGGTCAGCGGGTGGATGACGTCCACACCCAGCGGCATGCCTTTCTTCTCCATGGTCTCCAGCGCGGCCTCGGCCGCCTGACCCTGCTGGCACTCGCGCAGGAAGGCCTGCAGCGCCGGCTGCCCCTCGGCCGCCGCCACGGCCAGGGGGTGCTCGGCCGCCACGGCCATGTAGGTCACGCCGTAGAGGGTGTCGGGGCGCGTGGTGTAAACCCTCAACTGCTGATCGCCATCGGCCACGTCGAACGCCAGCTCGATGCCTTCGGAGCGACCGATCCAGTTGCGCTGCATGGTCTTCACGGCCTCGGGCCAGCCCGACATCCGCTCGAGTTCCTCGAGCAGGTCGTCGGCGTAGGCGGTGATCTTCATGAACCACTGCGGAATCTCGCGACGTTCCACCAGCGCCCCGGAGCGCCAGCCGCGGCCGTCGATGACCTGCTCGTTCGCCAGCACGGTCTGGTCGACAGGATCCCAGTTCACCACCGCGTTGCGCCGATAGACCAGGCCCCGCTCGAACATCTTCGTGAACAGCCACTGCTCCCAGCGGTAGTACTCGGGTTTGCAGGTGGTCAGTTCGCGGCGCCAGTCGTACCCGTAACCCAGGCGCTTGAGCTGCCCGCGCATGTAGTCGATGTTCTCGTAGGTCCACTTCGCCGGCGCCACGCCACGCTCGATCGCCGCATTCTCCGCCGGCATGCCGAAGGCATCCCAGCCCATGGGCTGGAGCACGTTGTAGCCCTGCATGCGGCGGTGGCGCGCAATCACATCCGAAATGGTGAAGACCCGGACATGGCCCATGTGCAGGCGCCCGCTCGGATAGGGGAACATGGTGAGGCAGTAGAATTTCGGGCGGTCGGACTGCTCGCCAACCTCGAAGCAGCGCGTGCGTGCCCAGTGGTCCTGGGCAGCCTGCTCGACGGTGGCGGGGCGGTAAGCGTCTTCCATGAGGTGGGGGCCTGAAGCTGGTCGAAATACAAGCCGCCTAGGATACCGCAGCGGGACGGGCCTGTTCAGCCGCGCCGCGCGACGAGTCCCCCGGCCAGCAGCAGCACACCGGCCAGCAGCATGATGGCGCGGTTGCCCAGCACCATGTAGGGGGTTTTGCCCTCGTGACCCACCACTCGACCGCTGAGCACGTAGGTCTCGAACTGCGGCGAGCGCTGTACCACCTGGCCTGCCGGATCGATCAGCGCGGAAATGCCGGTATTGGTGGCCCGCAGCATCCAGCGACCGGTTTCCAGCGAGCGCAGACGGGCGATCTGCAGGTGCTGGTGCGGCGCGATCGAGTCGCCGAACCAGGCGTCGTTACTGACGTTCACCAGCAGGGTCGCCTCCGGCTGAAACACCAGCTGACTGGCGCCAAACAGCGCCTCATAGCAGATCGACGGGCCAAACACCTGCCCGGCCAGCCGCAACGGGGGCTGACCCTCAGACCCGGCAGAGATGTCGGTGTAGGGCAGGCTCAGCAGCCGCAGCCAGTTGCGCAGCCATGCCGGCACCGGAAAATACTCGCCGAACGGCACCAGGTGGCGCTTGACGTAGAACTGCGGCGTCTCGCCCAGGGCCAGCAGGGTGTTCTCATAGCGCCGGTCGCGGAAATCGTAGCGCAGGATCCCGAGCATCACCGCGCTGCCGGCCTCATCGGCGAGCAACCTGATGTGCTCCAGATATCCCGCCACTTCATGGACCAGCGCCGGGATGGCGGCTTCCGGCCAGACCACCAGATCGTGATCCAGGGCCTCGATGGTCAGGGCCTCATAGAGCTCGAGTGTGGCGGCGAACTGCTCGGGCGCCCATTTGAGATCCTGTGAGACATTGCCCTGAACCAGCGCCACGTCCAGTCCGGTGGCCTGCGGTTCGGTCCAGCCGACCCGCACCAGCACCGCGGCCAGCCCCCAGGTCAGCAGCAGGACCGCAGCCCCGACCAGCCGCGGCGGCAGTCGCCGACCGGCGACCAGGCAGCACAACGCGCCGGCCGACAGTGTCACGGCAAAACTGGCACCGTAGACGCCCAGCACAGGCGCGAAGCCGGCCAGCCAGCTGTCCGCCTGCGCATAGCCCAGCGCGAGCCAGGCGAAGCCGGTAAACAACCAGCCGCGCAGCCACTCCACCAGCACCCAGGCGGCCGGCAGCACCAGCAGCCAGCGCACCGGACCGGCAGCCGGCGCTACCCGCGCGCTGAACCAGCCCAGCAGCGCGAAATAGCCCGCCATGATCAGCACGACCAGCAGCATCAGCACCACGGCGAGCAGCAGCGGCGCCTCGCCGAAGACATGGATGCTGATGTAGATCCAGTAGGTCCCCGCCAGGAAATGACCGAAACCGAAAGCGAACCCGAGGCGCGCGGCCTCGCGTGGCGCGATGTCATCCCAGAGCAGAAACAGCGCGGCCAGCAACAGCGGCGACAGCCACCAGAGACCGAAAGGCGCGAATGCGAGCGGCATCGCCGCGCCCAGCGCGAGTGCCAGCCAGGCAGGGTTGCGGCGCAGCAGCGCGGGCGCGACGGAGGCCACCGGGAGGCGCCTCACCCGCCGTCGGCAGCGAGCCGGGTGACGTGCAGGCTGTCGATGCGACGACGGTCTGCGCGCAGCACCCGCAGCCTCAGGCCCTCCAGTTCCACGGTATCGCCACGGCGGGGCATGCGGCCGAGCTCCTGGATGACCAGGCCACCGATGGTGTCGCACTCGTCATCGGAGAAGTTCGCCGCGAAGTGCGCGTTGAAGTCTTCCACCCGGGTGAACGCGCGCACGATGAAACCACCCTTGTCGTCCGGCTGGATGTCATGATCGTCGTCGGGATCATGCTCGTCGTCGATATCGCCGACGATCTCCTCGAGGACGTCCTCGATGGTCAGCAGGCCGGCCACGCCGCCGTATTCGTCGACCACGATGGCCATGTGGTTGTGGCTCTCGCGGAACTCGTTCAGCAGGGTGTTCAGACGCTTGCTTTCAGGGATGAACACGGCCGGGCGCATGAGTTTCAGGGCCGCGGCATTGCTCGACTCGCCGTCGGCGTACATTCGCAGGAGATCCTTGGCCAACAGGATCCCAAGCACCTCGTCGCGATCCTCACCGATGACGGGAAAGCGGGAGTGACCGGAGGCGATGATGATCCGCAGCCAGTCGGCGGGCTCGGCGTCACGGTCCAGGACGACCATCTGCGAGCGGGGCACCATCACATCCCGGACCTGCTCCTCGGAGACGCGCAGCACCCCGAGCAGCATCGCCTGCTCGCCGGCGTCCAGCAGGCCCTTGGCACCCGCCTCGCTGAGCACGGCAAGCACGTCGTCGCGGCTCTGCAGTTCTCCGGACCAGGCGCGCGCGAGACGCGCCCACAGGCCACGGCCTGCAGAGCCGCTGGTACTGGGAGGTTGCTCGTCACTCATGGTTCAAGGCTCTCCTCGACGCCGGGGAGGCCTGGCGCGGCTGGTAGGGATCGGCAATGCCCAGGCCGGCCAGCAGACGCCGTTCCAGGGTCTCCATGCGCTCGGCCTCCACCGCGCATTCGTGGTCATGACCGAGCAGATGCAACGTCCCGTGCACTACCAGATGAGCCCAGTGCTCAGCCATCGGCTTGCCCTGGAGCCGGGCCTCCTCGCGCACCACGGGCGCACAGAGCACCAGATCCCCGAGATGGGGGGTCAGGCCGGCCACTGCAGGCATGTCGCCAGCCGGGAAAGACAGCACGTTGGTGGCGCCATCACGCCCCCGCCAGCGGCCATTGAGCAGCGCGCCTTCGGGCCGGTCGACCACCCGGATCGCCACCTCGCCCTCGGCCACACCACAGGCCGTCGCAGCGATCTCGACCCAGTGCCGAAAGCGCGCGCGGGCCGGCAGGCCACTGCGCCCGGCGGTCAGGGCGACATCGATATCCACTGCGAGACCCACGACGACTAGCTGCCGCGGCGCTGCCGCGCCGGCGTCTCCGCGGGCGCCGCCGCCTCCTGGGCAGCGAAGGCGTCGTAGGCCTGCACGATGGTCTGCACCAGCGGGTGGCGGACAACATCGCGGGCGGTGAAATGACAGAAGGCGATGTCGTCGATGTTGGCCAGCACCCGGATCACATGCGAGAGCCCCGAGGCCTGCCCCCGCGGCAGATCGGTCTGGGTGATGTCGCCGGTCACCACGGCCCGGGAACCGAAACCGATCCGCGTCAGGAACATCTTCATCTGCTCGATACTGGTGTTCTGCGCCTCGTCGAGGATGACGAAGGCATCGTTCAACGAACGTCCGCGCATGAACGCCAGGGGCGCGACTTCGATGACGTTGCGCTCGATGAGCCGCCCCACCCGTTCGAAGCCCATGGTGTCGTAGAGCGCGTCGTACATCGGCCGGAGGTAGGGGTCGACCTTCTGCGACATGTCGCCGGGCAGAAACCCGAGCCGCTCGCCGGCTTCCACCGCCGGACGGACCAGCACGATCCGACGGACTGCTTCCGCCTCCAGCGCCTCGACCGCACAGGCCACCGCGAGATAGGTCTTGCCCGTCCCGGCCGGGCCGATGCCGAACGTCAGGTCGCGACTGCGGATGCTGGCGATGTAATTGACCTGGTTCTGTCCCCGGCCACGCAGGGCGCGGCGGCGGGTGCGGATCACGGCCGGGTCGACGTCGGCGCTCGGGACCTCGGGTGCCGGCTCCATGCCGGCCTCCTGGAGACACATGTGCACGCGCTCCGGATCGATGTGCTCGTCACCGCTCAGGGCGAACAGCCGCTGCAGCACCTGCTCACAGGTGTCAGCGCCGGCCTCGCTGCCGCTGACGCGGAAGCGGTTGCCCCGGTTGCTGATGTTGACCTTGAGTCGTCGTTCGATCTGGCGCAGGTGCTCGTCGAACTGGCCGCAGACGTTCGCCAGCCGCTGGTTGTCGGCCGGTTCGAGCAGCACATCGCGGGAGATATCGGTGGCGTTCAAGCAGGCCGTCCGGTCAGGCGACATCGCGCCGGGCAGGCGGGGCGATGATACGGCCGCGCAGCGAGTTGGGCAGCGCCTCGGTGATCTGGACGTCGACGAACTCGCCGAGCCAGGCGGGATCAGCGTCGAGGTTGACCCAGCGCATGTTCTCGGTGCGCCCGGCGAGCTGGCGAGGATCCTTCTTCGACGGCCGCTCCAGCAGCACCCGCTGGTGGCTGCCGACCATGGCCTCACTGATGGCCTGGGCCTGCTGCGTCACCCGCGCCTGCAGCAAGCCGAGGCGCTGTTTCTTCACCGCGTCGGGCACCTGCTCGGCAAAGCCGCCGGCCGGCGTCCCTGGACGGGGGCTGTAGGCGAAGCTGAAGGACTGGTCGAAGCCGACGTCGCGGATCAGCGCCATGGTGGCGGCGAAGTCGGCATCGGTCTCGCCCGGAAAGCCGACGATGAAATCGGAGGAAATGCAGATGTCCGGCCGCGCCTCGCGCAGGCGACGGATCTTCTGCTTGTATTCGATGGCCGTGTGGCCCCGCTTCATCCGGGCAAGCACACGATCGGAACCGCTCTGCACCGGCAGGTGCAGGAAACTCGCCAGTTTCGGCACTTCGGCGTAGGCCTGGATCAGCGCATCGGTGAACTCCACCGGGTGCGAGGTGGTGAAGCGGATGCGTTCGATGCCGTCGATGGCGGCAACGTAGTGGATCAGGGTGGCCAGGTCGGCCAGCGTGCCGTCATGCATCGGGCCGCGGTACGCGTTGACGTTCTGGCCGAGCAGCGTCACTTCACGCACGCCCTGGCTGGCCAGCTGGACCACCTCGACGATCACGTCGTCGAACGGGCGACTGACCTCTTCACCGCGGGTGTAGGGCACGACACAGAACGAGCAGTACTTGCTGCAGCCTTCCATGATCGACACGAACGCGGTCGGCCCCTCGGCCCGCGGCTCCGGCAGGCGGTCGAACTTCTCGATCTCGGGAAAGCTGATGTCGATGGCGGCGCCGCGACCGTCGGTGACCTGCTCGAGCATCTCCGGCAGGCGGTGCAAGGTCTGCGGCCCGAAGACCATGTCGACGAACGGCGCACGCTCGCGGATCGCCGCGCCCTCCTGGCTTGCCACACAGCCACCGACACCGATCACCGTGCCGGGCCGGGCGTCCTTGAATGCACGCCAGCGGCCCAGCAGCGAGAACACCTTCTCCTGCGCTTTCTCGCGCACCGAGCAGGTGTTCAGCAGCAGGACATCGGCCTCCTCGGGGTGGGCTGTGAGCTCGAGGCCATGGGATTCACGCAACACGTCCGCCATCTTGCCCGAGTCGTACTCGTTCATCTGGCAGCCGTAGGTCTGCACGTACAGCTTGTTGGGCATGGACTCTGCGGCCGGGCCGCGCTCACTCCTCGAAATTCCGAACCTGTCAGTATACCAGTGTACCGCCCCGCCAACACCCCCGAGCGAGCGACGCCGGACTCAGAATGGGATCTCGTCGTCAAAACCGTCGTCGAACCCCCCGCTGGCGCTGCCGCCGGCGGCGGCCTGCTGTTCGCGCCGACCGCCACCACCCCGCTGCTCGGACTGCGCAGCGGGGGCACCGCGGCCACCGCCCATATCACCGCCACCACGGCCACCCAGCATCTGCATCTCGTTGGCGATGACCTCCGTGGTATAGCGGTCCTGGCCGTCCTGCCCCTGCCACTTGTTGGTCCGCAGCGCACCCTCGACATAGACCTGCGAGCCCTTGCGCAGGTATTCCGCGGCAATCTCGGCCAGCCGACCGAAGAACACCACCCGGTGCCATTCGGTGCGCTCCTGCTGCTCGCCGGTCTGCTTGTCCTTCCAGCTCTCGGAGGTCGCGATGCGGATGTTGGTGACGGCCGCTCCGCCCGGGGTATAGCGGGTTTCCGGATCCGCGCCGAGGTTGCCGACCAGGATGACCTTGTTGATTCCGCGTGCCATGTGCCTCTCCCCTGCGCTGCCCGGCGGCGGCGCCGCGGGCGATCCTCTGTTTGAAGTGCCGACATTGTACGGTAGGCGCTCGCCGGACACACCCGGCGAATCGAGGCGGGAAGGCTGCAAACACCACCGCAGCACGCGCACGCAGGCGCGGCGCCATCCGCGCCCGAGGCCATGCGCCCGCGCGGTTCAGCCCTGGCGGCGCTCCCGCAGGAGCAAGGCCCCGGCCGCACCCGCGCAGGCCGCTGCCGTGAACACCCCTTCCGATCCCCAGTGCCCCTGCAGCCAGCCCCCCAGCGCACCACCGAAAAACGCCCCGAGGAACTGTGCGGCACCGAACACCCCGAGGGCCGCGCCACGGAGCTCGAGCGGCGCACGCTGGCTCAGCAGCGCCGGCAGCCGTGCCTCCAGGTAATTGAACCCGGCGAAGAATATGGTCATGGCCACGAGGACGGCGGCCACCGTCGCCCCGCCGGCCGCCAGCCACAACTGCCCGGCCGCCAGCAGGCCGAAGGCGACCATCGGCAGCTCCGGGCGCGCCCGCCGGCCATCACTGGCAATCACCATCGGGATGACCACCGCCAGCGACAGCACCAGCGCGCCGAGATACAGCGGCCCATGCTGGCCGACCGGCAACAGGACCTCATCACGCAGCACGACCGGCAGGGTCACGAAGGTCGCGGTCAACACCATGTGCAGGATGAACGCGCCGAGGTTGAGCCGCATCAGGCGACGATCCGCCAGCGCCACCCGCCAGCCGCCGCGGGCCACCGACGCGCCTTTCGGGCCGCCCCCGGGCAGGGCAATCAGCACCGCCAGCACCGCCACCGCCGCGAGCAGCGCCGAGAGCCAGAACAGCCCGCGGATCCCGATCACCGCCGCCAGGGGCGGCGCCACCACCATGGCGCCGACGAACGACAGGCCCATGGTCGCGCCGAGCAGGGCCATGGCCCGGGTGCGCACCTCATCGCGCGTGTGGTCAGCCAGGCTGGCACTGAGCGCTCCGGAGATGGCGCCGGCCCCCTGCAGGGCCCGTCCGGCGACGATTCCGAGAATACTCGGCGACAGCGCCGCGAGCACACCGCCGAGGCCGAACACCACCAGCCCGCCGGCGACCACCGGGCGCCGGCCGATACGATCGGAAAGCGCGCCTAGAGGCACCTGCAGCAATGCCTGCGTCAGGCCATAGATCCCCACCGCCAGGCCCACGAGCAGCGGCGTGGCATCCGGCAGCTCGGCGGCATACAGCGCCAGCACCGGCAGCAGCAGAAACAGCCCGAAGGTGCGCATCGAGAACACCCCCGCCACCAGCGCGGTGTGGCGCCATTCGGTTGCCGTGAGCGGCACGCGTTCGACCGTCGATTCCGCCAAGTCCCCGTCCTTTGCCTCGTTTCTCGCCGCAGCCGTATTATAGGAGGTTTGTTCCCCCGGCCACGTCCCCGCGGGATCCAGAGGCGCGATATGCAGACGATCCGGATCCGTGGCGCACGGACCCACAACCTGAAGAACATCGACGTCGAGCTCCCGCGCGACCGCCTCACCGTGATCACCGGACTGTCGGGCTCGGGCAAATCCTCGCTGGCCTTCGATACGATCTATGCCGAAGGCCAGCGCCGCTACGTCGAGTCGCTCTCGACGTACGCCCGCCAGTTCCTCTCGGTGATGGAGAAGCCCGATATCGACCACATCGAGGGCCTGTCGCCGGCAATCTCCATCGAACAGAAATCCACCTCGCACAACCCGCGCTCGACGGTCGGCACGGTCACCGAGATCCACGACTACCTGCGCCTTTTGTTCGCCCGCGCCGGCCTGCCGCGGTGCCCGGACCACGACGAGCTGCTCGAGGCCCGCAGCGTCAGCCAGATGGTCGACCAGGTGCTGAGCCTGGCTGAAGGCACCCGCCTGATGCTGCTGGCGCCCGTGGTCGAGGCCCGCAAGGGCGAGCATCAGCAGGCGCTGCGCGAGCTGCGGGCGCAGGGCTTCGTGCGTGCACGGATCGACGGCGAGGTGGTCGACCTCGATCCGCTGCCGCCGCTGGACGCCAAGCGCCGTCATCGCATCGAGGCCGTCGTCGACCGCTTTCGCGTGCGCGCCGATCTGCGGCTGCGACTGGCCGAGTCACTGGAGACCGCGCTCGCCCTGAGCGATGGCGTCGCCGTCATCGCCCCGCTCGATGGCGAGGGGGCCGAGGTCACCTTCTCCAGTCGCTTCGCCTGTCCCGTCTGCGGCTACAGCGTGCCGCCGCTCCAGCCGAAGATGTTTTCGTTCAACAATCCCGCGGGCGCCTGTCCGACCTGCGACGGCCTCGGCGTGAAGCAGTTCTTCGACCCCGAGCGGGTGGTCCGCGACGCCTCGCTGAGTCTGGCCGGTGGCGCCATCCGCGGCTGGGACCGGCGCAATGCCTGGTATTTCCAGATGCTCGGCAGCCTGGCCGCGCACTACGCTTTCGATCCGGAGGCCTCGTTCGAGGCACTCCCGGAGCGGATCCAAGAGATCCTGCTGCATGGCAGTGGCGAGGAGGAGATCGAGTTCAGCTACGCCAGCGCCAGGGGCGGCACCACCACGCGCCGCCACGCCTTCGAGGGCATCCTGCCGAACATGGAGCGGCGCTACCGGGAAACCGACTCGACCATGGTGCGCGAGGAACTGGCGAAGTACCTGAGCGTGCGGCCCTGTCCGGACTGCCACGGCACCCGCCTGAACCGCACCGCGCGCCATGTGTTCATCGACGGACGCACGCTGTCGGAGATCGCGGCCATGTCGATCGGCGAGGCTGCGCGATTTTTCCAGCGTCTTCTGCTGCCGGGTTGGCGCGGCGAGGTGGCGGCGCGGATCGTCAAGGAAATCTCCGAGCGACTGCGCTTCCTGGTGGACGTGGGACTCGGCTATCTCAGCCTCGATCGCAGCGCCGACACGCTCTCCGGCGGCGAAGCCCAGCGGATCCGCCTGGCCAGCCAGATCGGCTCGGGCCTGGTCGGCGTGATGTACGTGCTCGACGAGCCTTCGATCGGCCTGCACCAGCGCGACAACCAGCGCCTGCTCAACACACTCATCCACCTGCGGGACATCGGCAACACGGTCCTGGTGGTGGAACATGACGAGGAGGCGATTCTCGCCGCGGACCACGTGCTCGACCTCGGCCCGGGCGCCGGCGTGCACGGCGGTGAAGTGGTCGCCCAGGGCTCCCCGCAGGAGGTCATGGCCTGCGAGGCGTCGCTCACGGGCCAGTATCTCAGCGGTGCACGCCGCATCCCGGTGCCGGCCGCCCGCACCGCACCGGACCCGGCGCGGACGCTGCGCATTCGCGGCGCCCGAGGCAACAACCTGCGCTCGGTGGACGTCGACATCCCCCTCGGCCTGTTCACCTGTGTCACCGGGGTTTCCGGTTCCGGGAAGAGCACGCTGATCAACGACACCCTCTATCGCCATGCGGCGCGGATCCTGAACGGCGCCGGCGAGACGCCGGCGCTGGCCAGCGCGATCGAGGGCCTCGAGGCCATCGACCGGGTGATCGACATCAGCCAGGCTCCCATCGGGCGCACGCCGCGCTCCAACCCGGCCACCTACACCGGCCTGTTCACGCCCATCCGCGAGCTGTTCGCAGGCACCCAGGAGGCCCGCTCGCGCGGCTACGATGTCGGACGTTTCAGCTTCAACGTCAAGGGTGGACGCTGCGAGGCCTGCCAGGGCGACGGTGTGCTGAAGGTGGAAATGCACTTCCTGCCGGACGTCTACGTGCCCTGCGACGTCTGCCAGGGGCGCCGCTACAACCGCGAGACCCTGGACATCCGCTACAAGGGACTCAACATCCACGAGGTGCTGGAGCTGACCGTGGAGGACGCGCTGGGATTCTTTGCCAAGGTACCGGCGCTCGCGCGCAAGCTGCAGACCCTGATGGATGTCGGCCTGGCCTACCTGCGGCTGGGCCAGAATGCCACCACGCTCTCGGGCGGCGAAGCCCAGCGCGTCAAGCTCGCCCGCGAACTCTCCAAGCGCGACACGGGGCGCACGCTGTACATCCTCGACGAACCCACCACCGGACTGCACTTCCACGATGTCGCCCAGCTGCTCGAAGTGCTGCACCGGCTGCGCGACCACGGCAACACCGTGATCGTGATCGAGCACAACCTGGATGTCATCAAGACCGCCGACTGGGTGATCGATCTGGGCCCCGAGGGTGGCAGCGGTGGCGGCGAGTTGCTGGTCTGCGGCCCCCCCGAGACCGTCGCGGCGACTGCAGGCTCTTACACCGGCGAGTATCTGCAGCAGGTCCTGGGGCAACGCACGTCATTGGCCCGGCGCAGCTCCGCTGAAGCTGTCTGACAGCACGCCGCCTCTGCGCGGCGCGAGGGGGAACTCAGTCCTCGTGGAGTTCCAGGACGCCGAGACGTTCGCAGAAGGTGTCGGGGTCGGCAATCCCGCGCACACTGAAACTGCGGCCGCTGTCGCAGATGATGTTGAGGGTACCGAAACCGAGCAGGCGGCCTGTCCAGCCTGCCTGCACGCCGCAGGCCATGATGTCGGTGCGCGTCAGTCGCTCGGTCCGACGGCGGAAGATGCCACGGGCGATCAGCACGTGGTCCGGCGTGAGCGCGAGCCCGGTGTTGAGAAACGCGCCGAGCGCGCGTACCGACGCGGCGGGCAGGAGCAGCAGGTAGAGCACGCCGGCCGCACTGTAGCCGATCACCCCGAACGGCCCCAGGGCCAGCAACAGCGCGAGGCCCAGGACACCCGCGGCCGGCAGGAATACGCCCCAATGCTCGCGTGCCTCGAGTTCCAGGCGCTCGCCGGGACGCAGGCCCTCGGCCAGGCGGTGGGCCCGTCCGAGCAGCCAGCCCAGGGCCACCACGATGGCCGCCGGCGGCATCAGCAGCACGCCCGCCACCAGCAGGACATTGCCCAGCCGACCGCCCGACCAGGCCACGCCCAGCACCAGCGTCACCAGCGCGGCGATCAGCAGGCCGGCACCGCACAGCACCAGGACGCGCCGCCAGTCCACCCGGCCCTCGTCGTGCCGGCGCTCGTCAGGCTGCGGCCAGGGCGACCAGCGCAGCAGCGAGGCCGCGAGCGCGGCGGGCAACAACACGACGAACAGGGACAAAAACGCCAGCGAGATCTCGCCGCGCACCACCAGGGCGCCCAGCAGGGCAACCAGCGCGGCGGCCCCGAGACCTGCAGGCGCCCAGCGATATACGGCTCTGTCCCCCGGCTCCCGGCTCACCACTGACTCCTCGTGTCCGTCCTGATCATGCTAACAGCAGTGACCGGCCAGCACAGCAGCTCGGCTCAGTCTTCCTCCCGGGCCGCAAAGTCTCCGGCCAGCGACAGCGTCAGCGCCGCCGGGTCCAGCCAACGGGCGATCGCGGCATTGACCTCTGCCAGCGTCAGCGCCTCGACGGCGGCCTCCAGTTCAGCCTCATGGAAGCTGTCGCGCTGGAAATACAGCCCGGCGGCCAGCGAGCCCGCCAGACGGCCATCGTCGCTGCGCAGCAGTTGCTGCTGCTGCAGCCAGCCGGTGCGGGCCGAGTCCAGTTCCTCGGCACCGAATCCCTCCATCACGACCTGTTCGAGCACTTCCGAGAGCACTGCTTCCAGGCGATCCACATCAGCTGGACCGAAGGCGGCAAAGGCCGTCACCGACCCCAGTTCGTCGATGGGATGCGCCGACAGGGAGGCGCCAACGGCGTAGCTCAGCCCCTCGTCGTCGCGGATCCGACGCGACAGCCGCGAGTTCAGGAAGCCGCCACCCAGCATGTGCCCGGCCAGCTGCAGCGCCGGGTAGTCCGGGTGGTCGTCGCGCATGGCGAACTGGTGACGCGCCAGCAGGAAGGCATTGGCCTTGTCGTCGATCTGGTGCTGCAGCCGGACAGCCGCCACCTCGGCCGGACGGCTCTCGATGCGCGCGAAGCTCACTTCGGGGGTGAAGGCCCCGAACAGCTCGACCAGCAGGTCACGCACCTCGTCGGCGTCGAAATCACCCACCAGCGCAAGCGTCGTGCCGGAGCCGAAACCGTAGAAGCGACGGTGGAAGTCCACCAGCCCGTCACGGCTCACCGCCCGCAGCCGCTCGGCCTGCTCGTCGAAGCTCGGCGTATAGTTCGGGTGGTCCGCCTCGTGGACATTGAAATGGCGGTTGAGCTCCCGGATTGCCACACTCTGCGGGTCGTCCGACTGCTGGTCGATCCCGGTCAGCATCTGGCGCCGGAGTTCCTCGAGTTCGCTGTCCGGGAACACCGGGCGCTGCAGCATCTCCGCGACCAGCCCGAGCACCTCCGGCAAGGCCGACCGACGGCTTTCGAGCCGACCCGACACCACCGTGCCGCCGCTGACGGACAGCGACGCCTGGAGCTCATCGAGCCGGTCGCGCAGGGCCTGGCGATCGTAGTTTTCCGTGCCGCGGTCGAGCAGCGCGCCGGTCATCCCGGGGACGGCACCCAGCCCCAGCAGCGTCTCCTCGCTGCCCAGGCGCATCTGCAGCCGGCCCTGCACCCGCTCACCGCGGGTGCGCTTGGGCAGCAGGGCCACCTCGGCCCCGCCGGGCAGCGTGAAACGCTGCACCCGCGCCTCGATATTCTCGGGAGTCGCCTCGAAGGCCTCACCGGCCGCGCGGGTGTCCCGGCCGGTGTAACCGGCCAGCAGCTCGGCAAGCTCAGGCGCCTCGGGGATTTCCGCGCGCTGGGGCGCGGCCTCGGGGGTGAAGCGACCGACGGTGCGGTTGTCGCGAACGAGATAGCGCGCGGCAACGGCCCGCACCTGCTCGGCCGTGACCGCTTCGAGACGGTCGCGATGCAGGAACAGCAGCCGCCAGTCGCCCGTGGCCGCCCACTCGGAGAGCGAAATACCCACCTCGTCGCTGTCGTCCAGGGAGCGCTCCATCCCGCTGGTCAGCGCGGCCACGGCGCGGCGCACTTCGGCCTCCTCCGGGGGCGCCGTCGCGAGTTCGTCGAGCGTCTCGAGGAACACGCTGCGTACCGCCTCGACATCGGCCTCGCGGG
This sequence comes from Gammaproteobacteria bacterium, assembly GCA_007693855.1. GTDB lineage: Bacteria > Pseudomonadota > Gammaproteobacteria > Steroidobacterales > PWYM01 > PWYM01. The sequence goes on along the minus strand of RECU01000034.1, from coordinate 7,741 downwards.
GCAAGGTGGCGAACAGCAGCAGCATGCCAGGCTCGCGCAGCCGGAAGGTGAAGGCCCCGACCTGGCTGGCCAGGCCGGCTTCGACCAGCCGTCGGTGCAGGCGACCCGAGGGCCGATCCCCCAGCACCAGCGCCAGCGCCTCGAGCGGGGCGAAATCCTCGTGGGCGGTGGCCGGCACATGGAAACCGGCCATCAGGATGGGCACGCTGCCCGCGCGGCGCACCTCGATCTCGCGCGGCCCGTCCTGGGTCGGTTCGCGGGTATAGGTCGGCCACAACTGGTTCTCACCACTGCGATCCGGCGCGGGGATGGCGCCAAAGTGCTCGTCGACCAGCGCCAGCGCGCGCTCACGGTCGAAACGCCCGGAGAGGATCAGCATGGCGTTGTCAGGCTGATAGAAGCGCCGGTAGAACGCATGCAGCCGCTCGATCGGCACGTTCTCGATGTCAGAGCGCGCACCGATGGTGGCGCGACCGTAGCCATGCCACTCGTAGGCCGTCGCCATCACGCGCTGCATCAGGATCCGGAACGGGTTGTTCTCGCCGATCTCGAACTCGTTGCGCACCACGGTCATTTCGCTGGCAAGGTCCTCCTCGCGGATCAGCGAATTGACCATGCGATCGGCTTCCATGCGGATCGCCCACTCGAGGTTGGCCTCCTCGGCCGGCAGCGTCTGGAAGTAGTTGGTGCGCTCGTACCAGGTCGTGCCGTTGGCAAACCCGCCGCGCTCGGAGATCTCGGCCTTGATGTCGCCGTGGCGCTCGGTGCCGTAGAACAGCATGTGTTCGAGCAGGTGGGCCATGCCGGTCTCGCCATAGCCTTCATGCTTGGAGCCGACGAAATAGGTGATGTTGATGGTGGTCGTCGGCCGGCTCTCATCGGGGACCAGCAGGATGCGCAGGCCATTGTCGAGGCGATACTCGTCGATGCCTTCGACGCTGGTGACATGGGTCAGCGCCGCGAGCGGGGCGGTGACGAGGATCAGCAGGCAAAACGTGGCCAGGCGCAGCAGAGTCGGCATGGCGTCCTCCGTGGATGTTTGCAGCGACCCCTCAGGGCCGAACGGCAGCGAGTGAGCGAACACCGATCGCGTCGCGGATCTCGGCCAGGAAAGGCCGGCTGATCGCCCGGGCCTTCTCGGCACCGCTGCGCAGCACGGCCTCTATCCTCGCCGGATCCTGGATCAGTGTTTCGTAGACCTCCCGCGGGCCGGTCAGTTCGGCATCGAGGTGTTCGAACAGCAGCTGCTTCATCTCACCCCAGCCGATGCCCTCGGCGTAGCGCTCGCGCAGTACCGCGGTCTGCTCGGGCGTGGCAAAGGCGCGGTAGATGGAAAACAGCGTGCAGCCTTCCGGGTCCTTCGGCTCACCCGGCTCCAGCGAGTTGGTCTTGATCTTCATGATGAGCTTGCGCAGTTTTTTCGCCGGCGCGAACAGCGGGATGGTGTTGCCATAGCTCTTGCTCATCTTGCGCCCGTCGAGGCCCGCGAGCACCGCGGTGTGCTCATCGATCACCGGCTCCGGCAGCACGAAAGTCTCGCGGTAGACGTGGTTGAAGCGTGCGGCGATGTCGCGGGCCATCTCGAGATGCTGCTTCTGGTCACGGCCTACCGGCACGTGGGTGGCGCGGAACATCAGGATGTCGGCGGTCATCAGCACCGGATAGCCGAACAGCGCCATGCTCACGCCCTTGTCGGGGTCGCGGCTGCCGGCGGCTTCGTTTTCGGCCACCACCGCCTTGTAGGCGTGCGAGCGGTTCATCAGCCCCTTGGCGGTGACGCCGGAGAGAATCCAGGCGAGTTCGAGGATTTCGGGGATGTCGGACTGGCGGTAAAAGGTCACCCGCTCGGGATCCAGCCCCAGCGCCAGCCAGGTCGCGGCGATCTCCAGGGTGGAGCGGGCCATCGAGTCGGGATCGAGGTTCTTGGCCAGGGCGTGGTAGTCGGCCAGGAAGTAGAACGAATCGACGTCTTCGCGCCGACTGGCGGCGATGGCCGGGCGGATGGCGCCGGCATAATTGCCGAGGTGCGGCGTACCGGTGGTGGTGATGCCGGTCAGGGAAACCTGTGTCTGCGAACTCATGGCGAAAGCGCGGATCCGGGAAGCCTCGAGGAGGCCCGGAGTATACTGGAGACCACCGTTTCGATGATGGCAGGAGGCCCATGGACACCAACGCGCTTGCCCGGCACTACCCGGAACACGTCGCCCGCTGCCAGGCCGTCGCGACCGAGGCGCTGGCCGCCGCCGAGGCCGATCACCTGGTCATCTGCGCCGGCCTGGAGCACTACGCTTTTCTCGACGACCAGACCTATCCGTTCCGCGCCAACCCGCTGTTCAAGGCCTGGCTGCCGCTGCACCGCCATCCCGGCTGCTGGCTGATCCACACCCCCGGCGAGCGCCCGGTGCTGCTCTATCACCAGCCGCGGGACTTCTGGCACCAGCCGCCGGCGGATCCGGAAGGCTACTGGACGGAAGCCTTCGACATCCGAGTGATCCGGGACCCGGCGGAGATCGGCCAGCATCTGCCCGGGCCGCCGGAGCGCAGGGTGCTGCTCGGCGAGGGGGTGGAGGCGCTGGTGCCCGGGGCGAAGGTGAACCCCGAGCGCGCGCTCAACGTGCTGCACTGGCACCGGGCGGTGAAAACCGGCTACGAACTGGCCTGCATGCGCGCGGCCAACGAGCGCGCCGCGCCCGCCCACCGGGCCGCACGCGAGGCGTTCCTGGCAGGTGCCCCGGAGTACGAGATTCACCTGGCCTATCTGCGCGCCTGTGGCCACACGGATGACGAGCTGCCCTATCACAGCATTGTCGCGGTCAACGAACACGCCGCAGTCCTGCACTACCAGCACCGCGAGCGTGAGGCGGCACCCCGGCGTACGCTGCTGGTCGATGCCGGTGCCGACGTGGCCGGTTACGCGAGCGATATTACGCGGACCTGGACCGCAGGCGACGGCGAGTTCGCCGACCTGGTCGGTGCGATGGATGATCTGCAGCGGGGGCTGTGTGCCGAGGTGCGCGCAGGCGTCGCCTTCGGCGATCTACACCGCACGGCCCACCAGCGCATCGGCCAGCTGCTGAAGGCGGCCGGGGTGATCCGCATGGACGGCGAGGCGGCGGCCGCAGCGGGCCTCACGCGATACTTTTTCCCGCACGGCCTGGGCCACCTGCTCGGCGTGCAGGTGCACGATGTCGGCGGGCAACAGGCCGACCCGCAGGGCACACCTGCCCCGCCGCCGGAGGACTATCCGAAACTCAGGCTCAACCGGCGGCTGGAGCAGGACACGGTAGTGACCATCGAGCCTGGCATCTACTTCATCGACCTGCTGCTGGAGGAGCTGCAGGCCGACGAGCTGGCCGCGGAAGTGCACTGGCCGGTGGTGGAGCGGCTGCGGCCCTGGGGCGGCATCCGCATCGAGGATAATGTGCGGGCGGATGCCGGGGGGCATGAGAACCTGACGAGGGCGTGGTTGCCCTAGTGCGTCAGCGGAGACTTATGCGCCGAACAGCCCGTTCATACGCTCCGCCAGCTGGAAATCCAGCTCGCTGATGCCGCCGGCGTCGTGCGTGGTCAGGTCCACCCGCACGGTGTTGTAGACGTTGAACCATTCGGGGTGATGGTTCATGGTCTCGGCCACCAGCGCAGCCTGGGTCATGAAGCCGAAGGCGGTAACGAAATCCTCGAAGCGGAAGCTGCGGTGCAGCTTGCCGTCCTTCAGGCTCCAGCCCGCCAGCGCGTCCAGCCGACGGGTAATCTCGGTGTCATCGAGCTTTTGCATGGCCATGGTCGCAACCTCCCTCCTGCAGTGGATCGAAAACGCGCCGGAATCGGCTCAGTTGAGGACGGTGTAGCCGCGGGCGCGCAGGCAATTCTTCACCACCTGCTGGCGCTCGCGCTCGTTGGCCGTCGCCGAGCTGGCACCGCCGTAAATGGCGCCCACGCCGGCGCTCTCGCCGACACTGCCGCCGCGGCGTACCGCACCTACCGCGCCACCGACGGCCGCGCCGGCCGCGGCGCCACGGGCCGTGCCGCCGGCCACGTTGACCTCGCGTGAGAGCTCCTCGCACTCGGCAAGATCAGCCGCATAGGCTTCCTGATCCACGCCGCGCATGTCGACGATAGGCCGGGGGTTGCCCGCGCAGCCGGCCAGTGCCAGCAGCGCGATGATGAGGATCGAGCGTTGCATCGTCATGGACTCAAGTGTAGCCGATTGCAACCGCCGACGCAGAACGGCCCCTGGGGGGAGCCATGTCGCTGTGGACGCGCTTCACCCGGAGGCAGCTGGGAAACATGACTACCGTTCCGGGCTCAGTCGCCCGGAAACGGGTGATCCGCCGGCAACTCGGCCAGCCGGATGTTGTTGGCGAATACCGCGAAGGCCAGATAGCCGGCCAGCGTACTACCACGCGACAGCCAGGGCGGCAGGTAGCGCGGTGCATCGAGCGTACCGTCCTCGAACAGCGGCGCGAGTTGCAGCACGTCGTCGATGGTCATGCGCCCGGCCAGCAGGTAGCGGGCCAGATTCATGCGCTGGTGGCGCAGGCACCAGCGCAGGAAGGTGTGCACTTCCATCAAGCCGTGCAGGTAGACGGTGTCCTTGGTGAAGGCATACCCGCCGGTGAGCGGCGCACCACGGAAGACGCGCATCGCCGAACGGAAGCTCTCCGATTCGCTTTGCCCCGCGGTGACGAAAAAGCGGAAAATCTCGATGAAGTCCGCGCCATCGAGCGCCTGCTGGATGGCGAGGATGCGCAAGGCAATGCGCTCCAGCCGCGTCAGGTCGATGGCCCCGGAGATCAGCTCGGCGAAGGTGGCCAGCCCCTCCTGCATGCCCGTGGTGCGCGGCGCACCGAGACCCAGGCTGCGAAACCGCGACTGCTCGCGCCCGTTGAGCGCGGTGAGACAGTGCACGAAGGCTTCATGCTGGAGCAGCTGCTCGATATCGCTGGTGTGGAAGTCGATGCCACCGCGCAGCCGGATGCGCGTCGCTCCCGCTGCCGCCCGCGAGACCAGCGCCGGATCGACCACCACGTTGACCTCATGCCCGGTGAAGACCTCGGCCATTCGCTCGCGCAGCACCGCCGCCAGCGCCTCTGGCGAGATCACCGGATCGCCGCTGTGGGGAGCGACGTGCACATAGCCGCGGCTGACCTCGATGAAGTGCCGGGCCGCATCCACGTTGGTGACGCGCCCGCCGGGCAGCGGATCCCCAGGCCGGCCGTAGAGCTCGATCGAAAACGGTGTCATGCGCGCGCTGCCGGCATGCTGCAGCAGGCGGCAGACCAGGACATAGGAGCGCGCGGTCGCCGATACAAACGCCCCAATCGGATGATCATCCGGGCAGGCGGTGATGATGGCTTCGAGCTCGGCCACCTCGGCGTGGTAGTCCGGGCGCCGATACTGCGGCGCCGGCAGGCGCGGGCGGCCGGCCCGATAGGCCTGCAGGAACGACGCCTGGGCAGACTGCGGCCAGCTCAGCGAGCCGAGGACGCGAATGGTTTTCACCGCGGCGACGAGGCGCGCGTCCAGCGCCATCAGTCGCTCGAGCGTGTGGGGGCTCAGGGGAGGTTCGCCGACGTCAGAGTCCCCCGGAGGGGTTCGCCAGGCTGAGCCGGCAGGTCGTGTTCGGTCACAGGTGGACCACCTTCGTCATCGAAGCTGCGCTAGCGCCGGGACTGGCCCGCCGAAGGCGAACCATCGCTCGCCAGTATAACCGCAGGCGCTGCGTCCCGGGCGCCCCATACGCAGCGCTTACGCTTGCGCCTGCGCGGCGCAGCTGCTTGTAGCGTGATCTTCCGGTGCCGTAGAAGAACTCCGAGCTGACCGCCCCGCTGCCGGAGCCGTAGTTGATGCGCCGGGGCAGATCGTAGCTGTACCAGGTGATCGCAGCCCCGCCGCGGCTGGTCATCCGCCCATTGGCGTCATAGGCGTAGCTGGTGCCGCCTGCGGCGGTCACCGCATAGGGCTTGGCACCGTTGCCGTAGGTGTAGCTGCCCACATCGGACTTGGAGGTGATGCGCCCGGCTTCCGCTGGGCGCCGCGCGCGCTGGTGCCCACCACCGCCCGGACCAGATGGCCGCTCGCCCGATCATGGTTGCGCTCCTCCCACAGGCCAGAGCCCGCGCGACGCTAGTCCCAGAACTCCCGATACGACCCTTGACGACGGTCGCGGTGATGCAAGAGTACCGCCGCAAATGCAATCACGGCCAACCATAACGCGTACAGTGAACCCGCTCCCAAGACTATCGTTAACCCCCACATCAGCGGGGTCCACGAAAAATCGAAAACGAACCATGCAGAAAAAAGCCACAACAGAAAACAACTCAAGAACATATTGCCGTGAATCTTCAGACCTTCCTGCCATTCCCAGGTAGGGAGACGATACCACCACGGTCTGGTCGAATCCGAACGACTCAAAATTGCGCTCCAATGACGGGGCCTCGGGCGAGCTCTCACGGACCCCTCTTTGTTGGGTATCAGGGTACAGCCACTCCCTTTGGGGGAATCGGCATGTTTCTGAGGGGCATACTGTACCTTCGAGGGTCCATGACAGGTGGTGTGGCGGCATGCGGACGAATCAGCGCGTCCGGCATCGGTTGTGTTGCCGACAGAACAACACCGGCGAGCTCAATCGTGAGCTCGAACGCAACTTGCCGAATCGCGGGAACCGCAAACGCCTGACCCACAGCCCCAATGGCGACAGGGACTCCGGACGCGTATACGACGGCGACTAGTGCCTCTCGGTCTGAACGATCTCGGAGTTCCGCGGGAACGGAGCGCCAGTTCTCAGTATAGTAGAAGTCAGCACCGCTACCGAGCATACGCGGAGCAAAGTGACTGGCCCGACGATTGAGCGATGCCCGACGATTTGGCAATGCCCGATGAGTAGCGGGCCTCACGACCAGCCCATCGCGGGATGCAGAGACTGGTCTGGTGCTTACCTCATCGTCGTTGGGCGGTCGCGTGTAGACTTCGATCCCGGAAGTCATGTCCACGAAACGCTCGAACCCGAGAGGCAGATCGGCGAATCCCTGATACGGCCCAGGCCGTCGCCGGGTCACCACGATCTCGCCTGTTCTTCCAGGGTCGAAGCCGCCGAATCGATCAAAGAACTCGAAAGAGTCAAAGTGTCGGCGTAGCGGCTCGGGAAAGTAACCGCTGGAGTCGGTGTGAGCCAATGGATTGTTGTAGACGTAGCCGAACCGGTCGAACGCCTGGGATCGCCTTGGATCGGGCACGAACGGATCGGGGCTAATGAACCGCCCCAGCGTGGGATCCTGCACCCGCCCGTTCATGTGGATCAGGCGCACGTTGTCCAGGTGCTCGTGCCCGGTGTAGCCCTGCTTGGTGAAGTGGGTGTCGTTGAACCGGTTGCCGGCGGTGTCGGCACTCCAGTCGGCATTCCTGCGTTTGCCGAACGCATCAAAGCTCAGCGACTGGACGACCGTGCCCGAGCCGTTGGTCACCTTGGTCACCGAGCCCTGGTGGTCGCGGTGGAAGTACTCGAAGCTGTTGGCGCCCGCCTGGGTGCGCTTGAGCTGCCCGATGGCCTGGCCGCCCGCGTAGAGGTGATGGCGGTGGGTGGTGGTGGAGCCTGCGGTTTCGCGCTCTTACAGGCTGCCGACGTAGTAGATCGTGGAGATCACGCTTGAGCCTGAGCGGCGGAGCTGCTTGTAACGGGCACGGCCTGTCCCGTAGAAGAACTCCGAGCTGACCGCCCCGCTGCCGGTCCCGTGGTTGATGC